>JADCFN010000055.1 GCA_020249505.1 Roseomonas sp. | reverse complement strand
GCGCAAAAGGAAGCGCTGCGGCTTGCTGATAATCGCATCGCAGAGAACGCCACATGGGACCAGACGCTGTTGCGCGATGCGCTGGCGAGCGTCCAGGCGGCGGAAATTGACCTCGCGGCGCTTGGTTTCTCGGCGGATGAACTTGCGGGCATCCTCGCGGCGGCTGGAGATGCTGTGTCCGACGGCGATGCGCCCGAAGCCCTGCCCGCAGACACCGCCGAGAACCCTGCCGCGCCGGCGATCGGCGAAGATGCTGACGATCCCGCCGATGCCGAGCCTGAGACACCGCGCGAGATAGTCTCTCGCCCCGGCGATCTGTGGCTGCTGGGCGCGCATCGGCTGCTGTGCGGCGATAGTACCGACGCGGTAGCGGTCGCGCGCGTCATGGAAAGCGATCGTGCCGCGCTGCTGTTCACGAGCCCACCCTATGGCAATCAGCGGGCGTACACGACTGGCGGTGTGACGGATTGGGATGCGCTGATGCAGGGCGTGTTTCAGCATCTGGACGCCGCGCTCCGGCCGGATGGCCAAGCACTGGTCAATCTCGGCCTGATCCACCGCGAGAATGAATGGCAGCCCTATTGGGAGGGTTGGCTGGAATGGATGCGCGCGCGCGGCTGGCGTCGCTTTGGGCTCTATACCTGGGACCAAGGGCCGGGATTGCCCGGCGATTGGAATGGTCGTTTGGCGCCAGCGTTTGAGTTGGTGTTTCACTTCAACCGCACGGCGCGGCAGGCGAACAAGATCATCCCCTGCAAATGGGCCGGCACGCCAAACAAGGGCAGCGGGCTGCGCGCAGCCGATGGTGAAGTGAAAGCCTATACGCATATCGGGCAACCGGTGCAGGACATGCGCATCCCTGACGCGGTGCTGCGCATCACGCGCCACAAGGGGCGCGGGATCGAGACAGAACATCCTGCGGTGTTCCCCGTCGCGCTGCCGGACTTCCTGATGCGTGCCTACACGGAGGCTGGCGAGGTGGTGTTTGAGCCCTTCGCGGGCAGCGGCACGACGCTGATTGCCGGGGAACGCACGGGCCGCATTGTGCACGGCATTGAACTGGCGCCCGCCTATGTGGATTTGGCGATTGCGCGCTGGCGGATGCTCTATCCGGATCAGCCGGTGACGCTGGCGGGCGATGGGCGCGATTTCGATGCCATTGCGGCCGCACGCGAAGGGGCAGTTTCCGATGCAGCCTGAGCTTGCCGTTGTCTCGCTGCCGGTCGCGGCGCTGGTGCCTTATGCCGAGAATGCGCGCACGCATTCGCCGGCGCAGGTCGCACAGATTGCTGCCTCGATCGCAGAATTTGGCTTTGTGAATCCGGTGCTGGTGGATGGCGCTGGTGTCCTGGTCGCGGGCCATGGCCGCGTCATGGCCGCCAAGCGGCTCGGCATGGCGAGTGTCCCCGCCATTCGACTGGCGCATCTCACCGAACCCCAGGCGCGCGCGCTGCGGCTCGCGGATAATCAGATCGCGCTCAATTCCGGCTGGGACGAGGCACTGCTGGCTGCGGAAATCGCGCGTATTCGGGACGAAGGCACGGTGGATTTGGAGGTGCTGGGCTTTTCCCCCGAAGCGCTTGAAGACTTACTGGCCAGCATCGGCGCCAATGGTAACGCGCCAGCGCAGGGCGATCCCGATGCGCCGGCGCCTGAACCACCCGCGCAGCCTGTAACGCGCAACGGCGATCTCTGGCGCCTCGGTGGCCACCGGCTCCTCTGTGGCGATGCTACCAATCGCGCCGATGTGCTCAGACTGCTCGGCGGTGCGCAGCCGCATTTGATGGTGAGCGACCCGCCCTATGGGGTCGGCTACGATCCCGCCTGGCGCAACGAAGCTGGCGTCTCCTCCACTGCGCGCACGGGCAAGGTTGCCAATGATGACCGCGCAGACTGGCGCGAGGCTTGGGCGCTGTTCCCCGGCGATGTTGCTTACATCTGGCACGCTGGCGTCCATGCGCGCACGGTAATCGAAAGCCTGGAAGCGGCAGGCTTTGTCGTTCGCAGCCAGATTGTCTGGGCCAAGCCGCGCCTTGTGCTCGGGCGTGGCGATTATCATTGGCAGCATGAGCCGTGCATTTATGGTGTTCGCAAGGGTGCCACTGGTCATTGGCAAGGCGCGCGCGATCAAACTACGCTTTGGCCGATCGGCGCTGGCGATGAGGATATGGCAACGGTGCATGGCACGCAGAAGCCGGTCGAATGCATGCGCCGTCCGATGCTGAACAACAGTGAACCCGGCGATGTGATTTACGAACCCTTTTGCGGCAGCGGTACGGCGATCATCGCGGCTGAGACAGCCGAGCGCATCTGCTGCGCGATGGAAATTGATGCTGGCTATTGCGATGTCGCGATTGCGCGGTTTGAGGCCATGACGGGCCAGCCCGCGATACTGGATGGCGAAGACCGAACCTTCGCGGATATCACTGCAGCACGCGCAGCCCATAGATCATGATTGAAACTCCCGAATCATAGCAACGAAATTGCGCTCAATCTCGCTTGGCTCGCCCCCTGCTACAGCGCGAATGGTCCCTCAGGCGCAGGGAAACTCCCCAGCGCCACAGCAAGGAGACCAAAATGAACGACACCCCTTCAACCGACCAGCTTTTCCTCGAAATCGCCAAGCGGCACATGCCCTCGGTTGAAACGCTGGAAACCAGAAACCGCGACGCGCTCGATTTCCACGATGTCGCCGTCTGGTC
>JADCFN010000054.1 GCA_020249505.1 Roseomonas sp. | reverse complement strand
TTGATGTCCTTCGCGCCGCCGAGGCCCGCGAATTGCCGCCCCGCATCGCCGCACAAGCCGATTTCTACCTCTGCCGCGTCTGCCCCTACGCGGCCCGCTGTTGGGAGAGACACGCATGAGCTTTACACCCTCACCGCAACAAGAAGCTGCCATCAGGGCGATTGTCGATTGGTATCACAATCGCAGCGCGCGGCAGCAGGTGTTTCGCCTGTTCGGCTATGCCGGATCGGGCAAGACCACCACCACACGTTCCGCCATTGATGCGCTTGGTCTGGAGGAACAGCCCAGCCAAGGCCTCAGCAGCGCTGTTCTCTATGCCGCCTTCACCGGCAAGGCCGCGTTGGTGATGACCCGCAAGGGCACGCCGGCCTCCACCATCCATTCCCTGATCTATCGCGTTTCCGAGGCAACGCCCGAGGAAATCGCCCGTGTTGAGAAGGAGTTGTTTGACCTGCAACGCAGCCTGGGCCGGATGGGGTACGCCGAGCGTGCCTTTGCTGAGACACAAATCCGCCGCCTGGAATTGCGCTTGGCTGACATCCATCGCCCGACCTTTCTGCTGAATGAGCAATCGCGGCTGCGCGATGTGTCAATGCTCGTGCTGGACGAGGTGTCCATGGTCGGGGAGGAAATGGCCACCGATCTGCTGGCCTTTGGCAAGCCGATCCTGGTGCTGGGCGATCCAGGTCAATTGTCGCCGATCAAAGGCACCGGCGCATTCACCATGGCAACGCCCGATATCATGCTGACGGAAATCCACCGCCAGGCCGAGGAAAGTGCGATCATCCGCCTTGCTACCATGGCGCGGCAGGGGATTGAGATTCCCCCCGGCGCGCATGATGCGCATGTCTGGAAAATGCCGCGCCGTACGGTTGGCCCCGAGCAAATGCTGCGCGGCGGGCAGGTGATTTGCGGGCGCAACAACACAAGGCTCTGGCTCAATAGCCAAATGAAGGCCGCTGCGGGCTTTCCTTTTGCTTATCCGCAAGGGTGCGACGAAAAGATCATCTGCCTCAAGAACCGCCATGATCTTGGCCTGATCAATGGCATGTTCGTGACCCTCCGCGATATCGAGGATGACGGGCCGCTCAGCTTTCGCGCCAGCGTCACCACTGAGGATGGCGACGAAATCTCCGGCCGCCACCGCTTTTACAAGGGCCATTACGACGAGCACATCCAGCGCGACCCGGAACGCGAAAGGCGCGACTGGCGCGATATGCGCGGCATGATCGAAACCTCCTGGGGTTACGCGATCACCTGCCACAAGGCTCAAGGAAGCTCCTGGCCCAATGTGATTGTCTATGACGATCAGCTGTCGCGCACCGAGGAGGACCGCAAGCGTTGGCTCTACACCGCGATCACACGCGCAGAGCGTGGGCTGGTGATCCTTGATTGACCTGAACCAGATCGATCCGGCGCCCATCCGCTACGATCTTGATGAGATCGTGCGCCGCTTGCGCGGCAGCGCTGAGCGCTGGGTGCCGGCACTCTTTCCAAAGGGCCGCCGCCAGGGTGATGAATGGCGGCTGGCCAATATTCAAGGTGCGCCGCCACGCAAATCGGGCTCCTGCGTCATCATGCTGCGCGGTGATCATGCCGGAGATTGGCATGATTTCGACGGTGGCCAGGGCGGCGGGCCGCTTGCCACTTTGGCGCAGGGAACCGGCCTTGCCGATCGTGCGCTATTCGCCCATGCGGCTGGCATCACCGGCTGGCAGGGCGAAGGCCCCAAACGGCAGGAACCGCCAGCAGCGCCAAAGCCGGAACGCGATGCATCGCTCGACATCGCCTTTATTCGTGACAACGCCGCACCCATCCAGGGCACGGCAGCGCAACGCTACCTTGAAGGTCGCGGCCTGCTTGTCCCGCCTGATGCGGATCTGCTGTTTCACCCCGACCTGACGCATTACGAAACCCGCACCGGCTATCCCGCCATGGTCGGGCTCATTCGCAATGTCGCCAGTGAAGTGGTCGCGCTGCACCGGACCTATCTTGCGGAACAGCCAGACAAGGTGACCAAGGCGGCCATCGCAAAGCCGCGCATGATGCTCGGCAAGACCGCCGGTGGCACGGTGCGGCTTGGCGCGATCACCGCACAAGGCTTGCTCGGCCTTTGCGAAGGTATCGAAACCGGCCTTGCCGTGATGCGCGCATGCCCAACCCTGCCGGTCTGGGCAGCGCTTTCCACCAGCGGCATGGAACAGGCGCAGCTGCCGCCTGAGGCAAGGCGCATCGTCATCCTGGCCGACCACGATTCCTCTGGCGCTGGGCTGCGTGCCGCGGAAGCCACCGCCGCCAAGCTGCAGCTTGAAGGGCGCGAGGTGCGCATTGCCATGCCGCAAACACCCGGCACGGATTTCAACGACATGCTGCTGCGTGAAGGTAGCCCCGCGATCCTCAAGCTGATCGAGGACGCGATCAGCGGTCAGGACAACGCCAACGCGCAAGCCACGACCCAAGCACCAGAGACAGGTCGGCATTTGCCGATCGGCTTTGTTGAGCCTTCGCATCCCCTGCCGAGCTTGAGTTCCATTGAAGGCAATCTGCGCCATGCAACGCGTCGCGCCTGGTCGCTGCTCATTGCCTCCAACCGGTCACCTTGGATTTTCCGCCTTGGCGGTCAACCGACTTGGGTTGTGCCCGATGATGAAGGACGCCCTGCTGCCGCGACAATCGACATCGAACGCATGCGCCACATGCTGGCCAATCTTGCTGACTGGCGGAAACCTCTGAGCAAGGGCGAATCAATCCCAACACCGCCGCCGTCCAACGTGATCAAATCGTTGCTGGCAACGCCCGATCCCGCCTTGCCCGTTCTTGCTGGCATCGTCACCGCACCGGTATTCGGCCGCAACGGCTCCTTGTTGACCGAGCACGGCTATCATCCGGATGCGCGGCTACTCTACCACCCGCCGCCAGGGTTTTCTCTGCCACCCATCCCGGCCAAACCATCTGCCGAAGAAATCGCCACAGCGCGCAGCCTATTGCTGGATGAATTGCTCGGTGATTTTCCTTTCACCGGAGAGGCGGAACGCGCCCATGCGCTCTGCCTGCTGCTGCTTGGCTTTGTGCGGCCCATGATCGAAGGGCCAACGCCACTGCACATGATCGAAAAGCCAACGCCCGGCACCGGCGCCACGCTGATGGTCGATGCCATTGCGACGGTGCTAACGGGCTCCAGCGCCTCGGTTACCACGGAAGGGCGGGACGATGAGGAGTGGCGCAAGCGCATCACTGCAAAGCTTCGTCAAATTCCCGCGCTCATTCTCATCGACAATCTGCGGGAGAAGCTTGATAGCGCAGCCCTCGCCGCTGCCCTCACAGCACCCTACTGGGAAGACCGGGTTCTTGGGCAATCCGAGATGGTCAGGCTGCCGATCCGCTGCACTTGGATCGCCACCGGCAATAATCCGAGCTTCTCGAATGAAATGGCGCGCAGGATCGTGCGCATTCGACTGGATGCACGGACAGACCAACCCTGGCGCCGCGATGGCTTTCGCCATCCCGATTTGACCATCTGGGTACGCGCAAACCGCGCCAGGCTGGTCACCGCTGGACTTAGCCTTTGCCAAGCCTGGATCGCCGCCGGAAAGCCACGCGGCACGCGGACGATCGGGAGCTATGAGGAATGGGCGGCAGTTCTTGGCGGCATCCTGGAAGTGGCCGGCGTTCCTGGCTTTCTGAGCAATATCGACGAGCTTATTGCGATTTCCGATAGTGAGGGCGCCACGTGGCGGCCATTCATCCAGGCATGGTGGGACCGCTTCGGAAGCGCCGAGGTGGGCGTCAACGATCTTCACCAAGTCGCACTACACACGGACCCGCCCTTTCCGCTGGGCGATGGATCCGAGAGGTCGCAACGAACCCGCCTTGGTACCGTCCTGGCAAAAATGCGTGACCGCGTGTTTCGCCTCGGTGATCGGCAGTTCCGCGTCGATCTAACCCGCATCCTTCATAAGGCCCAACGCTTCCGGTTGGTCGCCGAAGCAGCGCCTGAGGGCTCGCTGGGCACCACTGACGGCATATCCAAGCCGAGGGGGTGGGAACCTCGGGCCGCAGGTGGGAACCTCACTCGGGAAGGTTCCCACCCTCAAGCCATTGAAAAGAAAGGCTCCGGGGAACCTTGGGAACCTGGGGAACCTTTTCCGACCCCAATACACGCGCGCGCGCATGCGCGCATGAAAGAGAATACCGAAAAAGGTTCCCCAGGTTCCCAAGGTTCCCACTTTGCTGAAAACAGCAGGGAATTTTCAGGGGAACCTCGCGGGCAAGGTTCCCACACAGGTTCCCACCCCCCGGAACCACCCTGGCTCGAGGGCGTGCCGTGACGCGCCGCCCGAACAGCACCGGGCCGCCACGCGCGGCCCAAACTCCAAAGCCGGGCAGCGACGGTGTGCTCCGCCAAGAACCCCACCGCCGCCGCCCTCACCACCACCATCCCCATCAGGAGACAATCATGGCTCTCTCGACTCTCCCCATGTCCGCGGCGCTGGCAAGCAGGCCGCCCAGCATCAGCGGTAGCGATATCGGCACCGCACGCCGCCCAGGCGTCCTGGCGCTGGACCTCGGCACCACAACCGGCTGGGCACTTCGCTTTGGCGACGGCGGCACAATCTCCGGCACCATGACCTTCAAGCCCGGTCGCTTCGAGGGCGGCGGCATGCGGTTTTTGCGCTTCACGGACTGGCTCGTTGAAATCGCCATGCATGCGCATGGCCTTCGGCGAGTGGTTTTCGAGGAGGTGCGCCGACACGCTGGAACGGATGCAAGCCATGTCTATGGCGGCTTCCTGGGCACGCTCACCGGCTGGTGCGAGCAGCACGAACTGCCCTACCAGGGCGTCCCCGTCGGTACGATTAAGCGCTACGCGACCGGCAAGGGCAACGCCGACAAGGCGGCCATGGTCGCTGCCATGCAGGCCCGTGGCTTTGCGCCGGCGGACGACAACGAAGCAGACGCGCTGGCCCTGCTGCTCTGGGCGACAGACGCAGAGGGAGGCCGGGCATGACCCTGCACGGCGCACCGATGCTCGCGCAGAACCCGATCACGCGCCTGCGCAGCACAACCAACGACACTGAACTGAACGCCATGCGCGCAGCCGCCTGGCACCGGCATGGCGTGGCCAGCATTGCGGTGGATGACATCACCGATCCATGGCTGCGCCAGGCCATCACCAACGAAGCCAATCGCCGCTGGGGGCGGCGCAATGGAGGAAATAACCATGGCCGCTAAGCGCAAGGACAAACGCCCCGCCAAGCCGCGTGAGGATTTGTCGGCACCATCGAAGTGGCGCTTGCAGCATGGCGATGTCGGGGCAGCGATTCGCGCAGCAGATCCGGAGACAGGCACGCCGATCATGCAGCGAAAAGTTGTTGACACGCTCTCGCAAATGCTCGCGCATGGCAGTATATCGCGCGAGATGCATGAAGCAGGCTGCATCTTTCGTACGCTCTTTCGTAGTGCTGCACTGGATAGTATTGCGACATCGCAGTTC
>JADCFN010000053.1 GCA_020249505.1 Roseomonas sp. | reverse complement strand
GATATCCTGATTGCCGTTGTTGATGGTCTCAAGGGCTTTCCGGAGGCGATCAATGCGGTGTTTCCACAAACCGTGGTGCAGACCTGCATTGTACATCTGATCCGCAATTCCATGAGCTTTGCGTCCTGGAAAGACAGAAAGGCGATTGCAGGGGCGCTTCGCGGCGTCTTCGGGCTGACAATGCCGAAGCTGGCCTGGCCGCTCTGGAGGCCTTTGAGGCGGGGCCATGGGGCCGAAAATACCCGGCCATCGCGCAAACCTGGCGCCGACATTGGGATCAGGTGATACCGTTCTTTGCGTTCAGCCCGCCGATACGCCGGATCATTTATACCACGAATGCGATCGAGGCCTTGAATTCGAAGCTCCGACGGGCGGTGCGTACGCGTGGCCATTTCCCAGGTGACGAGGCGGCGATGAAGCTGCTATACCTTGTTCTCAATCGAGCGGTCGAAGAATGGAAGCGACCGCCGCGCGAGTGGTGCGAGGGCAAAACCCAATTCGCCATCCTATTCGGCGATAGGTTCGTGGTCTGATGAATGAAACCGACCCCGCGCACAAAATTACTGATAGGCCCTGACTGGCAGACTACCCTTGCCGCATTCCACGCAGCGCGCCGCCGCGCTACGCATCAATAACACTGAACCCTCACCAACGCGCGGCGGGAGGTCGCCGCCATGGCTGAACTGACACCCTCCACGCGCGAAGCGGCACGACGCCTCGGCGTCAGAGATACCACCATGCACAAGGCCAAACGCTCCGGACGCATCACGCGCGAACCGGACGGCCGATGGGATATCGCCAAGCTGCGCCTACAAATGCGCGAGACAGCGGACCCGCAGCGTTCCCCGCTTAGCGGCGGCACGGCCGCCGAGGGTACGCCCTTCGCCCGGCTGAAAGTTGCGCAGCTCGCCCACGGCTTGATGTGGAAGGCACGCAGTAGGCCGGGCTCGCTGATCCCGGTAAGCGGGCAGCGGCCTTGCCAGTAGTCCATCAACCGTGCGCGGAAGATGCCGGCGCGGCGGTTGCGGCGCACCAACCCCTCTCCGGCGAGGTCGGAGATCGCCCGGTGCACCGTCATGCGCGATGCCGCAAACTGGCGCATGAGGTCCGCCTCCGGCGGCACGCGGCCGCCAAGCGAGATCTTTCCGGACAGGATCGCGCCCGCGACCGCACGGCGGATCTGAGCGTGCAACGGCGCCTCTCCGTCGAGAACGAACTCGCTCACGCCGACAGCACCCGTGCCAGCACGGAGCCGACGCGCGCCTCCGCCGCGGCACGGGCCGGGTGCATGCCGTCGGTGACCACGCGCCGCCCGCGCGCCCACACCTCGCGGATCGCGCCGTCGCGCGCGGCGAACACCAGACTGTCGAGTACACGGTCGCCCGCGCGCGCGGCGAAGGCGGGATGTGCCGGGTCGAGCAGGACAAGGTCAGCCCACGCCCCCTCGACCAGTCCGGCGGCGCCGGACGCCAGTGCCTGCGCGCCACCGGCGCAGGCCCCCTGCCAAAGCGCGGCGCCAGTCGAGCCGCCACGCGGGGCCAGCACGTTGCGCCGCCGCTGCGAGAGCCGCTGGGAGTACTCCAGCGTGCGCAATTCCGCCGCCGCCGACACCAGCACGTTGGAATCGGTGCCGACCCCGAAGCGGCCGCCGGCCGCGCGATAGGCGGCGGCCGGAAAGATTCCGTCGCCAAGGTTGCTCTCGGTCACGGGGCACAGCCCGACGACCGCGCCGCTGCCGGCGATTCGCGCGATCTCAGGATCCGTCGCATGGGTGGCGTGGATCAGGCACCAGCGCGGCGAGAGCGGGATGGCGCGCGACAGCGCCGCGATTGGCGTCGCGCCGAGAATGGCGCGGCAGGCCTCGACTTCCTTGACTTGCTCCGAGACGTGGATGTGGACAGGGCGGCCCTCCGCCAGCGGCAGAAGGTCGCGGATCTCGCCGATGGTCGCGGCACGCAGGGAATGCGGCGCGAACCCGATTCCGGCCCCGTGCAGCGGTGCGATCGCGCGAAGGCTCGCGGTCCAGAGCCTGCCGAAGCCGTCGCGGTCGGACAGGAAGCGCCGCTGGCCGGGCGTCGGCGGGGCGCCGCCAGCCTCTCCGTGGGCGTAGAAGCACGGCAGTAATGTCAGGCCGATGCCCGTCGCGTGCGCTGCTGCGGCGATGCGTTCGGCCATCTCGGCGATGTTGGCGTAGGCGCTGCCGTCGGGTGCATGGTGGAGGTAGTGAAACTCACCGACGCGGGTAAACCCGCCTTCCAGCATCTCGGCGTAGGCGAGGGTGGCTATCGCCTCCACGTCCTCGGGCGTGAGGTGCGCGAGGAACCGGTACATCAATTCCCGCCAAGTCCAGAACGAATCCTCGGCATCGCCGGCGTGCTCGGTCAGCCCGGCCATGCCGCGCTGGAAGGCATGGGAATGCAGGTTCGCCAGCCCCGGCAGGGCAATCAGCGTGCCGCCCGCCTCGCCCGGCGTGATGCTGGCGATGCGGCCGTCTCCGTCGACCTGAATCGCCACGTCGCGTACCCAGCCGCGGGGAAGAAGGGCTTCGGCGAAAACCATCTCGCGCATAGCAGCGTCCTCGAGCAGATAAAGTTTCATTAATAACGCGAACCCGTCATGGAGACCAGGGCGTCTTGGGCATCGCCGCGGACCTGCTTATCCAGGACGTGCGGATTGCTACCATGGCGGGTACGGTATTCGCGACGGCCGCGTCATGCTCGATCGGCGCGACCGCAGTCCCTACATCGGCGCTGAATTTCCCGTCTTTGCCATCGTGAACCCACGCATGGCGGCGTTTACGCTGCCGGCGCTTTCCACCGCCGAGGCGCGCAATCAGCACCGCGATATGCTCCGCCGCCTTGGAGCAGCGCGGGATACGCTTTGGATTGCGGAGCTTGGGGATAGCATGGCGGAACGCAACCGCCGCGCCATCTGGAGTGCCATGAACGCGCCCGATGAGGATGCCGCCATCAGCCGTGACAACCTGCCTCTGGCCTCAAGGGGGTTTCGGTTGGTGGAGAGGGTATGAGGGGCGGTGAAGGTCGGCGTTGCCGCTTGATGCATCACCAAAAGGCAGCCTAACCTTAAACCCAGATGGGCCAGATACTCCGTTAGACAACGCGCCATTCAGTCTCAAATGATTTGACGACGGACAGTCGGCAGCCCTGCTTCATTTACGCGCATGTTGGATGAGGTTGTGGCGATGCCGGGCGTGAAGGGGATTATGCTCTGCTTTGATGATTTCATCAGAGGCATGGATGATGTTGGCATGAAGATCCAGCCGCTCATGAAATGCGGGCAGGAAAGGCTTGAGGCGGCGGCGTAAGGAGTATTTCCTTGAGGGCCTACCAAAGCCCTGGCAGCCAAAGAGAAAGTATCGGCGCCAGCGTCAGCAAAATGATCCGGATGACATCTGAAACGACAAAGCCCGTGACGCCCTTGTAGGTTTCAATCATCGGTACGTCCTTCGCCAGCGAATTGATCACGAAAAGATTCAACCCAAAAGGCGGCGAAATCATGCCGACTTCAACACTGACAAGCACCAGGATACCGAACCAGACGAGAACCTGCTGAGCATCCAGCCCGAAATCCAACGCCAGCATCAGGGGAACGAATATCGGCAAGGTTAGTAGCACCATCGCCATGCTTTCCATGAAGCAACCAAGGACAAAGTAAATTATCAGGATGGCAAAAAGAATGACGATAGGTGAAACATCAAGCATGGCGATTGCAGCTGAAAGCTCCGCCGGTACGCGCGACAGCGCCAGGGCAGCGCTGAACAATTCGGCGCCCAGCAGCATCAGAAAGATCAGTCCCGTTGTCTCAGCAGTTGATAGAAGGCTTTCCTTGAGACCTTGCCAGCGCATCCCGCCCAATGTCACTGCCAGAAGGCCGGTTGCGGCCGCACCAACCGCCGCGCCCTCGGTGGCGCTGAACCAACCCGCATACATGCCGGTGACGACGAGAATAAAGACAGTGATCACAGGCCATACGGCAAGAGTTGGCCTCAAACGCTGCCGCCACGGCAGACGTTCGGCCGGCGGAGCGGCTTCAGGGTATAAGCGCGCGTAAATATGCACAACCAGCATATAGCAGATGGTCGCAAGGATGCCCGGAATCACAGCCGCAATAAACAAGGTTCCAATACTCTGCTCCGTATAGATCGCGTAAATCACCAGAATAACCGAAGGTGGTATCAGAATGCCAAGCGTGCCGCCTGCGGCAAGCGTGCCGGTGGAGAGTGCCGGCGAATAGCCATGCCGACGCATCTCAGGCGCAGCGACCTGACTCATGGTCGCCGCCGTCGCAAGAGAAGAACCACAAATGGCGCCGAAGGCTGCGCAGCCACCAACCGTCGCGACAGCAAGACCACCACGCCAATGGCCGAACCAGGCTCGGGCAGCGTTGAATAGGGCACGATTGAGCCCGCCCTTGGTCGCGAAATCACCCATCAGCAGAAATAGGGGAATGACCGACAGTGTATAGGAAGAAAACTTACTGAAGGTGATACTGCGAAGTGTGGCAAATAGTGGCGACCAGCCAGTGATGGCGGCATAGCCCAGCCCGCCCACAAGCAGCATTGCGATACCAACCGGCATGCGCAGGCCAATCAGCAAAAGCGTCGCTGCAAACATCAGCAAACCAATATCGAAGCCGCTCATCGGTTAGGAAGCCTTGCGTAGATGTTGCCGACCACGCGCATGTTCGAAAGCAACGAAGAAGGCGCTGATGGCCCACAGAGTCATGCCAAGGGACGCGCCAGCATAACCCCACCAATAGCGTAATTCCAGGAACATGGTCGCCCTTTCGCGTTCCCATTGCGCCATTGTGCCATCCAGAAGGCGCAAGGCGAGGACAGCTGCGACTAGCGCGACAATGCCGCGCATGAAAGCGTCAAGCCAGGCACGACCCCGTTCGGGCATACGCGCGGTGAAGACATCCACAATAACGTGGGAGCCTTTCATTTCCCCATAGGGAAGAAATAGCGCCACGGCGACGCCAAGGCACATCTCCACAATCTCGGAATCGCCAAGGATGGGCCTGCCGAATACGCCGCGGATAACAGAAGCGCTGGTTACCGCAACGGCAACCAACAGAAATCCCCCACCGATCAGCGCGGCGAGGGTTGCGAGCCTTTCAAGCCCTCGGCGCAGCGGGATCACGCGCGCGGCGGCTGGCCGGTAATCGCGAGCAGATCATTGAACATGGCGCGACCATTGCGGCCACGCCGGTTCATCTCCCCGATCCAGGCATCGTAAACCGGCTGTACCGCCTGTTGCCAGCGCGCCTTCTCGGCAGCGCTGATCTCAATGATCTCGTTGCCTGCAGCGCGGGTTGCATCTACGGCGCCCTTGGTCTGGCTATCCCAGATTTCGCCCAGACGCCGCGAAAGCCCCTCTCCCGCATCGGCATCCACAACGGCCTTCAGATCGGCTGGTAGGCGATTGTAGGAACGCTGGTTCATCAGTGTCAGGATCATGCCCTGAAAAAGACCTCCGGGCGGTTCAGTATGGAATTTCGCAACTTCATAGAAACGATAGGGCTGCGTGATGGCCCAGTTGATCAGCATGCCATCTACCTGGCCACGTGACAGCGCCTCATAAACGCCAGGCAGAGCAATACCAACCGGTGTTCCGCCCAGTGCGGTGACGGCCTCACCAATCCAACGTCCTGCGACGCGCAACCGAAGGCCCTTGAAATCCTCAAGTGAACGGATGGGCTTGCGCGTGGTATGAACAAGCGCCCGATCGGTCGCATTGATGCCGATAACCTTGATGCCACGGAATTCATTATCGGCAAGGTGTTTCTGGATAAAAGCGAAAGCTGCCGGGCTTTGCGTCGCGGATAGACCGGTATTGAGGAAAGGCAATTCCAGGCCTTCCACCCCCATGAAACGCCCAGGCGTGAAGCCAGGGACGGTCCAGATCATATCAACAACGCCATCTTCCAATTGCTGGACCAGATCGCGCGCCTGACCACCAAGCTGCATCGCCGGATAGACTTCAATCTTGATCCGGCCGCCGGATGCCGCCGTTATTCTTTCCGCCCAGCGATCGAGATGCAGCGTATGGTCAAGCGACGTGGGTGAGGAAAAGGAATGCAGCCGAAAGGTGAATTGTGGTGCGCCTTGCGCTCGGGCAATGGCTGGCGTCGTAAGAGCAAGCGCCAGTCCGGCGAAGGTTCTCCGATTCATCATGTCACGCCTCTCCTTGCGAGTTGGGTATTAACCGAGCCTCGCACCAAGTCCGGCTTGATGGCAAGGGCTCGATCCTGGCCTGAAAGGTGCGAGGGCGAAGATGTTGAACGCCATTGGTTGGGCCAATTCGATGTTTCGTAGTTGAGGGCCGGGTCATACTCGATCGGCGCGACCGCAATCCCTAGGCCAGCGCAGAGTTTCCCCTCCCCGCTATTTTACAGCCGCGCATGGCGGCCTTCACCCTCCCAGCACTTTCCACCGCAGAGGCGCGCAACCAGCACCGCGATATGCTCCGCCGCCTTGGCGTGGCGCGGGATACGCTTTGGATTGCGGAAATCACCGACAGCATGGCCAAGCGGAACTGCCGCGCCATCTGGGGTGCGATGAACGCCCCCGGCGAAGACGCCGCCATTAGCCGGGATTGCCTGCCCCTGGCGTCGCGGGGGTTTAGGATGGTGGAGAGGGTGTGAGGGATCCTCTACCATTCAGCCACAGCAGCATTGCCTTTGTGCTGGATTGCCATGTCTGGTCGAACG
The DNA here is from genome assembly GCA_020249505.1 of Roseomonas sp. Lineage (GTDB taxonomy): Bacteria > Pseudomonadota > Alphaproteobacteria > Acetobacterales > Acetobacteraceae > Neoroseomonas. Next base: position 23,436 of record JADCFN010000053.1, on the reverse strand, counting down.
ACAAGGTGCGCGTGACGGCGCGGAATGTGAGCCTGTCCACGGTGGATTTGCCCGCAGCGGCGCTGCATGTGCAGGTGGTGAAGCGACGGGTGGGGTGAGGGCTGCCACGCGCCATGAACGCGCCTGAGCATCATTACCAGCTTCGGTTTAGTCTGCGCAAATTTTCCTGAGCGTTTGCGTTATTCTGGCGAGCGGCGCGTTGGAACCACATCACCGCTTCCTCCAGGTTGCGCTGTACTCCCTGCCCGTCCTCCAGCATCAAGCCAAGGTTATTCTGTGCTATGGCGATGCCCTGATCGGCGGCGCGGCGAAACCATTGCACCGCCTGCGCGTCGTCGCGCGGCACACCACGCCCACCCGCAAGCATCAGGCCAAGGTTGTTCTGTGCGAAGGCGTTCCCCTTATCGGCGGCGCGGCGATACCATTGCACCGCCTGCGCGTCGTCGCGCGGCACACCCCGCCCATCCGCCAGCATGAAGCCAAGGTCGTTCTGCGCGGCGGCGTAACCCTGATCAGCGGCGCGCCGATACCATTGCACTGCCTGGGCCTCATTGCGCGCTACACCACGTCCATGCTGCAGCATGAAGCCAAGGTTGTGTTGTGCCCAAGAGTTACCCTGGTTAGCTGAGCGCCGATACCACTGAACGGCCTTAGCGTCATCCTGAGGCACGCCTCGTCCATTTGCCAGCATCCAGCCAAGATTATTCTGACCCCAGGCATCGCCCTGGTCGGCGGCTCGCTCATACCACTGCACCGCGCGGGCATCATCGCGCGTCACGCCCCGTCCGTTTTGTATCATAACTCCGAGGTTATTCTGCGCTTCGGCGTAACCCTGGTCGGCGGCAAGCAAATACCACTGCGCCGCCCGGGTATCATCGCGGGACAAGCCACGCCCGTTTGCTAGAACAACGCCCATGGAATTCTGAGCCCATGCGTGACCCAGTTCGGCCGCGCGACGATAAAAAGCAACTGCGTCGGCGTGTAGGCCGGTAGCCGAGAAAACGCGCCCAAGCCAAGCTTGAAAACGCGGCTCTTGCGGGTGAGCCGCAATGGCGGCCTCGCAGGCCGTACGGGCGCGCTGAACGTCGATTGCTGTCTGTGCAATGCCATCAAGCAGGGCAGAACGGCCCAAATCAGATCGCAAGGGCTGCGCCAGCCGGTCGCAGTCAGTGATACCGGGTCTTGTGCTCCCCGAGGCAACCGTCGGCGGCGCGGGCTGCGCAGGCGGCTGCCGGGGCGGCGGCGCCGGCGAAGCAGGTGTGTTGGCGGCTGCGGGTGCTTGTGGCGGAGGGGCTGAGGCCGCAGGCCCTGTTGTACCGGGCACCGCGGAGGGCGCCGGCTGTGGCGTCGGCGTGCTCCTTGGCACCGGGGTGGCTTGCGGCGCGGGGACGGGCGCCTGTGGCGCTGCGGTCGCTGGCGCTGGCGCAGCGGTACTGGGCGCCGCCAAAACAGGCGCGGGGGCTGCCTGCGGCGTCGCTTGGGTCGCAGGCGGGGGGCTTACCGTCTGGGGTACGGGCGTTGGCGCTGTGGGAGTTTGTGTGCGGGCCGTCAGAGGCGCCGCCGGCTCAGGCCGGTTAGGCGCAACGTTATGCGTCAGTTGTGGGTTAACCACGGCGAGAATGTAGAAGAACAGGGCTAAGAGGAGCAGGATGGCGCCTAAGGCGATAGAGCCCCTTCTGGGACGCTCTGTCCCCTCGGTAATTTGTGTCCCCTCAGGCTCTTCCGTTCCTGGCCCCGGCTTCGGCTCATTGCCGCCGCCCTTTGGGTCGCTGGTCTCACCTTGTCCGGTGGGCACCGGCTTCGGCGTTGTGTCGACAGGCTCCGTGGTGACAGGCCGTTCCTCTGGCTGGGCTGACCCATCCCCGGACGCCGTTTTTGGCGCGTCGGGACCTGGCTCTGGCTTCTGGTCATCGCCGCCGCCGTCCGGGTCTTTCCGCTTGGACTTGGCCAGATAGATCACCTGCTCGCCGATCTGATTGAAGGTCGGGCGCTGCCTGAAGATCGGGCGGGCGGCGATCTCCTTCCGGGCATAGGCGAAGGCGTCGTTCACCGTGAGCCCCAGCGTGTTCCAGGCCTTGCCTTCCATGCCCTGCAGCAGGAAGTGAAAGAACACGCCATGCCCGACCTCAGGCATTTCAAAAGCGCTTTCCCCAGCCGAGCAGGCGCTGATCACCGCAGTGGTGCGATCCTCATCGGGAATGGTGCGGTCTCGTAATTCGATTCCAAGATCGCGGGCGAGCAGATTACCGCCCATATCGCGCTGGCCGGGCCTGGGCAGGCTGCGGCAGGTGTCAAGGAAGATCGCGCGCTGCTCGGCCGGGATCTGGTCCAGCCGCGCCATCAGGTCTTCATATTCCAGCAGCGTGTCTGGCTCATCGCTATGGGCGTCTTCCGGTGCCACATAGAAGCGTTCAACCCCGCCGAGGCGCATGGACCAGCCATGCGCGCAGATTGCCACCACCAGCAATTCGATCCGCACCAGGCTTTTCTGCAAGCGCCGGATTTCTTGGCGGATTGCGTTCTTTGTCGGCCGCCCGTCAGAGCCCGCGACCCCCTCGCCCGCCAGCACGCGGACGGTATCGAAACCGCAGCGTTCCTTCAGCACGCGGCTGAAGACCAGTGCGTCATTGCGCGCGCAAGAGAGCGGCGCGATTTCGTTCTGCGCATCGTAATCCTGCGCCCCGATGAGCAGCGCGACCTTGGTCATCGCGGCTTGCCCGGCGGAAAGGTGGAGAGGAGGGGTACCCGCTTCATGCGACTGCCGTCTGCGGCGCGGCCGAGGCGCGCGCGCTCATGCCGCGCATCCGCGGAAGACGCCGGCGCAGAGTGGGATATCCGGGGGCGCGGGGGCCGGGCCTGCGGTCGGGTTGGGTATGGTCCATCCAGAATATCCCCAGAAACAACGAAAAAACTTGATCCCAAGCCTGCGCCATTGACCAGGGAGGGCTGCGCCCTCCCTGGACCCTCCCAGGAGGTAAAGAGACGAAGATCCAGGATCAAAGCCCGGCATCAGCCGGGCGTCCTGGCAACACGGAAGCCGATGAAGTTGAACTGGTTCCCGGGTGAGTACCTGCGGCGGAGGGCGGAGCGGAGGTCCTGAGGAGTGTTGATCCAGGACCCGCCGCGCAGCACACGCGAGGCGCAGCCTCCGGTTGAAACCGCCTGCGACGCATCCCCAGAATCCTGCGGATAGCGGTCGACATAGCAATCCTCCACCCACTCCAACACATTGCCATGCATGTCGTGGAGCCCGAAGCGGTTCGCAGGGCGGCTGCCGACCGGCTCCGTCCTGGACGACCCGAACACGGCCTGCGAAGGACCAATCGAGCCCCCCGTATGCCACGGCGTCGTCGTGCCCGCACGCGCCGCATATTCCCACTCCGCCTCCGTCAGCAGCCGGTACCTCTGCCCCGTGCGCCGGCTCAACCAGGCAACATATTGCTGCGCGTCATTCCAACTCACATTGATCACGGGCCGATTGTCACGGCGCCAGCCCTCATCGCTTGGACGATGTGAACAGCCCCCCGCGGCAACACACGCATCCCACTCGGCAAACGTCACCTCGAAACGACCCACCGCAAGCGGGGAACGTAGCGTCACCGGCCGCTCCGGGCCCTCGTCCGGATCACGACCCGCCTCACCCGCAGGGCTGCCCATCCTGAAGCTGCCCGACGGGATCACCACCATCTCCGGGCATTCAGGGCAGTCACGGAACCTCCCTCGCTCAGGCACAGGAAATCCGCTCGCCGACGAGGAGGGGCGTACAGACGACGGCGCGACTGCCTGTGGAGGCGCTGTAGGCGCGTTGGCCGCCGCGGGTGCCTGTGGCGGCGCCTGGGTGCGCGTCGCCAGTTCTGCGCGCGCCGCGGCCAGATCGCGGCGCAGCCCGGCCGCCTCGCTCTCCGCCGTCGTCGCGCGGGCCTCCGCTGCCTGCTGTCGGCCCGCCGCCTCGCTCGCAGCCTGCCGCGCGGCTTGGGCGGCGGCCTGGGCCTCCTCCCGCCGGCGTTCCGCTGCCTCTGCCCGTGCCTGCGCCTCGCCGGCCGCGCGGCGCTGCCCATCCCGCTCCCCCACCGCCTGCTGCGCTTCGGCCCGGGCGGCGTCTCGCGCCGCCGTCGCCTGCTCGGCTGCCGCCAGCGCTGCGCTCAAGCTAGTGCGTGCCTGGTCAGCCACCACCCGCGCCGCCGCCGCTTCCGCCGCCGCCTGACCGCGCGCACGGTCAAGCGCTTCGTAATGCCGCTCGGCCTCCCGTAGCTGTCCCGTCACCACCGCCAGCGCTGCCTGGGCCGGTTCGCAGCTTGCCGCCCGCCAGGCGCAGAGACGGGCATCCAGCCATGGCCAGCGTTCGACATAAAGCCAGCCTGCGCAGGCGGCGACGGCAAGGGTGGCCACCCCGGCGGCGAACCAGGGGCGGCGGTCTGCCCAGTTTGTCTTGCGAGGCGGAAGCCCCGGGCCGGTGCCGCCGACCTCGGCCAGATAGGCAGTGCGGCTCGGGTCCGGCGCTTCAAAGGTTGGGGTCTGGCGGTAGCGCGGGTTCCGCGCCAGGGCATCCCGCGCCTGGGTGAAGGCTTCCTGCACGGTGAGGGAGCCGGATGGCCATTGCCGCCCCTCAATGCCTTCAATCAGGTGATGGAAGAAGGCCCCGCGCTTCTGGGCGGTGTTCTCATAGGCGCGCTCACTGGGTGAGCAGGCGTTCATCAGGAACAGGGCCTTGCCCTGCCCCCCGGCACCGCTACCCGCAGCGGGGATCCGCTCAATACCAAGATCCTTGGCAAGGCCTTCATCCGGCAGAAGGTTATCGGCTTCGCCCTTGCCCGCGTCGGGGTCGTTGCGGCAGCAATCAAGGATCAGGGTGATCGCCGCCGCCGGGATCCGCTCCAAAGAAAGCCTGACCGTGGCAAGGTCGAGCAAGGTGCCCGGGTTGCTCGCGCGGGCATCGGCGGGGAACAGGAAGTAATGGTCCTGCCCGGCAATGGCGCGCCTTCTGCCATGGCCGCTAAAGGCGAAGACGAAATGGCTGATTTCCTCCTCGCTATCGGCGAGGCGCTCCAATTCGCCGACGATGGCGGTGCGGGTGGGGGCGTCGCTGCCCGTGGTGCCGGCCAGGACAATCACCCGATCGAAGCGGCAGACCTCGCGCAGGGCTTGGCCGAGCGCGATGGCGTCATTGCGGGCGTAGAGGAGCGGGCTGATGCCGCTGCCCTCGGCGTAGCTTGGGCCGACCAGCAGGGCGACCTTCATGGCGCCGCTCCCCCTTTTGACCGCCGGACCGTCAAGTATCCGCCGGGCCGGCATCGCCGCCATTGGCAGCCTGCCAGTCCTGATACGGCTTGAGGTCAGCCAGTCTGACAGAGGGGCGGGCCTTGGCGCGCGCCGCCCGGAAATCCTCCCAACCGATCACTTGCGATGCGCCCGCGCGAAGTTCGCGCGCGGCGGCTTGCCGGGCGGTTTCGTCACACAGCGCCCGAATATCAGCGCCGGAAAAACTATCTGTTTGCATTGCGCCATCTGAATAGGAGAACTCGTTCACCACCGGTAGGCCATGGAAAGCTTGCCGAATGATTGCTTCGCGTGCAAGCAGATCCGGCAGGCCGATATAAACAAGCTTGCCGAAGCGGCCTGGGCGGCGCACCGCAGGGTCCAGCAACCAGGGTTTGTTCGTTGCTGCCAAAAGCAATAACATCTCGTTGTTGGCGAGGGAGGCCATGATGCCGTCGGTCATCATCAGGAACTGGGTGACGATATTGACCTTCTGATTGCCGCTGCGCGCGAGCAGGGCATCAACCTCGTCAAAGTAGATGATGGCGCGCTTTTCGGCGCGGGCTTCGGCAAAAAGCCGGGCGAGGTTCTGTTCGGATTCACCCACCCATTTGGACTTGATTTCCGCCGGATCCACGTTGAAGAAAGCGGCGTCCAGTTCACCGGCAATGGCCTTGGCGATATGGGTCTTGCCATTGCCTGGGGGGCCGTACATCAACACGCCGCCCCCTGGCTTCACGCGAAAGCGGGCGTAGGTTTCCGGGTGGCGGGCCGGCTTGATCACATCTTCTTCGATGATGCGCTTCACCTCCTCCATGCCGGCGACATCGGCGAGACGGATGTTGGGCCGTTCCAGCAGCCGCCAAGGCTTGCCACTGGCGGGCGTAGCTTCCGTGCTGATCGGCGCCGCGGTGGCGGCGCCAATCTTGGTTTTCAGCCGTTCGGCCAGATCGAGGAGCCCTTCGGCATCCTCGACATAGGCTTCGGCAATGGGGCCAGCCGAGATGTCGGCGAGGCTGAAGCCATACCTGGCAGCTTCGATGCAATGGCCAAGGGCCTGCTTGAGCTGGCCGGCGCTGATAGCCTCTTCGGCGGCCCGTTCGTGGCGCAGCTTTTGTTCCAGTGAGACACTCATTTGAGGTCCTCCACCAGGCGCGTCAGACGCGCACGGCCTTCACCGATACGTTGTTTCACGGCACCATCCGTCGGCGCGGCGCCAGCAAGATTTGGACCTTCGCGGATATCCTTCGCGACTTCGGCCGAGAGATCTTCCAGCAGTTTCTTGGCGGTGGGGACAGAGCTGCTCGATACGCCAAGGCCATTCTTGATATCGTCGCTCATTTGAGTCCAAATGGCTCTTGTGTCAGAGCCAAGATCAATGGACGCCCTAACCCTTTGCATGACCGACTCGATCAGCGCGGGATCCACCTGACTGTCCTGCGCCATCCCGCCCATTAGCACCGTCATCTGGCTTCCCCTGCCAGCTATTTTGGCCTCTTTGGCGACGCGCCTGAAGACGATCAACTGTGTGTCTAGGGTTTTCAAGTCCACCATGTTGTCACGGACAAGCGACACGTGGCGCTCGGCTGCATCGCGATCGCCCGCCGCCAGAGCGCGGCGCGCCGCAGCGAGGTTGTTTTGACGTTCGCTCTCTAAGTCCTCACAGTCCTTCTTGATATCCTCAATGATTTTGTCCGCTTCGCGCCTTCGTTGCATTTTCAAAATTTTTTCGTCAAGCTCCTTTTTCTTGGCGGCTTCCTGCTCTTCACGCTCCTTTTTCTCGACGGCTTCCCGCTCCTCACGCTCCCTTTGCTCGGCGGCGCGGCGCTGATCGGCGGCGCTTGGGAAAAGCCTACGGATGGGACCAGGCATTCTGATTCTCCTATGCTGGATGTTGGGGTTCTATTCGTCCTGCAGCAGATTAAGTCTGCGCAGGCGCTCTCGCTGCTCCGTTTGCCGCGCATCCGGCGTGTCACCGAGGGGAGCGGCGGCGGTCGGGATTGACCGAGAACGAATGTTGGCTTGCGCCTCCGAGGCGCTCTTCTGCGTCTGAACAAGTTCTTTCATCGCCTGCTCGGCTTCCTGGCGAAGTGCTGTGATCCTTTCGAATTCTGCGTGCGCTTCATCAATCTTCCTGGCTGAGACGGGCGCGTCCTGGTGCACCTTGAGTTTCCTGAGCTCATTAATAAGTTGACGAGGAGCAATGATCGCGATGTTGATTTGCTTTTGCACAGCCAGGACGCCTTCGATCTCGTCGAGCTTATCGTTGAGATCATCCTCTTTGGAGCCTCGTTTCGATGGACTCGAAGTGCGCGAGATTACCCCCTGGAGGACTTTGATTTCAGACTCGAGTTCCTCGGCCTTTGCGCTAAGCTCAGCGCGCTCAGCGGTCTTGCTTTTCACAAACGCCTCCAAGCGCGCAATCTCGGCGTCCTGGCCCGTCGGTTTGGGCGCAGATTCTTCCGCTTTGGGCGGGGTTTCTTTGTTGGAGCGCCAAAACGGCATGACCACTTCCTCCTCTGCTGGGGCCTCGTCGCCGACGGCCGGGACGATGCGATTTCGGAACGCTACGGCGATGAATCTGCATTGTCAAGCCATAAAAAAGACAATAACGGATAAAATCCGAGAATTTAGGAGAATTATGCCAGTCTGCGATTGCGGGGCGTATCGCGATAGATCCTGCCACGAATGCACAGCGCCCAGCTTCCCGCATGAAGCAGACTTCCGGTCTCATCACGCGTCTCGTGGTCCAATCTTATGCTGGCGCGATGTAGGCCTGCAGGCGGAGCGGCAGCCAAACCTCCATCACTTGTTGCGCCATCGCGGCGCGGCATCGCCTCGCCTGCCATCGCCTCATAGATGCAGGCGCGCGCGTAGTCATAGGCGACCAGCGCGTGGCCCGGCGCAGTGCCGTTGCCAGCCGCCCAGGTCTCGCCCCAGGAATTCCGCGCGATGAAGAAGCCACCACCTGGCAAAGCCTCATCGTCCAGATACCCAACCAGGAGCATCGCGTGCCCAAATCGCGCATCTCGTGCCTCATCGGGCAGGCGAAGCCGGCCGCCCTTGTGGAAGGCAGGGTCCTCCTGGATGCCATCCAAAAGCGCGAGGCCGACTGCCACTGGCGTGCCGCGATGCTCGGCATCGCCGGCGAGCAAACGCTTGATCGCCATGACGTCCCCGGGCGCAACAGGCTGGGCAGCCCGCAGCCGGTAGCGTCGCGCGTCTGCATCTGCCGCTGCGGGTGGATGGCCCGGATCGCCATGGACCCAGGAGACCGGATCGTAGGGCCAAAGATCGGCGCCACAGATGCCATGGTCGCGCAACGTCGCAAAGGCGCTCGCCAGCCGCATACCTGCGGCGGGGTTTGCGGCTGCGCTTGCTGTCTTGTGATGCTGGTAGCGTTCGCTCAGCTTGCGGGTCCGGCCATGGTGGAATTCGCATAGCGCGGTGACGGCAAAGGCAACGCAGGAACGGTGTGTGCTCTGGTCTCCCACCGGGAATAGGCCCGGGCGCAGATCCACCGCGGGCTGTAGAGCCCCGCTCGCCGGAGCCGGACCTGCCGCGATTTCACGCAAGCGGGCGACCAGGCTACGCTCTGCCGATGCGAGATCCAGATCGGCTTGGCGGCTTGGCCCCGGCATATTGGTCAGTGACGGTTCTGGTCAGGGCTGGGAGCAACCCGGGCATCCGACGCGGCAGCCAGCATGGCGACTTCGATAATCTTCTGCTGGAGACTGTCCTCTGACAATTCCAGCAGTTCAGCCAGCCGCCGGCGCCCTTCGACACGCTCCACCTGGGCGAGGAACTGCTTGGGCGTTTCTATCCAGCGCTCCTTGAGCGCGGCCAACTGCGCTAGCGTGAAGACGCTCTGCATGACTGTATTGCCCGGGGAGCCGGTCGGCACTGGCGGCAATGCAGCCTCGAAAAATGCCGGCGCCCCGCTATCGGCGGGGGTCGTCGGTTCCGTGGGGGGCGTTGCGGCTGGCGCGGGCCGCCGGGGACTTCGCATGCCCGCACGGAGCCATGCATCGATTTCGCTGCCGAGGAAGCGCCAATGCTTGCCAACCTTCTGGCCTGGAATACGCTCCGCATGCGCAAGCTTGTAGACTGATGCTTTGGGGAGCCTCAGTTTTGCTGCCAGCCCATCGATATCCAAAATATCGTCATCAACGTCGATTTCTGTCATGAAACCCGCCCAGGAAAGAAAATTTCAGGCCATGCAGAGGGGTTTCTCCCGTCGCTCTGAAAGCCTCACGGGACCCTTATAGCGAAAATCGGAAGTAGAGGCAATATCAAAAAATTTAATGAGAAAAACAGATGGACTCTGGTTGATTTCTGTTATTCTCCTATGATAGAAATTACTTGGCCACCTCAAATGGCGTCTTGCTCTGGTAAACAAGGGGGATTGACCATGTTTGCATGGCTCCGTGCCATCGTTCAGTTCACCATGCTGCGGTGGCTCATGAAGCTCGCCCTCCTGCTCGTGGTGATACACATCGTTTGGCAGAATTGGCTGCAATTCGGTCTCAATGGCACTAGCTTGCCGCCTGAACGACAGCAGCTTGCTCATGTCGCCGTCCTGGAGGTCACTGCTGATATTGCGCGCCATCGCGGGCAGGTCCAGCGCGTGGTCCTGCCACCCATCGTCGGCGATCATAGCCTTTTCGTGACCGCCCGGCTTTCGGAGCAACTCGAGCGCCGGGGTGTATTTGCCGTTTCACGCGGTCCGTTTTGGGAACGCGCCCAGCATTGGTTGTGGGGCGCTGAGCCCGCGGAGCTCACGCCACTCCAGGCCGGACGCTTGGCGATGAATGCGCGCGCCGATGCTGCCCTCGTTTTGCGCATAGACAGCTTCGAAATGGATGATAAGACCGGGCGCATGCGCGGAAGCTGGAAGCTGATCGACCCAGCAGGCACCTTGCTGCACCAAGCTGTTTTTGAACGCTCAAACCGCCTCCGTGATTTGCCGAATGGCGCCGCCAACACCTCAATCATAAGCTTGGTCACGCCCGTGCTGCCTGAATTGGATATCAGTGGCTATGTCATTTCGGCGGCTCTGGTCGTATTTCTGTCGCTCGTCACTTTCCCCCTACTGCGACATGCCGCCAATGATGGGTCCAACACTGCACGGGCGCTATTGCTTGGCCTTTACAGCCTTTTCAGCACGGGCCTGGCTATTGTCATCATTGGTATCGATATTGCTACCCGGGGCGGGCTTGCCATGGCCCTGGTACTGCTGCTCGGGACCCTTCTGTACCACATCTGGTTCATGAGCAGTCTTGTTGAAGACTCACCGCGGGATACGCCTTGATGTCATCGGCTTTGCATTCGGGCACAGCCCAGCCACTCGTCATCGCGCAAAGGCTGCATCGCGCGCCGCGTGGCTTTTTGCGGCGCCAGCCCGAGATCCGCCTCCCGCCGGGGATGCAGGGTCCCCTCCTATGCCGAGAATTCGCTGACGGTAGTGTCCATGTCGGACGCTGGCGTGATAACGAAGAGTTGGAAGAAAGCAGCGACATCCTTATCGCCGTTAGCCAAGAGCCCTTCGTCCTGCGCCTTGAATTTGCTGACCTGCCTGGGCGCGATCAGCACCGCATCACCGTGCGATGCGCCGTGACCGCGCGGGCTGCTGTGCCGGAGCGCTTTGTTGATGGTTATGGCCCGCTGCGGATCGCTGCCTTGGGAATCGTGACCCCAGAAAGGTTGAGGAGCTTCGTCATCGAGCGTGCTGTCGCCGCTGCCGCAGCGCGCATTGCCGAGTGGACCTATCACGACCTTAAGGCGCGCAGCGCCATTACGCCGGACGGATGGATCGCGCTGCTCACAGACGCGCTGACCGATTGGGGCTTCCCCGACCAACCAGTCTTGCGCATCGATGCGCTCGACGGGTTGCGGTACGAAAGCACGGAGGCCGAGGCGGCCGCGCAGCGCGCAGAACGGGAAGCCCGGGAGCAATTGCGTCGCGCGGAGGCGGCGGAGGCCAAGCGACGCGAGGCTGAGCAGGCCCAGCTCGCCCAACAGCGGCGCGACATCGAACGCAAGGCGCGCGAAGAAGCCGAGGCCGAAGCCGAAGCGGATGCGCTTCTGGCCGCGATGCGGGCTGCGGAGAAAGCCGGCGTCGAGCGGCAAGACGCCGAAGCTGATCTTGAACACAAGGTCAGGCTCGAGCGCTTGCATCGTGACTTCGCACGGCATCAGGCCGAACGCGTGGCTGCGGAGACCGATCGGGAGCGCGCAGAGGCGCTGCTCGCGCAGCAGCGTGCCGGTGGTGCAGAACGAGAGGCCGAGTTGGCAGGCTTGCAGACGGCCATCGCCGCCTCCCGCGAGACGCTGCGGCAGATCACCGAAACACAGGCGGAGCTTCAGCGCCTCGTTGATTTGCAACGCGCGATTCGCGACGGCGGCTTGCCCGATGCGCGCGCCACCGCGCTTTATCGCGCAGATCTTGGACCGGAGGCGCTCCATCGCCTTGGCAGTGCGCCGCGCCACCTGCTCTCCGCTCTGGTGCACCAACGCCAGGCAGTAGCGCCCGAGGTGCTTCGCCTCGATCGGCCGCGAATGGTGACGCGCGATCTCGGCATCCTGCGCCTCGACACGGTGGAGATCGGTTCGCCCTTTGAGATGGTGATCCGCACGAACCGCCCAGGCTGGCTAACGCTGATCAACCTTGGTTCGTCTGGGAAAAACCTGCTTTTGGCGCCGAATGCCTTGTCGCATCTGGATGGAAGCCGGCTTGCTGCTGGCGCTGTTGAGGAAATGCCGGGTCAAAGGCTGCTGCCCGGTGCCCTCCTTCGCGAGCAAGGACCGCCCGGCGCGCAGGAGGTGCTTGCCCTACTCAGCCCAGAGCCGCTGTTCAGCGAAGCTGAGGTAGATGTGCTGGCGAGCACAGGTGGTGTCCTGGCGGAGGCAAGGCTTGCGGCGCTGGTAGAGAGTCTGGCAGCATCCTCCTCTGTGGCGTGGTATGGTGCTGCGCTGGGGGTGAGCGTGCTGGCCGCTCGACCCCGCCCATGACCCGCGCCGGCCGCTTCTGTTGCGATCGAGACCTGCCGCGATGACCAAAACCGCCCTGATCATCGGTGCCCAGGATTATGACCCGCGCGATGGGCTGACGCCGCTGAGCTGCGCGCGCAATGACGCGCTTGAGCTTGGGCGGGTGCTGCGCGAGCAATGTGGCTTTGGCGCCGTTCGCGTGCTGGCCGGCGAGGGCATCAAGGACTCTGACGGGCGACCAACAAAGAGTGCGATCCGCAGTGAAATTCGCCGGCTGCAGGAAAGCCCGAAGCGTATCGAGCTTTTGGTGGTGGCGTTCTGCGCCCATGGGCTGACGCTGCCGGTTGGTGGCGCCGACCGCTATTACCTGCTGCCGGAGGACGCGCATCAGCATGAGCCGGACAGTTTCCTGGAATTCGCGGATTTGATGCGGCGGCTCAACGAGATTACAGCCAATGATCGCGCGGTGATTTTCGATACCTGCCGCAACCGCCCCGAAGCCGGGCGCGCGAGCGGCGACAACCTGCTTGCGCGCGATCTGTCGATTGAGCTGCTGACCCGCCCGGAAGATGGGCGTAAGGGCACGACAGCGGTGCTGACCGCCTGTTCGCTGGGGGAACGGGCCTATGAGATGCAGGATGCCGGGCATGGCGTATTCTTTCATTTCCTACTGCAGGGAATGAAAGGGCCGGCCTGGACGGAACAGGGGACGCTGTCGCTGAACGACGCCTTTCGGTACGCGGAGCGCGAGATCGCCGACCGCAAGGTGTTTCGCCAGCGCCCAACCTTCGAGCAAAAGGGTGGGGGCGTCATCCTGCTCGGGCAGAGGGAGGGGCCTTCCGCATCGGCGGATGCAAAGGCGGGCCAGCCACGTCCAAATCCCGCGGCGCTGGCAGACACGCTCGACCTCGCCTTTTGGCAGAGTGTCCAGAACAGTACGGTGGCAGCGGAGTTCGAGGCCTATTTGCGCGAGTTTCCCACTGGCCGCTTTGTGACATTGGCGCGCCAACGGCTGGAAGCGTTGCGCCCGTCGGTGCCACTGGGGCAGCCCTCGGATGAGAGGCCGACCAATTCTTCCACACCTCCAGGCACATTTACGCCAAGCGACGAGAAAAAGGAGGGACGCGGTACAAGCGTATTGTCCTTATCTGGAAAGCCAGAGGAAGTTTTTTCATTCAAATCTAACTGGGAATTGCTTGGAAAATTTTTTGGTGAAATTCGAAATCTCCCCAAATTCTTTTGGAAATCATTTGTTATGAACCCCATCATATTGGCGATGGTTGGGCTTATTCATTATTATACAGGTGATCATCGTAGCTCAGCATTTCTAAATTTTATCAAGACTTATGATGAACTTTGGTTTTTGTATCGAATTGATGTCTATCTTATGCTTACCTTTATCATCATCATTTTTGCTAACATCAGGACTACAATTCACGCATTTCTTGGTTCTGCTGCAGATCTTGGTTCTGCTGACGATAAAGCGCCTATTTATTCAAAGCGTGTTTATTCAAAAGAAGATATGACTTGTGACGGTAGGTTTTTCAAATTATTATTAGATTTTCTGGCTTTTTGTCCGGTCCTTGTATTTGTTGTTGCCATCTGGTTCGTTTACATGTTGTGGTACGATTGTTTTCTGAATCCTTATGACAAATTTTTTCAAAGCGCTACATATGCGCGTCAAGCTCTAATCACAAACTGGGCTCAAGTGTTCTTTATCACGGTTCCTGTTTTTGTTTTCTCGTCTGTTGCATTCGGTATCAGTTCAATCTTTTTCGTAAGCGTGATAATCAATAATAATTTTTCAATCCGAGACTTCGTTTGGGACTGCTGGGGAAACAAACGCGCGATCTCGTGTTTGTTTTTGTTGATGATCAATCCGATGTTGATAGTGATTTTTGTCGCGGCGCTGTTTTTCTGGGGCCTCATTGTACCTGCTGACGTCGCTTCTGATCTGTATAAGCATTTGATCAACGGCTATGAATTCAATTTCAAGATGCACTTGTACCTTGACAGTCGTTGGGCCGAATTTTTATTGTTGTATCCCATCACTCATTTTTTGATCAACTTTTTTAGTATCATGATTTCTTTTATTTTCTTGCGCATATTTATCTATATTAGGAAGAATAGGAAGGGTTTATGGTCGTGAAGGCTTCACTTTGCTCAGATGGTCTACGTCTTTCCAAACTTCACTCGGCGCCAGATCAACAGCCATCCCAATCACGTTCCGATGAGGCCCATATGATCCGCCGTCGCCACCTTCCCGCCCTGATCCCGGCCATCGGCGCAGCGCTCGCCCCAGGCGCCCGGGCCGCCAGCGAACGCGAAGCACCCGGGGCGCTGATGCGAGGCACTGCGGCCTTCGGCGTGCGGGTCAGCGTCAATGCCAGGGGCACGGCCTTCATCTGCGGCGCTGGCGCCGAGACAGCTTCACCCGCTTCGCCGGTGCTGCGCGCCTGGTCCATCGCCCCCTGGCGGGAAATGGCGGTGCTCACTGGCCTGCGCGGCCCCGCCGCCGACGCGGCCTTCTCGCCACGGCGCGAGGAGGTGGGCTTTGTGACCACCGAGGGGCTCCTCGGGCTCTGGACGCCAGGCTCCGCCGAGCCCGCGCGCCAATTGGCCCAGCACCCTAAGGGCTACTCCAGGCTCGTCTGGCTGCCCTCCGGCGATCAGCTTCTCACCTTCGATCAAAGCGGATGGGCGCGGCTCTGGGACCGGTCCAGCGGCAGCCTTATTCGCAGCTTTGATACTGGCACCAAAGAGATTCAGTCCATCGCTCTCTGCCCGCAAGGTCGCTATCTGGCCCTCGCCACATATTCCGGCACGCTCGGCGTCTGGGACCTAGCCGAGCCCGGGCGTGAACCGTGGCGGGCGCCGCGCGGCAGCATCGCCGGGTTCGCCTTCCATCAAAGGTCCGGCCGGCTCTTCATGGCGCTGCAGGAAGGCAGTCTCGTGGCCTGGACCCCTGGCAGCACGGTTCCACCGCAGTTGGTCGGGGCGTTGGATGCGGCTGGTGCGCTCGCGCCCTGGGGCGAGGACCGACTGCTCGTCATCGGATCCCGCTGCGGGGTTTTCGACGTCGCTCGCGGCGCGAGGCTGCCGTCCTTCGACATTGGATGGGACAACATCACCAGCCTGGCCGAGCTGCCGGGCAGCGCCGATCTTCTGGTGGCCACCACCGTGGGGCATGGCGAGGACGCCGTGGGGCGGTTCAGCACGACCGAGCAGCGGATGCTCCGCGAGGCGGCACCGGCCGCCAGCCGGATCAAGGCGCTGGCCGTACTCCCGGACGGCTCGGGTGTATTGACCGCGACGCGGCAAGTGAGCCTTTGGTCGGCCTCCGAGGGGCGGCTGCTCCGGCGCGAGTCCGGCCATGTGAACCTGGTCCAAGGCCTGGCTGCCGCCCACGACAGCCGGAGCGTGTTCAGCATCGGCCAGGACGAGCGGGTGGGCGTGACGGAGCTGGGCGCGCCAGGCGGCACGCATGCCGTGCGCCCTGGATTGGACATGTTCGACGGTATCGCCGCCGCACCGCTGAGCAACGAATTCGCGACCGCCGGCATCATGAGCGGCCTCGTCGTCTGGGATGGCGCAGGCCGCAGGCTGCGGTTGCGGCCGGACAAGCCGGGCATCGGCGCCCTGTCCGTAGCCTATGCGCCAAATGGGCGGCGCCTGGTGCTCGGGCTGACGGACGGGGAGGTGATGGTCTACGACACGCGTAGTTGGCAGATTGAGCGTCGGTTCTGGGCCTCCCGCACCGGTGCCGCCCAAGCTTTCGCCTTTGCGCCGGACGGCGAACGTTTGTTGATCGCAGATGGCGGCAGCGATGCCCTTATTGTCGAATTCCCCTCTGGTCGCCCTATCCAAGTGCTGACTGGTCATGCGTCGGCCCCACGCGTGGTGGCGTGGTCGCCCCTAGGCCCGGTGATCGCAACAGGTGCGGAGGATGGGGCGGTATATCTCTGGAATGTCGGGACGATGCGCCCGCGCCATCGCCTGCACGCTCATGAGGGGGCGGTGACTGGGGCGGCCTTCTCTCCGGATGGGCAGGTTCTTTACAGCACATCTGAAGATGGCACCTTGGCCCTATGGCGCGTCACTGATGGTCGGCTATTGGCCCGAATTATCAGCCTGCGCACGGGGGAGGAACTGATCGTCTACGAGGAAGGGCGCGCCATCTGGACGACGGCGCCTGACGACCACGCGGTGTGGGCGCTGCCCTCAGTGCAGGGACCGTCGGGGCGGTCGATTGTGCCACGCGTGCTTCAAGCCCCAAGGCCGGTGGCGCAACTGCTGTCAACTTGAGGACCGCTTACTCTCGCGGTCCTTCCCGCTGTAGATGTCGATCGAGAGCTAACCCACCCTGTTCTCCGTCCTACCCACGCGGGCGCCAGCCGAAAAACTGGACCGCTATACTCGCCGCGTCCACGCGCAAGCACCATTCCGCCGATGGCAAGATCCGCATCGTCCTGGAAGGGCCCGCATTCGATTAACGCATTGAAAATACTGAAAAGTAAGGGGCAGAGACTTTCGCTTTCACGGTCCCCTTTCCTACGCCATTCTCATGGCCTACGAAATTGATTTCAAAGGATTTTTGGAATCGATCGGCGCCAGCCCCCACATAGGCCCCCACACTCGGCGCCCGGTAGGGTGCGGCGGGGTGCGGGACTTTCTCAAAAAATCATGGGCGGGACGGTCCCCGCGCGCGCGCGCGGCGTTTCAGTCCCCGGCGCGCGGCACTCCGGTCACAATGGTGAAGGCCATAAGGGCATCAGGGGCGCCAGATAAGGTTTGGCGGCTTTCGGGTGGGCATATCCGATCAAGCAAGTCTTTGGCAGCGGCATGGCCCTGAGGGTGCGACAAGTCCAAGGCGCGGCTGAATTGCGCCTCTAGGATTTCCGGCAGGTGCTCAATCACGCGGCGCCGGGCCTCGGCGGCGAATTCTTTGCCGGCAAGCTTCGCCTCGGGCGCGGGCTGGCGGGCTGGCGTGAACAAGACGCGCGGCCTTCCAGCGCCGTTCGCAGGGCCGCCCCATCCGGCGCCCTTTGCGGGGCCGCCACGCCCTTTGCCTTTGCCGGGCGCGAAGGTTGTCGCGTTTCGCGTCATGCGTGCCCCTTACCACAATTCGGCCCGGCGCGGGCGGGTTTCGCGCCCCTTGGGCCAGCCTTCCAGCCTGCCAGGATCAGGCGGATCAAAATCAGGATCAGATCACCCCCTTATAGGGGGGTGATCCGATTGATCCGGGTTTCATCCGGGTTTCATCCGGTTTAATCCGTTCCTTGATTTATCAATAATCCGGCTTTGATCCGGGTGATCCGAAAGGCGATTTCGTTTTCATCCGTTTTTGATCCGGATGATCCGGGGCCATTGTTCGGCGGGGCTGGCGTGTCATGTCCCGGCCCGCCGCACCGGCCATGCAATCCCGTCCCGCACCGCCACCGCACCGGCTTGGCGGGCTTTTGTCATCGCCTCCCCAATGGCCCGGCGCCGGTTCTCGGTTTTCTCTGCCAGGCTTAGGCCGCGCGCATCACACTCGGCCCGCCAAGCTTCAACCGGGACGCCTTCAAGCCCTCGGGCCTCGGGGAAGCCCGTCCCGCTTGGCAGGGGCGCGCCTCGGCCATCGGCAATCATGTCTTGCAGGCAATCCACCGCCTTGCGCGCGGCGGGCGGAAGCTTGGCCCCACCGCCACCGGCGCGGCCCGCCTCGGCTTCAATCGCAAGGCAAGTATCAATCGGCGTTCCGTCTTCCCTCTCGCCCACCGTCACCACTTCCAAGCGGAAAGGCATTTCTGCCCCGTCTTCATCATCCTTGGCGGCTTGGACTATCGCCACACTCGGCGCGCCCTCGGCGCCTTTCTTCACCTGCAAGATCAGATCGGCGGCCCCCATCAGGGCGCCCGATCCCCTTGGCGTCTTCGCGTCTTCCGCCTTCGCGCCGTGATGCACCACCACCACCGCCGCGCCGGTTTCGTGGCGTATCGCGTCACATTCAACCACGAATCCCCCCATGTCTTGCGCGGCGTCTTCGTTGCCATCGCCAAAGGTGCGGGCCAGCGTGTCAATGATTACCAGATCGGCGGCATGGGCTTTGGCGGCTTCGCGCAATGTTTCGGCGTCTTCGCCGGGCGGGCCAATCTGGGCAGGCTGGGCAATGATCGCAAAGCGCCCTTCATCATCCCCCAGGGCTTCGCGCAAAGCCTGCAACCGCGCGCCCATACCGCCCGCGCCCTCGGCGGCAACGTATAGAACCCGCAACGGGTGGGGCGCTTTCCTGCCCCACATTCCCCGGCCAAGCGCCAGGCCATAGGCCAAGCGCAGCGCCAGAAAGCTTTTGCCGGTTTTCGGCTGGCCCCATAGGACAATGAATTCCGCCACCGCGAATAGGCCTTGCAGCAAATAGGCGCGCGGTGGGGCGTTCAAGATTTCCGCCACGCTATGAACGCGAAGCCGGCCATATTGGCGCGGCGGCGTTTCGATTACCGCGCCATTGGCTTGCAAGATTGCATCAGGATCGGCGGGCGCTTCCACCGAGGCGGGTTCCGGCTCAGGATCGGGCGCAATAATCGGCGTCTCGTTTCCGTAGTCATCAACCGGCATTGCGCCCCAATGCTCCGGCGCGGCTTCATGCGGTGGCGCATCAAGCCAATCTTTCGGCGGATTGATCCGAATTTCTGCCGTGCTTTGCGCGTCAATCATTGGCGCCCACCTTTCAGGGCTTCATCCCAATCACCGGAAGGCGGGGCGATAATGCGCGCGGCCTTGCCTGCATTGCGCCAGCGTTGCGCGGCTTGCCTTGCGGCGGCCATTCCGGGCGGATCAGCATCGGCGAAGATCGCCAAGCTTTCGGCGCCGGGGACTATCGGGAAGCGCCCCACCGCTCCCGCGCATGTTGCGGCCCATACAGGGCGCCAGCCTGCCCTTTGCATCACCGCAAGCGCCGTTTCTATGCCCTCGGCAATGCCAAGCGCCGGGCCTTCAAGCGGGGCCAGCCGGATCACGCCAGATCTGCCTAGCATCACCTTTACGCGCTCGCCCTCGGCCTTCGCCGATCCATCGGGCGCAAGATAGGTGCAATGGGTTCCCACCGGCTCCCCAGTTTCGGCGCATGTCATCAGCGCCAGCATGGCAGGGCCGGGCGGGCCGCAATCTTTGTTGCGCCATGCCCTCGGGTGAAAGCGCAGCGGCGCGGCGTCTTCCAGGGTAAGCCCTCGGCTGGCGAGATACTTTTCCGCAAGCGTCCCGCGCGCCGGCATTGCTTCCGCCCACAAGCGCCGGGCCAGATCAGCCGTGCCACTCTCGGGCGGGCTTGCGGTGGGCGTGGGCGGCTTTGGTGGAAGCGGTGGGGCGTGACTACCAGGCGTAGCGCCAAGCCATGCGCGCGCCCACCGGAAGGCTTCGCGCGGCTCGCAGCGGCGGGCATGGCAGATCAGCGCCAAGGCATCGCCCTTCGCCGATCCGGAATAATCGCAAAACGTCCCGCGCTTTGGCCCGGCAATCCGCACCGCAAAGGCGCCTTTTCTGCCAAAGCGGATTTCATCGCGGGCGCGCATGGTGGGCGCGGTTTGCAGCAATTCCAGCGCCAGCGGTTCGATCCGATCCGCAAGGGCGCTCTTCAATTCTCCAAGCGTCATGGGCGAAAATCCTTAATCGTCCCTTGCCAGCCGTGCGGTGAATTGCTATCTTCCGTTTTGTCACAACGATTTTCAGCAATTCTAGCCGCGCCCTAGCAATGGGGCGCGGTTTTCATTTTGTGGCGATATGGAGCAACGCGGTAAGGGCCAAAACTGCCAGCCCCGGCCCCACCATCAGCAGGGCGGCCTTTAGGCGGCGCATCATGGCGCGGCCCCCAGCAGGGCGCGAAGGCTTGCGCCGCAAACCATCATCCGCCCACCGCACCGGAACAAGCGCAAGGCGCCTTCCTTGCCACGGCGGCGAAGCGTTGAACGGCTCAGGCCAGAAACTTGCGTAGCCTGTGAAAGCGTGAAGGCCAAAGCGCCGGGATTCGGCGCGGGCTTGTTTGGTGAAATCCTAGGCATGGTAAGCCATCCCTTGAAATAACGCGGCCCACTATGGGCCGGGATGGCAATCTAGATATAGGCATTTTCAATGGGATTTAACGGCTTTTCATGGCGCGAAGATCGGCCCGACAAAGGGTAAGGCTAGGCTTTGTCGTCTTCATAGATTTTTCTGATCGCAGCAAACCTTCTCTCAATCGCGCGTTCGGTTTCAACGCCAGCGGCCTCCAATACGGCTGTCATTGCATCTCGCCGAGAAGCACCACTAGCGCGAATGTCATCGAAAATGTCCAAAAGCTCTATTGATTGCGCTAGTCGGCGCGCATCATCAAAGGCATTCCAGCCCTTTCGAACGAAGCCAAAGGCAGCCAATGTTTTGGCAAGCGCGACATCTGGGGTAACGTCTCCATCACTACACCTAAAATGCATCATAGCCATGACGACAGTTAGGCGCCCAAAGTAACTGAATAGCTCCGGCGGTAATTTGACAGTGTCGGAGTTTGGATCGCGGTCACGCTGCACTTCCAAAATCAATGCAAAGGCCAACCAAGCCATAAGCGGATTTCTTGTTTTCCGAAAAGCTTTAAGTACACCCTCGATCCGCTCTTTGTCCGTGTCTGTCCAGTAGCTTGACGGTTCGAATGCGCGCTCGGCTTTCTTGGCTTCAGCTTTTCGCGCTTTGGCGCGAGCTTCCGGCGCAGGCCGGGCGGGTTCCCCCGCTCCGGCTTTGGGCTTGCGGGCCATTACCGCGCGCCTATGGCGCGGGCTGGCAGGCTCACAACCTCGGCGGGCGCCTTGGTGCAATGCTGGCCCCAGGCTTCCATGATCGCAACGCGGCGCTCGAGCAGATCGGAATGGCGATAGCGGGTTGAAACTTTGCCCCCCGGCTCATGCGCCAGCGCCCGTTCTATCGCGTCACGCTCGGCGGGTAGCGTATCATCGCC
The DNA here is from genome assembly GCA_020249505.1 of Roseomonas sp. Lineage (GTDB taxonomy): Bacteria > Pseudomonadota > Alphaproteobacteria > Acetobacterales > Acetobacteraceae > Neoroseomonas. The sequence continues at coordinate 2,231 of JADCFN010000053.1, read as the reverse complement.
CCAGGTTGAAAAGCTGCTTCGAAAGCCATGCACCACCGCGCCGCGCCCGTCAGGATCACGCCAGCGCGGCCCGTCTTTGATTTCATTCATGCGCTTGATCACGGCGCTTAGGCCAGCATCCGTCAGCATGCCGGTTCGGCTGGCGTTCGGAAAGCAAAGGGCGTCAGCAGCAGCGGCAATCACGGCATAGCGTGGCAGATCACCGGGCGCCGGCTTGTCGCCCCCATAGGCGGCTTGATAGGCCCCGCAAAGCGTTTCAATCATCGGCGCAGTAAGCGGCAAGCGGTGGGGCGGCGGTTCCTTGTCCAGGGTTCCTTTCATGTAGGCGCCCGGAATGACAAGCGTGGGCTGACCATCGAAGCCGATCCATGACCAGCGCACGGCGCGCGCCTCAACGCTGCGAAGGGCCGAAAGAATGGTGAAGCGCAGCGCCAGCGCCGGCATGCCTTCCACCGCTTCCAGGGCAGTCATGAAGGCCGGGACTTGGCGCCATGGGAGCGAAGCCTGTTTCTTTGATCCGGCTTGCCGGGTGAACCCAAGGTGGCGAAGCGTCCTAACATCAGCGGCCGTGGCATCAGCGCCCCATCCTTGCGCGGCGGCATAGCGCAAAACGGAACCAATCCGGCGAAGGGCTTTGCGCGCCATTACGGGTTTTTTGTGCCAATGAGGCAGCAGGGCATCCTTCACCATTTCCCGCGTGATCGCGCTCACCGGCTGTTTCATCAACGGCGCGGCGTAGGTTTTCAGGCTGGCCCGCCATAGGGGGGCAGTCTTCGCGTTCTTCCAGCCGGGTTCCTCGGCCGCAATCACCGCCTCGGCCACCACTTCGAAGATGCGCCGCTCCGCCTCTTCCTCGGCCTTGCGGGCGGCCTCAGCGGCTTTGAGGGCATCGCGGCGGGCTTGGATAGGATCACCCCCATTAAGGGCCTTACGGCGCGCCGCACGGGCTTTCTCGCGGGCTTGGGCAAGCGTCACGGTGGGCCAGCCCCCCAGGCCATGATCCCGGCGCTTCCCGGCAACCGTGACGCGGCAAAGCCATACCTTGGCGCCGGTAGGTTTCACTTCCAGCAAAAGCCCCCGCTTCCCACCATCGCTCAAGCGGTATTTCGTGGCGCGCGGCTTGGCGTTTTCCACCGTTTTCGCGTCTAGATTTCCGCCGTCAAGATTCACGTCCGGCTCGGCGGTTTCCACCGTTTTTGCGTCTAGCTTTTCCTTCGGCATGGCGCGGCCTCAATGTGTGGGGGCCAAGCGGCCCGATTTTCTGGCCCCCACAATAGCCCCCACACTCGGCGCTTGCAATGTCAAAATGGTTCTAGGCGGTTCAAAATGTGTTTTTTGCAGTATTTTCCAATTACAAAGCCCGGCTTTTGGTGGCAGCGCCGGCCTATGGTGAACCGTGTTGAAAAGGCTCTCCGGCGTCCGTACGGGACGCCACCTCCCCTTAAGCAAACATGCTCTCAGCCCTGGGTTGGCTTGGAAATTCCCGAGTATTTGCGGGCTTTTCGCCAGAAACCTTGATGGTACGGGGGCGGAATAGTCGGGCTTTTTCTCTCCGAATCGGGGGATTCTCTCCAAAGCTTGAGGGTGAGCCGATTTTTCCAACAAGGTTTAACGCGTTGATCTGAAAGAGTTTTGTTGTGCTGCGGCGCAGCATGAGTTGGTGAAATAAATGCCCTAGCAAAGGGTGTCGGAGCACGAAGATCGTCGCCAATCCACAAGCCTGGCGCCGGGGAGAAGGCCGTCCTTCCGGCCTTCGCGGCTTGGAGTTCGCGAGGATCCCTCCCAGGCGGTGGACACTCAGAACCAAAACTTGGCCAGTAGTGCATTCGCCGCTAGATTACCATCGCTTTGCAGTTAGCGAATTGGAGCGAATGCTCATCAGTGCCGACACGCTTGATGACGCTCTTCGTCAGGCATTCACCCGTCTGTTGAGAACCAGGACCCGTGCGAGTTCGGGGAAAGGCTCAGCACGCGAAATCATCGGCGCAATACTGAAGATCCGAAACCCGCGTGCTCGCTTCAGCAGAACAGAGAATCGGGCAGTTTTATTTAGCTGCCTTGGCGAAACGCTATGGTATCTGTTGAATGCCGCCGAGAGCTGACCCGGGTTTGCCACGCAGGTTTGACCCGGTTTTTGGGGATGCGGGGTTTTTTGAGCCTGTCAGGTGGGCTGTGGTTTCCTTTCGCGATGGGTCTGGGTTGCGGAGCTGTTCCTGAAGCGGAAGCTGCCG
>JADCFN010000052.1 GCA_020249505.1 Roseomonas sp. | reverse complement strand
ATTTCTGATTACATGGTTCCTTCCTGGCGATTTTGTATGCGGGGGGCGGAAGCGCCCGACCTCTCTAGCGTCAGAATAAAAATATGGGTTGCAGTTTGCACCATAGTGCCCTGAATTCAATGACTTAGGTGCAAACCTAGGCCCCTCAGGTTTGCACCTGGTTTGCACCCAGCCCCCGCATGGTTTGCACCCTTTCGGCGTGATTTCAGCAGCTTAGGTGCAAACCTCAGCGCATAGCGCCGCGCATCCTCGCCCAACCCTTCCCGGATACCCCCCCATGACGCTTCCCTGGATGGCCGAGCGGATCCAACTCCGCGCGATTGCATCGCTGCGCCCGCATGCCGGCAATGCGCGCCTGCACGACGCGGCGCAACTCGCGCAGATCATGGCTAACATGGCGGCGTAATGTGTAGCGCGGCATGGCCGCGGCAAAGTCAATCGTCACGCCGCTCCCTTTGGGGGGCCGGGCCGGCCACATCAAGCACCCACGCCTTTGCTATCACAGCCAAGTCGGCGATGAAGCGATGGAAAGCGATCAATCCGGCGCTCATGCGCGTGGGAACGTGTGCGCTGACGAAAATCTGCGCCTGGTGTGTCAGATATTGAGCCAGCGCAGACCGCCGGGCGGCGGTGGAATGTCGGGGTTCTTGGCTATCATCCCTTCCCAGACGCGGCGGGCGACGCGCTGTGCCTCAGATATAACCGCTTCCTCGTCCAGCGTCAGCATCTTCCGGTCACGCAGCAGGAATTCGCCATCCGCCATGACGGAATGAACCGCCCCCGGATGACCATAATGAACCACGCTGGAGACGAGATTGATGACAGGGCGCAAGCTCGCCGTATTGAGGTCGAGGATAGTGAGATCAGCCTTCTTGCCCACCTCGATCGAGCCGATGAGATGCGCCGCTCCTACGGAGCGCGCGCCATTGCGCGTCACGCCATCCAGAACCGCCTGCGGAGAGGGATTCACACCGCCCTCTTCGGCCCGCCCGCGTCCACCGCGATGGGTGATAAGGCCAATCTTCATCGCGTGGAACATGTCCTCCGTCATGTTGTCAGTACCAAATGCCACGTTCACGCCGGCATCGCGGATAAGCCCAAGAAGGGCCGTGTGTGGCCCACGGCGAGAGGAATTAGCCGGGCAATGCGCCATCTGCACGCCACGCGCGGCCAAAAGTTCCACATCAGCGCCTGTGCAATAGGTCCAATGCGCTCCAACCAAGTCGGGGCCGAGGAAGCCCTCGCGGTCCAAATACCCGGCGGGCGTCAGCCCATCGCGCATCTTTGCCACCGCGTGAACCTCATCCATGCTTTGCGCGAGGTGAATAGTGCGCGTGAGCCCGTATTTGGCAGCAAGTTCGGAGAGCTTATGCAGCATGGCGGGCGAGCAATTGTCTGGAGCATGGGCAGCAATCTGGAAGTTCACACGTCCGTCGCCCCGCCCTTGCCAGGCCTCGATGCAGGCCACGGTGCGGTCAAGGAAGACGCGGCCGAATTCCTTGTCCTCGCTGTAATCTCCCATACGGATGCGCAGCGTGTTGATATCGGCGCAATTTTCCGAGAGCCAAAGCCGCAGGCCGGTCGCTGCCATGGCATCAATGTAGTTTGGAACATGACGGAAGGGGTCCACCAGTGTGGTGCAACCTGATCGGATCGCCTCCAGGCAGCCCATGCTGACCATCACGGCGCGCTCGTCCGGCGTCATTTCATAGCTGACCGGTGACATATAGCCATAGACGGCATTGCCCGCCCAATCCTCCACCGTTCCGCGCAAGACGGTCAGTGCCGTATGGGTGTGCGCGTTGATGAAGCCCGGGAACACCGCAAGGCCGCGGCCCGAAAACCGAGGCAGATCAGGAAAGTCACGCTCGAGCTTAGTGGTCTCGCCCACGGCCGCGATACAATTGCCCCTGATTGCTATGGCAGCACGGTCGAGCAGGCTGCGTTCATCATCCTGCGTGACAACGACCGTATCGGTGATGAGCAATTCCATTGCTTTTCCCCATGGACTCTCTGTATGCACTATTCCACAGTTGCTGCGTGATGCAAGCTGGGGGTGTCCATGCGGCGTATCGGTTTGGCCTTTGCGGCGCTGCTTGCGGGGGCTGCGCAGGCGCAGGATGTAAACATCGCTGTCGGCGGCGCCTTCGCGTCGCTCGATCCGCATTTCCATAACCTCACGCCCAACAGTGCGTTGACGCAGCATCTTTTTGACCGGTTGCTGGAACCTGATGCGGATCTGCGCCCGCAGCCTGGCTTGGCCGAAAGCTACCGGGCCATCTCGCCCACAAGCTGGGAGTTCAGGCTGCGGCCCAATATCCGCTTTCATGATGGTACGCCCTTCACTTCGGATGATGTGGCCTTCACATTCTCCCGAGTACCCAATGTGGCTGGTAGCCCTGGCTCCTACGCCTTCTTCACCCGCCCAGTTCGAGAGGTGGTGGCAGTGGACTCGCTGACCTTCCGTCTGGAGACAAATGGTCCAGCGCCGTTGATCCCAGCAATGATGCAGGGCCTGCCCATGATTGGGCGCCGCCAGGGCGAAGGTAGGGCTACCAGCGACTACAATAGCGGCCGCGCCGCCATCGGCACTGGGCCCTATCGCCTTGTTTCCTATACGCCGGGCGACCGCGCCGTATTTGCGCGGAATACGGATTGGTATGGTGGTGCGGTCGCCTGGAACCGCGTTACCTATCGCTTTATCGGCAACGATAGCGCACGCCTCGCGGCGCTGAAGGCCGGCGATGTCGATCTGATTGACCAGGTACCAACGCGCGACGTCGCGGAACTCGCGCGGGATGCGCGCTTCGCCATCTTCAGCAAGCCGGCCGTGCGCAACATCTACCTCTATCTCGATGGTTGGCGCGAGCAGACACCGCATGTGACCGATCATCAGGGCCGCCTGCTGACAGTCAATCCGCTACGGGATGTGAGGGTGCGGCGGGCCCTGTCCCTCGCCATAAACCGCGCGGGCATAGTGGCGCAGGTCATGGATGGCCAAGCCGCCGCCTCCGGCCAATTGCTGCCCGCGGGCAGCATCGGCCATGATCCCGCGCTGACACCCGATCCTCATGACCCGGAGCAGGCCCGTCGCCTACTCGCAGAGGCGGGCTATCCGCAAGGCTTCACCATTGCACTGCACGGCCCTAATGACCGCTACGTGAATGATGCGCAGATCCTGCAGGCCATCGCGCAGATGTGGGCGCGCATTGGCGTGCGCGTGCGTGTGGAAGCGCTACCCTCCTCAGCCTATTTCAGCCGCTCGGCGCGGGATGAATTCAGTATCGGTCTGCTCGGTTGGGGCACCGGCACAGGCGAGCCTGACAGTCCGCTGGCCAATCTACTAGCGACTATCGACCCAACGCGTGGGCGCGGCTCAAGCAACCGCTCGCGCTACTCCAACCCTACCTTCGACGCGGTTTTGGATCGCGCTCTCGCTACGTTAGAGCTTCCCGAGCGCGAGGCATTGTATCGCGAGGCCACCACCATCGCGATCCGCGACCAGGCGATCATTCCGCTGCACCACCAGGTGAATCTTTGGGCAGCACGGCGGGGCTTCGCATTTGAGGCTCGCAATGACGAGCGTACCATGGCTATGAGCCTAAGTCCCAACCCCTAAGGAGAAGCCCTATGGCGCATCAGCGTTTTCGCCGCTTCAATACCGGCATGTTTTACAAGGATCATGACGTGAAGAACGAGATGTGCATGGCGGTGCGCGCCGGCAATCTCATTTTTCTGCGCGGACAGACTGGCTTTACCTTCGATGGCGGCTTCGTGGGCCGTGGCGATGCGGCGGCTCAGGCCGACCAAGCCATGAAGAATGTGAAGGTGCTGCTGGAAGAAGCCGGCGCAAAGATGGAGCATATCTGCAAAATCACCACCTACATTACGGATCGCGCCTATCGCGAGCCAGTATACCAGGTGGTGGGCCGGCATCTGGGCAATATCGCACCGGTCGGGACTGGACTTATCGTCAACGGCTTGGCCCTGCCGGAAATGCTGGTCGAGATTGATATTGATGCCGTCATTCCGGAAGGCGAGGGATGATCCATCTGGGCGGTATCACCGCGGCACATGTGGCGCCGCAGCACAGCGCGGAAGCCGCGGCCCTGCAAGCGGAGGCGGTGTTCAACACGCTGGAGGCGCGCATTGCCGAACAGGGCGGAAGCCTGACAGATCTTTGCAAGATCACTATGCAGATCACCGATCGCGCCTATCGCCAAGCGGTCTATGGCGTGATGGGGCGGCGGCTGATGGGCGTAAGGCCGGTCAGCACTGGCTTGATTGTGAAGGCGTTGGATGATCCGGCGGCGCTGTTCCAACTTGACGCCTTCGCTGTCCCAGGCGGACCGCATCAGCGCTTGCGACCTTATCGGTCCACCAGCATGCCCTATGGGCTGGAAAAGCAGCCCTTTGAGGCAGAGTTCTGCATGGCCGTTTTGGCGGGAAAACGCGTATTCCTGCGCGGGCAAACGGGCCTGACGCTAGAGGGGGGCTTTTCCACGCTGGGCAATGCGGGTGGGCAGGCACGCATCGCCATCGCCAATGTGCAAAAGCTGCTCGTCGATGCAGGCGCCACGCTGGCCGATGCTGTGCACGCCACGATTTATGTAACGGACCGCGCCCATATCGCACCCGTAATGGCCGAGATTCTGCCGCCGCTTTCGGCCCATCCCATCCCACACGCGCTCTTTGTGGTGAAGGGCTTGGCCGCACCGGAGATACTCATGGAAATTGATGTCCATGCCTGTCTGGGATGAACTCTGGACCGATGCCCGAATGGTCACCATGCAAGGCGGCGCGCTCGGACTGATCGAGCCCGGCGCAATCGCCGTGAAGGATAGACGCATCGCCTGGGTCGGTGCCATGGCCGACTTGCCTCATCAGGACACGCAGCGCAAACACGATGCTGGCGGGCGCTTCATCCTGCCCGGTTTCGTCGATTCACACACGCATCTGGTCTTCGCCGGCAACCGCATTGGTGAGTTCGAGCGCCAATTAGGCGGCGCCACCCGCGCCGAACTGGCCTCAGAAGGCGGCGGCATCCTGTATACGACGCGCGAAACGCGCAAAGCGAGTGCGGCAGAGCTTGTTGCCATCGCCACACCGCGCTTGCACCGACTGATGAGTGAAGGCGTCACCACAGTCGAAATCAAATCCGGCTATGGCCTCGACCTCGAGAGTGAACTGAATATGCTGCGTGCGGCGCGCATGCTGGGGCGGGAGAATGGCATACGCGTCGTCACGTCCTTTCTCGGCGCGCATGTAGTCGGACCAGAGTATAAAGGGCGGTCGTCCGACTACATCTCGCATTTGATTGAGGTAATTTTGCCTGCGGCGCTCGCTGAGGGGCTGGTGGATGTTTGCGATGGCGGGATCGAGGGTTTGGCAATCCAGCCGGCTGATATGCTGCGGCTTTACGCAGCGGCGCAAGCAGCTGGAATCCCGGTGCGCGGCCATACGGATCAGTATGGCGATGTCGGCGGCGGCGGCATCCTGGCGAGCATCGGCGCAATTTCGGCCGATCATCTGGAATATGTGAGCGAGGCTTCGCTTGCTGCCATGGCGCAAGCGGGGACTGTGGGCGTATTGCTGCCAGGCTCCACGCTTTTCCTCAACGAGCCAAGGCGCCCGCCAGTCGAGATGTTCCGCAAGCACGGTGTGCGCATGGCGCTTGCGACCAATTGCAATCCGGGCTCCTCGCCAACGCTGTCGCCGCTACTCGTGCTGGCGCTGGGCTGTTCTTTCTTCCGCATGACTCCTACGGAGGCGTTGCGGGGCATGACGGTGAACGGCGCTGCCGCCATAGGTTTAGGCGGCCAAGTGGGCGAGCTGCGAACGGGTTTACCTGCTGATTTCGTAGTGTGGGAAATCAGTGCGCCAGCCGAGTTGTGTTATTGGCTCGGTGGCTCGCCACCAAGGCAGGTGGTGCGCGCAGGCGTTATGGCAGCGTAAGCACGCAGGCGCCATAGCGCCTGGTAGCTCACGCCCCTGACCCATTGAAAACTGGCGTTTGCCCGCCTGACCACTGGCGGCTCTTTCTCTATCCCAAAGCCAAAGGCATCGCTGCGAGTTGTTCCGCAGGCAGATGACACGCAATCTGATGCGAAGCGCCGAACGCCAGCATTGGTGGCGTAACAGTGTCACAAATCGCGCCCATATGACGCGGGCAGCGATGCGCGAAACGGCACCCTGCGCTACCCTGAGCGGAAGAAACATCGCCCTTCAGCCGGATACGGCTCTTTGCGCGACCCTGTGCGCCGACCACCGGCACGGCCGAGAGCAGCGCCTCGGTATAGGGATGGTATGGCGGTGCCAGCACCTGCGCGGCCAGGCCTTCCTCGACGACGGCGCCGCGATACATCACGGCGATGCGATCTGCGATGTGCGCCACGACGCCGATATCGTGCGAGATGAAAAGATAGGCGACGCCCAGCGTATCGCGCAGATCAGTCAAAAGGTTCAGGACCGCCGCCTGCACCGACACGTCAAGCGCCGAGACCGCTTCATCGCAGACCAGGAAATCCGGCCGGCTGGCCAGCGCGCGGGCGATGCCAATGCGCTGCTTCTCACCGCCGGACATTTGGTGCGGGTAGCGGCTGCGATAGTCCGGTCGCAGGCGAACTAATTCCAGCAACCGCTCCACTTCGCGCGTGGCCTCTTCCCCGCTGGCAATGCCGAAGCGGATGAGAGGACGGCGCAGCGCCTCGTCTACCGTCTGGCGCGGATTGAGCGACGAATCAGGGTTCTGGAAAACGATCTGCGCGCGGCGGCGAAACGCTATCGAAGGTTCGGGCAGAATGGCCTGGCCGTCAAAGCGAATATGACCAGCATCAGCGGAGATCAGCCGCAGCACAAGGCGGCCCAGCGTGGATTTGCCGCAGCCGGATTCGCCCACCAGGCCCAGCACCTCGCCACGGCCGATGGTGAGCGAAACGCCATCCACCGCGCGCGTACCCGCGCGCCGGCGGAACAGGCCGCCGCCGCCGAAGCTGCGGGCAAGGCCTTCGGCGACCAGCAAAGGCGTGGGTATAGGCCGCGCCACAGCCTCCGGCGCCTCGGGGATGGGCCATGCCTCGCCCTCAATCTCCGCCGCACGATGGCAGCGGCTCAGACGCGCCTCACCCTGAAGCAACTGTGGCGCACCGCAGGCGTCCAAAGCGAAAGGGCAGCGTGGCTGAAAATTACAGCCCGGCATTGGCTGCGTCAGATCAGGCAGCCCGCCTGGAATAGGGACCAGTCGGGCCATGCGGCCGCGATCCAGCCGCGGCAGCGCTGCCAATAGGCCGCGCGTGTAAGGATGGCTTGGCACCGCCAGAACAGGAGCACAGCGCCCCTGCTCCACGACGCGGCCCGCATAAAGCACGGTCAGTTCATCGCAGAGCCGGTCTACGATACCGAGATTATGGCTGACCAGCAGCATGGAAACACCGCGCTCGCGCCGCAGTTTCTCCAGCAAGTCCAGGATCTGCGCTTCTACCGTGACGTCGAGCGCTGTGGTCGGCTCATCCAGCAGCAGCAGTTCCGGCTCACAAGCCAACGCGGTCGCGATCACCGCGCGCTGTTTCATGCCACCGGAAAGCTGGTGCGGGTAGGCGCGGGCGATCTCGGCCGCGCGCGGGATGCCCATCTCGCCCAGCAGGGTCACAGCGCGAGCAAGTGCCGCCTCGCGCGAGAGGCCCTGGTGCTGAATCAGCGGCTCGGCTACCTGGAAGCCGATGGTGAGTGAGGGGTTGAGTGCGGCCGCCGGGTCCTGAAACACGACGCCAATGCGCTGGCCGCGCAGCCGTGCCGCCGCTTCGCGCAGGTCTTCACCATCAAAGCGCAACGCGTCGCAGGTAAGCGACGCACCCTCGCCGAGCAGGCCAAGCAACGCCAGCACGACCGAGGATTTGCCCGAGCCGCTCTCACCCACCAGTCCCATCGCCCCGCCGCGCGGAATGGCCAGGGAGACATCCTGCAAGGCATGCACTGCGCCACGCTGCGTCGCGTATTGCAGCGACAAGCCCTGGATGGAGAGCAGCGGGTCAGTCACCATCCGCTTATCCCCCCCAGCCTCGGCGCGGCTTGACTGCGCCAATGTCGAGCCGGCTGCACAGGATGAGCACCCATCCTGGGAAACCAAAAAATGGCGCGAATGGTTTCGTGACGAAAGGTCAATGTCCCCGCCCCCGCAAACGCGGATCCAGCAAATCGCGCAATCCCTCGCCCACGATGTTCACCGCGATCAGCAATACGCAAAGGCATAGGCCGGGTGCGAGGCCGATCCAGGGGGCCTCGCTGATAAATGGTCGGCTTTCGGCGATCATCAGCCCCCATTCGCTGTCCGGGGGCTGCGGCCCGAGGCCAAGAAAACTCAACGCCGAACCCAGCAAAATGGCAAAGGTGATGCGCAGCGCCGTCTCAACGATCAGCGGCGGCCAGGCATTGGGCAGGATCTCCCGTACAAGGATGTGGTAGCCGCCCTCACCCCGCGCCCGCGCCGCCTCCACGAAATCCTCGGCCAGCAGATCGAGCGCGACGGCGCGAGCGACACGCGTCATGATCGGTACATAAACAAGGCCGACCGCGAGGATTGTCTTTCCAAGGCCCGGCTCGGTAACGGCCAGGATCAGAAGGCCCAGCAGCACTGGAGGGATTGAGATCATCAGGTCCACGCCCCGCATGATCGCCTCTTCCGTCCAGCCGCGACGGAAAGCCGCGATCAAGCCGAGCGGCACGCCGATGGCGAGTGAGATGGCGGTGGCGCCAAAGCCCATCAGCAGCGAGTGATGCGCGCCGGCCAGGACGCGGGAGAAAACGTCCCGCCCGAATTCATCCGTACCGAACCAATGGATGACGGAAGGCGGCTGCAAGCGGGATCGCACATTGAAAGCATCCGGCTCGAAGGGTGCGATCCAGGGACCAAGGATCGCCAGGATCACGATGCCGCCGACGATCACGCCGCCGACCCAAAGCGTACGGGGAATGCTATTCATCCAGCCGTCCCAGTGACGCGGATACGCGGATTGAGTACGGCATAAAGGATATCCGCTGCCAGATTGGCCAGCGCATAGATCGCGGTGATGACGATCATGCCCCCCATCATCAACGGGATGTCCTGGTGGTCGATCGCGTAGATCAACATGCGGCCCAGGCCCGGAAAGGCGAAGACACTTTCCACCACCACGATGCCGCCGATGAGGATCCCCACATCCACTGCCAATATGGTAATGGTGGGTAGCAGGGCATTGGGTAGCGCGTGCCGACGCAGCACGATGCGCTCCGGCAGGCCCTTGGCGCGGGCGGCGAGCACATATTTGCTCTCGATAGCCTCCAGCATGGACGAGCGCGTGAGGCGCGAGACATGCGCAATCAGTCCAAGCACCAGGGTTGAGACCGGCAGTATCAAATGCTTCGCCCACCCTAGAAAACCACCATCAGCAAGCGGTGTATACCCCGTTGCTGGCAGCCAGCCGAGCCAGACGGCGAAGAAGATGATCACCAATATGCACCAGAAGAATTCCGGCACAGCGATAAAAAAATATTGCATGAGCGTAAGCCCGCGATCCGACCATGAATTGACATGAGTGGCCGAATGAATTCCGAGCGCGATGCCGATGATCGCCACCAGCACGATGCTGATGGAGGCCAGGATGGCCGAACGCCCCAGCGCCTCCAGGATGACCGGACCAACCGGCCGCTCCATGGTAAGGGACTGGCCAAAATCGCCGCGCATGAGCCCGCTGAACCACCGCCAGTATTGTTCATAAAGCGGTAGGTTCAGGCCAAGCCGTTCCTCCATCTCGGCGATCGCCGCATTGGTGGCGTATTCACCTAAAATCATATGCGCAACGCTGCCGGGTAGGATATGAACGATGGCAAAGACCATCACCGTCATTGCCCATAGGACGAAGACAACCGAGAGGAACCGCCGCGCGAGAAAGCCAGCCATCAGGACGCGATGAAACCGGCGCGCAGGTCAAACCAGCGCATGGGATGCGTCTTCACATCCCGCACCGATGTGCGATATGCGCAGGCGAATTTCTGCGCATAAGCGATATAGCCCGGCGGATTGTCCACCATGGCGCGCTGCATGGCCACATAATGCATCTTCTGTTGGTTCAGGTCGCCCGTCAGGCGGGCCGCCTCCAGCGCTGCATCAACCTTTGGCTCGTTGTACATCCACAGCCGTTCATTCTGGCTGCCGCGCGAATGCAGGAAGGGAAAGGTGGCGGTATCAATGGTCGGTCGCGCGAAATAGCCGTCGATATAGGCCGGCGCCTTGCCCGCGACCTCAGCTGCGTAGCGTGAGAAGGGCACGCGCTGAATGTCGAATTCAAAGCCGGCAGGGCGCGCCATCTGCTGTAATGTGACGCCAAGGCGTTCGCGCACCGGGCGGCCTACCGGGATGACCAGCGGCACGCGCAGATTGCCGGCGTGCCCCGCCTCGCGGAGCAGGCGCCGCGCTGTCGCCAGATCAGGCCTTGCAGGGAAACCGATATCATTGGCGAAGAAGGCGTGGCTGGGCGCTATTGGGCTATGCGTGGGTGCGCCTTCGCCAAACAGCACCGCCTCGGCCACATCGGCCTTGACCACGGCCAGATTGAGCGCGCGGCGCACGCGCGGGTCATTGAAGGGCGCGATGCTATTGTTCAGGATAGCGCCATCCCAGGAAGCGGTGGCAACACTCTCCACCCGCACATTACGCGCATCACGCAGCGCCCGGATATTTTCGGGGCCGAGATCCCAAACCACATCCAGGTCGCCCGCCTGCAAGGCTGCGATACGGACGGACATTTCCGGCAGAATCCGCATTTCCACACCATCGAAGCGCGGGCCGGCCTCCCAGTAATTTGGGTTGCGCGCGTAGATCGAGCGGTCACCTGGCGCATAGCTGCGGAATACGAAGGGGCCAGTGCCGATAGGATTGGTGGCAAGGTCATCCAGCCGGTCGGCTGGCACAATCTTCACCTGACGATCCGAGAGAATATCGGCAAAGCCACCATAGGCGTAGGAAAGGCGGAAAATCACCGTATAAGGGTCCGGCGCTTCCATCTGCGCGATCATGTCGTAATTGCTGCGGCTCGCGGCCCCCGTCGCCGGATCGAGAATGCGGCGATAGGTAGTGATCACATCCTGTGCGGTCATCTCACGCCCATGATGGAACTTCACGCCGCGGCGCAGCTTGAATTCCCAGGTCTTAAGATCGGGCGAATAGGTCCAAGATTCTGCCAGTTCTGGTTCCACGGACTGGTCTTCCGTCATCCGCGTCAGCCCATTGAAAACGAAGACGGAGTGCATGAACTCCTCGCCGATTGTGGTCTTTGCAGGATCGAGTGTGCGGAGGTTGGCGCTCATCGCGATGCGGAGCGTGCCGCCGCCAGCCTGCGCCCCACCCGGACGGGGCAGAGCGACAGAGCCAACAAGCGCAGGAATGGCGAGCATAGACCGGCGGGGGAGCAGCATGGGGGGTCTCTCCTGTTGTTCAGATAACGCCAGGTGCGGCGTCGGGATCCACAGCGCGGGTCACAAATTCCCGCACGGAAGGCTCATAGGCGTCCCACAGCGTTCGCAGCGCGGTAATGGCATCGGGTGCCAGATCTACGCGCAGATCCACCAGCGGGAAGATTTCTTTCTCCATGACCACGAGCGCCGCGGAGATCACGGGCTTGCCTTCTCCGCCCGCAGCCTCACCTGCTTCCATGGCGCGCACCAGGCGCTCGGCCAGGGGTTGATCAGCACTGTCAAGGAAGGCGGCGGCCATGGCGGCGGGTATGCGGTCATTCGCGAGGATGTTCCCAAGCGCCACACAATCCGGCACATGCACGGCATTGAGCGCCGGTTTGACGGCTGCGCCATGAAAATGCGCGGAGCGGCCCTGGGCATCAAGCACAGCCAATTGCCGCCATTTGTGATGCGGAGTGCTGGCAACCATAGCGGCCAGCGTCTCCTCCGCCGAGCAACCGCTGCGCAACAGTTCCAGTCCGCGCGGCCCAAGACGCGGATCGGTACGGTGCTGCGTTAGCACCCCGCCTATGCCCGGCGCCACATGCGGTACGCGCGAGCCGACGGCAATGCTGGAGGTAGTGACGGCGGCGCCGAATTGCCCGGTACGGGCGCAGCGCCCGAGGATCGAATAGGTCATAAGTGAGAATGACTCCTCATCACGATATTGTCAGTGGGTCGCGCAGGCGAATGTCAAGAAAAAAGCGCCGTACTTGCCCGAATTGCGCGCACTCTGCCCAAGCATCACGCTGTGATCCGCTGGGCAGAGGCTTCATCCAGACGAGGCACCGGGGCGGCTGGGCTGGCGCAACCGGCCAACACCAGCAAGGCCGCGATGCTGGCCGCTAGTTTGAGTTGATGCGGATGCACCTTGTCGGGCGTATCTGCCGGCGTCAGCAGGAAACGCATGTTGGATTGAGGGCAGTCAAAGCCCGCACAAAGCCGCAGCGCAGGAATGCCGTGGCGTAGGTAATTTGCGTGGTCGGAATTGCCCATAAAAGGCGCGCTGATACCCACTGACATCCCCGCCGGGGCCAAAGCCGTATGCAGAAATTCCACCATGCCCGGCACGCCGCTGGTCAGCGCCGTAATCCCTTCCGCCCCCGCCAGCGAATCCAAATTGACGTTCAGTACACGCTTCGCGCGCTCGGCGGGCGCCATCTGCGCCAGATGCGCGGCTGATCCCAATAATGCCCATTCCTCAATATTGAAAAGCCCGACCTGCACGCCGCGCGTGAGCCCTGGCACGATATCGCGGATCGCTTCGATCACGGTCAGTGCGCAAGCCAGGCCGCTTGCATTATCGATCGCCGAATAGGCGAGGTCATGCCCATCAATATGGGCCGATAGCACCAACAATTCCTCACCCTGCCCAGCCACGGTCGTCAGCAGGTTTTCCGCATGGCGGTCTTCGAAGATGCCCTCCACGAAAAGCCGGATGCGGCGTCCCGTTTGCGCGGCCAGCGCCGCGCCGGCCTCATAGGTCAGGCCGGCGCAAGGAATATTGCCCGGCCCACCATTCCCTGCAGAGCCGGTCACAGGTAATAGCCCGGGTTCATGGCAGGCGATCAGAAATCCCGCTGCCCCAGCATCCCGCGCACATTCATATTTCTTGCGCCGGTGCATATGCCCTGTGCCCACCATAAATTCGTGCCGAACCAGGATGATTGCACCGCGCACCGCCTCGCCAGCCGCCAGGATCTGCTCCGGGGTGCCGCGCCCAAGGTCGAGCAGCACTGCCTCTAACCCCTCGGGCGGGGTCGAGGGAGAGCGACCAAGGGCTTCAGCCCGGTGGGTCATGCCCCCCGCATCCGTTACACGAGCGCCAATGCGCGTCCAGCCGCGGTAGGGAATCGCTTCGCGCGTTACGGTGGCGCCGCTTGCCTCCGCAAGGCGCCGGGCGAGCCATTCCACGGACGCCTTTTCGCTCGCGGTGCCAGCGAAGCGGCCACCCGTTGCGCAGATGGCGGCGAAATCTTCGGTAATGCGCGGCGAGGCCCAGATTCGCCCCAGCACCTTTTCCATCACACTTCGCGCCAGCATTGCTGCCTCCTGGATTACGAAGGTAGGGTGACGCGTCACGCGGCTTAGGTCTAGGGTTACTCGGACAACTAGGACCGGAATTATGACCGACATCCATCGCCACGCTGCCGGCATGCAGGCGGCACTTCCAGATATTCTCGCTATGGCCGAGCGCTGTGTGAACATTGACAGTGGAAGTTATCTTGCCGGCGGCGTCAACGCCGTGATCGACATCTGGGCCAGGATGGCGGCAGGCATGGGCTTCGCCGTGGAGCGCGCCCCGCTTCCGGGCTTTGGCGACCAAATGACTGCGCGGCTGCCATTAGGCGGCAATGGCCCGCGTGTTTTAGTTCTGGGCCATGCCGATACGGTCTGGCCGGCAGGCATCGCGGCCGAATGGCCCTTCAAGCGCGAAGGCGACCGCATCACTGGCCCAGGTGTCGGCGATATGAAGATCAATGTGGTGATGGCGCTGCACGCCATCCGGATGCTGCTGGCCGAAAAGGCTCTGAGCCAACTAACCTCCATCACCCTTTGCATCGTCCCGGATGAGGAAATTGGCAGCCCCGGTAGCCGTGCTTGGCTGGAGGCTGAAGCGCGTGAGGCCGACCTTTGTCTGACGCTGGAACCCTGCCGCCCAAATGGTGGAATGGTGGTCGGCCGCGGCGCGGTAGGCGCCTTCTATTTGAGCGCGACTGGTATCACCGCCCATGTCGGTTCTGCGCGGGAAAAGGGTGCTTCAGCTGTGGCCGCGCTCGCCGCGCTGGTGGCGCCGCTTGAGGCGCTCGGCGACCCGCCAAACGGGCTTTGCGCCACAGTTGGCATCCTGCGCGGTGGTGAGGCTCGGCAAGTGGTGCCGGGCTCGGCCGAGTTGCATCTCGACCTGCGCGCGCCGGATGACACGGCGGGCGAGAAGCTACTGGCCGAGGTGCGTGCGATAGCCGCCAGGCCGCCCGCCGATCCGCGCGTGACCATCTCCGCGCGCGGCGGCTTCACCCGCCCCGCCTTCCCAACCCATGAAGGCACGCGGGCACTTTACGTCATGGCTGAGGGTTTCTGCGCCTCCCTTGGTATTCCCGTGCACCAGGTGGTCTCGCGCGGCGGCTCTGATGGCAGCTTTGCCGCGCGCCTTGGTGTGCCGACACTGGATGGGCTAGGCCCCATCACGCATGAAACCTGCAGCCGTCGCGAATGGGTGGAGGTACCTTCAATTGTCACGCGCGGCGCGGTGCTGGCAGGGCTGATGGCCTCGGCAGGCCGCTGAGCGAGGCACTGTCGCGGTTATAGGCCGAGATCGCCCCTACTAGTTCGCGCGCAACATCTGCAACCGAGCTTTCGGACAGTGGCCCGACTGGGTAACGCGGCGTGGCTGATTCATCCTCAAACGGAGGTTGCGCCTCATCATTTAACCTTACCTGGAGATAGCCGCGCCAAAAGACGGGCAAGAAGCTCCGCTAGCGAGCCCGCCAAGTAGTTTCAAATAAGCTGTTGCCCGAAAGGGCGACACCCCCTCAACCGATCAGCTTTTCCTCGAAATCGCCAAACGGCACATGCCATCGGTTGAAACGCTGGAAACCAGAAACCGCGACGCGCTTGATTTCCACGATGTCGCCGTCTGGTCGATCCGAAACTCTCTCGCGGAAGCCTACGCCACCGGCCAGGCCGCCGCGAAGCGCAGCAAAAAGCGCAACCGATAAGGCAAAGCGAGGGCCGAATGGTGCAGCCATTTGGCCCTCACATCATGATCAAAACGCCTCGATCATAGCAAGAAAATAACGCTCTATTTCGCTTGGCTCAGCCCCCATCACAGCGCGAATGGTCTGTCACGCGCAGGGGATTTCCCCCGCCAATGACGGAGACAAACAGATGAGATACCGTCTGGTCCAGCAAGTGTTCTT
>JADCFN010000051.1 GCA_020249505.1 Roseomonas sp. | reverse complement strand
GTGACGGGTCGTGTGGAACGCGGGATTGTGCGCGTTGGTGAAGAAGTTGAAATCATCGGCCTGAAGGCGACGGTGAAGACGACGGTGACCGGCGTTGAAATGTTCCGCAAGCTGCTGGATCAGGGCCAGGCGGGCGACAATATCGGCGCGCTGCTGCGTGGCACGAAGCGTGAAGATGTTGAACGTGGCCAGGTTTTGGCGGCGCCCGGTTCGATCACGCCGCACACGAAGTTCAAGGCGGAAGCCTATGTGCTGACGAAGGAAGAAGGTGGCCGTCATACGCCGTTCTTCACGAATTATCGTCCGCAGTTCTACTTCCGCACGACGGATGTGACCGGTGTTGTGTCTCTGCCGGAAGGGGTGGAGATGGTGATGCCGGGCGACAATGTGTCGATGGATGTGGAATTGATTGCGCCGATCGCGATGGATGAAGGCTTGCGCTTCGCCATTCGTGAAGGTGGCCGCACCGTCGGCGCCGGCGTTGTCGCGAAGATTACAGCGTAAGAAAGCTTGGGGGTGGAGAGGTTTCGGCCTTTCCGCCTTCGGTCAGCGCGGCTAGGGTGTTGTGTCTCTCGGTCGTGTTTAGGGGTGTAGCTCAATTGGCTAGAGCGCCGGTCTCCAAAACCGGAGGTTGGGGGTTCGAGACCCTCCACCCCTGCCAAGTTTGGTTTGTTTACTCCGGGTGGGAGCTGTCAGGGCTGCCGCCCGGTGATGTTTTTCAGGGGAACTGACATTGGCCAAGCTCGATCCCGCGCAATTCGTTCGGGAAGTCCGTCAGGAAGCCTCCAGGGTGACCTGGCCGTCGCGCAAGGAAACGCTCATCACCACGGGGCTGGTGCTAGGGCTTTCGACCTTGGCCGCGATTTTCTTCCTGGTTGTTGACCAGCTGATACAGTTGGCCATGCGGCTGGTCTTTGGTATCGGCTGAGCAAGGTTTTAAGGAGGTACGGCACCGTGGCCGATAAGAAATGGTATGTCGTGCATGTCTATTCTGGCTTCGAGCGCAAGATCGCCGAGCAGATCAAGCAGCAGGCTGCGCAAAAGGGCCTGGCCGACAAGTTCGACGAAGTGCTGGTGCCGACCGAACAGGTGGTTGAGGTGCGGCGCGGCCAGAAGGTGGATACGGACCGCAAATTCTTCCCCGGCTATGTGCTGGTGAAGATGGAAATGACCGATGACGCCTGGCATTTGGTGAAGGATACGCCGAAGGTCACCGGCTTTCTTGGCGCGCGCAACAAGCCCCAGCCCGTGCCGGCTGCGGAGGCGGAGCGCCTGCTGAAGCAGGTGCAGGAAGGCGTGGACAAGCCGCGCAAGCCCGCTGTGGTTTATGAGGTTGGTGAGCAGGTGCGTGTGGCCGATGGCCCCTTCACCTCCTTCAATGGTGTGGTTGAGGAAGTGGATGAGGAAAAGGGCCGCTTGAAGGTGAGCGTTTCCATCTTCGGCCGTTCGACGCCGGTGGATCTGGAATACGGCCAGGTCGAAAAGCTTTAAGGCTTCCCGATAAAGCTGCCCCTGGGGGTGATCCGCTTAACCCGATCACCCCCATAGGCCACGCGCTATTTCGGCAGTACCGCCTGCAAAGACGTCCGCACATGCACCGCCGCCGGCCCCGGCGCGGCGAGCGCTTCGGCCAGCTTCGGCATATCCGCATCCGTTTCAATGCGCGTCACCGGCACGCGAAACGCCGCGCACCAGGCAGCGAAATCCGGGTTTTCCAGGCTGGTGCCACTGACACGCCCCGGATGGGCACGTTCCTGATGAATGCGGATGGAAGCGTAGGAACCATTATCGGAAAGGATCATCTTCAGCGGCACACCACGCGCCACCGCCACTGCGAATTCTCCGCCGGTCATGAAGGCGCCACCATCACCCACCAGCGCAATTACTTGGCGTGTTGGGTGGCGGAGCGAAGCCGCCACGCCGGCTGGCACGCCAAAACCCATGGAACCAGCCACTGGCGCCAGCAGACGGCGCGGCGAAACCCAGGCGATTTTGCGATAAAAGGGCGCACCGAAAGTACCAGCATCCAGCGCAATCATTGCATCCGGTGCGGCGATTTCGCCAATCAGCTTGGCGATGCGTGCAAAGGCGACACCATCATTATGCGTGGTAGGCGCCACTTGGCTGTCAGCAGTTTGCAGATCGCGCAGCTTTTTCGCCCAGGCGCCGCGCGCGGCGGGTGCCCCCGGCTTTTCTGCGCCAAGCGCGGCCAGCACGGTGCGTGCATCCGCGGCCACCGCAAGCTCGGCGGGGAAATGCCAGCCCAGGAAGCGCGGTTCCGCGCAGATATGCGCAAGGCGCTGACCAGGTGCGGGCCAAGTCCAGCCTTGCGTGGTGATATCGGTCAGGCGTGTGCCGAGGGCCACAACCAAATCCGCATCGGCAAAAGCGGCGCGCTGCGCATCCGGATTACGCAGGCCAAGATCACCCGCATAAAGCGGATGATTATTTGGGAACAAATCCTGCCGGCGGAAGGAAACCGCAACGGGGGTCTGCCAAGCCTCGGCAAAGGCCAGCAAGGCTTCGCGCCCGCCAGGTGTGTCAATGGCATGGCCTGCCAGCATGATTGGGCGTTCCGCGCCGCGCAGCATGGCAGCCAAGCGTGCAACATCAGCGGGCGCGGGCTGCGCCGGAGCGGCGATGGTGGCGGGAGGGATGGCGGCGGTGCAGGGTTCGGCTAGCACATCTTCCGGCAGGCTGAGCACTACCGGCCCTGGCACGCCCTGCATCGCCATGGCGTAGGCGCGCGCGATCAATTCCGGCACTTGGTCGGCGCTGGTCGCTTCCCCCACCCATTTCGCTATGCCGCCGAACATGCGGGTATAGTCAATTTCCTGGAAGGCATTGCGGCGCAGATCACGCTTTTCCACCTGCCCGATCAGCAGGATCAGCGGCACCGCATCCTGTTCCGCCGTATGCAGCGCGATGGAGGCATTGCAGGCCCCGGGCCCGCGTGAGACCAGCACCACACCGGGCTTGCCGGTCATTTTACCATCGGCCACTGCCATGAAGCCGGCGCCGCCTTCGCTGCGGCAGGTCACCAAATCCATCCGCGGATGGGCATGCAGCGCATCAAGTAGCGCGATATAACTTTCACCTGGCACGCAAAAGGCCCGGTCAATGCCCTGGGCGGCGAGGAATTCAATCAAGGCTTCGGCGGCGGTTTTCATGCTAGCGATCCTTCCTTGCCCTTAGGCATAACCCGAGGGCAGCGGATGATCCATGGCGCCGGGGCGGAAAATCTGTATAAGCCCGCGGCCAGGGAAGAATT
Organism: Roseomonas sp.; assembly: GCA_020249505.1. Lineage (GTDB taxonomy): Bacteria > Pseudomonadota > Alphaproteobacteria > Acetobacterales > Acetobacteraceae > Neoroseomonas. The sequence continues at coordinate 83,219 of JADCFN010000051.1, read as the reverse complement.
AAATCTGGGAAGGACACCAAATCATGCAGCTTAATCGTCGCGCCGCTTTGGCGCTTGCGCTTGCCACACCTGCCCTTGCATCCGCCCACGCGCAGGGGTCCTGGCGGCCGGATCGGCCGATGCGCGTGATTGTGCCCTTCGCCCCTGGCGGAGCGACCGATGTGGTAGCGCGGCTGGCAGCCGATGCGGCAGGCCAGATGCTCGGGCAGAATATGGTGATTGAAAACCGTGCCGGCGGTGCGGCGGGGTTGATCGGGGCGGAAGCTTCCGCGAAAGCCGCGCCAGATGGCTATACCATCATGGTCCATTCCAATGCGCATGTGATCGCGCCCAGCCTGGTGGCGCGCATGCCTTATGATCCAATCGCGGATTTCGCCCCGATTGCGCATTTGGGCCGCATTCCGCAGGTGCTGGTGATCAACCGCAATATCCCGGCCACCGATATGCAAACGCTGATCACTTGGCTGCGCGCCAATTCAGGCAAGATCAATTTCGCCTCTGCCGGGATTGGCAGCGCCAATCATTTGACCTCCGAGGTGTTCCGTGCCGCCCTGCCGGGCGTTGAGATGCAAATGGTGCAATATCGCGGTGGCGGCCCTGCCATGGCGGCGGTGATTTCGGGCGAAGCGCATATGGCGGTGGACCCAACCGCTTCCGCCACTTCCCATATCCGCGCCGGCACGGTGCGCCCGATTGCCATTTCAGGTTCCCAGCGCGTGGCAAGCCTGCCGGAGATTCCCGCCGCTACCGAAGCCGGCCTGCCCGCTTGGGCAGGTGCTGCCTGGATTGGCGCCTTCGCGCCCGCGCAAACTCCGCGCGGCATTGTGGAATCGCTGAATGTCACCTTCAACGCGGCCATGGAACGCATCAAGCCGCGCCTGGTTGACATCGGCATTGAGATTGAACCGCAATATGCAACCATTGCGGCGTTCAGCGCTTATGTGCGGGAAGAATTTGCCCGCAGCGCCGCCGTGCTGCGGGCTGCGGGCGTGAAGCCGGAATAAGCGGTTCAGCTACCTTGTTGCAGTAGCGCCACTACGGCGCGCTGCCAGGCTTCAAAGGCGCGGCTTGATGCGGCGCCTTTCGCCTCAGCCTCTCGGCTGGCGGCATTGAGCCGCTGACGCGCGGCCTGCTGTTCCCCACCGGTGCGATCTTCCACCGCCTGACGGGCGCGAGTCAGCGCCTGATCGGCGGAACGTGCTTCGCGTGCCGCAAGCCGCGCGGAATCGAGCAATACGCGAATTTGTTGGAGTGCGGTGATGGTGGAGGCGAGCACATCGCGCCCCGGCACATCGGCGCCGGTGCGGGAGAGGGTTTCCTGCAAGCGCTCAACCGAACCCGGCCCACCGGGGAGGCGGCGGAGTGATGCCTCCAGATCAAACTGCGCCGGCTGCAGTAGTAGCGGATCGCCAAGGCCTTGGTCCCAAAGCGCGATATCCTGGCTCTCCGTCCGCTCAAAGCCGAGCCGTATGGTTTTCGGTGCGGCTTCCAACTGTGTCTCAAAACGCAAGCCAAAATCACCTTCCGCCACCACCGGGAAACGCGGCGTGGCACCGTGGCGGCGCGGCAGATCAATCACCATCACGCCGCTGGCGCCACGCGGATCAATAGTCACCACAGTTTCGTCAATCGTCTTCGCCGTAAAGGTCATGAAGCCGCGCCGCAGGTTAAAACGTGTGAGTTCAAACTGATCCACACTTTGGCTCGAAAGGCGCATATCACGATCGCGCGCGAAAGCTATCAGGCGTTGATCGCCAGGCGATAGCGCGCGCAATTCCGCATCTCCCAGAAAGCTCGGTGCGCCGTCTCCATCGAACACCGTCACCAGCCCATCCGGCAGCACGTGGTTGGAGGTATTGCGGAAGCGTAGCGCCTGAAGCGGGCGCGCAGTCCATAGGTTTTGAACCCACCAGACCCGTTCCGCCGGTAGGCTCAGATCAAGGAAAGGCAGATTTGCTGTTTCACCACTGCGGAGTGTCACTGGTCGTTCCAGGGTGAAGGCGACGCGCCCGGCAGCGGCCTGAGCTGCGACATTCACGGCGAGCGGCGCGGGCGCCGGTGCGGGTGCAGGCGCGGCCGATACCGAGGGCGCATTCATCAGATCATTCATGGTGGGTGGAGGAGCGGCCGCCGGCGGTGCCATCATGGACGCAGCGGCCGGCATGCGGGGCATCGGGCCAGTATCGGGCCGCACCCGAATGGCTTCGGCAATCCGCACCGGTAATTCAGGGCGCGGCACGGTAATCGGTTCAAAGATTGGCTGGCGAAATGCCGCCGCATCATCGGAAACAAGCGAAATCCGCACCCCTTCCCAATCACTGCCGGAGGCATTTTCCACCACAGCCCAGCCCATCAACCGCGCCTGACCGCCCGTTGCGCCTAACGCGGGCGCCATCAGCCGATAGGAAGGCTTCCAGAGCGGCGCGCCGGCAATATAGATCACCGCCACCTGCCGCGCGCGATCAGACCTCAGTCGGATTTCGATGCGCCTTTCATCATCGCTGCGCGCTGCCGCGAGTGCTTCCGCCGCGCGTGCCACGCGCGCAGCGAGCGCCGGGTCGGTCAGCGTCACTTCATCGCCTGCCTTCAGCTGTACCGAAAGCAGACCGCGCGGACCGATCAGCGAAAGATGCAGCCCGGCATCGGTCTCCGCTGCGGTTGCGATGCGCCCGCGCGCACCAGCGGCTTCCACTTCCTGACCGCGGAGCGCATTCAGCAAGCTCGCGCGATTTTCGAAATCCGCGGGGCGGAGCGGCAGGCCGCGAAACGCCTCATTCAACAGATCACGCGCTGGCAGGCTGAGGCCTTCAACGCGGCCAGCGGGATCAAGGATCATCAGCGATCGCAGCAGATCATCCACATCGCCAAGCGGGGCACGAAACACGACCGGCGCATTTGCCGCCACTTCGCCTGCGCGTTCAATCTGCGCAATGCCGGCGGACGAAAGCGTCACCCCACGTATCGGCATTTCCGCGGCAAGCGCAGCAGGGGCAATCAGCGTAAGGGCAAGGCTCAAGCGACGCATGGAATGGCTCCGAAGGACGTGGCTGTGGATAGTTCCCTTCGCAAAACGGCGAATTTAGGGCGCCTTCACAGGACGATTGGCATGGCTTGATTGCGGCACACCACGATTAAGCGACATATGCGAATGCACGCAAAGCCACGCATCAGGCCTGCCATGGAAAATCATGGTCGCGCGGCCCGGCCGATCAAACCGCGTGCCATCCGGGTGAAATCCCGTGCTGGTCCAGGGTGCCACGACAACCACCATGGATTTGTCGTCGGATGCCAGCACATAGGTTTCCGAAAGGGTAAAGCGAAAATCCTCAGTCTTTGGCCAGACATTATCCCATTGCGTTGCCTGCCAGGCGGCAAGCCCAGGGATCACATCACGATGTGTGCCAAAGGCGAGGACATCAGGATGGAATAGCGGGCGCGCGGAAGCGTAATCAACCTCACGCACAAAACCGGCGAAGCGATCCAGCCAGGCATCGAACCAGGCGCGCGTTGCGGCATCGGCTTTTGGTAGATCGGTCATGGCGCATTCCCCTTCGGCTTCGGTGCCGACAGCCTGATCCGAAGCGGCGGCGCTTTCAAGCCTTGCGGCCTGAGGCTTGCCGAGCGGGTACGGGCGGGCTTAGCCTTCACGACAAGAAACAAGACGGAGGAGACAAGGCCATGACGGGCATTCATCGCCGCGGCGCTTTGCTGGCCGCGCCGGCGCTTATTGGCGTATTGTCGGGCCGTGCCCATGCGCAAGCCTGGCCCGCGCGGCAGGTGCGCATTGTGGTGGGCTTCGCCGCAGGTGGCGCCAATGACATCATGGCACGCTTGCTTGCTGCGAAGCTTAGTGAGCGTATTCCAGGCAGCACTTTCGTCGTTGAAAACCGCCCCGGCGCGGGCACTTTGCTGGCGGCTGAACATGTCGCGCGCCAGCCGGCGGATGGCTATACTTATCTTTTCGCGTCTTCCTCCACGCTGATCACGCTTTTGGTCAACCGCGCTGCGGGGCTTGATCCGACTCAGGCGTTTTCCGCGGTTTCCATGGCGCAATCCTCGCCTTTGCTGCTGGTATCCCGCAGCGATTTCCCGGCGCGCACCCTGCCGCAGGTGATTGAATTGGCGAAGCAGCGACAAGGCAGGCTCACGATTTCGCACCCGGGTAGCGGCGGCGTGAATCACTTGTCGTTGGTGATATTGATGCAGCAAGTGGGTATAGAACTGACCATGGTGCCCTATAATGGCAATAATCCTTCCCTCACGGCCCTTGTGCGCGGCGATGTGGAATTGGCGAGTGACTCGCTGTTTGCGACACGTGCCTTGATTGAAGCTGGCACCATTCGCCCAATTGCGATTACGAGCGCGGAACGCTCACCAACCTACCCGGATGTGCCGACCTTTGCCGAAACCGTCCCGGGTTATGATGTGACTTTCTGGGGCGGCATCATGGCGCCGCGCGGCGTGCCGGAACCCATACTTGATCGGCTCTCGCAAGAACTGGACGCCATTCTGCGCCAGCCCGATGTCGCGGACCGCGTACGCAGCTTTGGCGCGACGCCGGTTGGCGGCACGCGCGAACATTACGCCAAGGTGATCCAGGAAGATTGGGTACGCTGGGGCGAAGTTGTGCGCGCCAGTGGAATCAAGCCAGATTGATGTTGCAGGATTGAAAAGGGGGATAGCATGCCGAAACTCAGTGCCGATCGCGTCAAGGAAATTGGCCGCACACTTCTGATTGCTGCTGGCGCGCCAGCGGATGAGGCGGAAACCGTCGCGCGGCATTGCACCAGCGCCAATCTGGTGGGCCATGATTCGCATGGGATCATCATGATTCCAGGCTATATCGAAAGGATCAAGGTAGGCCATATCGTACCCGGCGCGCCGTGGAAGATTGTGCAGGAATCTGCGACCACATCGGTGATTGATGGGCATTGGGGCTTTGGTTACGTCGCCAATGAAAAGGCCATGCGCTACACGATCGACAAGGCGCAGACATCCAATGTCGCGGCTGCCACCGTGTTTCGTCAGGGGCATATTGGCAGACTTGCAAGCTATCCGCTGATGGCGGCGGAAGCCGGCATGATTGGCATTTGCACGGCGGATTCTGGGCGTTCGCCCAAGGCAGTGGCGCCTTTCGGCGGGCGCGAAGCGCGGCTTGGCACCAACCCGATTTCCATTGCGGTGCCATCCGATTTGGCCGGGCCATTTGTGCTGGATATGGCAACCTCGGCCGCTGCGGCCGGCAAGGTGTTTCTGGCGCAAGCGCGAGGACAGGAAGTGCCGGATGGTTGGGTGATTGGCGCAGATGGCAAGCCCACGCGCGATCCTTCGCAATTGAAGAAGGGCGGCGCGCTACTGCCGCTCGGTGGCACCGAAGGCTATAAGGGTTTTGGCCTGGCCGCGATGGTGGAGATTCTCTGCGGCTTGCTGACCGGGCTTGGCTTTGGTGTGGAACCCACGGGCCGACATAATGACGGCTGCTTCATGGCGGTGTTCAAGGTGGATGCCTTTCGCCCGCTGGCGCAATTCAAACAGGAAGTCGCGGATTTCGCGCGCTATCTGAAGGATACGCCACCCGCTGAAGGTAGCCAGGGCGTCTTTTATCCTGGAGAGCTTGAAGCGATGCGTGAGGCTGATCGCCGCGCCAATGGTATTGAGATCGAGGATAAGACGATTGACGTCTTGACCAAGCTTGCCGGCGAATTGGGTGTGGCCGGCAAGCTTGGTTTGTAGATTCTGTCAGGTGAGATCGAAAGTGATCTCACCAAACCCCGCAAACCCGGCCTGCACGCGCTGGCCGGGCGGAACAAAGATGCAGCCGGTATAGGTGCCGGTCGTCACTACCTGACCAGCGCGCAAATGCTCGCCAAGCCCATGCAGATGATTGGCGAGCCACACCAAAGGCAGCACCGGATCGCCAGAGGGATTGCCGCCCTTTTGGTCCACCTGTACGGCACCCGAATAGGATTGCCGCACAGCCAGATTGGGCAGGTCAAAACGCCGCCAATCCGCGACATCGGCGCCCACCACATAGCCAAGATGCGCGATGTTATCTGCCATGCCCTCAGCGGCTGCCACGATCTTGTGATCTCCGTAGCGCGATTGCACCAATTCCAGCAGCGGGAAGGCAGCATCCAGCGCGTCCAGCACTTCTTCGCAACTATAGGCGCTGCCGCGCGGTGGCAGATCGCGCTTCAGGCGGAAGGCAACTTCGGTTTCAAGGCCGATGGGGCGGGTATTTGCCACCCCCCAACGCCCGCCAGATTGGCGCGCGCCACTCGCGGCCATAATGCCGAAATTGGTGGGCTTGCCGGGCGGGGTCGCGCATTTCCAGCCACCAATGGCGCCACCGAGCGCCTTCAGCACGCCGCGTTGAATGGCAAAGATCTCAGCCTCATTGCCTGGTGCGGCATCGCCGAGATTGGCAATCGGCGCACCGCCTTTGTGGACAGCGACCAGTTTTTCAATCGCGCGCGTGATGGTTTCAGATGACATGATCGGCGTTCCTATTCGTTCAATTCTGGAATGACCCAAAGCGGCGCCTCACCGCGCGCGACGCGCTGCACATTGTCAAAAGCGTTGCGCAGACGGGCGATATTGCTGTCCTGCGTGGGGCCGGCCATATGCGCGGTCAGCACCACATTATCCAGGCTGAACAGCGGATTGCCGGGCGGCGGCGGTTCCTGATCAAAGACATCAAGCCCGGCGCCCGCGATCTGCCCCGATGACAGCGCGCGATAGAGTGCGCCTTCATCCACCACCGGCCCGCGGCTCGTATTGATCAGGAAGGCGGTCGGTTTCATCAGCGCCAATTCGGCTTCCCCCAACAACCCCTTGGTGGTGGCATTGAGCGGCACATGGAGCGAGACGATATCGGACGTCCGCAGCAATTCCCGATAGAGCCTGAAACGCACATTCAGCGCATCTTCGGTTTCTTCACGTAGCCTTGCGATATCATAATAATGCACAGTCATGCCGAAAGCCTGGGCCAGACGCGCGGTTTTCTTGCCGATGGTGCCCAGCCCCACAATGCCAAGGGTACGCCCGCGCAATTCATAAAGCCTCGGCGTTTGATTGCCGCGCCAGCGCCCGGCGGCGACATTGGCGTGTTGGCGGATCAATTGCCGTGAGACAGCCAGCATCAGCAGCACCGCATGTTCGGAAACCGCCGTGGAATTCGCCCCACCATTATTGGCGAAGGGCACGCCGCCACGCCGTGCGGCCGCGATATCCGCGCGGTCATACCCCGCGCTCAATACCTGGATCAGCTTCAGCTTGGGGGCGATGGCGTAAAGCTCATCCTTCACCAGCATATCCACGAAGCCGACGAGGTATTCGGCTTCCCCCATGGCTTCCTTCCAATCTGCGCCGCCGGGCTTGGCGATGCGCAGATCAAAGCCATCGGGCGCCATTTCCTGGATTACCGCCTCATCCACCATGGATTGCGTGACAACAACAATACGCGGCTTCATGTTTCCTCCGAACTCGCTTTCGGGTGCAGCATGAACCGGCGGGCGCCTGCCGCCAAGGGGCGGGATTGCCGCGGCCCCTTCCGCGCGCCATGCTGCTTCGCGTGAAGCAATCCAGCCAAGGATGACATCAGGGTGAAGCAGCGCGGCACGCCGCCAAGGGCAGGCGAGGCATGAAGGAAGCACCTTCCCGCCGCGCCTGGTTTATTCTGGCCGGCGGCTTTCTGGCCTTCACCATCAGCGCCAGCCTGATGCATGCCTATAGTGTGTTTTTGCTGGCCTTTATTGCGGAATTTCGCTGGAGCCGCGGAGAAAGCTCCATCGCCTATTCGGTCGGGCAGGTGGTGGGCGGGGTGTCCTCGCCGCTTGTAGGCGGCATGGTGGACCGGCTTGGTGCGCGGCGCATGGTACTGCTGGGCGGTTGCTTGCTGGCGCTCGGGTTGCTGGGCAGCGCCTTCGCCACATCGCTTTGGCAGGTTGTGCTGCTCTATGGCGTGGTGATGACGCTGGGTGCCAATTGCATCAGCATGGTGGTTTTCGCACCTCTCATTTCGCGCCTATTTGTTGCGCGACGCGGCATGGCAATGTCCATGCTGCAATCAGCCAATGGATTTGGCCGCGCAATTTCCGCACCCATTGCGCAGCTGATGGTAAGTGAGGTGGGCTGGCGCCACGCCTATCTGCTGCAAGCGGGCTTGATGGCCGCGTTGGTTTTGCCGCTGGCGGCGCTGTTTCGGGGCGCGGAGCAAACACCCCTCGCAAAGACCAATGCGGAAAGCGTGCAACAGCGCGATTGGTCGGTCGCGGAAGCCATACGCACGCGGCATTTTTGGCTTCTTTCGATTGTCTATGGCTTAACCAGCATCGGCAGTTTTTTGGTGGCACTCCATCAATTGGCCTTCGCCGTGGATCGCGGTTTTGATCCGCTTTATGCGGCTTTCGTAGTCGGGCTTGGCAGCTTGTTGGCGCTGCCAGGTGTGATCCTGACTGGAACGATTTCAGATTATATCGGGCGCGAAGGCGCAGCGATCCTTGCCTATATCATTTCCATCATTGGTGTCGCGGCGGCGCTGCTGATTGAAACTGCCGATCAGCATCTGCTGTTCTGGGTGCATGCGTGTTTTTTCGGTATCACCTGGGGCGCGCGCGGGCCGGCGATTACCGCCAAAACAGCAGATCTTTTCGGCGGCCCCAGGCTTGGCACCATTCTTGGCCTGATCACCATCGGTTCAGGTTTGGGCGCCGGCCTTGGCGCCTGGGGCGCGGGTTTCCTGTTTGACGTGACCGGTAGCTACCAGCTTGGCTTCATGCTTTCCATTACAGCCTATCTGGTCGGCGCTTGCGTTTTCTGGGCCTTACGAAAGCCCGTTCAGGCTTAAAGAAGCTCAGCCTGTGCGCGCCAGAAATTCTTTTAGCCTGAACGCCTCATCAGGATTCACTGCACCTTCGGGAATCTCGCGTCGCGCGAGGGCGGCGATCTGGCGCACCGTATCCATGGCTTGATGTTCCATGGCTTCCGGCGTCATGCCGCCGATGTGTGGAGTTGCCACCACATCGGCGCGAGCTGCCAGCCCCGGGTTTGGTCTTTGATCCAGCGCGCTGCCGACATCCATTGCGGCGCCGCTGATGTGCCTGGAATCAAGCGCTGCGATTAGCGCCACTTCATCCACCAATTCCCCACGTGAGAGATTGATGAAGCGCGCACCAGGCTTCATGGCCGCGAAAGCAGCGGCATTGAATAAATGCTTGGTGGAGGCATCGGAAATCGCGAGGCAAACCACGATATCCGAATCTGACAGTACTTCATTGAACGCCGCCTGGGTAATGCGTGGATCAGTGACCTTGGCGAAAGGATCCGCGACCGTAACGCGCATGCCAAGTGCCAAGGCTACCTCGGCCAGGCGCTGACCGATGCGCCCATAGCCAATAATGCCAAGGCGCGCGGCAGAAAGCTGTAAGCCCATGCGCCCTTGCGGCAGGCCGCCGGCGCGATAGGTGCCGGCCATAACGCTGACATCGCGCGCCAAATCCACCATGAAGCCCAGGCCCAATTCCACCACTGCATCCACAAAACCGGGGGTGGCGCGCGTTACCAATACGCCCGCCGCGCTGGCAGCGGGCACATTGATGGTGGAGATATCTACCGCCACGCGCAGAAACGCCAAAAGTTCCGGCATGGCGGCGAAGGTTTCGGGAAGCCCCGGTGTTGCGCGATCCGCGACAATGGCATGGCAGCCGCGCGCCGCTTCCGCCAAGGCAGCGCCGGTCAGCACGCTGGTGCCGGGGTTGCGAATGACCTCGGCGTGTTCAGCCAAGGCCGCAAGGGCGCGCAGGCCGTAATAGCCTTCGAACATTTCTGGAGTGTGCGAGAGAAAAACGCGGAGCTTCATGGAGGGGGTTCCTGAGGGCATGACAGCAACTAAGCCTTTGAACCAGCATCCTCTCATTATGTCAGGGGCAGCGTCAAAAAGCCTGGATTGACGGCGCCGCGCTTCTTCATCTTTGATGCTGCCGTGATGCGCCTTATGATCCTATGGCTTTCCCTTGCTGCGGCGCCGGCCTTGGCGCAACCGCAAGCCATCACCATTCCCGCGCACCCTGGCGAACAGGCGGTGAATGGGCCGGCCGCGCTGAATGCGGTGCTCTGGCAGCCCGCCGGGCGCGGGCCGCATGCCGCGATTGTGCTGATGCATGGCTGCGCGGGCATGACCACACGTTCGGGCCAGCCCTTCGCGCGAGATACGGATTGGGCGCGGCGCCTCTCGCAGCTTGGTTATCTTATCTTGCAGGTGGATAGCCTGACGCCCCGCAATGAAGGCAGCCTTTGCGGCCAAGGTGGAGATCGCCGCATTCGCGTGAGTGTGGAACGCGCGCGCGATGCCTATGCAGCGCTGCTTTTTCTGCAAACACGCCCGGATGTGCGGGCGGATCGCATTGCACTGATGGGCTGGTCCAATGGCGGTGGCACGGTACTGTGGACCTTGTCGCGCGACAATCGCGCGCGACTTGCGGGGCTGCGGCACGACTTCGCTGCGGGTATCGCCTTCTATCCCGGATGCCGGACGCTGTCAGAACGGCGCGATCCCTGGCAACCCGTCGCACCAATCCTGTTGCTGGTCGGTGAGGCGGATGATTGGACGCCCGCGCCACCCTGCGTGACACTAGCCGCACGCACGGGCGCGCGTTTGGAAGCGCACACCTATCCCGGTGCGCATCATGATTTTGACGCGCCCGATACACCGCAACGCGTTTTGCGCGGCATTGGTGCGACAAGCAGCGGTACGGCTACCATCGGGACGCATCCCGCAGCACGTGAAGATGCCTTCCGCCGCGTGCCGGAATTCCTCGCGCGCAACATGCCCGCGCGTTAGCGCTTCCAGCGAGAGAGCACGAGCATGCCGCCACCGGCGAGCAAGCCCCAAAACGCGCCACCAATGCCAAGGAAGGCAACGCCAGACGCTGCGATCAGGAAACAGATCACTGCCGCTTCGCGATCTTTATCCTCCCGCACCGCACCCATCAGCGCGCCGGCAAATGAACCCAGCAAGGCCAGGCCGGCAACGGATTCGATCAGGATCGGTGGTGCGACAGCGACCAGGCCGCTCGCCATGCCGGCGGCCAGGCCGCACGCCGTGTAAACCAGGCCAGCCATCACAGCAGCAGGCCAGCGCCGCGCGGGATCAGGCCCGGCGCCATCGCCGGCACACATCGCAGCCGTGATGGCAGCAAGGTTCACCGCATGTCCACCGAAAGGTGCGGCGAAAAGACTGAAAACCCCGGTGATGGAAAATAGCGGGCCAGGATTGGGACGATAATTGTTTGCGCTCAATACCGCCATGCCTGGAATATTCTGCGACGCCATGGTCACGATGAAAAGCGGTAGCGCGAGCCCCGTGATGGCCGTCAGCGAAAAAACCGGCGTCACCCATTCCGGGCTCGGTGCCCAATTGCCCTGAGGCACCGGTGCCTGAAGCGCGATGATCACGCCCGCGACAATCACCGCCGCCGGCACTGCCGCCAATTTGTGCCAGCGCCCGGCAATGATCCAAGCGGCGATGATGGTGAGTGCGGCGATCGGCGCTTCCGCCACCGCGCGCACCGGCGCTAAGCATAAGCCAAACAAAATCCCCGCCAGCATGGCATTGGCGAGTGAGGCTGGAATCGCCGCCACCGCTCGCCCCAAGGGCTTCCACAATCCTGCCAGGATCAACAACAAGGCGCAGATGATGAAAGCGCCTACCGCTTCCGCAAAGCCACCCGCCGGCATGATGGATGCCGCCATCAGCGCCGCACCTGGCGTGGACCAGGCGCAGCTGATGGGCATGCGCTTCCAAAGCGACAGCAGAATACCGCAAAGCCCCATGGCGATGGAAACCGCCATCAGCCCGGATGCTGCTTGAGATGGAGAGGCACCCATCGCCACAAAGCCTTGCAGCACCACAGCGAAAGATGAGGCAAAGCCCACAACCCCCGCCAATAGCCCCGCCGATATCGCTTGCATCGGCATCAACGTCTTTCCTTCGGTAGCTTGTCCAGGGCGGCCTCAATTGCCGTGATCGCATCCGGCGTCAGCCTGCGAAAATCCCGCGCCAACCGATTGGCTAGCGCTGTCGCTTCTGGTGAAAGCCCGCCAGTTTCCAGCACCACGCGCGGATGAGATTGCCGCGCAAGCCGTGCCAATTCTTCCGCATCATCCCAAATCAGTCCGAAGAATTCATTAACCTGATGCACAAGCCCGGCCGAGGGTTGACCGCGCCGCCCATGTTCCAAAGCCGAAAGATAGGCGGCGGAAACCTGCAAGGCCGCGGCAAGATCCTTCAGCGCAACGCTGTGTTCGGCACGCAAAGCGCGCAGCCTGGCGCCGAAGGGTGTCATTTACGCCGACGCAGCATCAGATGCACCGCGCCCGTATTCGCCGCATGTGGATGCGCTGCCGCTAGCAGCATGCGCCGCATATCCGGCGTATTCAGCCAATGCGGTAATTCACGGCGCAGCACGCCACCTTCCGGCGATGAACCTCGCCCAGTGATCACGGCAACACAGCGCAGCCCATCGGCGAAAGCATCCTGCAAGAAACCACGCACCGCATCATGCGCTTCCTGCGCGCGGCGGCCATGTAAATCAATCGTGCGTTCCGGCTTCATGCGGCCTTTGCGCAAGGCGCGCCAGCGTTTATCATCCAAGCCTGCGGGCGTGACATTCACTTGAATGGGTGGCGGCTGCCAGGCTTGGGGTGCAGTCGGCTGCACCGGAAGCGATGTCTGTGGCGCCGTTATGACGGGCGGCGCCTCAGTCGCTTCAGGCGGCGGCAGCGCGCGACCGGGGAGTGGCTCCACACTCACCACATAGGCCTGCCACAGGGCGCGATCCGCGGCACTCAGTGCGCGGGCACGGCGACGCGAAAGGCTCATCCCGGTAGCGCGGCGGGATCATCATCCACCAGAATCACATGCAGCCGCCGCGGCCCATGCGCGCCCAATTCCAGCGTCTGTTCAATATCCGCGCTGCGCGACGGGCCTGTCACCAGCATGACATTGCGCGGCATGAAACCGCCCGAAACAGGGTCCTGCCTTTCGGCGCGCAGCATATCCCAGGCATCCTCATAGGGTCCGGTGATGCGTGAGGCGCGCAGCACGACAATTTCGGTCTCCGCCAACAGATTAAGCGTGGTGGGGCGCGCGGGATCGGATGGCAGCATAAGCGTGCCGGTTTCCGCAATGCCGGCATAGCCATGCTGGACGGAAACCAAATCACTGGCCTCAGCACGGCGCGTCTCGAATTCCAGCATGGCGCGATCAGACCAGGGCAGCGCCTGCAATTCCGGATGCGGCGCCATGACAAAGCGCGGCGCCAGGTTTTGTTGCGAGAGATATTCCGCCACGGCGCCGGGAATTTGCTTCATATCGGCCACGCGCGTGACGGTGCCGAATTCCTTTTCCACATTGGCGATGAAAAGCCTAATCTGATCAGGGCGCGGCACGCGTGACCGCGCGGGGATCAAGTGCCGTGGCCGCGCGATCATGCGCGCTTCCAGCATGGCGCGCTGATCCGCCGGCAGTGGTCCGCGCTTCAGGCCGCGACGAATGGCATTCAGAATCGCTTCCTTGCTCATCGCTCAGGCCCCGCCATTGCGTTTGGTTTTGGCGTAGCGATCCATGAAAGTGCCGCCTTCCGGCACTGGCAAATCACGCCCCTGAGTCCAACCGCCAGCGAGTGGCAGAGACCGAAACGCTCCCTTGCCCTGCGCCATCAAGCCAAGCGCGCTGACCGCCAGCTTCGTCGCCATGCGATACAGCGCCGGGCGCTGCGCCACATAGGCCCAAAGCCCAAGGTTGCGCCGCACGGCAACGGGCGACAAATGCCGCTCAAACTCCCGTTCGCGCCAATGACGCATCATTTTTGGCAGTGGAATCTTGACCGGGCAGACGGATTCGCAGCGTCCACAAAAAGTCGAGGCATTGGGCAAATGCCCTGCCTTATCCACGCCAATCAGCGTTGGCGTCAGCACGCTGCCCATTGGGCCGGGATAAACCCAGCCATAGGCATGCCCGCCCGTCACGCCATAAACCGGGCAGTGATTCATGCAGGCGGCGCAGCGGATACAGCGCAGCATTTCCTGAAATTCCGTGCCGAACATATTGGACCGGCCATTATCAATCAGCACCACATGATATTCTTCCGGCCCATCCAAATCGCCCGGCCGCCGGCCACCCGTGGAAAAAGTGGTGTAGACTGAAAAATCCTGCCCGGTGGCAGAACGCGCCAAAAGCCGCAGCAAAGCGCAGGCATCATTCAGCGTCGGCACCATTTTCTCGATGCTTGCCAGCGCAATATGCACACGCGGCAGGGTTTGCGTCAGGTCCCCATTGCCTTCATTGGTGACAATCACGCTGCTTCCTGATTCCGCAATCAGAAAATTCGCCCCCGTAATGCCGACATCAGCAGCCAGGAAACGGTTGCGCAGTTTTGTCCGCGCTTCGGTCAGGATATCGCGCCTTTCGCTGAATACGCGATCCTTCGGCAGGTCCGTGTGCATTTCACGGAAGGATTTCTCCCAATCTTCCCGATTCAAATGAAACGCCGGCGCGATGATATGGGAAGGATGTTCGCGCCGAAGCTGGATGATGTATTCGCCAAGATCGGTTTCGACCGGTTCAATCCCATGGGCTTCCAGATGGTCATTGATCCCGAGTTCTTCGGAGATCATGGATTTGCCCTTGGTGACGGTCTTCGCCCCGGCATTGCGGCAAATCTCAAGCACCGTCGCGCGGGCTTCTTCAGCAGTGGAACACCAATGCACCTTGCCGCCGGCGGCTTCCACATTGGCGGCATAGGTTTCCAGGTAGAAATCCAGATTCGCGAGGGTATGATTTTTGATATCGCGCCCGATTTCGCGGAGTTGTTCGAATTCCGGCAGGCGCGCCACGGCATCGCCGCGGCGTTGCAGGAAAGCGCCCTTGGCCTTGCCCAAAGCCTTTTGCAGCCCGGCATCGCCCATGGCGCGGGCAGCATTTTCCTTGAATTGCGGAGAGGTGATCTGAACCACGGCGGAAACCCTATTGCTTTTGCCGCGTATTGTAGCGCAACCGGCGCGCCTGGTCATGGGGGTTTGCGCAGTCGCGCGGCCTTTCCTAACCTCTCGCCAGCCAATTGGGGGAGGATACCATGGCAGGGCCGATTGCAGGGGTTTCACCATGAATGTCGCGGCTTTGCCCGCCCGCGCCACCGCCGCACCGGGCCTGGCGCGCTGGGGGCGCGACCTGACGGCAGACGTCTTGTTCAGCGTCGGCGATGCTGCCTGGATTCTGGCGATCCATAAGGGGGTGCTGATATCCGCCAACCCCGCCCCGCCCCTGATGCCAAGCTATGACCTTGCCATCCGCGCGGGCGCCGAGGATTTCGCGCGCTTCCTGCAAGACCCGCCGCCCCCTGGCTGGCATGACATTATGGGGCTGGTGCGGCTTGGCACCTTCAAGGTGGAAGGCAATGTCGCGCTGTTCATGGCGCATGTTTTTTGGTTCAAGGGCGTGCTCGCCCTCCTGAGGGAGCCCCGCGCATGATCGAAGCCATCACCGGGCGCTATATGCGCCTTGAACTCGAAGGCCGGGCGCATCGGCTGTATTTTGAGGAAGCTGGCCAGGGCATCCCACTGTTGCTGCTGCACACGGCAGGCAGTGATGGCCGGCAATGGCGTGGCTTGTTGAATGATGCGGAAGTGACAGCGCGCTTTCGCTGCGTGACCTTCGACATGCCCTGGCATGGCAAATCGAGCCCACCCGAGGGATGGGAGCGTGAGACCTATCAACTCACCACCGCGCGCTATACGGGCATGATTATGGCGGTGGCGCGGGCCCTTGGCCTTGACCGGCCCGTGGTGATGGGCTGTTCGATTGGCGGGCGTATTGTGCTGGATTTGGCAGCTGAACATGCGGATGATCTGCGTGGCGTGATCGGCCTGCAATCGGCAGCGTTTCTTTCACCCTATTACGACACATCCTGGCTGCATCACCCGCATATACACGGCGGGGAGGTATGTGGCGGTATCGTCTCCGGTCTTATTGGCCCGCATGCACCGGACGCTTCGCGTTGGGAAACGCTCTGGCATTACATGCAGGGCGGGCCCGGCGTGTTTCGCGGTGATCTGCATTTCTACAAGGGTGAGGGCGATTTGCGCCCGAAGCTTGCGCGCATTGATACCAAGCGCTGCCCCGTCCATATGCTGACCGGCAATTATGATTATTCCTGTAAGCCCGAGGATACCGAGGCGACCGCCGCGGCCATCCCGGGCGCCAAGGTGCAAATCATGAAGGGCTTGGGGCACTTCCCCATGAGTGAGGATTACGCCGCACTTCGCCCCTATCTTTTGCCGGTATTGGCGGAGTTCACGTAAGGCTGCGTGTCACGCCGCCAGCCGGTCAATACGATCACGCAGGCGATACCAACCGCCGATGATGGGCAGGAACCAATTCGGGTTGCCATTGTAAAGCGCAACCGTCGGGAATTCCAAGCCATCCAGCGCGAAGCGTTGATTGGCGGCACCAGCGATTTTCAACGCGGCATTATGGCCAAGCCAGGTTGCCATGGCGACACCAGAGCCCTGGCAGCCGGCTGCGTAATGAATGCCATCCTGCACGCCAATATGCGGCAGAAAATCGAAGGTGAAGGCGACATTGCCGGTCCAGGCATGGGTGATCTTTACCTTGCTCAGTTCTGGAAAGACCGCGGTCATAAAGCTGTGCAGCCGCGGCGCAGCGGCTTGTGGCGCATTGGGGCCGAAGCGTGCGCGCCCACCCCATGATATGCGATTACCATAGGGTGTCGGGCGAAAATAATTCAGCACGCGCTTTGTATCGCTGATCATGCGTCGGCCCGGGAAAAGCCGGTCCATGGTCTCAGCGGGTAGTTCTTCAGTCGCGATGATATAGGACGCGACAGGGATCACGCGCCGCGCGAGCCAGGGCATGGCGCTTCGCCCATCCGCACCGCGCGAATAGCCATTGGTGGCGACCAGCACGGCATCGGCGCGCAACTCACCGCGATTGGTCGCAATGCAAAAGCCTGAGCCATCAGCGCGAATGCCGCCAACGCGCGTGTTATCCACCAGCCTGGCGCCGGCGCGCTCCGCCGCTGCCGCAAGCCCGCGCGCATATTTGCCGGGATGGATACTGCCCGTGGCACCGGCTTTCATGCCGCCGCGATAATGGTCTGATCCAAGTGCTTCATGCTGACGGGATGGCGGCAGCATTTCTGTGGGCAGACCAGTGATTTCCGCGATATAATCGGATTGCCGCGCCAGCATATCATAATGCTTGGTCGTCCAGGCCGCGACAAATCGCCCGCAGCGCGTATAGTCGCAGTCAATCCCTTCCCGCGCGATGGTTTCTTCAATGAAGGGGAAAGAGGCAGCCGCAGCCATAGCGATATTGCGCGCCTGTTCCGTACCAAGCTTTTCCTTCAGCGCCGTGCTTGCCACCTTGAGCCCACCTGACACCATTCCCCCATTGCGTGACGAAGCACCCCAGCCGATGCGCTCTGCATCCAGCACCGTCACCTGATGGCCAAGCCGCGCGAGACTTAGCGCGGCCGAAAGCCCGGCATAGCCGCCGCCAATCACCGCAACGGGCGTGTGATCCGGCAAGGCGTTGTCGCGCGTCGGCGGTTCCGCCGCTTCCCACCACCAGGGGCTGGTCTTGAAGCCTGGAGCAAAGAGCGCGCTGGTCATCGCCCTACGCCGTCTTCGCTTCTTGCAGGCCCAATTCGCGCGTCATTTCATCGCGCATGATGAATTTTTGCATCTTGCCGGTCACGGTCATGGGGAAGCTTTCGACGAATTTGATGTGCCGCGGCACCTTGTAATGGGCGATCTGCCCTGCGCAGAAGGCCCGCACATCATCCGCGGTCAGATGTTCATGCGCGCGCAGCTTGATCCAGGCGCAGAGTTCCTCACCAAAGCGCTGATCGGGTACGCCGAATACCTGCACATCTTCGATCTTGGGGTGGCGATAGAGGAATTCTTCGACCTCTCGCGGGTAGATATTCTCGCCACCACGGATCACCATATCCTTGATGCGGCCAACGATGTTGCAAAAGCCTTCGTCATCAATCGTCGCCAGATCGCCGGTGTGAATCCAACGCGCGGCATCAATGGCCTGCGCGGTGCGCTCCGCGTCTTCCCAATAGCCAAGCATCACCGCATAGCCGCGTGTGCAGAGTTCTCCCGGTACGCCGCGCGGCACGATGCGGCCTTCACTATCGATAATCTTCACTTCCAGATGCGGCTGCACGCGCCCCACGGTGGAAACGCGGCGATCAAGCGGATCATCCACGCTGGTTTGGAAGCTGACCGGGCTGGTTTCGGTCATCCCATAGGCGATGGTGATTTCGCCCAGGTTCATTGTTTCCACGGCACGGCGCATCACCTCAATGGGGCAGGGTGCGCCAGCCATGATGCCAGTGCGAAGCGACGAAAGATCGAAGCTTTGGAATTGCGGATGTTCCATTTGCGCGATGAACATGGTGGGCACGCCATGCAGGCCGGTGCAGCGTTCCTCCGCCACGGTTTGCAGCGTTGCCAGTGGATCAAACCCCTCACCCGGATAGACCATGGCTGTTCCATGTGTCGTGCAGGCCAGATTGCCCAGCACCATACCAAAGCAATGATAAAGCGGGACCGGAATGCAAAGCTTGTCCTGCGGTGTCAGCTTCATCGCTTCCCCGATGAAGAAGCCATTATTCAAAATATTATGATGCGTGAGCGTCGCCCCCTTGGGCGCGCCGGTCGTACCCGACGTGAATTGGATATTGATGGGATCATCAAATTGCAGCTTGCTGGCCAGATCGCGCAAACGTTCATGATGTGCCGTCGCGCCCATTTCCAGAATGCTGTGGAAAGGGATCATGCCCGGCGACGGGCTCGCGTTGATCTCCACCACCATTTCAAGCTTCGGCAATTTTTCTGCCGTTAGCCGGCCAGGCAAGGCGCGCGCCAATTCCGGTGCCAGCGTATTCACCATGCCGACGTAATCGGATGTCTTGAAGCGCGTTGCGATAATCAGCGCGCGGCAGCCCACCTTGTTCAGCGCATATTCCAATTCGGAAAGCCGATAGGCAGGGTTGATATTCACCAACACCAACCCGGCCTTGGCGGTGGCGAATTGGGTGATGACCCATTCGGCATTATTGGGCGACCAGATGCCAACCCGGTCCCCTGGTTGCAGTCCAAGCGCCAGTAGCCCAGCGGCGAAGGCATCCACCTTCGCGCCCAATTCCGCATAGCTCCAGCGAATGCCCTGCTGGCGTACGATCAAGCCCGGGCGATCACCCCATTGGGCGACGGTCCGGTCGAAATTCAGGCCAATGGTCTCACCGATCAGGGCTTGTGTGCTTTGGCCTGTTACATAGCTAAGCGCTGGGCTGCTCATTCCTATTCTCCCTGGGCATTGACCCATTCTTGGCGGGATAGGGACAAGTTTGCAATATTTGCTTGGCCTGGATAGCGCCTGCGCCTATTCTAGGTGCAAGAATGACGATCAACGCGACAGGTTGAGCATGGCCAGTATTTCAAACCGCCTTCCGGGGCTTGATTTTGATCTCGGCGAGACTGCCGATATGCTGCGCGATCAGGTGGCAGCTTTCTCGGCCGCTGAAATCGCGCCGCGCGCTGCGGATATAGACAAGACCAATGATTTCCCCGCTGATCTTTGGCGTAAATTTGGTGACCTTGGCGTACTTGGCATCACGGTTGAGGAGGAATATGGCGGCGCCGGCATGGGTTATTTGGAACATGTGGTGGCGATGGAGGAAATCTCCCGCGCATCAGCTTCCGTCGGGCTTTCCTATGGCGCGCATTCCAATCTTTGCGTCAATCAAATCTCCCGCAATGGGAACGAGGATCAGAAGCGGCGCTATTTGTCAAAGTTGATTTCCGGTGAGCATGTGGGCGCGCTGGCGATGAGCGAACCAGGCGCCGGTTCAGATGTGGTTTCCATGCGTCTGCGCGCTGAAAAGCGCGGTGATCGCTATGTGCTGAACGGCACGAAAATGTGGATCACCAATGGCCCGGATGCCGATGTGCTGGTGATCTACGCAAAGACTGATCCTGCTGCCGGCCCCAAGGGCATCACGGCCTTCCTGGTAGAGAAAAACTTCCCCGGTTTTTCCTGTGCCCAAAAGCTCGACAAGCTTGGGATGCGTGGTTCCAATACTGGCGAATTGGTATTCCAGGATTGCGAAGTGCCGGCGGAAAATGTGCTCGGCGAAATCAATGGTGGCGTGCGTGTGTTGATGAGCGGGCTTGATTATGAACGCGCCGTGCTCGCCGCCGGGCCGCTTGGCATCATGCAAGCCTGCATGGATATCGTGCTGCCCTATGTGCATGAACGCAAGCAATTCGGTCAGGCGATTGGCGAATTCCAGATCATGCAAGCCAAGATCGCCGATATGTACACCACCATGAACGCTGCGAAATCCTATATCTACACGGTGGCCAAGGCGTGTGATCGCGGCCAGACCACACGCAAGGATGCTGCCGGAGCCATTTTATACGCTGCCGAGAAGGCCACATGGATGACGCTGGAAGCCATTCAGTGCCTGGGCGGCAATGGCTATATCAATGATTACGCAACGGGCCGGCTGCTGCGCGATGCCAAGCTGTATGAGATCGGCGCCGGCACTTCTGAAATCCGACGTATGTTGATTGGGCGGGAATTGTTCCGCGAAACCGCATGAGCATTCTGCGCAGTACGCTCGATACGGGCAGCGAAAGCTTCACCGCCAATGCCGCTGCCATGGCGGCGCTGGTCGAGGATTTGGAAAAAACCATCGTCGCAGCGGAACAGGGCGGCGGCAAGACTGCGCGGGACAAGCACTTGGCGCGCAATAAGCTGCTGCCGCGCGAACGCGTGCGCGCGCTGATTGATCCGGGCTCGCCTTTTCTGGAATTATCGCAGCTTGCCGCCCATGGGCTTTATGCTGGGGAAGTGCCTTGCGCCGGCATTATTTCCGGCATTGGGCGTGTGTCGGGGCGTGAATGCGTGATCATCGCCAATGATGCCACGGTGAAGGGTGGCACCTATTTCCCGATAACAGTGAAGAAGCATGTGCGCGCGCAGGAAATCGCCCGCGCCAATCGCCTGCCCTGCATTTATCTTGTGGATTCCGGCGGCGCCTTCCTGCCGCAACAGGATGAGATTTTCCCGGACCGTGAGCATTTCGGCCGCATCTTCTTCAATCAGGCGAATATGTCGGCGGAAGGCATTCCGCAAATCGCGGTGGTGATGGGCAGTTGCACCGCGGGCGGCGCCTATGTGCCCGCCATGTCTGATGAAAGCATTATCGTGCGCCAACAAGGCACCATCTTTCTGGGTGGCCCACCCTTGGTACGTGCCGCAACCGGTGAGGTAGTCACCGCCGAGGAATTGGGCGGCGCTGATGTGCATGCGCGCCAATCCGGTGTGGTTGATCACTACGCGCAGGATGATCGTCATGCTTTGGCGATTTGTCGGCGCATTGTAGCGGGGCTTGGGCCGCGTATCGCGCCGCAATTGGCGCTGCGCGCGCCGCGCGCGCCGCTGTATGATGAGCACGAATTGCTCGGCGTCGTGCCCGCTGATATCCGGGCACCCTATGATGTGCGGGAAGTGATCGCGCGCCTGGTTGACGGTAGCGAGTTTGATGAATTCAAGCGTCTGTATGGCACAACCTTGGTTTGCGGTTTCGCGCATATCCATGGCTATCCCATCGGTATCCTCGCCAATAATGGCATTCTGTTTTCCGAATCCGCGCTGAAGGGCGCGCATTTCATTGAACTTTGCTGCCAGCGCGGCATTCCGCTGCTGTTCTTGCAGAATATCTCAGGCTTCATGGTGGGGCGTAAATATGAAGCGGGCGGCATTGCGCGGGATGGCGCGAAGCTGGTGACGGCGGTTGCGACCGCGGGCGTGCCGAAATTCACCGTAGTGATTGGCGGTAGTTACGGCGCTGGCAATTACGGCATGTGTGGTCGCGCTTATGATCCGCGCTTCATGTTCATGTGGCCCAATGCGCGCATTTCCGTCATGGGCGGCGAACAGGCAGCCAGCGTGTTGGCGCAACTCCGGCGCGACAATATGGAAGCGCAGGGCAAGCCATGGCCGGCTGAGGAGGAAGAAGCCTTCAAGGCCCCGATCCGCACAAAATATGAAACTGAAGGCCATCCCTATTACGCCAGCGCGCGGCTTTGGGATGATGGCATCATCAACCCTGCTGACACTCGACGCATTTTGGGGTTGTCGCTCGCGATTGCCTGCAATGCACCCATTGAACAGACACGCTTCGGCGTGTTCCGGATGTAGGGGGCGGCCATGTTCCAGAATCTGCTGATCGCCAATCGTGGTGAAATCGCCTGCCGCATTATCCGCACCGCCCGCCGCATGGGGCTGCGCAGCATCTCGGTATTCTCGGACGCCGATGAAGCCGCGCAGCATGTGCAGATGGCCGATGAGGCGATTCACATCGGCGCCGCGCCCGCGCGGGAGAGTTATCTGAACATCCCTGCCATCATCGCCGCTGCGAAGCGTACGGGGGCGGATGCGATTCATCCGGGCTATGGTTTTCTGTCTGAAAACCCAGCCTTTGCGGAAGCCTGTGCAGCGGCGGGGATCATCTTCGTAGGCCCAAGCGCCGCCGCTATGCGCGCCATGGGCTCCAAGGGCTCGGCCAAGGCGCTTATGGAAAAGGCTGGCGTGCCGCTTTTGCCTGGCTATCACGGCGCAGAACAGGATGCGTCATTTCTTGCCGATGCGGCGAGGCACATCGGCTTCCCGCTGGTGATCAAGGCTGTCGCCGGCGGTGGCGGGCGCGGCATGCGCCTGGTGCGCGCTTCGGCCGATTTCCCAGATGCGCTGCGCGCTGCACGGCAGGAAGGCGCCTCGGCCTTTGGCGATGATCGCGTGCTGATCGAACGCTATCTGGAACGCCCGCGGCATATTGAAGTGCAGGTGTTCGGCGATAGCCATGGCAATGCGGTGCATTTGTTTGAACGCGATTGCTCCGCCCAGCGCCGTCACCAGAAGGTGATCGAGGAAGCCCCCGCACCTGGCATTAGCGCTGAAATGCGCGACGCCATGGGCGCCGCCGCCGTAGCCGCCGCCAAGGCCGTGCAATATCAGGGCGCCGGCACGGTGGAATTCATCGCGCAGGATGGCGGCTTCTATTTTCTGGAGATGAATACGCGCCTGCAGGTGGAACATCCGGTGACGGAAGCCATTACCGGCTTTGATCTGGTTGAATGGCAATTGCGCGTGGCGGCTGGCGAAACGCTGCCAGTGCAGCAGAAGGATATCTGCGCCCAGGGCCATGCGATGGAACTCCGCCTTTACGCCGAAGACCCGGCACGGGATTTCGCGCCTTCCATTGGCGCGCTTCAGGTCTTCCGACTTTCCGATCAAGGCTTGCGCATTGATAGCGGCTTTGTCGCGGGTGATCGTATTAGCATCCATTACGATGCGATGGTCGCGAAAATGATTGCCCATGCACCTAGCCGGGCAGAGGCGATTGCGCGGCTGCGCGCTGGCCTGGCGCATTCGGATATCATTGGTGTTGCGCATAATCTGGATATGCTTGACCGCATTCTGGCCCATCTGGATTTTGCTGCGGGAGGCATTGATACTGGCTTCATTGGGCGCCATGCGGAAGCGCTGCTGACGCCCAAGCTGCAACCTTCGCCTGAAGCGCTGGCCCTTGCCGCGCTAGGTGTGCTCGCCCTGGAAGACGATGCCGCGCGCACCCAGGCGGCCAACAGCGCCGATCCGCATTCACCCTGGCATGCGACGGATCATTGGTGGATGAATACGCGCCCGGCACGCGTGTTTGATTTTCACCTTGAAGATGAAGTACATGCCGTTACACTAATGCCAACGGCTGATGGTTGGCGCATCACCACAGGCGATATGGAAATCGCCGCACGGCACACCAAGCTTGAAGATGGGCGCCTTCACGCGCTACTGGATGGCATGCGGCTTTCCGCTTCCATCCATCGTGATAGTGAGACCATCAGCCTACGCCACGCTGGGCAAAGCTGGCGCTTCCGCTTGCCTGATCCGATCACCCGCGCTGGTGAGGAAGAAGGCGGCGATGACCGGCTGCTGGCACCCTTGCCCGGTCAGGTGACGCAGCTAATGGCAAGCGAAGGCCAGGAAGTCGCACGCGGCGATGTGCTTGTGGTGCTGGAGGCGATGAAGACTGTCTTTCGCCTCACCGCCCCACGCGCCGGTAGAATTGCAACCATTTCCTGCCGCGTTGGTGAAACAGTGCGCGAAGGGCAAATCCTGATTCAATTCGCCGCCGCTGAAACCGACTGAATTCACCCAGGCTTCGCGCCTGTCGCGCGCAGGATCGGCACCCATTTGTCGGTCTCGGCCCGAATGAAGCGCGCGGAGGCAGCGGGATCATTCGGCATGGGATCAATACCGGCATCGGCGAAGCGCTGGCGAATGGCGGGATCATTCAGCGCTGCCATTACTGCCGTTGAAAGTGTGGTGATGATCTCGGCTGGTGTGCCTGCCGGCGCATAAAGCGCCTGCCAGGATGAAGCCGCGTAGCCTGCCACGCCGGCTTCCTGAAGTGTCGGGAATTCCGGCAGCAATTGCGAACGCCGCGGCGTTGTCACCGCCAGGCCGCGCGCCTTGCCATCACGCACCAGCGGCGCCAGCAGGGTTTGGCTATCAATCATAAAATCCACGCGTCCGGCCATGAAATCTGTCACCGCCGCTGGCGTACCGCGATATTGCACAATGGTGAAATCCACACCGGCGAGCTTC
This sequence comes from Roseomonas sp., assembly GCA_020249505.1. Lineage (GTDB taxonomy): Bacteria > Pseudomonadota > Alphaproteobacteria > Acetobacterales > Acetobacteraceae > Neoroseomonas. The sequence continues at coordinate 58,453 of JADCFN010000051.1, read as the reverse complement.
TTCAGCAATTCGCCCGCCAGATGTGAAGCAGCGCCAATACCCGTGGTGGCGAAGGTTGCTTCTCCGCGCTTGTCACGCAGCCATGCCAATAGCTGCGGTACATCACGCACTGGCAGCGATGGATGCACCGCCACCAGAAAGCTTTGATCGCCCAGCGTTGAAATCGGAATGAAATCATTGATCGAATCGAAACCGGCATCAGGATAAAGCGCAGGAATGACGCTATGCGCGGCACCATTCAGCAACAGCGTATGCCCATCCGGCGCGGCGCGCGCGACAGCCCGCGCACCGATGGTGCTGCCCGCACCTGGTTGATTTTCCACAACCACAGGCTGGCCCAGGGTGCGCGGCAGAGGCTCCGCCACGATGCGCGCCACCACATCAATCACGCCACCGACGGCGAAGGGTACAATCACGCGAATGGGCCGCGAGGGATAACGGCTTTGCGCCAGGGCAGGGGCAGCCAGCGCGCTTCCGGCCAGCGCGAATAGGGCACGACGTTGCAACATGGGATTTTTCCTTCTTCTATGTCTGAAATTCACACACCACCTACGGGCTGAAAATCATAGGTGCCAACCCCTTGCAGAATGGCAAAGCGGCAGCGCCCACCATCCTTCCCCGTTACGCGATGCGCGCGTTTGGCAGGCACCGCATGCATCTGGCCCGGCGCCAATTCCACGCTTTCACGCGGCGCGCGCATTTCAATCACCATCGGTCCATCCATGCACCAGAAGGTATCCGTCACTTCGCTATGCCAATGCCAAGGCACTTCCTGCCCAGCCGCCAAAGTGAGGATCTGCATGCGAAGCCCCGGCGCTTCGGCGATCAATTCGCGCTTTTCCAAAGGATAGGACATGGCGTTTCCCTTCACGCTTTTGGCGGATGCTGCGCCCACCAATGGCGCGCAATATCGGCGCGACGACACACCCAAACATCCGGTGTCGCCGCCACGCGATCCAGAAACCGCGCCAGCGCCGCCGCACGCCCTGGCCGGCCGATCAGCCGGCAATGCAAGCCAACCGACATCATTTTGGGCGCCCCGGCGCGACCTTCCGCGAGCAAGGTCTCGAACGAATCCGTGACATATTGTTCCCAGCCATCGGGCGCAGTGAAGCCAGGCGGCACCGCATATTTCATATCGTTATTGTCGAGCGTGTAGGGAATGATCAGCATCGGCTTGCCGGCTGCCGTCACGTAAAACGGCAGATCATCCGCATATGAATCCGAGTCATACAAGAACCCACCATGTTCCGCGACCAGGCGGCGTGTATTCGGGCTGATGCGCCCCGTATACCAACCAACCGGGCGCGTTCCTGTCAGGCGTTCAATCACTTCAACGCAACGCGCGATTTCCGCCCGCTCCGTCGCTTCATCCACGCTGTGATAATCAATCCAGCGCCAGGCATGGGATGCGACCTCATGCCCCGCATCGGCGAAGGCGCGCGTGACCGTTGGGTTCAATTCCAGCGCGCGGCCCACACCATAGACGGTCAATGGCAGCTTGCGCGCAGCAAAGGCACGCAGAATGCGCCACACACCAGAGCGCGCGCCGTAATCGAATTGGCTTTCCACGGTACGATTACGTTCACCCAATATGGGCGACCCGCCCGGCACTTCATGCAAATACAATTCGCTGCCGGCATCGCCGTTCAGCACGGTATTCTCTCCGCCTTCCTCGTAATTCAGTACAAAGGAAAGCGCGAGCTTCGCGCCATTCGGCCATTTCGGGTCGGGCGGATTGGCGCCATAGCCCAGGAAATCGCGCGGATAATCCGTATCCGCAGCCATCATATGGGAAGTATCGGTCATATCGCCTTCTCCTTTAGTTGGTCGCATGTCCCGAGTCGCCAAGTGAAGCCACTTGGCTCAGACATGCTCCTCACGCCAATTTCAACCCGATAATGCCCGCGGTGATCAGCGCCACGGAAGCCCAGCGTAGCGCAGTATTTGCATCGCCGAATAGCGTAATGCCCACCAGAAAGGCGCCCACCGCGCCAATGCCAGTCCAAACGGCATAGGCGGTACCGACAGGAATTTCCCGCAGCGCCAGCAGCAACAACCCGCCACTCGCGACAATGCAGGCAATGGCGAAGGCGAGCCAACCGTAGCGCAGCCCGCCTGCAGCCCACCCAAGCTTGAGGCCAATCGGCCAGCCGATTTCACATAGCCCCGCGAGAAAAAGATAAGCCCAGGCCATTTGTTCCATCCAAGAAAAAGGGCCGCCCGAATGCCCAGGCGGCCCCGATCAAACCTGATCCAAAACGCAAAGCCTGCTTCAGTTCCTGGCCTTGTCCACAAGCGCGCCCTTCTTGATCCAGGGCATCATGGCGCGGAGCTTTTCACCCACTTCTTCAATCGGGTGTTCAGCCAGGCGGCGGCGCGTGGCCTTGAAGCTCGCCTGGTTCACCTTGTTTTCCAGCATCCAATCACGCGCGAAGCGGCCGGACTGGATATCTTCCAGCACGCGCTTCATTTCCGCCTTGGTTTCGCTGGTGATGATGCGCGGGCCAGTGACGTATTCGCCATATTCCGCCGTGTTGCTGATGGAATAATTCATGTTGGCGATGCCGCCTTCGTAAATCAGGTCCACAATCAGCTTCACTTCATGCAGGCATTCGAAATAGGCCATTTCCGGCGCATAACCGGCTTCGACCAGGGTTTCGAAACCGGCCTTGATCAATTCCACCAGGCCACCGCAGAGCACGGTCTGTTCACCAAACAAATCGGTTTCGCATTCTTCCTTGAAGGTGGTCTCAATCACGCCTGAACGGCCGCCACCAATGGCGGAAGCATAAGAAAGCGCGATTTCCAGCGCATTGCCCGAAGGGTTCTGATTGACAGCGACGAGGCAAGGCACACCGCCGCCCTTTTGGTATTCGCTGCGCACTGTATGGCCCGGGCCTTTCGGCGCGATCATGAACACATCAATATCCGCGCGGGGGTCGAGCAGGTTGAAATGCACATTCAAGCCATGCGCGAAGGCAAGCGCGGCACCCGGCTTCATATTCGCGTGCAGGCTTTCACGATAGAGGTCACCCTGGCCTTCATCTGGCGTCAGCACCATGACCACATCGGCCCATTTCGCCGCATCGGCCGGCGCCATCACCTTGAAGCCAGCCGCTTCCGCCTTTTGTGCGGAACCACCGGGACGCAGCCCGATCACCACATCCTTCACGCCGGAATCGCGCATATTCATGGCATGGGCATGGCCCTGGCTGCCAAAACCAATGACCGCAACCTTGCGGGCCTTGATCAGATTCACATCCGCATCGCGGTCATAGTAAACGCGCATCTGCCGTTTCTCCTTTGCTGCGCAGGCTTTCGCCCGGATTGATCCTTGCGGGGCCAGCCATGCACGAAGAACATGCGTAGCCCCAAGGGCGAACAAGGCTCGTTCAATCCTTTATTTTGCGCTTGCCGACAAGATGCTGAATGCATCAGCCGCGCGTTTTATCTGCCGGAATTGCCAGCAGGTCAGGCCGCCCGCTTGAAAGGCACCGTGTTTTCATCGGCGTATTTCGCCAGCGCCGCGCGATACTTGTCCCGCCGCCATTGCAGCAGCCGCCAGGAAGCCTTGGCCGCCATGTCAGAAATCCGCCCACGCGGAGCAAGCCCGATGGTCTTGAAGATCATCCCCATGCCGCGTTCGATATGGTTAAAGCGATAAAACCCAATCGCGCGCCCCATATAGGCGGTGGTGGAGCGTTCATGGTCGTAAGGCGTGCCCTCAGCTTCATTGGCGCTGTGGAAGGCGAAGGCGAGTTCATCATCCTCTGTCTCCCCAATGCGGCCCAAGGCCACGCGCAGGCGCTTGGAGAAGGAGAGATTCTCGCGCGCCAGATAGCGCTTCATATGATCATAAAACAGCTTGAAGTGGCGGTATTCATCGGCCGCGATCAGCCGGCAGACCTGCTTCAGCGCGGGTTCTTCGGTGGCTTCACCAAGGGCGGTGTAATAGCTGCTGGTGCCGGTTTCCACCATGCAACGCGCGATCAATTCGCCTGTACGGCTGCCACGAATGGAAGCTTCCGCATCCAATTGAATTTTATAGCCAGCGCGATAGCGTTCAAACGCGGCCGTGAAATCCCAAGCAGGATCAGCCAACATGCCCCAACGGCCCAGCGCATCGCCATGCTGGGTTTCTTCCACGCCCCAATGTTCGACAGCCGCGATGAAATCCGGATCATCGGCGAAAACGCGCGTGAGGTAGGTCACGTAATCCGCCGCATTGCGTTCCACCATCGCGGCAGCCTTGATCAGCGGCACGATTTCAGGATCAACCTTGGAAGGGTCGAAGCGATCCCAACCAAGCTCATCAATATGCCAATGCTTCATGAACCTACCCCGAGCGCCTTGCCATGAGGGGCCTTAACGACCCATTCAGACTATGTTCTTGTGCCAAGATGCGGCGGTTTCAAGGCAGGGTTGCACGAAACCTACCCCAAAAAGAAACGGGCGGATCCAAGACCCGCCCGCCGAAACGTCACAATGCGTTGGCCTTCAGGCCGCCATCGCCGCTTCAACCATCACCCGTGCGGCAAGCAACCGCTCCATGGCAACTTCGCGCTTTTCCGGCGTTTCATTTGCAGCGGAAGTAAAGGCCGCCTCAGCCTCCGCCAATCGAGCCTCAGCATCGGATTTGGATAGCGAGGCAAGCGGCGTTGCCTCATCCGCAAGGATCGTCACGCGATCCGCAGCCACTTCCGCAAACCCACCGGCCACGAAAAGCTGTTCCGTCACCTTGCCGCCCTCACGGACAGAAATCACGCCGCCGCGCAGTGCCACGATCATGGGCGCATGGCCAGCCAGCACGCCCATTTCGCCTTCCGCTGCCGGGAATACCACCATCTCCACCGCGCGGGAGAGCAGCAGCTTTTCCGGCGATACGAGTTCGAGTTGGAAACTCGCCATGGTGATCAGGCCGCCGCCTTCATTTCTTCGCCCTTCTTCACGGCCTCTTCAATCGTACCAACCATGTAGAAGGCAGCTTCGGGCAGATGGTCGTAATCACCGCGGCAGATGGCCGCGAAGGACCGAATGGTATCTTCCAGCTTCACGAAGACGCCCGGCGTGCCGGTAAACACTTCAGCCACATGGAAGGGCTGGGACAGGAAGCGCTGAATCTTGCGCGCACGCGCCACGATCAGCTTATCTTCTTCCGAAAGCTCATCCATGCCCAGGATGGCGATGATGTCCTGCAGCGACTTATAGGTCTGCAGGATCTTCTGCACTTCGCGCGCCGTATTGTAATGATCAGCACCAACCACGCGCGGGTCCATCGCGCGTGAAGTGGAGTCGAGCGGGTCAACGGCCGGGAAAATCCCAAGCTCCGCGATGGAGCGATTAAGCACCGTGGTGGCGTCCAAATGCGCGAAGGACGTCGCGGGCGCCGGGTCGGTCAAGTCGTCGGCGGGCACGTAAATCGCCTGCACCGAGGTGATCGAACCCTTCTTGGTGGAGGTGATGCGTTCTTGCAGCGCACCCATGTCGGTGGACAGCGTCGGCTGATAACCCACCGCCGAAGGAATACGGCCGAGCAGCGCAGACACTTCCGCACCGGCCTGGGTGAAGCGGAAGATGTTATCAATGAAGAACAGCACGTCCTGGCCCTGCTCATCACGGAAATATTCCGCCATGGACAGGCCCGAAAGCGCCACACGAGCGCGCGCACCCGGCGGTTCATTCATCTGGCCATAGACCAGCGCCACCTTGGAGCCTTCGGTATTGCCATCCCCAAGCTTGATGACGCCCGCATCAATCATTTCGTGATACAGGTCATTGCCTTCGCGCGTACGCTCACCCACACCAGCAAAAACCGAAACGCCGCCATGGCCCTTGGCGATGTTGTTGATCAGTTCCTGAATGGTCACGGTCTTGCCCACGCCGGCGCCACCGAAAAGGCCGATCTTGCCGCCCTTCAGGTACGGGGCCAGCAGGTCAATCACCTTAATGCCGGTAACCAGGATTTCCGCGCTTGTCGCCTGCTCATCAAAGGCCGGCGCTTCGCGGTGAATCGGGTAATACATGGTGGCGGGCACCGGGCCGCGCTCATCAATCGGCTCGCCGATAACGTTCAGGATGCGCCCCAGCGTGCCCGGGCCAACCGGCACGGAAATGCCGGCACCCGTATCAACAACTTCAGTGCCACGCACCAGGCCGTCCGTGGTGTCCATGGCGATGCAGCGCACCGTGCGCTCACCCAAATGCTGCGCCACTTCAAGGACGAGCTTCTGCTCGCCGATTTGCAGCGTCAGCGCGTTCATGATCGAGGGCAGCTCGGCGGGGAACTGAACGTCCACCACGGCACCAAGCACCTGCGTCACCTGACCAACATTATTCTTCATGGCAGTGATCCCTTCTTAAAGCGCTTCAGCGCCGGAGATGATTTCAATCAGCTCTCGGGTGATGTTCGCTTGACGTGTGCGGTTGTAATTCAGCGTAAGCTTATTGATCATCTCGCCCGCATTGCGCGTGGCATTGTCCATGGCAGTCATCTGGCTGCCATAGAAGCCGGCCGCATTGTCGAGCAGGGCACGATAGATCTGAATGGCGAGGTTCTGCGGCAAGAGCCGCGCGAGAATTTCTTCCTCAGCCGGTTCGAATTCATATTGCGCGCCGCCTTCAGCCGAAACTTCGGGCAGCGGCGCGGGGATAAGCTGTTGGCCCACCGGCGTTTGGCTGATCACATTCCGGAAGCGGTTATAGATCAGCGTGCAGACATCGAACTGGCCGGCATCCAGCATTTCGCTGATCTTGGCCGCGACCTCGGAAGCATCTTCGTAACCGATACGCTTCTTATTGGCGAAGCTGAATTCCATCACGAAACGACTGGCGAAGTCACGCTTCAGATAGACCGCACCCTTACGGCCAACCGTGATGATCTTCACCGTCTTGCCTTCGGCTTCCAGCGCGCGCACCTGGGCGCGGGCGAAGCGGCCGACATTGGTGTTGAAGCCACCGCAAAGACCGCGCTCGGCCGTTACCACCACCAGCAAATGCACCTTATCCGCGCCGGTACCGACCAGCAGCTTCGGCGCATCCGGCGAACCAGCGACCGAGGCACCAAGGGATGCCAGCATCCGCTCCATGCGATCAGCATAGGGGCGTGCAGCTTCAGCCTGGCTTTGCGCCCGGCGCAGCTTGGCCGCCGCCACCATCTTCATCGCCTGCGTGATCTTGCGCGTGGATTTCACGCTATTGATCCGCAGGCGGAGGCTCTTCAGGCTGGGCATTGATTACTCTCCCGAAGGCCCCGATTCAGGCGAAGGACTTGGCGAAGCTGTCAAGGAAGGCAACGAGCTTCGCTTCCGTATCCTTTTTGATCTCACGATCATTGCGGATGCTGGTCACGATATCCGGCGCGGTCGCCTTCAATTCACCAAGCAGGCGGCTTTCGAATTCACCCACCTTGTTCAAGGGCAGGCGATCCAGATAACCACGGGTACCAGCGAAAATCGCAATGACCTGTTCTTCAACCGCAACCGGCTTGAACTGCGGCTGCTTCAGCAGCTCAGTCAAACGCGCGCCGCGCGCCAGCAGCGCCTGGGTGGAAGCGTCCAGATCCGAGGAGAACTGAGCGAATGCCGCCATTTCGCGGTACTGCGCCAGTTCCAACTTGATCTTGCCGGCCACCTGCTTCATCGCCTTGATCTGCGCGGCGGAACCAACGCGGGACACCGAAAGACCAACGTTCACGGCAGGGCGGATGCCCTTGAAGAACAATTCCGTTTCCAGGAAGATCTGACCATCCGTGATCGAAATCACATTCGTCGGAATATAGGCTGAAACGTCACCCGCCTGGGTTTCAATGACGGGCAGCGCGGTCAATGAACCATTGCCGGCATCATCGCCCATCTTCGCCGCACGCTCCAACAGGCGCGAATGCAGATAGAAGACGTCACCCGGATAGGCTTCGCGGCCTGGCGGACGACGCAGCAGCAGCGACATCTGACGATAGGCAACCGCCTGCTTGGAAAGGTCATCATAGAAAATGACCGCATGCATGCCATTGTCGCGGAAATACTCACCCATGGCGCAGCCCGTATAGGGGGCCAGGAACTGCATCGGCGCCGGATCGGAAGCGGTAGCGGCGACAATGATGGAATATTGCAGCGCGCCCTGTTCTTCCAGCGTCTTCACCAACTGGGCGACAGTGGAGCGCTTCTGACCGATGGCGACGTAGATGCAATAAAGCTTCTTCGATTCATCATCACCAGCATTGATGGTCTTCTGGTTGATGATGGTGTCCACGATAACGGCGGTCTTGCCGGTCTGGCGGTCACCGATGATCAGTTCACGCTGGCCACGGCCAATCGGGATCAGCGCGTCAATCGCCTTGATGCCGGTCTGCATCGGTTCATGCACGGACTTGCGCGGAATGATGCCAGGCGCCTTCACCTCAGCGCGCATGCGCACCACGTCGGTCAGCGGGCCCTTGCCGTCAATGGGGTTGCCAAGGCCATCCACAACGCGGCCCAGCAGGCCCTTGCCCACGGGCACGTCAACAATGTCACCGGTACGGCTGACCGTATCGCCTTCGCGCACCGTAAGGTCAGAGCCGAAAATCACCACGCCGACATTGTCGGTTTCAAGGTTCAGCGCCATGCCCTTCACGCCGGAAGCTGGGAAATCCACCAGCTCACCGGCCATGACATTCTGCAGGCCATAGACCCGGGCGATGCCATCGCCCACGGTCAGCACAGTGCCGACCTCAGCGACATTCGCTTCAGCGTCAAAGCCAGCGATCTGCTGCTTGAGGATTTCCGAAATTTCAGCCGGACGGATTTCCATGGTCAGGCAGCCCCCTTCATGGCGTATTGCAAACGTTGCAACTTGGATTTGATGGAATTGTCGTAAAGGCGGGAACCGATCCGAACGATCAGCCCACCCAGGATGGATTTGTCCACTGTCTCAGACAGGCGAACATTGGAATAGCCCGCTTCCGTCAGCCGCGCTGCAATCTGAGCGCGCTGCGTATCGGTCAGCGCATGGGCGGTGGTGACTTCAGCCGTTTGCTGGCCGCGGCGGGCAGCAATCAGGGCACCAAAGGCTTGCGCCACGGCGGGCAGGGCCGAAAGGCGCCGATTGGCGATCAATACGCCAACCAGATTCCGCACCTCACCGGTGATGCCGGCGCTTTCCAGCACCTTGAACATGCGCTCCCGCTGGATCGCGGTATTGAAGCGCGGATCGGCGATGAAGCCATGCATATCGGCATTGTCGCGGCAGAGCGCGAAAAGGGCTTCAAGCTCCGTGCCGATACGGTCCACCGCGCCGGGATCGGTCGCGCGCTTGTCATCAGCAAGGTCTAGCAGCGCCTTGGCGTAGCGCGCGGAAACGCCCACAGCGCTTGGCGCCGAAGGCGAGGCCTTATCAAGGGTTTGATCTGTGGCAGCCACGGGTGATCCCGGTCCTGTTCTTGCGCGATATTGACGAGGGGCCGGGAGAGCCTCCCGAACGCGGCCGGGCGTTACCATAGGGTTTACCGCACCGCAACCGAGCGCGCGTCATTTTCCGCCCGCTTTCGAACGAATTGCACAAATTCCTTTTGCCTTGACCTGCTTGACAGTGCTTCCCCGCCACACGCAGGGTTTCAAGCCAAGGGTTTCAAGCCCAAACGACAAAAGGAAACATCCGGCCCATGACGCACAACATGACCCGCCGCACGGCGCTTTTGGCCGGCGCCACCGCTGCGCTGCTGCCGCTCCGCCCTGCCCATGCTGCCTTTCCCGAACGCGCCATCACGCTGACGGTGAGTTTTCCGCCGGGCGGTGCCACCGATATCCTGGCCCGAATCCTGGCCCCCCCACTCAGTGAGGCTTTGGGCAAGCCGGTCGTGATCGAAAACCGTGGCGGCGCCGGGGCCAATATCGGCATTGGCCATGTCGCCCGCGCGGCGCCTGATGGTTATACGCTGCTGGTAACCTCCAGCGCCTTCGTGGTGAACCCCAGCCTTTATCGCAACCCACCCTATGACCCCTTCCGGGATTTCGCGCCCATCAGCACGCTTGGCGCTTCGCCCAATGTGCTGGCGGTGCGCCCGAATGGCGGCATCGCCTCTCTGCAGGACCTGATCACCCAGGCCAAGGCCAGCCCCGATAAGTTCAACTATGCCAGCCCCGGGATCGGCACCACGCCGCATCTGGCCGGCGAATTGCTGAAGCTTCGCGCCGGGTTTGAAATGCAGCATGTGCCCTTCAGCGGCGCCGGACCCGCAACGCAAGCGGCCCTGGCCGGCACCACCCAGGTGATCAGCGCGGCGCAAGGTTCGGTCATGGCGCAGCTTCGGTCAGGCGAATTGCGCGCCATTGTGCAAACTGGCGCCAAGCGCGCGATTGATCTGCCCGATGTTCCAACCCAGGAAGAATTGGGCATCAAGGATGCCAATTCCGATACTTTTCTGGCGCTTTTCGCCCCCGCCGCCACCCCGGCCCCAATCCAGGCCCTGCTGGCGCGAGAGGTGGTGAAGGCCCTCCAACGGCCCGATGTTCAGCAGCGCTACCGAGAAGCCGGCGCCCCGGTGGTGGGTGGTGGGCCTGAGGAACTGCGCGCCCGTGTTGCCCGCGAAGTCCCGATCTGGCGCGAAGTGATCCAGGTCTCGAAGATAAGCGTTCAGTAAAATCAGGGTTTTGCTGGGAAAGGCGGGACAGGTTCGGCCGGCGCCGGGGCGGAAAGCCCGGCGCAGAGAAAGGGCAGAATCTGTTCCACCGCCATGTCGAAATCGCCCGAATCGCAAACCCCGCCAGACATCATCTCAAGCCGACCAGACCGCAGCAGGGTGTAGCGATAAGCCCCCATCATGAAATAGAGCCTCCAGTAAAGGGCCTCCGGCGGCAGGTGGGGCAGCACTTGCCGGAAGGCTTCCACGTAAGCGAGCGTCGTGTCGTCATAGACCGTGCTCAGCACTTCCCGCGAAATATCATCAGGTTCCGTGTTCAGCCGGGCATGCATGCGCATGGTCGCGCGGCCTTCCGGGGTTTTGCCATTCAGCATGAAGGGGGTGACGAAGGCGCGGACCAGCACTTCAAGCGGCACGCGGCCATCAGGCCAGGTCGCCTTGGCCCCTTCCAAAGCGCGGCGCCGCGCTGCCGTGACTTGTTCCGCCCCGCGCATATAGGCGGCGCGAAACAAATCCCGCTTGGACCCGAAGTAATAATGGAGCTGCGCGAGATTGACCCCGGCGGCGAGCGCAATGGCGCGGGTGGAGGCGCCCGTATAGCCATGATCGGCAAAGAGCATTTGCGCGACATCCAAAATCCGGTCGCGCACACTGGCTGATGGGTCAATCGGGGCAAGCAGGCTGGTCATGGGCTCCGGGCTTTTGGTCAGGCGACCGATAAGGGCAATCTAGGCCGATTCGCCGCCAGGGCAACCAGGAGGCTGGAAATTGACGAAAATCACCCAGCGCGGTATTTGGTCAGGCGACTGATTTACACGGGGCTGTGACAGCGCCTTGACCCAATGGCGGCTGCCGGCCCGAAAGCTGGAGGAAGCCTCATGAGCGCAGCGCAGGAAATCACCCAATCCCGCTATTTTGGCGGTGAAGCCCCGGCAGAACGCGCCAAGCGCATCGCGCCCATCATCGCGGCCCATGCCAACCAAATCGAACGCGACCGCGCCTTGCCGAAGGAATTGCTTGATGCGCTGCATGGCGCGGCGCTGTTCCGCACCCTGCTGCCGCAGGCCTTCCGCGGTGAAGAAGTGCCGTTGCATGATTTTGTGCAAATGCAGATCGTGATTGCCGCCGCCGATGCCAGCACCGCCTGGTGCGTCGGCCAGGCTTCCGGCTGTTCCATGGCGGCGGCCTATCTCAAGCCCGAAATCGCCTATGAGATTTGGGGCGCCGATCCGCGCGCCGTTCTCGCCTGGGGCATGGGGCCGCAGTCCCGCGCTGTAGTGGTGGATGGCGGCTATCGCGTGACCGGCAAATGGCATTTCGCCAGCGGCAGCCGGCACTGCACCTGGCTTGGCGGGCATTGCAAGGTTGTCGAACGCGATGGGTCCTTGCGCGCCGATGCGGAAGGCAACCCGATTGATCGCACCATGCTGTTCAAGCGCGAGGTGCCGAAGATCACCGATAATTGGCGCGTCATGGGCCTGCGCGGCACCGGCAGCGACACTTATGAGGTGACGGATCTTTTCGTGCCGGATGATTACACGGTGCAGCGTGATTTGCCGGCCAATCGGCAAACCGCCGGCACGCTGTATCATTTCACGACCACGCATGCCTATGCGGCCGGCTTTGCCGGTGTGGCGCTTGGGATTTGTCGCGGGATGCTGGATGAATTCATCAAGCTGGCGTCAGACAAGACCCCGGCCGCTACAACGCGCCCGATGCGCGACAGCCATGTCATTCAAAGTCTGGTCGCGCGCTGCGAAGCGCGCTGGCGTTCGGCGCGCAGCCTGTTGCTTGAAACGCTGCGCGAGTGCTGGCCGCGTGCCGAAGCGGGGCTTGAGATGACGAATGATGAGCGGGTTTCCATCCGCCTTGCGTCCACCTTCGCCATTCAGACGTCGCGTGAAGTGGTGGAAACCGTCTATCAGGAAGCCGGCTCCACCGCGATTTTCGAAGACAATCCTTTTGAACGGCGCTTCCGCGACATTCATGCGGTCAGCCAACAGGTGCAAGGCCGCAGCGCGCATTTCGAAGCGGTGGGTCAGCATCTGCTGGGCCAGACGCCGCATGCGCGATTCCTTTAAGAACGGCACGGAGGAAAACGACATGGGCTTGCAAGGTCTGAACCATTACACGCTTCGCCCGGTGGATCTGGAAGCCACCAAGGATTTTTATGAGAAAATCCTCGGGCTTGAATTGGGCTATCGCCCGCCACTGACCTTCCCCGGCTATTGGCTTTATTGCGGTGACAACCCGACCGTGCATCTGATCGGCGACCGCCAGGGTGAGGAAGGGCTACCCGAGCGCAAGGTTGGCCACACGGGCCTTGTGGATCACATCGCCTTTTCTTGCACCGGGCTTGCCGCCATGCGCGCGCATCTGGACAAGCACAAGGTCACCTATACGGCACGCGTCATTCCGCGCGATCGGCAGACGCAAATCTTCCTGCATGACCCGAATGGCGTCGCGGTGGAATTGAACTACCCGCCCGAGGAAACCCCGCCCGACTGATTGGGCGCTTCGCAAAATAGGCGGTGCAGCGTGTGCAGCACCGCCTCGGCCTTCGGGTCCGCCAAGCGATAATAGATCACCGTGCCCGCGCGCCGGGTAGCGACCAATCCTTCATCGCGCAAAAGCGCCAAATGCTGCGACAGCGCGGATTGGGACAGCCCGACACTAGCGGCGAGGTCATTGACTGATTTCTCGCCCGCCGCGACCAGGTCACACAGCACCAAAAGCCGCCTCTCATTGGCCAAGGCACGCAAAAGCCGCGCCGCCAGCGCAGCATTTTCGGCAAGCCGCGCCGCATCATCCGCTTCGCGTGGGGGGCTCAACAGGTCGCTCATACAGGCAACCTAAACCGTTGCGCGCGGCAGGACCATGGCGGCTTGACAGGGGCAGAAAGTGTTACATTATAACATTCCAGACCCACCCCGAAGGCCCTTGCCCATGCTTCGTCGCGCCCTGCTTTGCTCCCCCGCCTTGTTGCTGGTCAGGCCCGCCCTGGCCCAACAAAGGCTTTCGGTCGTCGCGTCCTTTTCCATCCTTGCGGATATGACGCGCCAGATCGGCGGGGATCGCATCACGCTCCGTGCCATTGCCGGGGCGGATCAGGATGCGCATGGCTTTCAGCCCAAGCCATCTGACGCCGCCGCACTCACCAATGCCGCGGTCATGATCCGCAATGGCCTCGGCTTTGAAGGCTGGCTGGATCGCATGATCCGTTCCTCTGGCTTCAAAGGGCGGTTGGTCACAACGACCGAGGGCATCACCCCGCGCATGATGGAAGCCCATGCGCATCACGGGCATGACCATGGCGGGGCGGGGCGGCGGCACAACCATTCAGTCGGGCCGCGCCAGGTGCCGGACCCGCATGCCTGGCAGGATTTAGGCCTGGCGCAGCACTACATTCGCAACATCACTGGTGGGCTGGTCGCCGCCGATCCGGGTGGCGAGGCGCTGTATCGCCGTAATGCCGAAGCCTATGCCGCACGCCTTGCCGCGCTGGACCAATGGGTGCGCGCGGAAATCGCCAAAGTCCCCGCAGCGCGGCGCAAGATTGTCACCAGCCACGACGCCTTTGGCTATTTCGGTGATGCCTATGGCGTGCGCTTCCTGGCCCCCCAGGGTGTTTCCACAGAGGCCGAGCCCTCAGCCGCCGAAGTCGGGCGGCTGATCCGCCAGATCAAGGCTGAGAGTATCACCGCGCTTTTCATGGAAAACATGAGCAATCCTGCAACGCTGCAACGCATCGCGCAGGAAACCGGCTTGCGTGTGCGCGGGCGGCTTTTTGCCGATGCGCTTTCCGCCGAGGCCGGCCCGGCGCCAACCTATGAAGCGATGTTCCGGCACAATCTTTCCCTGATGGTGCCTGCAATGCGGGGGGACGCCGCATGATCATGACCAGCCTTCGCAACCTGGCCTTTGGCGCGATTGCAAGCCTTGGCGCCCTGACCACCGCCCAGGCCCAGGGCTTCACCCCGCATGTTTCGGGCGAGGCTGATCTCGGCCTCTATGGCGTTTCAACCTTCAACGCCAAGGATTCCGCCCGGCGCGGCACGAGCCTTTATCTTTTCGGTGAAGTCGCCACCGGCTTTCACATCGCGCCCGGGCTTTCGCTGCAAACCGTGGTGGCGTTTGAACCGATCGGCGAAGGCGATGCTTTGGGCGGCTTCCCGATGGATGGCGTGATCGGCTTTCGCCGCCAATCCGCCTTCCTGGAAGCGTTTTTCGCGGAATGGAAACCGGATGATGCCCTCACGCTTTATGGCGGGCGCTTTGTCGCCCCCTTCGGCCGCGGCCATCATGATTTCCCCGGGATCCTGACCCGCATCCGCGCCCATGAAGTGCAGATGATTGGCGATGCCATGGGTGTGGGCGGCACCTGGAATTTCCTGGCTGATCCACGCTTTGGCGAGCATGACATTTCCGCCGCCGCCTTCACGCTTGATCGCACCTTTCTGTCCTCAACCTGGCTGACACGCCGGCGCTGCTGTGATGAGCGTTATGAACGCTACAACCGAAATACCGAACAGCAGGGCGGGCCTTCCAATAACGGGCAGATGGATAATTTCGCCCTGTCCTTGGATGGCGATAAATTCGATTTTGCGCCCGGGCTTTCCTATCAGCTATCGCTGGTTTCCCGCGCCGCGGGCAAGGAAGATGGCACGGCACGCGAATGGGGTTATTCCGCCGCGCTGCGTTATGAACAGCGCTGGTCAGCGGCGCATCGCACGCTGTTCTTTGCCGAGGCTGTGCAGTTCCGCAACGCCGAAGGCCGCCCGCGTTTCGAGACCGATGAAGGTGAGGAAACCACCATCGCTGAGCGGCGCAATTTCACGACCCTCGGCGCGCAGCATCGCATAGATGATTGGCGCGGCACGCTTGCCTGGCAGCGTGACCAGCGCAAGCGCAGCCTGGATACGCTGCCCACGGAAAACTACCTGGAAGCTTCCATCGGGCGCGATATCGGCCATGGCTTCGGGCTTGATGTGGGCTACCAATATGGACGGCAGTTGATCGAGGATTCCGGCCAGCTCGGAACCACGCATGCGGTGCTGGCGCGGCTTTCCTGGCGCGGCGGGTTTTGAGGAAAGCCGCAGCATGAGCTTCGTCTGTGAGGTCTTCCCGCCAGAAGCCGATGCGCTGAGCCCGATTTGCCCAAGCGCCATCAGCAGTCGCGATGAAAATGTCTTGTTCGAGATTTTCCGCCCCGATGTGGCGCTGGCGATTTGGCTGAGGCCAATGCCTTCCAATTGGAAGGCTGAAATCGGTACCTTGTTGCAGCACCTGCCCTTTGGCGCCATTGGCCGCGGCAGTCCGGAAGATGCGGTGGACCAGATTGTGCAGGAACTTCCCGCGCCTGCCTCTGCGGCGCTGCTGTCAGATATGCTGCTGCTGGGTCGCTTCTTTGCCACCATCACGCAAAAATCGGAAATCCGTGCGAGCCTTGCGGGTGTGAATGATGATTCCTGCCGACGCTTTCACTGCGATGCGGTCAGGCTGCGCCTGCTTTGCACTTATCATGGTCCGGGCACGCAATTTACCATGTGTGGGCCGCAATGCCGCGCGCCGCACCAAATCCCAAGCTGCGCCGTGGCGCTGGTAAAAGGCCGCGCCCATCCGGCGGCGCTTGGCGATGCCTGCTTGCACCGCTCCCCGCCCGTTTCCCATTTGTCGGAAAACCGCCGGGGCCGATTGCTGTTTTGTATTGATGAACCGGGATTTCTGCCATGAATGCATTGGATAAAAGACTGCCGGTCACGGTGCTGTCGGGCTTTCTGGGCGCGGGCAAGACCACGCTGCTCAACCACGTCCTGGCCAATCGCGAAGGCAAGCGCGTGGCGGTCATTGTGAATGACATGAGTGAGGTGAATATAGACGCAGCCCTGGTCGGCAATGCGGGCGCGCTTTCGCGCACCGAAGAAAAACTGGTTGAAATGTCCAATGGCTGCATCTGCTGCACCCTGCGTGAGGATTTGATGCAGGAAGTGACCAAGCTTGCAGCCGAAGGGCGCTTCGATGCCTTGCTGATTGAAAGTACGGGCATCAGCGAACCCATGCCCGTGGCTGCGACCTTTGATTTCCGCACCGAAGACGGCTTCTGCCTTGGCGATGTTGCGCGCCTTGATACCATGGTGACGGTGGTGGATGCGCAAAGCTTCCTGCGCGATTACGGCAGCGCCGACCGCCTAGCCGCGCGGGGTGAAAGCGCCGGCCCCGAAGATACTCGCCTGCTGGTGGATTTACTAATCGAACAGATTGAATTTGCCGATGTCATCATCGTCAACAAGCAGGATTTGGTGAGCGAGGCGGAATTGCGCCGCCTGGCCGCGCTGCTGGCCACCTTCAACCCCAATGCGGAAATCCTCGGCTGCACTAAGGGGGCGGTGCCACTTGGCCATATTCTTCATACCGGGCGCTTTGATTTTGATGCGGCGCGCCGTTCCGCTGGTTGGATCAAGGCGCTTTCAGGCGAGCATTTGCCGGAAAGCGTTGAATTCGGCATCACCAGCTTTGTCTGGCGGGCACGCCGCCCGGTACATCCGGAACGCTTCAAGCGCTTCATTGAAGGTGATCTTCCGGGCGTGGTGCGCGCCAAGGGGTTTTTCTGGCTGGCGACGCGCATGCCCTGGGCGGGGGAATGGCAATTGGCCGGCGCCATTGGCCGGCATGAAGCGGCAGGATTCTGGTGGGCCGCGCAGCCTGCCTCTCGTTGGCCGGATGATCCCGATTGGCGCGCCACAATCGAGGCGAATTGGCAGGAACCCCATGGCGACCGGCGTCAGGAAATCGTCTTTATCGGCATCGGCATGGATGAGGCAGGGCTGCGCGCGGCATTGCAGAACACGCTTTTGACCGATGAGGAATGGCGCGCCGGGCCACGCACCTGGGCGCGCCTGCCCGACCCATTCCCGACCTGGCGCGAGGGCTGAAACCGCTCGCGGGTTACGACGCTGAGCAGTTACCTGCCAAGCCCGTCCCAGAATTCCTTGACCTTGGCGAAGAAGCCTTCGCTTTCCGGGCTGGTGCGACCGCCCTTCTCCGCCTCGGTTTCGAAATGTTCCAGCAATTCGCGCTGCTTGGGCGAGAGGTTCTGCGGCGTTTCCACCATGACCTGCACATACATATCGCCGCGCGCGGCTGACCGCAGCACCGAAAACCCCTTGCCGCGCAGGCGGAATTGATCGCCCGTCTGTGTGCCGGCGGGGATTGTCACTTTTGAACGCCCGCCATCAATGCTGGGTACTTCCACATGCCCACCAAGGGCTGCCTGCGTCATGCGCAGCGGCACGCGCACCAGAATATTCGCGCCATCGCGCTGGAAAATCGGATGCGGCCTGACCGCGATATCCACATACAAATCACCCGCCGGCGCGCCGCGCTGCCCGGCCTCACCCTCACCGGTCAGGCGGATACGCGTGCCATCATCAACGCCGGCAGGAACCGAGACATTCAGGTTGCGTTCGCGCTGCACACGCCCGGCACCACGGCAAATCTTGCAAGGGTTCTTGATGATGCGGCCCTGGCCGCCGCAGGTGGGGCAGGTACGCTCCACCAGGAAAAACCCCTGCTGCGCCCTGACCTTGCCGCTACCCTGACAGGTACCGCAGGTCTGTGCGCCGGAAGCCGCGCCACCTTCCGCGCCAACACCCTTGCAGGCTTCGCAGGAAACGCTTGTCGCGAAGCGGATGTTTTTCTTGGCACCCGCAAAGGCTTCTTCCAGAGAAACCTCTACCTGCGTGCGCAAATCTGCACCTCGGCCCGCCGCCGCGCGCTGACCACGCCCACCGCCGCCGAAGCGGCCGAACATTTCCTCAAAAATATCCTCGAACCCGCCGCCACCGAAGGGACCGCCGCCGCCACCACCGCCAGGCCCGCCCTGTTCAAAGGCTGCATGGCCGAAGCGGTCATAAGCCGCGCGCTTTTCGGCATCCTTCAGCACATCGTAAGCCTCATTCAATTCCTTGAATTTGGCTTCCGCTTCCGCATTGCCCTGATTGCGATCAGGGTGCCATTGCATCGCGAGCTTGCGGTAGGTTTTCTTGAGGTCATCCTCGCCCGCATCGCGCGCGACGCCCAGAACCTCGTAATAATCGCGTTTTGCCATGATCGGGCTACCGTTTCGGACACAAGACATTCCCTGGCGCCGATAGGCACCAGGGAGGATTCTTGGTCAAAGGCGCTATCACCCCGAAGGGATCAGGAAGGCTTCTTCTTGTTCGGGTCGACTTCCTCGAACTCGGCGTCAACCACCTTGTCCTTGGAAGCACCAGCCGCACCGGCAGCCGGTTCTTCAGGCTTTGGCGCGGCCTGTTCGGCCTTGTACAGCGCCTCACCCATTTTCATCGCGGCCTGGGACAGTTTCTCAGAAGCCTCGCGGATCGCATCGGCATCCTGGCCTTCCATGGCGGTGCGGGCAGCGGCCAGCGCCGATTCCACTTCCACCTTTTCAGCCGGCGGTACCTTGTCGCCGCTTTCCTTCAGAGTCTTGTCAGTGGAATGCACCAGCGCATCAAGCTGGTTGCGCGCTTCCACCGCTTCACGCCGCTTGCGGTCAGCTTCCGAATTGGCTTCGGCATCCTTCACCATGCGTTCAATATCGGCGTCCGAAAGGCCCGATTTCGCCTGGATGCGAATCTGCTGTTCCTTGCCAGTTGCCTTGTCCTTCGCGCTGACACTGACAATACCGTTCGCGTCAATGTCAAAGGTCACTTCCACCTGAGGCACGCCACGCGGCGCGGGGGGAATGCCCGTCAGGTCGAAAGTGCCAAGCTGCTTATTGTCGGCAGCCATTTCACGTTCGCCCTGATAGACCTTGATGGTGACCGCGGTTTGATTGTCATCGGCGGTGGAGAAGGTCTGGCTCTTCTTCGTCGGGATCGTCGTGTTGCGATCAATCAGCCGCGTGAAGACACCGCCGAGCGTTTCAATACCAAGGCTGAGCGGCGTCACATCCAGCAGCAGCACATCCTTGACATCGCCTTTCAGCACGCCGCCCTGAATGGCCGCGCCAATGGCGACGACTTCATCGGGGTTGACGTTGCGCGCGGGTTCCTTGCCAAAGAATTGGCGAACGGCTTCCACCACTTTCGGCATGCGGGTCATGCCGCCGACAAGGATCACCTCATCCACTTCATTGGCCGCAAGGCCGGCATCCTTCAGCGCCTGGCGACAGGGTTCCATGGTGCGGGTGATCAGATCATCCACCAGGGCTTCCAGCTTTGAACGGGTGACCTTCATCACCAAATGCTTGGGGCCAGAGGCATCGGCGGTGATGAAGGGCAGGTTGACCTCGGTTTCCTTGGAAGAGGAAAGCTCGATCTTTGCCTTTTCTGCCGCTTCCTTCAGGCGTTGCAGCGCAAGCTTATCGCCACGCAGGTCAATGCCCTGTTCCTTGCGGAATTCATCGGCCAGATAATCAATGATGCGCTGGTCGAAATCCTCACCACCCAGGAAGGTGTCGCCATTGGTGGATTTCACTTCAAACACGCCATCGCCGATTTCCAGCACGGAAACGTCGAAGGTGCCGCCACCAAGGTCATAAACCGCGATGGTGCCGCCCTTTTTCTGTTCCATACCGTAGGCCAGCGCGGCGGCGGTCGGTTCATTGATGATGCGCAGCACTTCAAGCCCGGCAACCGTGCCGGCTTCCTTGGTGGCTTGGCGCTGGGCGTCATTGAAATAGGCCGGAACGGTAATCACGGCCTGCGAAACCTTCTCACCCAAATGGGCTTCGGCGGTTTCCTTCATCTTGGTCAGCACCATGGCGCTGATCTGCTGCGGCGCGTAGGTTTTGCCATCAACCTCAACCCAGGCGTCGCCATTGGGCGCCTTGGTGATCTTGAAGGGGGCAAGCCCGATATCCTTTTGCACCATCGGGTCATCAAAGCGGCGGCCAATCAGGCGCTTCACCGCATAAAGCGTGCCCATGGGGTTGGTGACGGCCTGGCGCTTGGCCGATTGCCCGACCAGCCTTTCGCCATTCTTCGCAAACGCGATCATGGAAGGCGTGGTGCGCGCACCTTCGGCGTTTTCAATCACGCGCACATCCTTGCCTTCAAGAATGGCGACGCAGGAATTGGTGGTGCCAAGGTCGATACCGATAACCTTACTCATCCGAGTTCTCCTCTACGGCGGATCGCGGCGGCCCAGAATGGCACCACGGCGACCCCCTAATGCTAAAACGATGGCCAATCGCCACCGCGGATGGGGTTGCAGGAAGCCGCTCCCGAAGGGGCGCGGCGTTCACGAGCAGGATGTATGTAACAGCGCGGGGTGAGACAAGATGCCCCGACGCCTTCTGTCTAAAATTTAGCGCGGCCCGCGACGGCGGTTGCGGTCCAGCTCCTCGGCGGTCAGGGCGAAGGAAACCCGCACGCGGAATTCCGCTGGGTTGCGGCCGGCTGGGAAAAGGATGGCCTCGGGGGCGGTGGCTACCCGGGCGCGGGTCTGATTGCCCTCAAAACTCACCAAAAGCAGTGCGTCCTTGCGCTGGACCAATTGGCTGTCATCGCCGCTGGTCACCGCCAGGAACCAGGGGAGTTCGGCCCGATTGCCGCGCGTGGCGGGGCCGCGTTCCACATCCATCAGGACCGAGACCTTCACCTCGACCCCGCCGCCCCGGACGTAATCACAAGAAGCATTCACCCCCGCGATGCGGCCATCCACCAGCATCGCGGCCAAATCCGGCGGCGCGCCGGGCCGGAAGCGGGTCACATCCGCGCCATCCGCCAGGATCGTCACCCTTGGGCAAGGTGCCAGCACCTGCTCCTTGGTGGACGAACCGCAAGCCGCGACCAGCCCCGCCAGAACCAGAACCCCGAAGCGCCACATGCCGAAACCCCCTTTGACCCGAACGGGCTGCGGGCTACTCTGACCATTCTTCGCGTCGCGCCGCAACCCGTGGCCGGCCCCCTGGATGGACCCTGCGCCCATGGCCTCTGCCAAGCCGCCCCTGAACCTTCTGCTCGCTGGCCCGCGAGGCTTTTGCGCCGGCGTGGACCGCGCCATTAAGATTGTGGAGGAAGCGCTGAAACGCCATGGCGCCCCGGTTTATGTGCGGCATGAAATCGTCCATAACCGCTTCGTCGTCGAAAGCCTGGAAAAGCAGGGCGCGGTTTTCGTCGAAGAACTGAGTGAAATCCCCGATGACGGCCAGCCCGTGGTGTTTTCCGCCCATGGCGTGCCGAAATCCGTCCCGGCCGAGGCAGCGCAGCGCATGATGTTCGCACTCGACGCCACTTGCCCGCTGGTGAGCAAGGTACATCGCGAAGCCGAACGCCATCATGAACATGGCCGCCATCTTTTCCTGATTGGCCATGCCGGCCATCCGGAGGTGATCGGCACCATGGGCCAATTGCCCGAAGGTGCCGTGACCCTGGTGCAGGATGCGGCGGATGCGGAAAATGTTGCTTCGCCCGAAGGCGCTACACTCGCCTACACAACCCAAACCACGCTTTCCGTGGATGATACGGCGGAAATCATCAGCATCCTGCAACGGCGCTTTCCGGATATTCGCGGCCCGGCCAAGGAAGATATCTGCTACGCCACCACCAATCGCCAGGCGGCGGTGAAGGCGATTGCCGCACGGTCCGATCTGGTGGTGGTGGTGGGCGCGCCCAATTCATCGAACAGCCAGCGCCTACGCGAAGTGGCGGAGCGCAGCGGCGCACGCCGCGCCGTGATGGTGCAGCGCGGCGCGGATCTTGATCTTGCGCTGGTGCAGGGCTGCAAGACCGTGGGGGTGACTGCCGGCGCCAGCGCGCCCGAAGTGCTGGTGGAAGAAGTGCTTGCCCGGCTTGGTGAAGCCTATGCGCTGGAAATCGAAGAAGTGGTGGTGGCGGTAGAACAAATCACCTTCCGCCTGCCGCGCGGACTCGCCGCCGAATAATGGCTGTCTATACGGAGGTTTCGGATGAGGCGTTGCGCGCCTTCCTGGCCGAGTACGCGCTGGGTGAATTGCTCGCTTTTCGTGGCATTGCGGAGGGTGTGGAGAATTCCAACTACGCGCTGAAAACCGAAGCAGGCGATTTCATCCTGACGCTCTATGAAAAGCGCGTCGACCCGGCGGAATTGCCGTATTTCCTCGGCCTGATGGAACACTTGGCCGCGCGCGGCATGGCCTGCCCCACGCCGGTGCATGGGCGGGATGGCGCGGCCTTGCGGGAATTGGCGGGGCGGCCGGCGGCGATTGTCACCTTTCTGCCCGGCGTCTGGCCGCGCCGCGTGCGGCCAGAGCATTGCGCGCCACTCGGCAAGGCCTTGGCAGAAATGCATTTGGCCGGGGCGGGGTTTGCGCTCAGCCGGCCCAATGCGCTTGGCCCCAAGGGCTGGGCACCCCTGCTGGATGGCTGCCGCGCGCGGGGAGATGAGGTGCAGCCCGGCCTGATCGCGGAGCTTGATGCGGCACTTTCCGGCATTCTCGCCGCCTGGCCCAACGAGGGCAGCCTGCCGGTTGGGCAAATCCACGCCGATCTTTTCCCCGATAATGCGTTTTTCCTGCCGGGTGCCGATGGCCAGCCGCGTGTTTCCGGCGTGATTGATTTCTATTTCGCCTGCACGGATCTTTTCGCCTATGACATCGCGGTTTGCCTAAATGCCTGGTGCTTTGAGGCGGATTATTCCTTCAACGTGACGCGCGCGCGCGCCATGCTGGGCGCCTATCGCGCCATGCGCCCAATGAATGAGGCTGAATTGGCCGCGCTGCCGGTGCTGTGCCGCGGCGCGGCGCTGCGCTTTCTGCTGACCCGGCTCTATGACTGGACCCATACGCCCGAAGGCGCGTTGGTGACGCGGAAGGACCCGGTGGAATATTTGCGAAAACTCAGGTTCTTCAGCGGCGCCGAAACCCTTGCGGCCTTTGGCCTGTGACCGGCAGCGCAGACCCGCGCCCCTTGGTCCAGATTTGGACCGATGGCGGCTGCAAACCCAACCCCGGCCCCGGCGGCTGGGCGGCCATTCTGCGCTTTGGCGAGCATGAGCGCGAGTTATCGGGCGGTGAGGCCGAGACCACCAATAACCGCATGGAATTGACCGCGGCGCTGAAAGCGCTTGAGGCGCTGAAAAAACCCTGCCGCGTGGCGTTGCATACCGATAGCGAATATCTGCGCAACGGCATCAGCCGCTGGATCCATGGCTGGGTCCGCGCCAATTGGCGCAATGCGGCGAAGGAGCCGGTGAAGAACCTTGATTTATGGCAGGCCATTCTGGCCGCCGCCAAACCGCATGAGATTGAATGGCGCTGGGTGCGCGGCCATGCCGGGGACCCCATGAATGAACGCGCCGATGCGCTGGCGACGGTGGCGCGGGACGCAGCTTCGAGAGGTTGAGCTTGCCTGACCCCTGCCCTGGCGGGTATATCCCGTGAGCGGCGCGGGCGTAGTTCAGAGGTAGCACGTCAGCTTCCCAATTCGAGACCGAGACGTTCGGCTCGGCTAGGTGGTCCTTGCCTAGGCCGGACGATTGGCGCGGTTATCAGCCCGGCCCGGAAGAGAGGCCAGGTAAGGTCACAGGATGCCGTGCTGGTTCCGTTCGGCGGCTGGGCCGTGCCCCGCCTCTGAGCCGTGACCGTTTAGCAACCGGGACATGAGCCGGTTCCTGCCGCGGCACCGATGCTGCGGCCGCACGATGGAAGACCGCGCGCTGCGGGCTGCGGGCTGCCGTATTGACCTTCACCGGGCCCGGTATCGAGGCCGATTGCCGATGATGGTCAGGGTGTCGGCTTACAGCCCTTTTGTAGCAGGCGCTGCCTCGCGCGCCTCTTCCCATTTGGCTGGGCATCCGCCGCCACGGCTCGGCGAGGCCACCTCATTGCCCAGTTCACGACCTCGGACCGGGCGAGAGGGCTTCAGGACCAGGCATAGGAGCGGTCAGCACACCAGAACGAGTCGAAGCCCCCCCCTGCGCAGCGCCGTCCGGCCAGTCCGTGTCCCATCCTTTGCTGAGCCGCCCCAAGGGAACTCGCCCGACAACCTTCCAATGTGACCTGAGTCGGGTCACATTGGTGATGTAACGCCCGCTCGCCCTCGGGAAGCAGCGCCAGCGCGTTACGACCAAATTTGGACGGGAAACTCAGACTCATGCTCGATGTTGCGTTCGGTGAGGCCAATCAAACACGCGAAGCGACCGAGTTGCTGAGCAAGCTGCGTGAGGTCAATCCAACCGGCACTCTCTACATCGGGTATCCGTTACTCAGCGCCGCTGATGGGCGCCTCCAAATAGATGCTCTCCTGACGTGTGAAGAGTTTGGAGTCGTAGCATTCGATCTATCCGGGCAGGGAGAACAGCCTCAACAGGGTTGGATCGACTCGCTAAGCCGTCTGCACAATGACATGTTCGTCGGCCTAGAAACCAAGCTCAAGGAACACCGCGAGCTTCGGAAGGGGCGAAACCTCGCCTTTGAGATTCGAACCGTGACACTCGCTCCAAGGCTCCCTGATTGTGCTCTGCCCGAGGATGTGATCGTGGTCACTCCGGGCTCACTGCTTGGCATCTTGAGCAAGGGGGCGCCGCTAGAACGGAGTCTCCTCCAATATGTAAATGCTGCCATCCAAACAACGTCAACCATGAAGCCGCGCAAGAAGCGAGCCAACGTAACCGGAAAACAGTCCAAGGGCGCGATTGTCAAGGAGATTGAAAAGCAGATTGCTAACCTGGATCGCTGGCAAAAGAAGGCGGCAATCGAGTATCCTGAAGGGCCACAGCGCATACGCGGACTTGCGGGTTCGGGGAAGACAATTGTCTTGGCGCAAAAAGCAGCACTTTTACACGCAAAGCATCCAGATTGGCAGATCGTCGTGACGTTCAATACGCGATCTTTATATCAACAATTTCGAGCCCTCATACAGAGATTTCATTTCGAGATCGCTAGAGATGATCCGGACTGGACAAAGTTGCGCGTGATGCACGCTTGGGGCAGTGCGTCTACAGCGGGAGTCTACTCCGAGATCGCGCGCGCGAACGGTAAGGCTGCGCGTGATTTCGGCTACGCTAAAGAGAAGTTTGGATCTGGTCTAGCGTTCAGCGGGGTTTGCAAAGAACTTCTGTCGGAGGTCTCGATCGAGCAGGCAGTCCAGATTTACGACCTCATAATAATTGATGAGGCGCAGGACCTTCCGCAAGAATTCTTCCAGATTGCTTATGGCGCCGTAAAGCAACCCAAGCGCATTGTTTGGGCATACGATGAGTTACAAAACCTTGGCGACTACACGATGCCGCCCGCCGAGACGATTTTTGGGCGGGACCCATCTGGTCGGCCGAGAGTTAGTCTGCGGAACCTACAGGACCATCCGCAGCAGGATATCATCTTGAGGGTCTGCTACCGCAACACACCTTGGTCGCTAACAGCAGCGCACGCGCTCGGATTTGGCATCTACCGGCCCGAAGGGCTAGTGCAGATGTTTGACGATGTGGGCCTTTGGACAGAGATCGGCTACGAGGCGGTTGATGGGGCGCTACAGCTAGGTCGGCAGGTCAAGTTGAGTCGCAGTAAAGACGCATCTCCGGAGTTCTTCTCAAGTCTGCTCAATCCTACCGATGCTCTTAGGCTCAGTCTGTTCGATAATGCCGAGCGGGAAAATGAGTGGGTCGCACAGGAGATATGCAGGAATCTTGAGCATGATGAGCTCGAGGCAGACGACATCCTTGTTATTATTGCTGACCTCCTCGCCGTTAGGTCTCGCGGAGCAGCATTGATGCGGACACTTCAGAAACATGGAATGGGCGCGCATATTGCGGGAATTACGTCAAGTCGCGACCTCATATTTCAAGACGACTCGGTGGCGATCACCAGTATTCATCGAGCAAAGGGTAATGAGGCACCGATGGTCTACGTGGTTGGTGCCGAGGCATGTTTTGGTGGTTGGGACCTTAGCCGAAAGCGGAACATAATCTTCACCGCCATTACGCGCTCCCGCGCATGGGTCCGCATCTCTGGAGTTGGCTCCAACATGGAGAAGCTCGTAGCGGAGGTAGGGGCTGTCGAGACAAGCGGCTTCCAATTGCAGTTCACATATCCAACCGAGGACGAAATCAATAAGCTCAAAAGAATTCACCGGGATCGTTCGGACAATGAGGTCGCCTCCATAAAGAAAGATGTGGAGAGCTTCGAACGTCTAATCCATATGATCGACGCGGGAGAAATCGCGCTAGAGTCTCTCCCAGAGAAAATTCAAGCCATTCTAAGATCCGGCCTTCGCAATTAGCTCGGACTGATCGCGGTGACCGCCAGCCATCTCGCTCAGCAACTTACGCAACTATCCACCGCCTTGCTTGAAGGTGGGCACGCGATGGATGCGCAAACGCATAAAGCGGTTCCAGACGGGGCTGCTCGGACGACACTTGTGACTTGGTCCACACCGCTCCCCAACGACGCGGCATTTCCGCACGACCAGTTCGCCACAATGGAAGAATACCTCTTTTTTCTCGACCACCGGCAATTTTCCTTGGTTCTCAACGACGGCGCCCTGTTGCAGGCCTCATATCGCCTGAAGGGCCACGAAGTTGTTTGGCATCGATTAGCCTTTATTCCTTGTCCGGTAATCTTTTCGTTGGAAGAAATGGAGGGCGTCGTTCTGTCAGACTTCATCGCGGCTCTCAGCCCTGCCGATATCTTGCAAAGAATTTCGTTGCAGTCGGCTATCCGCTTTGACTACGATCCCCTCAAGGCAGGACCTCAGCACCCGGCATCACACGCCACTTTGAATAGAGCCTGCTGTCGTATCCCGGTCCGAGCGCCGCTACAGCTACGCGGCTTTGTGCGATTTATATTTTCTAATTTCTACCCATCGCTTTGGGAAAGCGAGATGTGCTTACACGCTATCGGGGATAGCCGCCACAACACCTGCATCACCGAGGTTGACCTCACGTCGATGCACATACACTGGCATCCTTGAGCAGAGCGGCTACGCCATCCTCCTCAGCCTTCGTGAAATGCCTTCCTGAGCGCAGCGTCGACTTAGAACAACATCTGCAACTTCTTGGCCGCCTCGCAGGACAGGCCGATCAGCAACTGCCGCGTAGACGCTTGCATCAGCGCAGAAGCGGCGCCGTTGGAGGGCGCGTGCTCGACCTCATCAACCGGGTTGTACACGCTCTCCACCAAGCTGCTTCTGATGTGCATTCACGCGGCGCTACCTTTCCAGCACGAGGCGAACGGCTCATTCGAGGTCATCGGCCGCCAATGGTCCGCTGCCGAGGGGCAGCACAACGTCCGAACGGGGCTGGCCCGTTATGGAATGCGCGGCCGACTTGCCCGCTGAGGCCCCTGCGGATACAAAGGGGTTGTCCGGCGCGGGCGTAGTTCAGAGGTAGAACGTCAGCTTCCCAAGCTGAATGTCGGGGGTTCGATTCCCCCCGCCCGCTCCACTCCCCCCAACGCTTGCGTCCCGCCCCACTTCCGGCAGGATGGCCCCCATCATTTGGGGGAGCGATCCATGAATATCACCTTGAACGGGCGCGCCGCGCTTATTACCGGCGGGTCCAAGGGCCTCGGCCTTGCCATGGCGAAAATGTTTGCTGAATCGGGCGGGCATGTCGCCATTGTGGCGCGCGGGGCGGAAAGCCTTGCCAAGGCGGAAGCGGAAATCCGCGCCGCTGCGCCCAGCGCCAAGGTTGCCGCCATTGCCGCTGATATCCGCACCGCTGAAGGCTGCGAAGCTGCCTATGCCGCGGCGGTGAAGGGCCTCGGCCAGGTGGATATCCTGATCAATAATGCCGGCACTTCCCAGCGCGGTGGCTTCCTGGAAGTAACCGATGCGCTTTGGCAGGATGATCTGGACCTGAAGTTGTTTGCGGCCATCCGGCTGTGCCGCCTGGCGCTGCCTGCCATGCGGGATCGCAAATGGGGCCGCATCATCAATGTGCTCAATATCGGCGCCAAGGCACCGCTTGGGGGTTCAACGCCTACATCAGTCTCGCGCGCTGCCGGCATGGCGCTCACCAAGGCCATGGCGAATGAATTCGCGCCCCATAATGTGCTGGTGAATGCCATGCTGGTCGGCATTATTGAAAGCGACCAATGGGTGCGCCGGCATGCATCGGAAAAGCGCAACATCACCTGGGAAGATTGGAAGGCCGAACAAGGCAAGGCTGTCCCCCTCGGCCGTATCGGCAAGGCCGAGGAATTCGCCGCCATGGCTTTGCTGCTCGCTAGCGAACAGGGCGGCTTCATCAGCGGCACTGCCATCAATGTGGATGGCGGCAAAAGCCCGGTGGTATAAGCGGACCTGTCACGCGCCTGCCGTGGGCTCCCGCGGCAGGGCGAAAACCCCGCTGGCGCGCAGCACAGGCTTGCCATCCGCCATGCAGACGCCTTGCGCGAAAACCAGCGTGCGGGTGCGGCGCAGCAGCACCGGTTCGCATTGCAGCCAGGTGCCAAGCAGCGCAGGCGCCAGATAATCCGAATTTAGGCTGATGGTGGTGAAGAACCCCGTCACCCCGGCCAGGTTGAAGCCACCAATCCCGAGCGCGAGATCAGCAAAAGTCGCCAACATGCCCCCATGGGCCATGTCCTTGCTGTTGCAATGGCGCTTTTCGATCCGAAGCCCAAAGGCAAGCGGCCCGTGATCCCGCCGGATCATGATGGGGCCGATGGGTTCCAGAAACGGCCCCCCGGCAGGGCGGGGCACGAAGCCTTCCGGAACGGCGGGGGCAACAGGGTTATCCAAGGCAGGCGGCTTTCAGGCTGGATGGGGCGGAAAGCTCTATACTGGAAGCCCGCCCGGGGAAACGCCCGAAGCCTCTGCCTTGGCTTTGCCCCGATTTATCCCTAAGCCCCGCGCGATGCGGAGCGATGATTGACCATGAACGCCAATTCCCCCCTGATCCTGCCCGTGATCCTTTCCGGCGGCACCGGCACGCGGCTATGGCCGCTATCCCGCGAAAGCTACCCCAAGCAGTTCTGGCCGCTCGCTTCCGACAAGACCATGCTGGCGGAAACCGCCGCGCGGGGTTCCGGCGCGGGCTTCCTGCCGCCTATGGTTGTTTGCAATGAAGCGCATCGCTTCCTGGTGGCCGAGCAATTGCGCGACAAGGGTGCGGCCATCGTGCTGGAACCGATTGGCCGCAATAGCGCGCCCGCCATCGCCGCCGCGGCTTTGCTCGCTGAGGAAACGGCGCCCGGCGCGGTGCTGTGGTTCATGGCCGCAGATGCAGCAATTGGCGATGTTGCGGCGCTGCAAACCGCGCTCACCAAGGCCGCTGCGGCGGCGCAAGCGGGGGCGATTGTCACCTTCGGCATGCAGCCTACCGCGCCTGAAACGGGCTATGGCTATATCGAAGCCGGTGATGCCTTGCCGGGCAGCGATGGCGTGAAGCGCATCGCGCGCTTTGTGGAAAAGCCTGATGCGGCCCGCGCGGCAGAGTTTCTCAAAACCGGCCGGCATTTGTGGAATTCCGGCATGTTTGTCGCCACCGCCGCGACCATGTTGGCCGAGCTTGAAACCTACGCGCCAGAGGTGCTGAAGGGTGTGCGCGCTGCGGTTGCCGGTGCCGCGCGCGATGGGGATTTTATCCGCCTGGAAGCCGCGGCTTTCTCCACGACACCATCGATCAGCATTGACTATGCGGTGATGGAACGTACGCAAAAAGCTGCTGTGGTGCCGGCTGCCATTGGCTGGTCGGATATCGGTTCCTGGGCCGCGCTGTGGGAGATTCAGCCGAAGGATGCGGCCGGCAATGCCGTGCTAGGCCCGGTGGAATTGGTGGATGCCAAGAATTGCTATGTGCGCAGTGAAGGCATCCTCACCGGCGTGATCGGGCTGGAAGACGTCGTGGTGGTGGTGACCGATGATGCCGTGCTCGCCATGCATCGGGACCACGCGCAGGATGTGAAAAAGCTGGTGGATCAGTTGAAGGCGCGCGGCGCCAAGGAAGCCACCGAACACCGCCGCGCCTATCGCCCCTGGGGCCATTATGAGGGCCTGATCATGGGGGAGCGTTTCCAGGTCAAGACGATCGAAGTCCGCCCCGGCGCCAAGCTTTCCCTGCAAAAGCATTTTCATCGTGCCGAGCATTGGGTGGTGGTTTCCGGCACTGCCATTGTGCGCCGCGATGGTGAGGAAATCATGCTGCGGGAGAATGAAAGCGTCTATCTGCCGCTGGGCTGCATCCATCGCATGGAAAACCCCGGCAAGATCCCGCTGACGCTGATTGAGGTGCAATCCGGCTCCTACCTTGGCGAGGATGACATCGTGCGCTTTGAGGATACTTACGGCCGGAGTTGATTTTTATCATGTTCCTGCCGGGGTGAATGGTGCAACTTGCGCGCTTTGCAGGGGGAATTCTGCATGGCCGAGCATCCCGAACCTCATCATCACCGCCGCCACATCCATTTGCGTACCGCCCTGTCGCGCGCTCGGCAAAGGCGGCGCGGTGAAGGGCCTGCGCCTGACCTGACCCTTGGTGAGAGGCTTTCCGATCTGGTGGCGGCAACGGTCGGGTCCTGGCGCTTTATCCTGATCCAGTCCGGGCTATTGCTGGCCTGGCTGATTGCCAATGCGGCCTTTGGCGGCAATGCCTGGGACCCCTATCCCTTCATCCTGCTGAACCTGATGCTGTCCTTCCAGGCGGCCTATACAGCGCCCATCATCATGATGAGCCAGAACCGCCAAGCCCATATAGATCGCATCCGGTCCATCGCCGATTACCAAGTGAATATCCGCGCCGAGGCCGAAATCAGCCTGCTGCATGAAAAGCTGGACCTGCTGCGCGAACAGCAAGTGGCGGAGCTGATTTCGCTGCTTAAGGCTTCCCTTTCCCGTATCGAGGCATTGGAGAACCGTATGCTGCCCGGCCCACCGCCGCCCTGAAAATCACCCTTCGACTGCCGCGGGGGATGTGCAAGACTGTTCCATAATGGCGAGACGACTACAGCCGAAGGATGAGAGGCGTTTCAATGGAATGGATACTGCAAACCCTGATGAAGATGGGCGCGGCGGCCGCATCCATCTTCATCCATCGCGACTCCCCGAATTTCGAAGTTGTGCAGGGCATGCTGGCCATTCTGGCGCTGGTTGGCTGCGTGCTGCTGATCACCTTTGCCTTCCGGAAAAAATAATCGCATGACGGATCTTCGCGCCGCATTGGAAGAAGCCCGCCGGGGCTTACTGGATCTTTCCACGCGCAACCGGCTGCTATCCCTGCCCAAGCCGGGTGCTTCACGCGGTGTCATCATCATTGATGATGAGGATGCGGATTTTGTCCTTGGCGCATTGCAGGCGGGCCGTGCCTTCGGCTTTGAAGCTTCGGCCGCCACGCCCGAAACCATGCCTGAGGAAGCAACCCCCGGCAAGCCGCGCCGCGCACGCAGCGTGAAGGTAAAGGTGGAAGGTGTTGGCACCGCTAAAGCCGACGCAGCGCGGGAAGACTATCAACGCGATGACAAGCTGCGTGTGCAATTGCCGCCGACAGACCTTGTGCGCCGGCTGCGCGATATCATGCAGGATGCGCGCACGGCCCGCGAAGAAACGGGCGTGCCGACACTTTATCTGGCTCTTGGCGCGCTGGTCTGGCGCGATCCCGCGACGCCTGAGACCGAACGTCGCGCCCCTTTGGCGCTGCTGCCGGTGGCGCTGGAACGCGAAGGGGTTTCGCAGAATTTCAAGCTGCGCGGGGCGGTGGGTGATATCGCAGAGAATTTGTCCCTCCGCGAAATGCTCAAGGTGAATTTCAAGACCGCGCTGCCGGATTTCGATGCTGAGGCCTATACGCCGACCGCCTGGGGGGAAGCCATCGCAGCGCTGGTGGCAGAGCGCGCCAATTGGCGCGTGGAGGCGGATGCGCTGGCGATTGGGCTATTCTCCTTCGCTAAATTCCTGATGTGGCGGGACCTAGGGCCTGAGAAAAATCCGGGCCTGGCCGATCACCCCATAGTGCGCGCGCTGGTGGGCGGTGAGGCGCTTTCCATCCCGCCGGTTTTTGCCGATGAAGCCGATGTAGATGCAGAAATCCCGGTGGAACGCCTGGATCACGTGATGGATGTGGATGGCAGCCAGGCGCTTGCGGCGGAAGCCGTCCGGCGCGGCGGGCATGTCGTGATCCAGGGCCCGCCCGGCACCGGCAAAAGCCAGACCATCAGCAATATCATCGCCCAGGCCGTGCTGGATGGGCGAAGCGTTTTGTTCGTGGCCGAAAAGCTCGCCGCGCTGGAAGTGGTGAAGCGCCGGCTGGAGTGTATTGGCCTTGGCGCCGCCTGCCTGGAATTGCATTCGGAAAAGCAATCGAAGCGCGCAGTGCTGGATGAATTGCGCGCAACACTTTCCCTGCCCATGCCGCCCAAGCCGGAACGTGATGCGGTGGTGCGTCGCC
The DNA here is from genome assembly GCA_020249505.1 of Roseomonas sp. GTDB lineage: Bacteria > Pseudomonadota > Alphaproteobacteria > Acetobacterales > Acetobacteraceae > Neoroseomonas. The sequence goes on along the minus strand of JADCFN010000051.1, from coordinate 25,530 downwards.
TTGGGTCGCTGCGCGGGCGGATCAATCGCCATGCGGCGGCGATGCGCGGAACGGTTGGCGCTTCGGGCCTTGCGCTGCATCAGGTGATAGGCGCGCTGGTTGGCTTGCGGCAGCGCGGTATTGCGGCGCCGGATTTTTCCGTGAATGTCACGGAATGGGACGCGGCGGCGATTGAAGCGCGCCGCGATGCGATCAAGCTGCTGGCCGGCTATGCGGCAGAAGGCGGCGCGCAAAGCCCCTGGCGCGGCGTGATGGCCGATATCGGCCCCGCCGATGCGGATCGCCTGCTGGGGCGGCTGCCCGGTTGGATTCGCGCCTTTGCCGCGGCAGGTGCGGCGCTTGGCGTAGAGGCTGGACCGAAGGCAGCGGAAAGCGCGCTTGCCTTACGCCCGGCTTTGCTATCGGCGCCGGCACATGATGCGGCGACGCTGAAGCACGAAGCCTGGGCTGGGGATGTGGCACCGCTGGAAGCTTTGGTGCAGGCGCTGGGCGCTTTGCAAAAAGCCAAGGCTGATCCGCAGCTTTTGCCGGGTGCTTTGGATGTTGCTGACATTGTCGAAGCGCGCGCTACGCTTGCCGAAGCAGGTGGGGTTTTCGGTTTTCTTTCTGGCGCACGGCGCGATGCTAAAACGCTCGCGGCGCGCATTGCGCGCGATGCGGAAAACCCGCTGCCGGCGCTTGATGCCGCGCTGGCCGGGCAGGCCGCGCGCGAAGCATTGCGCCAAGGCGATGCTTTGGGCCGCGGGGCCTTTGGCACGCTTTGGCAGGGGGAAGCCAGTGATCCCGCGCCGCTGACCGCCTTGCTTGCGTGGCGCAAAACCCATGGCGCGGCGGCGGTGGCGGCGCTCGCGAATGGCGCCAAGCCGGCCGAGGCCGCGCCGCTGCAAGCCGCACTCGATGCTTTTCAGGAATTGCAGCAGGCAACACAGCTTGATGCGCGTGTCGCTTTTGGCAGCGATGAGCCTTCCTTCGCTACCCTGGCCGCGCGGCTTGGCGATTGGGCGGCGGCGCCGGAAGCGCTTGATGCCTGGCTTGGCTGGCGCCGCGCCGCTGCTTCGGCTGCGGGGCTGGAGCCCTTGCTGGAGCGCCTGACTGATGGGCGTGTCGCGCCCGAAGCGGCGGAGGATGTGTTTTCCTTCGCGCTGCATGAAGGCTTGCTCCGCGCGGCCATGGCGCCGCACCCCGAATTGGCGGCGTTTGACGGCGCGGCGGCGGATCGGCTGGTTGAGGATTTCCGCGAAGCTGATCGCGCGCGCATTACGCTGACGCGCGCGGAAGCCGCCTATGCCCATGCGCTGCGCGTCAAGGAAGTGCGCGATGGCGCGCCGGGCATGGCGGTGCTGCGCGGTGAGATGGAAAAGAAGCGCGGCCATTTGCCGGTGCGCGAATTGCTGCTGCGCGCTTCCCAGGCGGTGCAAAAGGCCAAACCAATTTTCATGATGAGCCCGCTTTCGGTGGCGCAATTCCTCGCCCCCCCGCATGGGCTGAAGCCTGGGCTTTCCTTCGACCTGCTGGTGATTGATGAAGCGAGCCAGGTGGAACCTGTGGATGCACTCGGCGCTATTGCGCGTTGCCGGCAGGTGGTGGTGGTGGGTGATGACAAGCAAATGCCGCCCACGCGCTTCTTCCAGCGCATGACCGGTGAGGAAGGCGAGGAAGCCGCCGAAGATACGCACGATGTTGTCGCGGCGCGCGATGTGGAAAGCATTCTGGGGCTTTGCAATGCGCGCGGCCTGCCATCGGCCATGCTGCGTTGGCATTATCGCAGCCGGCATGAAAGCCTGATCGCGACATCCAACGCGGAATTCTACGATAATCGGCTTTTCATCCTGCCATCGCCGCGTGCGCGTTCGGCCGCGCTTGGGCTTTCACTCCGCCGCGTTGAAGGGCGGTTTGATACGGGCGGCACGGGCACCAATGCGGAAGAAGCCCGTGCCGTGGCGGAAGCGGTGATCGCCCATGCGCGGGAGACGCCGGGCGATACCCTGGGCATTGCGGCGTTCTCCATCCGCCAGCGTGATGCGATCCTGAACGCCGTTGAAGCGGCGCGGCGCGATAACCCGGATACAGAAGCGTTTTTCAGCGCACATCCTGATGAGCCGTTTTTCGTCAAAAACCTAGAAAACGTGCAGGGCGATGAACGCGATTCGATCATGATTTCGGTGGGCTATGGGCGGGGCGCTGATGGCAAGCTTGCCATGCGCTTCGGCCCGCTTTCCGCCGATGGCGGCGAACGCCGGCTGAATGTACTGATCACGCGCGCCAAGAAGCGCTGCATTGTGTTTTCCTCCATTGGTGCGGATGACATTGACTTGGCCCGCGCCTCAGGGCGTGGGGTGGCCACTCTCAAAGCCTTCCTTGCCTTCGCCGCCGCCGGGGATGCACCGCGCGCCGCGACAGCGAAAACCCAGGCCGCACCAATCGCGGTGGCTATTGGCAAGGCCATAGAAGCCGCGGGCAAGGAAGCTGTGCCGCGCGTTGGCATGGCAGGATTATTTTTGGATGTCGCCGCGCGTGAGGCGGGAAATTACGTGTTGGGCATTGAAGCCGATGCGGGGGATTGGGCCGCGCTGCGCTGCGCGCGGGATCGCGAAAGGGGCCGCGGCAGCGCGCTGCAGGCCATGGGCTGGAAGCTCGCGCGTGCCTGGTCGCTTTCCTGGTATGGCAGGCCAGAAGCTGAGGCTCAGCGTATCGCTGCCTTGCTTGGCGCCGCACCTGCCGCAGCAAGCGTTGAAACCGCAGTATCCGCACCAGAAACTGGCCTCGCTGAGCCTTACCGCGAAGCGGTGCCGGAGGTGCCGAAAGATATCGCCATTGCCGATGTTCCCTTCGCCACACTCGCTGGCATTCTTGCTGAAGTCATTACAATTGAATCGCCGATCACCACCGAAAGCCTTGCCGAACGTGTGCGGTTGTTATGGGGGCTGGAAGCGCTGCCCACGCCATCGCGCGATGCCTTGCGCCAGGCTTTGGCGCTTGCGCGACAATTGCATGGCGTGAAGGAAGAACAGGGTTTTCTTTTGGCCGATGGTGCCACGATTGTGCCGAGGGATCGCCGCGCTGCGGGCGCGCATTTGCGCCGCGCTGCTGCCGTATCGCCACGCGAAATCGCTGTTGCGGCTGAAAAACTCTCGGCGCTGCGCCCGGCGACGACGGAAGCGGAACTCGCCGCCGGTATTCATCGCCTGCTGGGGCTGGATGCCAATGCGCAAACCGCCATCGCGGCGCGGCTTGCAGGCTTGATCGGTGCTGGGGTGGTGAAGCTTTAGCGCATGCAGGCTGCTTCGCCCTACGCTGTCATGCATCCGCGCAAGGATGGGTAGCGTTACCTCATCGCGCAGTGCGGCGCTGTTTGGCGCGCGTGATGCGGTTGGGGCGGCGGGGGTCGCCATGGCGGCCACCTTCCTCGCCTTCGGGGCGGCAGTGCGCGAAGCAGGGCTGCCGCCAGGCTGGGCTTTGGTGGCCTGCTGGGCGATTTATGGCATGCCCGGGCAATTAGTATTGGTGCAGGCAGCCAGCACGGGTTTTGTCAGCGGCATCGCGCCCGCGGTGATGGGTGCGATTGCAGTGAATGCGCGCTTCCTGCCCATGGCAATTGCCATCACGCCGCTTTTCGGCGTGACTGAGCGCAAGCGCCTGATCCCGGCCATTCCCTTCATTGCGGTGACCCCTTGGGCGGCGGCGATGCGCGCCTTTCCCGAAATCGCTTCCTCCGTCAGGCTTTCCTGGTTTTTGGGCTTTGGCCTGACAAGCTGGGTGGTGGCGGGGCTTGCCGCACTCGCGGGGTTTTACGTGGCGGGCATGTTGGATGATCACGCGCGCGCGGCGCTGCTATTCGTCAATCCGCTCTATTACGCGCTGCTGCTGGCCGCCGATGTCAACAAGCCCGCACCGCGCCGCGCCATTCTATGCGGTGCAGCGGCGGCGGGGCTGACCTTCATCCTGCCGTCCTCCATGGGGCTTTTGGCGGCGGGGATTATTGGTGGGACCATCGCTTTTTTGTGGGGGCGCAAGCGTGGAAGCCGCTGATATCGCCCTCGCGCTGACGGCCCTTGCTTGTCTATTGCTGCGGAGTGCCGGCGTGTGGCTGGCGGGCGGGCTTGGCGCGGATCATCCCGTCATTGCCTGGGCGACGGCGATTGCGCAGGCAACGCTCGCGGCCTTTGTCATGCTGGCGATTATCGCGCCAACCGGGGCACTGGCCGATGTGCCTTTGGCCGCGCGGCTTTTCGGGCTTGGGGTTGGCGTTGCGGTGTGCCTTGCCTTTGGGCGCAATCTGCTGCCGGCGCTTTTGGCAGGGCTGATAGCGATGCTGGTGTTGCGTTCGCTGATCCCCTCTTAACGGTTCATCAGCAAGCCATTCGCCCCCAGCGGCGCTACCTGTTTAGATCGATAGCGCCGCAGGTTGCTCGTGAGCGGATAAAACTTTCGTCGGTCTCTCAACTCCGCTGACGCCGCAGGAAAGCCGGGATCTCCAGGCTCATTTCATCCTGCTGCGTCGGCCGCGCTTGCTCGAAGCGTGGTGCTGGCGCGGGTGCAGGTTCCACCCGCGGTGGCTGCGACATTTCAGGCGCCGGGCCTTGCATTCCCTCCGCAGGGGAGAGGTTGCGCTTCATCATGCCACCCATGCCGGTAACCTTGCCGAAAAGGCCACGCAGTCCAGCGGTGCGCGGCGCAGATTGCGGCATTTGTGCCTCGACAGGTTCCGCAACTGGTACGCGAAGCTGCGGCGCTTCCGGCTGAAAAGCGGGTGCTGGCGCCAGCATCACCGGCGCTTCCGCAACCTGCGCCGGGCTTGGTACCACTTCGGGTTCGGGTACTGGCGCAGTATCCACAATGGCCGGGCGCAGCGCCGGCGCGGCCTGCACGGCCCGACGCATGAATGGCAGCCCAGGACCGGTAGGTGCTGCGCCGATCGCTTGGTTCGCAACAGCATTGACAGGTTGCGCGGCACCACCGCCCATCGCCACCAGCTTCGGCTTTTCCGCTTCGCGCTGGCCGGCCACATCAATTCCAGTGGCAACCACGGAAACCCGGATGCGCCCATTCATGGTTTCATCCACCGATGTGCCGAAGATGATATTGGCGTCTTCTTCCACTTCTTCGCGAATGCGGTTTACGGCGCCATCCACTTCAAACAGCGTCATGTCATAGCCGCCGGTAATGTTGATCAGCACGCCCTTGGCGCCGCGCATGGAGATATCTTCCAGTAGCGGGTTGCTGATCGCGGATTCGGCAGCGCGGCGCGCACGGTCTTCGCCATCAGCTTCGCCGGTGCCCATCATGGCCTTGCCCATTTCGGCCATGATGGTGCGAATATCAGCGAAGTCCAGATTGACGATGCCAGGATTGATCATCAGGTCCGTCACACCGCGTACGCCCATATACAGGACGTTATCGGCCATCTTGAAGGCTTCCTGGAAGGTTGTGCGTTCATTCGCCAGACGGAACAGGTTCTGGTTCGGGATGATGATCAGCGTATCCACGCATTGCTGCAATTCCTCGATCCCCTGTTCAGCGGATTTGCGCCGCTTGGGGCCTTCGAAATCGAAAGGTTTCGTCACCACGCCAACCGTCAGAATGCCGCGTTCCTGCGCCATGCGCGCAATCACCGGCGCTGCCCCCGTACCGGTGCCACCACCCATGCCGGCGGTGATGAAGATCATGTGCATGCCTTCAATGTGGCGGGCCAGTTCTTCAGTCGCTTCTTCGGCGGCTGCGCGGCCGATTTCGGGCTTGGCACCAGCGCCAAGACCTTGCGTCAGATGCGGGCCAAGCTGCACACGGCGATCAGCGCGGGAATGGATCAGCGATTGCGCATCCGTATTCGCCACCAGGAATTCCACGCCATCCAGGCCCATGGAAATCATGTTGTTGACAGCATTGGTGCCACCGCCACCAACGCCCACTACTGTAATCCGCGGCGTGAAATCCGTATGTTGATTTTGCGGAATCGTCAGGTTCAGGGTCATGGCATTTCCTCCTCACGCAGTGATGGGCAGCTTGGGTTGGCAGGGGTGGCGGAAGGTGCGGGCATCACACGCGATCCTTCAGCCAATGAATCAAACGACGAAACGCACCGCCGGTCTTCACCGGGCCGGGCGCGATATCCAGAACGGGGCGGCCTTCACCAGCGCCCCACATCAAAAGCCCAACTGCGCCCGCAAAAGCGGGGCCAGAGGCGGCTTCAGCCAAACCGCGCAGGGGTTGCGGGCGGCCTAGGCGCACCTGGCGGTCCAGGATGCGCGCGGCCATTTCACGCACGCCAACAAGCTGTGACGCACCGCCGGTCAGCACCACGCGCGCGCCGCCTTCCTTGCCAAGCCCGCTTTGGTCGAGCTTGTCCTTGAGCAGTTCGAAGGTTTCTTCAAGCCGCGGCTTGATGATGCCCACCACCATGGCGCGCGGGATGCGTGCGATATGGTGTTCATCCTCACCCAATAGCGGCACGGGCAGATATTCGCGTTCATCATCCGCGCCGCCATGTACAGCACCATGCAGCGTCTTCATCCGTTCCGCATGAGCAACCGGCGTGGAGAGGATTGTCGCCAGATCATTCGTCACCTGCCCGCCACCCACTGGGATTTGCGCGGTATGCACCAGATGCCCTTCGCTGAAGACCGCAAGGCTTGTGGTGCCGCCGCCCATATCAATCACCGTGGCGCCAAGCTGCTTTTCATCTTCCACCAGCGTCGCAAGGCCCGAAGCGAAGGGGGCGGAGACCAATTCTTCCACTTCCAGATCACACCGCATCAGGCAGGCGCCAAGATTGCGGAGCGATGCCTCAGCCGCCGAGACCATATGCAGCCGCGCGCCCAGCACATCGCAAATCATGCCGCGCGGGTCATCAACACCAGGTGTCGCATCCACGGTGAAGCCAAGCGGAATGGCGTGAACCGTTTCGCGGCCTTCTTCGGCGGTACGCCGGCGCCCATCATGCAGAATGGCGCGCAGATCGGCTTCGGTCACGGCGCGGCCGGAAATGTCCCATTGCAGATGCAGGGGGCGGCTATCTGGCTGCCCACAGGAGAGATTGACGATCGCGCCGGAAAGTCTTGTGTCGGCCATTTCCTCGGCCTGACCCACAGCGGCGCGAATGGCGCGTTCCGCTTCTTCCAGATCAACAATGGAACCACCCTTCACACCGCGCCCACGCTGCCAGCCAAAACCAAGCACGCGCGGGCTGCCATCGCTTTCAATGCGCGCGATCAGGCAGACCACTTTGGTGGAACCGATATCCAGCACGCCAAACACACCGCTGCGCGCCTGCCGGCGACGGCGCGGAGGTGCGGCGGCGGGTTCGAAAGCGCCGGGTAGGCGGGTGAGCTGGTTCATCCGCGTTCCCTTCGCGCGACCGGGCGCGCCGGCTGGTTTTCAGGTGTTTCACGATTGGTGCGCACCACCAGCCGATCCGGCAGGCGCAGATCAATCGCCGCCAGCGGGCGATCCAAAAGCTTCGCTTCCTGCTGCAATTCCGCAAGACGTTTGATGGCAGCAGCTTCCGCGGCTTCAGGCAGCAGCACATCCGTGCCGCTATGCAGGCGCAGATTCCAGCGCCTTTCGCCAATGCGCACCATGGCCTGTACGCGTTCCGCCACTGCCGCTTCGGCCGCCAGAAGATCATAAAGCTGTGCGGCGGCGCGATCCGCGCCGGGCCCGACAATCAGCGGCAGAGGACCAAATTGATCAAGCCCATCTGTTGCCACCGTTTTACCGTCGCGGTCCACAATCACGAAGCGGCCCTGGTTTTGCCAAATGGCGAAGGGGCGGCGTTCTTCCAGGCGCAACACAATGGTGCCAGGCAAATGGCGTTCCACATGCGCGCGTGCCACCCAGGGGATCGATTCCAATCTTTGCCTTGCAGCCTCTGGCGAGAATTCCAGCATGGAATCACCGCGCGAGACACCAAGTGCTTCGCGAATCAATGGCAGCGGCGTGTTCTGGCGCCCATCCACGATCACCGCCTGCACTGTCATGCTGCGATCTGGACCAATCATCGCAACCTGATCCAGCATGCGCCGCGCCTGACCTGCCGGGTCCACCATTGCGATGCCATAGGCAATCGCGCCAAAGCCGCAAAGGATTAGCACGCCATAAAGCGCGGGCCGTGCAAACCCACGGGAACGACGGAGCGCGATGCGCAGCGCAGAGGGTCTGCCCTGTTCCTTCTTCTTCCGCACAGAGGTGGTGACCAAGCGTTCACGCGCCATGGCGGGCTTGCTCCACCATCCAGGCGCAAAGCGCGGGGAAAGACATGCCGCAATGCGCTGCCTGTTCCGGTAGCAGCGATGTGGGCGTCAGGCCCGGCTGCGTATTCACTTCAAGCAGGATCAGCCGGCCTGGCTCACCTTGCGTTTCATCATAACGGAAATCCGTGCGTGATGCGCCGCGGCAGCCAAGCGCGTGATGCGCCCGCAACGCGATATCCATCGCCTGCGCATAAGCATCCGGCGCCATGCGTGCGGGCAGGATATGGCGCGAACCGCCAGCGGCGTATTTGCTTTCATAATCATAGAATTGCCCGGCATCGGCCAGAATATCCGTCACCGCCAGCGCGCGATCCCCCATCACGCCAACGGTTAATTCGCGGCCGGGGACGAAGCTTTCCACCATAATGGCATCGCCATGCGTCCAACCCCGCGCAATGGTGGCGCGGCGATTGTCACCTTCATGCAAAATGGTGACGCCAACGGAAGAACCTTCATTCACTGGCTTCACCACAAAGGGGCGCGGTAGCGGGTCCGCCGCTTCCAATTCAGCGCGCGTGACCACGCGATCATCCGCAACCGGAAGGCCCGCCGCACGAAAAATCGCCTTGGCCGCCGCCTTATCCATCGCAAGAGCCGAGGCACGCAGGCCCGAATGCGTGTAAGGCAAACCAAGCCAATCCAGCATGCCCTGGATGCAACCATCCTCACCAAAGCGTCCATGCAGCGCATTGAAGACAACATCGGGCCGCGGATCGCTCAACGCTTGGATCACGGCGGCCAGATCATCACCGACATCAATAGGCGTCACGGCAAAACCGGCTTCTTGCAGCGCGGCAATCACCTGGCGGCCAGAAGAAAGTGATACCTCGCGTTCGGCGGAACGCCCACCATAAAGGACTGCCACGCGCGTCTTCATGGCTGCGCCCTTCCAATGCGGCGGATTTCCCATTCCAGCGCAATGCCGGAATGCGCCAGCACGCGCGCGCGTACTTCCTCACCCAGCGCTTCGATATCAGCGGCGGAAGCGCCACCCAGATTGAGCAGGAAATTACAGTGCTTTTCGCTGACCTGCGCTGCCCCGCGTGTCAGGCCACGGCAGCCGGCGGCATCAATCAATTCCCAGGCCTTGCGGTCGCCAGGAGGATTCTTGAAGGTGGAACCGCCGGTACGCGCGCGGACGGGCTGCGTTGCCTCGCGCGCGGTGCGGATTTCCGCGAGCCGCGCCGCAATTTTTGCCTTATCACCCGGCGTGGCGCGCAGCTTGGCGCGCACCACAACGCCGCGCTTGGGCAATTGCGCATGGCGATAGGCGAAGTGCAGCGCAGCCGCATCGAACCATAGCAATCCCTCAGGCGTGGCGATTTCCGCCCAGTCCAGAACATCCTTGATCTCAGTGCCGTAAGCGCCAGCATTCATTGCCACCGCGCCGCCGATACTGCCTGGAATACCGACCAGAAATTCCAGCCCCGCCAGCCCGGCCGCGGCAGCGGTTTCCGCCACCGTCACATCCAAGGCAGTGGCGCCAGCAATGATGCCATCGGCTTCCACGACAACATCACCAAAACCGCGCGCAAGCCGCAGCACCACACCTGCAATGCCACCATCACGAATGATCAGGTTTGAAGCGGCACCTAATATGGTCAGCGGCATATCGGCAGGCATGTCGCGCAGCAGTAGCAACAGATCATCAAGATCGGCGGGGCGGACCAGCACATCTGCTGGTCCGCCCACGCGGAACCACGTCGCCGGACCGAGCAGCGCATCACGTTCCACGCGACCGCGCAGCGGTGGCAGCACGGCTTGGCTGATGGGCTGAGGCATCATTTCATCGCCCCCGCCAAGCGCCCGCGCGCGCGCGACTGCAATTCCGTCAATTGCGTCGGTAGCGCATGCGCCCAATTGGTGATGCTGCCGGCGCCAAGGCAGACAACATAATCACCAGGCCGCGCAATGGCGTGGATCATCTCAGCCAGGCTATCGGGGCCGGGCAGCGGCACGACGGAACGATGCCCGCGCGCGCGAAGCCCTTCCACCAGCGCATCCTTGTCCACACCTTCCATCGGCGCTTCGCCGGCAGCATAGACATCGGCCACAATCACTGTGCCCGCATCATTCATGCAAGCGCAGAATTCTTCGAACAGGGAAGCGAGCCGCGTGTAGCGATGCGGCTGCACCACGGCAATCACGTCACGCGCGCCAGCCTGCCGCGCGGCCTTCAACACGGCAGCGATTTCCACCGGATGGTGGCCGTAATCATCAATCACCGTGACGCCACCCGCTTCACCGGTACGCGTGAAGCGCCGCTTCACACCCTTAAAGCCGGCAAGGGCGGTGCGAATCGTCACCTCATCCACACCCATCTCGGCCGCGATGGCAACAGCGGCCAGCGCGTTCTGCACATTGTGCTGGCCCAACATGGGCAAGCGGAAGGGCTTCATGTTGCGCACACGCCCGCTCAGCCGATCCGTCACCGTCACTTCAAAGGTGGCACCCATGCGATCCGTAATCACGCGATCCGCGCGCACATCGGCTTGCGGCGAAAAGCCGTAAGTCACAATGCGGCGGTCCGAAAGGCGCGGGATCATCGCCTGCACTTCGGGATGATCAATGCACAGCACCGCGAAACCATAAAAAGGGATATTGCCGACGAATTGGGCATAGCCTTCCTTCATCGCTTCTTCCGTGCCCCAATGGTCCAGATGTTCCGGGTCCATATTCGTAACCACGGCAACAACGGCAGGAAGTTTCAGGAAGGACCCATCGCTTTCATCGGCTTCCACCACCATCCATTCGCCGCTGCCCATGCGCGTATTGGTGCCATAGGCATTGATGATACCGCCATTGATCACGGTGGGATCAAGCCGCGCCGCTTCCAGCACAGCAGCCACAAGACTTGTCGTCGTCGTCTTGCCATGCGTACCGCCAATGGCGATGGACCATTTGAGGCGCATGAGCTCGGCCAGCATTTCCGCGCGGCGCACAATCGGGATCAAACGCTGCCGTGCCGCAGCCACTTCAGGATTGTCGCGCTTCACGGCGGTGGACACCACCAGCACCTGCGCATTGCCAAGATTGGCAGCGTCATGGCCGATCATCACCGGAATGCCGGCAGCGCGCAGCCGCGCCACATTGGCGCCTTCCGAGATATCGCTGCCCTGCACCTGATAGCCGAGTGTGTGCAGCACTTCCGCAATGCCGGACATGCCAATGCCGCCAATGCCGACGAAGTGAATAGCGCCGATACTGATGGGAAGCGCGCGCATCAGGAAACCCCCACCAAATCGCGCCGCGCCAGCGCCATGACACGATCCGCGAGCTCTCGCGCCGCATGCGGGCGCGCCAAGGCAGCGGCAGCGGCAGCGGCAGAAGCCATGCACGCGGGGAAATTCAGGAAGGATGCCAGCGCATCCGTCAGCGCCGGCGGCGTGAAGGCCGCTTGCGCGAAAACCTTCGCTGCATCCGCGGCCGCCAAGGCGCGTGCATTCGCGGTCTGGTGATCATCAATGGCGGATGGCAGCGGCACCAGAATGGAAGGCCGGCCGGCGCAGGCGATCTCGGCCACGGTGGAAGCGCCGGCACGACCAATCACCAGATGCGCGGTAGCGAGCCGCCCCGCCACATCTGGAAAGAACGGCGCCAGATCCGCCGGCACGCCAGCGGCTTCATAAGCGCTGCGTGTGCGCGCCAAATCCTCGGCACGGCATTGCTGCGTCACCAGCAGGCGCGCACGTAGCGCCTCAGGCAAGGCGCTGATCGCCGCCGGCACGACATCGGCGAAAATCCGCGCACCGAGTGATCCACCCAACACGAGTACGCGCAGCACTGTGCCTTCCGCCGGTAGCGGATAGGGCTGCCCCGCCAAGGCGGCGAGTGCGGGCCGTACTGGATTGCCGACTACGGCGCTTCTTGCGCCTTCAGGGACCATCGCCGTATCGGCATAGGAAAGTGCGAGAAGATCAGCGCCGCGCGCCATCAGCCGATTAGCGCGGCCCAGCACGGCATTCTGCTCATGCAGAATCAGCGCAGGGCGGCGTGATGCGCGCATCAACCGTGCCGCCGCCAAGGGTGGGAATGAAGGATAGCCGCCAAACCCAACAATCGCACTCGGCGACAAATCGCGGATATGCCGGCGCGCTTCAAGCGTGCCCTTCAACAATGCCGAGGCCCCACGCAGGGCCTGACGCAAGCCACGCCCGGAAAGCCCGGAACCTTGCAAGACAAAACGCTCAGCATTTGCGAAAACCGGGCTGTCATAAGCGGCCGATCGCGCATCGGTCATCAGTGCCACGCGTTCACCGCGCCGGATCAGCTCAGCCGCCAGCGCTTCGGCGGGAAAAAGATGCCCGCCCGTGCCGCCCGCGGCGATGATGATGGGCTGCACCATGGGGCCCCTCACCGCGCGCCGCCTGCGGCGAGCGCACCGCTTGGCAGGCCAGTGCCGGCGGCGCGTTCACCGATACGCTTGCGCGTGAGTGCCAGCAACATCCCCATACCAAGCGCGATGGCAAGCACGGAAGAACCGCCATAGGAAACGAAAGGCAGCGTCATGCCCTTGGTGGGGATCAAATGCAGCGTGGAGGCCATATTCACGAAAGCCTGCAAGCCGAATTGCGTCAGCAGCCCCGTCGCGGCCAGCACCACGAAGAAATCGGTCTCCGCCAGCAAGCGCATCAAGCCGCGCAAAACAACAAAGGCGAAAAGTGCCAGGATCAACAGGCACACCACCATGCCGAATTCCTCACCGGCCACGGCAAAGACGAAATCGGCATGCGCATCGGGCAGCACATTCTTCACGCGCCCCTCACCCGGCCCGCGCCCCATAAGCCCGCCATTGGCGAATGCTTCCATGGCGACACTCACCTGATAGGAATCGCCTGAGCTTGGATCAAGAAAGCGATGCACGCGTGATTGCACATGCGGGAACAGCAGATAGGCCAGAACGCCTACACCCACGCCAAGACCTGCCAGCCCTCCTACAATGAAAAAATTCAGGCCAGCCACAACGAATTGCGCGAAAAGTACCGCCGTCATCACCAACAACATGCCAATATCGGGCTGGCTTTTCATGATCACCGCGATCACCGCAAACAGGCCAATCGCGATGGCGCGCCCCCAGAAGCGCGAACCCGGCGCCATGCCCTCCGCGATCAACCAAGCGGCGACAACGGCGAAGAAGGGTTTTAGGAATTCAGACGGCTGCAAGGAAAGTCCAGGGATCGGCAACCAGCGCCGCGCGCCCTTGATTTCAACGCCAACCACCAGCGTCGCCGCCGTCAGCACCAAGGCACCCGCACAACCAAGCAAGGCAAAGCGCCGCACGCCGCGCGGTGAGAGTAGCGAAACCACCACCATCACCGCCGCTGCCATGCCCAGATAGAAAACCTGCTTCAGGAAGAACATGTGGCGCGATGATGCGCCGATACGCTCGGCTACTGCAGGCGATGCCGCCAGCATCATCACATAGCCAAAGCCGATCAGGATCATGAGTGCGGCGAGCGTCCAGCGATCCACTGTCCACCACCAACGCCCCAAAATGGAATTATCCGCGCGGGAGAGCGCCATCAGCTTGCCCTCCTTTGCTGTCCAGCGACCAATGCGCGCGCCAGATCACGGAAACGATCGCCGCGCGCATCAAAGCCAGAAAATTGATCGAAGGAAGCCGCAGCCGGTGAGAGCAACACAACCGGCGCCGCACCAGCAAAAGCTGCTTGCGCTGCCGCCGGCACAGCCGCTTCCAGGCTGCCGATGATCTCGTGCGCCACACCGGCTTCGCGCAATGTCGCCGCCATGGCAGGCGCATCGCGCCCGATTAGGAAGGCTTTCGCGATGCGTGCAAACAAGGGTGCCAAAGGCGCAATGCCGCCTTCCTTCGCTATCCCGCCCGCAATCCACACCACGCGGTCATAGGAGGCGAGCGCCCGCGCCGCGCTATCTGCATTCGTTGCCTTACTGTCATTAACGAAGACAATGCCATTGGCCTCGGCAACGATTTCCTGGCGATGCGGCAAGCCAGGGTAGCTTACGATGCCATCCGCAATCGCCGAACGCGCAACGCCCAGCGCCATGCAGGCCGCCGCAGCCGCTGCGGCGTTTTGCGCGTTATGCGCCCCGGGCAGCGCCGCTGCGTCGGCAAGATCAAGGATCGGCCCCGTATCATCGCGCAGCATCCGCCCTTCGGCCCAAACCCCACCCGGCTGGGGGGTAGAACCCGAAATCGGCACCATCCGCGCCGCCAAACCGGCACCCATTTGCGCGGTCATCGCATCATCCTGGCCCAGCACCGCGACGTCATTGGCCCCCTGCCACCCGAAGAGTCGAGCCTTCGCAGCGGCATAGCCGTCCATGTTCCCATGGCGGTCCAGGTGATCGGGGCTGAGGTTCAACATAACAGCTACGTTGAAGCGCAGAGTTGCGATTCGCTCCAACATGTAAGACGACATTTCGAGGGTATAGACCCCTTCGGACCCCAAGATATTGAGATCGAGCGCCGCGGGACCCAGATTCCCCCCCACTTCACAGGCCATGCCGGCGCCCCGCAAAATGTGGTGGATCAGCGCCGTCGTGGTGGATTTGCCATTGGTGCCGGTCACGCCCACGAAGCGCGCCTTGGAATGGCTCGCCAGCACCGCACGATACAAGAATTCCACATCACACAGGATCGGCGCGCCGGCTGCCGCCGCTGCCTGCGCCGCCGGATGGGGCGTGGGCAGGTGATGCGGAATGCCAGGCGAAAGCAGCAGCGCATCGGCACGGAAGGGGCCGGCAGTGGGGTCCTGCACGGTAAGCCCCGCGGCTTCCGCCGCCGCGCGGGCATCGGGCTTGTCATCCCAGACCGTGACCTCGGCGCCCCAGGCAGCGAGGCGCCGCGCGGCCGGCAGCCCGGCACGGCCGAGGCCCACCACGGCGATGCGCGCGCCGGGAAAGGGGGTGAAGGGGGGGCTTGGCGCTGTCATCTGATCTTCAACGTCGAAAGCCCAACGAGTGCCAGGATCATGGCAATGATCCAGAAGCGGATGACGATGGTGGCCTCAGCCCAGCCTTTTTTCTCAAAATGGTGATGCAGCGGCGCCATCAGAAAGACGCGTCGGCCGGTACGCTTGAACCAGAACACTTGGATGATAACGGAAACGGTTTCCACCACAAAAAGCCCGCCCACAATCGCGAGCACAATTTCATGCTTGGTCGCAACCGCGAGCCCACCCAGCGCGCCGCCCAGTGAAAGCGACCCCGTATCCCCCATGAAGACCGCCGCCGGTGGCGCGTTGAACCACAGGAAGCCAAGCGCAGCACCAACCAAGGCCGCGCAAAACACCGCAAGCTCACCCGTGCCGGGCACGTAATGCAGTTGCAGGTAATCAGCGAAGACGCGATTGCCGACCAAATAGGCAATCAGCGCGAAGACGCTGGCTGCGATCATCACCGGCACTATGGCAAGCCCATCCAAACCATCGGTCAGATTGACTGCATTGGAAGCGCCCATCATCACCAGCGCCGCCAGGAGCGGAAACAATATTCCAAGCGGCAGCAGCAATTCCTTGAAGATCGGGAAAGCGAGCTTATCGGAAAGTGCGCCCGGCATCAGCCAGGTGATCCAGATGGCCGCGATAAGCCCCAAGCCCGCCTGCACCACAAGCTTCATGCGGCTGGAGACGCCCTTGGTGTTGCGCTTGGTGACTTTCAGCCAATCATCGGCAAAGCCCAGCGCGCCATAACCACAGGTGATGAAAAGCACTGCCCAGACGAAGCCATTGCGCAAATCCGCCCAAAGCAGGGTTGAGCCGACCATCCCAAGCAGGATCAGCACGCCGCCCATGGTTGGCGTGCCCTTTTTCTCAATGATGTGCCGCGCCGGACCGTCTTCACGGATCGGCTGACCGCCGCGCTGAAAGCCACGCAACCAACGGATGATCGAGGAACCGAAAACCAGGCTGATCAACAGCGCTGTCAGGCATGCTGCACCGGCACGAAACGTGTGATAGCGCGCCAGATTGGCCAGCGCATATTCCTCAGCGAAAGGCAGCAGAAGATTATAGATCACGAAACTTGCTCTCCTGCCGTCAATTCCTTGATGATCACGCCCATGCGCGAGCCAAGCGAGCCCTTCACCAGCACCGCATCCCCAGGCTTGAGCGCATCACGCAGTGCAGTAGCGAGACTGGTTGAATCCGGAAAATGCCCGCCACGCTGTTGCGCTGGCAGGGCTTGAAACAAATGCATCGAAAGCGGGCCGCAGCAGAAGACCAGATCACAAGTCTTTCGTGCGTCTGCTGCCAAGGCGGCATGTTGCGCCGGGCCTTCCGCGCCCAATTCCAGCATATCGCCAAAGGCAAAAACGCGGCGCTTCGCTGGTTGCGCTGCCAGTACCGCCAGCCCAGCGCGTACGGAGGCGACCGAGGCATTGTAGGAATCATCAATCAGCAAGGCCTCACCACCGGGAACGCTGATGCGGCGCAGTGCGCCCCGGCCGGCACCGGCGGTGAAATCGCCAAGCGCGCGTGCCGCAACATCGGGCGCAAGACCAAGCGCCTTGACGGCCGCAAGCACAGCGCAGGCATTTAGCGCAACATGGCGGCCGGGCGTCGCGAGGCGCAATTCAAGCCTGTTTTCCCCAAGCGCGATTGTTGCAACACCGCCTTCGGGTGATGGCTGATAAGCCAGCAGCCGGGCATCAGCGCCCGCAGCCTCGCCATGGGTCAGTACATGCAGCCCCGCATCACGTGCGCGCGTGATCAGTTCGGGTAAAAAAGTGCTGTCGGCGGGCAGAATCGCGGTGCCTCCGTGCGCGATACCCACAATGATGTCGCCCTTCTCGGCCGCAATGGCTGCCTGGCTGCCCAAATTGCCAATATGCGCCGTACCGATCGAGGTGATGATACCAACATCAGGCCGGGCAAGACGTGTGAGTGGCGCGATTTCACCACGATTATTCATGCCCATTTCAATTACGGCGAAGGTGACATCTCGCGGCAGCCGCGCCAGTGTCAGCGGCACACCCCAATGATTATTATGGGACGCGGCGGAGGCGTGGGTTATGCCAAAAGCACTCAATGCCACACGCAGCATTTCCTTGGTGGTGGTCTTACCGACACTACCCGTGACACCCACCACACGCGCCACGGCACGCGCACGCCCCGCCGCACCCAGCGCCGTGAGGCCCGCGAGCGTATCGGCTACGCTGAGCAGCTTCGCCGCATCCACTGCCCCAGACGGCGTATGATCCACCATGGCCAGCGCCGCACCGCGGGCAAGCGCATCCACAACAAATTCATGCCCATCGCGCTGATCTCGCAGCGCGATGAAAATATCGCCCACAGTAACGCTGCGGCTATCAATCGAAACGCCGCTAACGGCAACGTCAGCCGACAGTGCGCCACTGGTTGCCGCGCGCAATTCGGCGCTGGACCAAAGCGGCGTCATGGCATCAAGCCCGCAAGCTTGCGCACCACCGCGACATCATCGAAGGGATGCATAATGCCAGCGATTTCCTGGCCGCTTTCATGCCCCTTCCCGGCGACCGCCAGCACATCGCCGGGACCGAGCGCGCCCATCGCCTTCGCAATGGCGTCTTCGCGCGCGCCAGCATCAATCGCTTCGGGGCAACCGGCCATGACAGCGGTGCGGATAGCCGCGGGGTTTTCGCTGCGTGGATTGTCATCCGTGATCCACACGCGATCCGCGGCTTCCGCCGCCGCACGCCCCATCAACGGACGTTTGCCGGGATCGCGATCCCCTCCCGCACCGAACAACACATGCAAGCGCCCGGCGACATGGGGGCGCAGCGCGGCCAAAAGCCGCGTCAACGCATCAGGCGTATGCGCGTAATCCACATAAATCGCGGCGCCATTCGGCAGCACCGCAGCGCGTTCCATACGCCCGCGCACACCCTGCAAACGCGCCAAGGCGGCGAGCGTGGCGTGTTCGTCAACGCCTGTTGCCAGTGCCAACATCAGCGCCAGTAGGGCATTGTCGGCCTGAAACCGCCCAGGCAAAGGCAGCAGCATTTCATGCCGCGCGCCCGCAAGGCAGAAACTCAAATGCTGCCCTTCCGGCAAGGGTCGCGTCGCTTCCAAGGCCAGCGCATCACCACCCATGCCAACTAGGCGCAGATCAAGCCGGCGCTGTGCAGCGATATCGCGCAGCGCAGTGAGAGTCTCCGCTTCCATATCGGCCATGGCGATGGCAGGCGCGCCCGCCGGCAAAAGCGTATCAAACAACCGCAGCTTGGCCGCGCGATAGGCGGCCATGGTGCCGTGATAATCCAGATGATCGCGCGTCAGATTGGTGAACCCCGCCGCCGCCAGCGCAACACCATCCAGCCGGCGCTGATCAATCCCGTGCGAGGATGCTTCCATCGCCAGCGCCGCCACACCATCACGCGCAAGGCGCGCAAGGTTTTCATGCAGCGCCACGGGATCAGGCGTGGTCAGTGATGGCCCTGGCGGCGCGCCCTCCGCAATCAAGCCCAGCGTGCCGAGTGAGGCAGCCTTGCGGCCAGCATCGCGCCAAATCTGACGCAGGAAATCCACGCTGCTCGTCTTGCCATTGGTGCCTGTAATGGCCACCACCCATTCCGGCTGCGCGCCATAAAATGCCGCTGCCATCAGCGCTAAGGCGCGGCGTGGATCAGGGCTGGTAACAAGTGGGCGCACCGGCGCTTCGGCGGGCCAGACCGTACCTTCAGGGGCAAGAATGGCAGCAGCACCGCGTGCCACCGCATCAGCTATGAAGCCGCGCCCATCAGCGCGCGCACCGGGCAAAGCCGCAAACACCATACCGGGACGCACGGCGCGGCTATCGGCCGTGATGCCGGTCACTTCCAGCGCGGCATCAGCTCCAGCGCCACCCCAGCCGCGCATGAGATCACCGAGGCGCAAGAGCAGCCTCGCGCTGGGTCACAGGGGCGCGCGGCGGCGTTTCGGTGGTTTGGCGCTGTGGCGGACGAGTGGCGGTGGGTGTTGCGGGCGGCGGCGCCGCACCTGGCACACCACGACCATTCATCGGCATGGCGATGGCGCGCTGAATCTCGGGCGTGGCGGGTTCCGGCAACATGCCAAGAATGGGCGCGATGCGGCCAATCACCATATTCGCCGCAGGTGCCGCCACCCAACCTGCCGTCGCAAAACCATGGCTGCGCGCATTGGGCTTTGGTTCATCCACCATCACGTAAATTGAATAGCGCGGCGCATGCATGGGGAAGGCGCCAATGAAGGCGGCGATACGCTTGTTCTCCAGATAACCACCGCGCGGCCCAGTCTTTTGCGCTGTGCCGGTCTTGCCACCAACGAAATAGCCCGGCACCTCAGCGCCCTTGCCGGAGCCATCGGTCACCACCAACCGCATGAGCCGACGGAGCGTTTCCGACGTGCGCGGTTCAATCACGCGCACCCCTTCGCGCTCAACGCCCGGTGGCTGCGCCAGAATGGTCGGTTGGCGCAGAATGCCGCCATTCACCAAGGTGGCACCCGCCGTCGCCACATGTAACGGTGTCACGGAAATGCCATGGCCGAAGCCGATCGTCATGGTGTTCAATTCGCGCCAGGTCTTCTGCCCCGGCACCAGGGGCATCGCGGTTTCGGGAATTTCGATACTAAGCCGCGATGTCATGCCCATGCGTTGCATGAATTCACGATGCCGCGCCGGCCCTACCGCAGCGGCCATATGCGCGGACGCAAGATTGGACGAATAGGCCATGATTTCCGGCACGGCGAGCCAGCGATTCTTGCCACGATAGTCATTGATTTCATGCCGACCAACGCGGATCGGCCGCGATGCGTCATAACCGCTCCAGGTCTGAACCGTGCCTAAATCAAGCGCCATCGCGGCGGTCAGCAGCTTGAA
Source organism: Roseomonas sp. (assembly GCA_020249505.1). Taxonomy (GTDB): domain Bacteria; phylum Pseudomonadota; class Alphaproteobacteria; order Acetobacterales; family Acetobacteraceae; genus Neoroseomonas. The sequence continues at coordinate 5,482 of JADCFN010000051.1, read as the reverse complement.
GGTAGACCCCGGCTCATAAACTCCCACCGTCACGCGATTGAAGCGTTCATCAACGGTGGCAGCACCAACATCATTAGCGTCATAATCGGGCAGGCTCACCATGGCGAGCACTTCACCCGTATGCACATCCATCACGACCCCAGCACCGCCAATGCCGTTAAAATCCGTGATGGCGTGCTGCACCGCATCGCGCAACGCCAACTGCACGCGGATATCCAACGAAAGACGGAGCGTTTCACGGCGAAGTGTACGTAGCCTTTCGTCGAAATATTTCTCGACCCCCGCAATGCCATTGCCGTCCACATCGACGCCACCGATGATATGCGCGGCGGTGCGGCCCTGTGGAAAGAAGCGACGCTCCGCATCCTCAAAATACACGCCAGGAATGCCAAGATTATTGACCGCCTGCATTTCACGCGGTGTCAGCGCGCGGGCGATATAGGCGAATTGGCGTTCGCCGGTTAGGCGGGCAATCAGCCTTTCACGATCAAGCTGCGGCAGAATGCGCCGGAGCTTATCAGCGGCTTCGGTCGGATCATCAATCTGGCGTGGATTGGCATAAAGCGCGGTCAAGGGCAGGGAGACCGCGAGCACTTCACCATTGCGATCCGTCACCGCTGCGCGAGAGACCGGCGTTTCCGCCGGCGGTGCCGGTGGCCGAGACAGCATGGCCGCGCGCTTGGACTCGGCCGGGTCGAATACTGTTGCCAGCGATAGCTTCACCGCGACCGCGCCAAACAGCAGCATGAAACCGAACGCCGCCAATAGCAGACGACCGCGCGATTTTTCCAACTGGGCGTGGCGCAGCAGATCAGGCTGCGACACACGCACCAGGGCACGGCTTTGGCTTTCCGTTACCGCACCATCACGCGGCCGATTGCCAGGTGGCGCATCAGGCGAAGGCTGGCGCGGGTTAGGGGGGGAGGCCTCGCTCATGCTGGGCGCAACTCACTCAACGGATCGCCCCTTGCGGGGCTCCTACCGGTACGGGGCGTTGCAGGGGCACAGGCGGCGGCAGCGCGCCAGTGGCACCGCCAAGCGCTGAGGCGACCATCGCCGGCGGCGGCGGTGCTGCGGGCGCGACATGAAGTGCGGGCGTCACCCTTGGTGGTGCGGGTGGCGGTGCCACTGGGCGCGGCGCGGGCGGGGGGGTCACTGCCGCGCTCAATCGGGGCGGCGCATCTGCCTGCGCCTGACGCGGCGGCGGTTCCGGCCGGGTGGCGACAGGCGTTGAGGGCGCAGGGGCGGCCGCGACCGGGCTTGGCAACATCAACGCTTCCGGCGGCTTCGCTGGGGTTTCCACCGGACCGAAGAGCGATGGCGGACCAGCAAAGGGCCGCGCCGCGGGCAGACGGCGTTCAAGCTCTGCATCCCGGATGAATTGTGCCGGCGCCATGGGTTCCAACGCCAAATGCCGCTGCGCCACTTGCCGCAGCCGGTCAGGTTCGTTCAACAGCGCCCATTCGGCGCGCAAAATCTGTGTGCGTTCGCGCACCACTTCTGTCTGGCGATTCACTTCACGCAATTCGCGATCAAGCATCGAGACCGAGTGCTTCACCTGATACAAATGCAACCCCGCACCGGCCGCGATGATCAGGCTGACAAAGGTAAGCGGTCGGATCATGCGGCATGCTCCAGCGCCAGGCGTTCAATGCCACGCAGGCGCGCTGAACGCGCGCGCGGATTTGCACTGCATTCCGCATCCTGTGGACGCATTGCGCGTTGTGTCAGCAAATGAAAGGCAGGTTTGGCGCGACCGAACAGCGCCGCAGGGTCATGGCGCGAAGCACCCACCCGGCCTGATGCGGCAGCCATGGCCTGCTTCACGATGCGATCTTCCAAGGAATGGAAGGCGACAACAACAAGCCGGCCGCCCGGCGCCAGTAATTCCATGGCAGCCGCGATGCCGCGTTCCACTTCACCCAATTCGTCATTCACGGCGATGCGCAACGCCTGGAAGCTGCGGGTTGCGCCATCAATGCCGGAAGGATCACGCGGGACAGCGCGGCGCACGAGTGCCGCCAGATCAGCGGTGGTGGTGAAGGGCGCTTCCGCGCGGCGTGCGACAATGGCGCGCGCAATGCGGCGCGCGAAACGTTCCTCACCAAAGCGGAAAATGATATCGGCCAGCTCGCGTTCCGGCAGGCTATTCACCAGCTCTGCCGCGCTGGGGCCGGATTTTTCCATGCGCATATCAAGCGGGCCATCGGCACGGAAGGAAAAGCCGCGCTCTGCCTGATCCAGTTGGAAGGATGAAACACCAAGATCCATCACCACGCCATCAAGCGCGGTGATGCCACGATCGCGCAGCAGCGAAAGCATATCGCCGAAGCGGCCTTCCATCAGATGCAGCCGACCGGCGAAAGCTTGTGCGAGCGCCGCACCGCGCGCAATCGCATCCGGGTCGCGGTCTATCGCGAAAACCGTGCAGCCGGGGGCGGCTTCCAGAATGGCGCGGGCATAGCCGCCACCACCAAAAGTGGCATCCAGATAGGTTGCGCCATCCTGGGGGCCGAGCGTTGCCAGCACTTCCGCCAGCATCACCGGCACATGGCCTTCGGCGGTCATGGCGCGCGTCCCGAGGCTGCCGGCAGGGTCAGGCCGCGTTCGCGTGCGCGCAGCCGCGCTTCTTCCGTGCGCCGGCGCGCGGCTTCCGGTTCCCAAATCTGGAAAATCCGCCCAACGCCAACACAGGCAATGGCATCCGTCAGCGCCGCATAGGCAATCAGCGCTTCGGGCAGCACCAGGCGCCCTTCATTATCGGCGCGCGCGGGATGGGCATCGGCGAAAAGCGCGGCGGCCAGATCATCCGCCTGATCGGAAAAGGCATCCAGCCGGTCAAGGCCGGAGGCCAGCGCTTCAAAAGCGGCAATCGGCCAGGCTTCAATGCAGGGCGCGCGATGGGATGGGCGCAGCACGAGATCCTCGGCGCCGCCGCGTTCCAGCACGGCACGAAAGGGCGCAGGGACGGAAATCCGCCCCTTGCGGTCCAATTTGCCGATATGGGTGCCCAGGAATTGGGTCATCGCCCCCCGCGCGCCTGCCTTGCGCCATTACCAAAGACCGGGCTTTTCAGCGGCCGACGGGGCCCCCCGACCCCGCCGGCTCGCCCGACCATCCCGCGTGAACCCCGCTCGCCCCCCCGAGCGCATTGGGGTTTTTCATGGGATGAAGCGGGATAACATGGGCGAGTGTGGGCCGACAAGCCAAAAAACGGCTTTCTGGAGGCATTTGACTCATAAATTCGCAATTCCGCCGGGGTTTGCCACTGGCGGATGCTTTGCGATGGCGTTGCGGCTGAAAAGCAGCGTCAGACGGCCTGTAAGCCGGGTTCTGTCTTGCCCCTTGCGGGGCATGGACGGCCATTCCTCTGGAGCCCGCATTACTGCGGGCTTCGCGCGGCCAACCCAGGCGGAAGGGCGGAAATGCCCCTGCGCCAGCGCTTTGCGGCGCCGCGCCGTCCGCCCCTATTCGGCCTTGCTCCGGGTGGGGTTTACCCTGCCACCCCCATTGCTGGGGGCGCGGTGCGCTCTTACCGCACCGTTTCGCCCTTACCGCGGGGTGTCACCACGCCGCGGCGGTTTGATTTCTGTGGCACTTTCCCTGAGGTCGCCCCCGCCGGCCATTAACCGGCACCCTATTCCCGTGGAGCCCGGACTTTCCTCCAGCCCGTGATTACCTCACGAACCAGCGGCCGCCCGGCCGTCTGACGCTGGGTGCATCTGGGGCTAGGCGGGTGGGGTGGTCAAGGGGAAGCGTTGGTGGTGGTAGTGACAGGCTCGGGCAAAAACCCCCACCAGAATGTTCCGAATTCGCATAGATTTTACGAAATAGAGTGGCAATAGACTTCCAATTTTATGAGATGGACGAGGAAAATACTGCAATATCAGCATCGCGATTTGCAACAATCAGGCTATTGAGCTTGCAACGCAAAGCAAAAATGGATCACAACCGATACTTCAACCCAGGTATTGAAAAAGTGATGTCTCCGTTTCAATCCATCCGCGCCATTGATTACACCGTCATTCTCGTTCGAGATATGGAGGCTATGCGACAATTTTATGAGGGCGTACTTGGATTCTTATTCGTACGAGAATTGTCTGAGAATTGGCGCGAATACCGCGTGGGGTCGAATACCCTTGTACTTGCCCGCCCCAGGCGCCTAGCCTATGAGCCGGCAACGCCGAAAGGTAGTGCGTCCATCCAGCTTGCGTTTCGCGTTCCACCCTCAGATGTCGACCGCTGCGCCGAGTGGTTGGCGCTAAGAAGCATAGCTATAATCTCGCCGCCAACAAACCACTCCTTCGGCCACCGAACGCTTTTCTTCCGTGACCCTGATGGTAACCTCATCGAGATTTACGCCGAGATTTAAGCAAGCCTGATCTCATTCGGGGTTGGCGGAGGCCCTCTTAGCGGACCACGCAAATACCAAGATTACCGCAAGGGGAGATCAACGCTAAACATTGTGCCGCTGATCCACCTCTTTGGGGGTGGAGTGGTCAAGGGGAATCGCCAAGCCCAACCAAGCGCAGCCTTGGCCAGCGCGTGCGCCATCCCTTCGCTTCAAGCCGCGCCAACGGAATTTCTGGCTTGGTGTAAAAGGCTGGTGTCGGGCGAATAATCATCTCCAGCACATCCTCAACGCCAAAGGGTGCGAGGATCTCAACGCCCTTTGGCCCAAGACGCGCGGCGATGGCGGTTGCGGTTTCCGGCCAATGCGCCAAGGCATCGGCTACATCGCGATAAGGGCGATGCCCGTTTCTTTCATACATGCGCGCCTGGTTGCGCACGGACCATGGAAGGTCGGGCGCGGCGATGTGCAGCGCTGCCTCGAACGCTGCATCCTGTTCCGCAGTTGCATTGACCGGATCATGAAACACGACATCCAAATCAGCGGGCGGCAGGGCTTCCGTATCCTGCCCGGACAGATGATCCCATAGGGCATTGCGCACAAAACCCGCACCAATCCAAGCATCCGCAGGTCCATGCGCGGCGAGCACCGCAAGGCAGCGCATCATGCGCGGATGATGCGCGATGAAATCAGCGATATCGGCGGCATCTCGCATCAATTTTAGGGAACCTCTGATCAACTGCGCAAGTATATTGGTTTTTCCTGATCACGGAGATCCCGGCCTGATTTCAGCCATTGTTGATCGTTTCCAGTGCTATTTTTGGGGAATAAATGCGCGCCTTGACCCCTTTCAGGCGCAATTCACCCGTCAGGCGCGACAGTATCGCATAAAAACACGCCGCTTCATGTAAAGATTGGCAAGCGCACAGAGAACCTCAAAGCGCGTCCCGTTCTTCATCAAGCCCCGATAGCGGTCATGGGTGAAACCAAAAATCCGCTTGATGATCAGTAGCGGATGCTCACCCTTAGCCCGCACGCGCGATTTGGTGGCGTTCTTCGCGCGCTCTTCCGCTGACAAGGGGTGGCCGCGCGATCCCCTACGCTGGGTCATGTCCTGCGCGGCCGGGGCGG
>JADCFN010000050.1 GCA_020249505.1 Roseomonas sp. | reverse complement strand
TGTTGCCGAGCAAGTCAGCACCAATCCGGCTGACTTCGCGGCCCTGATCCCGCTGGTTGACCAAGCGCACGCCAATCTTGGTCGCAAGCTACGCGAGGTTTCTGGCGATACGGGCTTTGCTACCGAAGCCAATTTGGCCGCACTCACGCGGGTGCCAGCCGAAGAACTGGTTCGTGATATTCGCAGCGCCGCGCGCAAGGACCATTCCGCCGAGGACAAGATCCGCATTGTCTTGGAAGGGCTCGTCTTAGAGGAAGGCATTGAAAATGTATAAAAATAGGGGCCAGAGAGTTTCGCGTTCCTAGTCCCAACTGCTGCTCCAGTCGCCACCTAGCCGAACCGGGTTGGCACCCCAGGCGACCACCTAAATCCCCTTGAAAACAAAGCTTTTTCTGGCGAGCTTGAGGGTGCTCAAGCGGAATGTTTCGGCGATTTTTTTCTCCGAATCCGCGAATTCTCTCCAAAGCTTGAGGGTAGGCCGATTTTTCCAACAAGGTTTAACGCATTGATTTGAAATGATAAAAAATTTGCTGCGGTGCAGCGTGGTTGGGGAATGGACTGCTGGACGAAACCAACCTCGCGGACAAAAATACTGTTAGGGCCGTTCGGGGTGGAGGAACGGCAATAGCGCTTCGCTTGCTGCGCACGCCACAATTAGCAATGTTAGCCCCCCATGGCCCATCGCCCGATTTCGCCCGGAAACAGACCCTCACTGCGCCGCACCGCGCCTCTTGCCTCTGGGCTTGCTGCGCTTAGGGCCAATGACCCAGCGGCGGCGGAAGGCTTTTTCCGATTGGTCTTGCGCCAGCGCCCCGATGACCCCGACGCGCTGCATGGCCTGGGCAAGGCCTTGCATGATCAGGCGCGCCTCAATGAAGCCATTGCTGTCTTTGAACAAGCCGCAACTCAGGGCGCCGATGCACCACGCGCCCGCTATCACCTCGGCCTACTGCGCTTGCTGCGTGGCGATTACAAGGCTGGTTGGCAGGGCTGGGAAGCGCGCCCATCAGTGCTCAACTTTCCAAAGCTGCCCATCCCGCGCTGGAATGGCGACCCAATGCCTGGACGCCGCTTGCTGCTGCTGGGAGAACAAGGCTATGGCGATGTCATTCAATTCGGCCGCTTCTTGCCAGATGCGGCGCAACGCAGCGGCGCGGAAGTCACTTTTGGCTGCGCCCCACCCCTGCTGCCGCTTCTGGGATCTTTTTGCGCCAAGCATGGGATCAAGGCGTTGACTGGCCAGGTACACCCCACTGCATTTGATGCCTATGCCTGGGTCGGCAGTTTGCCGTATTTGCTCGGTGCCACAAGCGGCAACGCGACTGCGTATTTATCCGCCGATCCGGAACGTGTTGCCGCCTGGCGCCGCCGCCGCCCAAGGCAGGCGCTTTGCGTAGGGCTTTGCTGGGAAGGCCGAGCCAGCCATCCTCAAGACGCGCAGCGCTCCATTGCGCCTGAGGTCTTACGCCCCCTTTTTGACCTTAGCGACATCACGCTCATTGGGCTGCAAGCACCCCCGATCAAGCGCCCCGCGCCTGCGCAAAGCCTCGGTATGGATTGGGGGCCCGAAATCATGGATTTTGGCACCGCCGCCGCCATGCTGTCTGCGCTTGATCTGCTTGTGACGGTGGATACGGCGATGGCGCATGTGGCGGGAGCCCTTGGTCTGCCTGCCTTGGTACTATTGCCGCATGTGCCCGATTGGCGCTGGGGCCTCTCAGCAGAAACTTCCAACTGGTATGGCAGCCTTCGCCTGTTGCGTCAGCAGAATCCAGGTGATTGGTCCGCGCCCGTGGCTGCCATCACTGCCGCACTTTCGGCATAAGCGCGCGTTGACAAGCCGACGAGAACGGCGCGCATTAGGCTTTATTCAGCCGAAGCCCCAATACTCACCATGCGCTGAATTTCCTCACCCATGAAGCCAATCGCGGCGGGTGCGCGCCGGTCGGGAATGGCCGCGACATCATAAAGTTCCTGCACCACACCTTCAAAGCGGAGCCAATGCGGCGCATCGCCTGATGTAAGATCAATCACCATAACACCGCAGCGCGGCTCAGCCCCGCGCGACTTCAGCGCATCATCCAAGGCAAGCCCGCTAAAGGTCCGGTTTTCGCGCGGCAGTGAAAGCCCAACCAGCGCGTAATTGCCCAGAAAACTCATGCCGCGCAAAAAGCCCGGACAAAAGGCGATGGGTTCAAACCGCCCGCTGGCGATATCCACACGCCCGAATTCTCCGCTGCCGGCATTGAGCACATACAGCACCCCATTATGCAGCCTTGGCGAATGCGGCATGGAAAGCCCCTGCGCGACAACCTCGCCAGACGCCACATCAATCACCTGCCCGCCGGCGGCGCGATGTTCGCGCCAGCCATCCGCCACATCGGAAGCGCCCACCAGAGTCACGTAACGCGGCGCGCCCGTTTCATCCATCGCAAGCCCGTTCAGATGGCAGCGATCTTCCGCCGCAAGCTTTGAGATGAAGCGCGGCCGCCAGAGCGGCGCAAAGCTGTGATCCTCATCTACCGTGGCAAGGCATGAAAACAGCGTATTGACGAAAACCGGCCGCCCATCCGGCAAAAGCGCCAGATCATGCGCATCCAGATCACCCGTCACCCAGCAGCGCCGCGGCGCGTAAAGCGCATCATAATCCTTATAGGCGGGCGGCGGGGGCACGCCCGGCGTATCAGCCAGCAGATCGCGAAAGCGCCAGATTTGTGACAGCGTCGTGACATGCAGCGTATCCGCGCTGGCATGCAGGCCCATGCAGCGCGGCAGGCTGCGTTCAAACACCGAAAGCCGGCCATCCGGGCGCGTGCCGAGCAGCAAAAGCTTCCCCGCCTGATAGGTGGTGACCGCCAGGCTGCCGCCCAGCCCCGCGAGCCAGGCGCTGAAATGGCGGGAGGTATGCACGGCGAAGCGGGGTTCGGCTGTTTCGGACATGGGGGTTTTCCTGGCAGGGTGACGATGTATCAAAAACGAGACGCCACGGAGGTGCTGTTATCCACATTTATCGCCGCTGAAAGGTTTGACGGCAAGATGGCTGGGCGTTAGGATTTTGTTAATTATCTCAGAATCCGCCTTGCACCGGCAGGGACGGGTATCTCTTGCTCGGAAAGATGTTCCCATGTCGCAATCCCTTGACCCGATCAATCTTGCTGATGTTGCCGGCGGCACGGGCGGCTTTGTCATCAATGGGCGGGATGCGAATGATCTGTCTGGCTGGTCGGTGGCCTCGGCCGGGGATGTCAATGGCGATGGCTTTGCTGATCTGATCATCGGGGCGCGCGGCGGTGATGGGGCGGGCGATGCCGTTTACAATGCCGGTGAGAGCTACGTGGTGTTCGGCAAGGTCTCCGGCTGGGCATCGCCGATAGATTTGGCCGCGATTGCCGGCGGCACAGGCGGCTTTGTCATTTATGGTCAGGCTGACTATGACCGCTCCGGCTGGTCAGTCGCCTCCGCTGGCGATATCAACGGTGATGGTTTTGCTGACCTTATCATCGGTGCGCCTTTCGCCGATGCGGCGAATAACCAAAAGTCTAACGCTGGTGACAGCTATGTGGTGTTCGGAAAGGCTTTGTCCGTAACCGGGAACGCGCCGATCAATTTGGCCGATATCGCTGGCGGCACGGGCGGCTTCGTCATCTTTGGCGCGGTTGGTGGCAACCAATCCGGCCAGTCGGTAGCCTCCGCTGGCGATATTGATGGCGACGGCTACGCCGATCTGATTATCGGGTCGGCTTATGCAAATAGTAGTGCTGGAGCGAGCTATGTGATCTTCGGCAAGGCTTTCGCCGCCAGTGGCAACGCCTCCATTGACCTTGCCAATATTCCTGCCTCAGTCGGCTTTGTCATTACTGGGCGTGATGGCAATGACAACTCCGGCCGTTCCGTGGCCTCAGCCGGGGATGTCAATGGCGACGGCTATGCGGATCTGATTATCGGAGCGGACCGCGGCGACGGGGCAAACGGCGACAGCGGCGACAATCGCGGCGAGAGCTATGTGGTATTCGGCAAGGCCTCCGGCTGGGGCACCATTGACCTTAACCACGTTGCCGCCGGAACTGGCGGCTTTGTTATCAATGGTCAGACTGCTAGTGATCGTTCCGGCCGTTCCGTGGCCTCAGCCGGGGATGTTAATGGCGATGGCTTTGCTGATCTGATCATCGGGGCCCCTTTTAATGCCTCGGAATTGGGCAGAAGTTATGTGGTGTTCGGGGAGAGCAACCTGGGGGCTGGCGGTACTGTCAATTTGGCCTATGTTGCTGATGGCACGGGCGGCTTTGTCATCAATGGAGAAAATATTAACTATTCAAATGGACGATCCGGCTGGTCAGTTGCCTCGGCTGGTGATGTCAATGGCGACGGTGTTGATGATGTTATAATCGGACAACCCTACAGCAATATCGGCGCAGGTGCCAGTTATGTGATTTTCGGCAAGGCCAACGGCTTTAGCACGATTGATCTTGCAGACATCGCTGGCGGTACGGGCGGTTTCATTATCAACGGCCAAGGCCCCAATGATCGGTCCGGTTGGTCGGTAGCGTCAGCCGGGGATATTGATGGCGACGGGTTTGATGATCTGCTGGTCGGCGCTTCGGGCGGTGATGGAAACACCAATCAGATAACAGACGATCGCGGCGAAAGCTATGTGATCTTCGGGCAGGACTTCACTTCCACCGTCACCCATGCCGGCACCGTGAATGATGATCTGCTGACTGGCACCGATGGCGTCGATGTCATGGTGGGCGGGCTTGGCAATGACACGTTGCAGGACGGTGCGGAAGACTTCCTCAACGGCGCTGATGCGCTGGAAGGTGGCGCGGGTAATGACCGCCTGGAGGTAAGTGATTTCACCTTCCTCCGCGTGGATGGCGGCAGCGGCACCGACACGCTGGCGCTTAATGGCACGGCGCTTACACTTGATCTGGATCTGGCGGATATCGCCGATAGCAAGCTGCAATCCATTGAAGCGATAGACCTTGGCGCTGGCGGCACTACGCTCCGCCTGACGGCGCTTGAAGTGCTGAACCTGTCAGATTCCACCAATACGCTCCGCGTGACGGGCGGTGCCGGGGCGTCGCTTATTTTTGTTGATTCGGGTTGGGTGAAGGGCTCGACTTCGGGCGGTTTTGTCACCTACACAAATGGCCTTGCCACCGTGCTTGCGGCGACCTCCCTTTTTCCTCCTACCGTAAACGATGATGACCTTTCGGGCACGAATGGTGCCGATACTATAGATGCGCTTGCCGGTAATGATGCCGTCTTTGGCGACGCCGGCAATGACTCCCTTTTCGGCAATACTGGCAATGATTCGCTTGCCGGCGGCGCAGGCGATGACTCGCTGGATGGCGGCGCGGGCGATGATTGGGCCAGCTATGCGGGCACAGGCGCTGTCACGGTTGACCTTGGCGCTGGGTCCAGCAGCGGCGATCAGGGCAATGACCGTCTGACCAGCATTGAGGCTGTTCTGGGCGGCAGCGGCAATGATTTGCTTTTGGCTGGTAACGTCAACTTTGCCATTTTGTCAGGCGCTTCCGGTGCCGATACGCTGGTCGCGGGCGGGGGCGACAATCAGCGCCTCTTTGGCGGCGCCGATGCCGATAGCCTGCTGGGCGGGAGCGGCGTTGGTCGGCAGCTTTTCGGCGAAGCCGGGAATGACACGCTGGTCGCGGGCGGGGGCGACTATCGGTACCTCAGTGGCGGCGCCGATGCCGATAGCCTGCTGGGCGGGATCGGCGCTGGTCAGGGTCTCTTTGGCGATGCCGGGAATGACACGCTGGTCGCGGGCGGGGGCGACTATCAGGAACTCTATGGCGGCGAAGATGCCGATAGCCTGCTGGGCGGGATCGGCGTTGGTCAGGCTCTCTCTGGCGATGCCGGGAATGACACGCTGGTCGCGGGCGGGGGCGACTATCAGGACCTCCTTGGCGGCGCCGATGCCGATAGCCTGAAGGGCGGGAACGGCTTTGGTCAGGAACTCTCTGGCGAAGCCGGGAATGACACGCTGGTCGCGGGCGGGGGCGACTTTCAGTACCTCTATGGCGGCGCCG
>JADCFN010000005.1 GCA_020249505.1 Roseomonas sp. | reverse complement strand
GGCTTCAATGGCCGAGGCATAAAATTGACACGCGGCATGGCGTGGGTGCGCTTAACGCATTGATTGCGCGCGGTAATTTCGGGTTGGCCGCGCCCTTGGTAAGGGAGAGGTCGAGAGTTCAATCCTCTCCAACAGCACCATTCCGCAGCGTCAGCAGCCCAAGCAAAGCCACCGAGCGCCCGGCGTGACCTCCATTGAGAGCATCACGCCAAGCGAATGGCACTGCCTATTCCGGCTTCACACCGGCAGCGCGCAGCACATCCGTGTAGGTCTTCACGCCTTCGCGCACCAAATTCATCACCTGATCCGGCGTTTCATAACCGGCACGCGGCACTACGCCCGCCAATTCATTGAGCCGCGGCGCGCTTTGCTGAATGGCAGTCTGAAACGCTGCGCCCAAGGCGGCCACAATCGGGGCCGGCGTGCCGGCAGGCGCCAGCATCGGGAAGAACTCCTCAAAGATGAAACCCGGAATGCCGGCTTCCGTCGCGCTTGGCACATCCGGCAAGGCAGGGCTGCGCTGGCTTGATGCTACCGCAAGCGCCCGCAGGCCGCCGCCGCGCACCTGCCCCAAGGATGATGCCATGGTGGGCGTGCCGAATTGCGCCTCACCGCTCACCAGCGCGGCCACACCGGGTCCGCCGCCACGATAATGTACCATTTCGAATTGCGTATTGCTGATGCCGCGGAAGATCTCGCCGGCCAAATGCACGCCGCTGCCAATCCCGGCCGAGGCAAAATTGAAGCGCCCCGGATTGGTGCGCAGCAGCGCGATCAGCTCCGCCGCAGTCGTCACCGGCGTGCGCGGATTGGCCGCCAGCACATGCGGCGAGAAACCGGCAACCGCGATGCCGACGAAATCATTGATGGTGTCATAAGGAACGCGCGCAACCAAAGCCGGAACCGAAGCATGGGCACTATTGATCAGCACCGTATAACCATCAGCCGGGGAGCGTGCGGCGTTTTCCGCACCAATCATGCTGCCCGCGCCGGCGCGGTTTTCCACGATCACTGGCTGGCCCAGAATATTGCCCGCCGCTTCGGCAATGATGCGCCCCACAATGTCATTCGACCCGCCGGGCGCGAAGGGCACCACCAGGCGTACCGGCCGTGTTGGGCGCCAGGCTTGGGCGCGCGCCACATGCGGAGCCAACCCTGCGGCAAAAGCCAAACCCAAAGCTGTTCTGCGTTGCATCATTGTTGTTTTTCTCCCTGTTCCGGGCAGGGCGCCTGCCGCGCCTCGCCGTGCGACTTTTCCCGGCTATTCAGCCTCACGCGTTGGCTTTTAGCCGAAGCTGCGCCTTGGGAGAATAGTGAAAACCCCTCGACGCCAAGCGCCTGCTACCCCATCCTGTACGCATGACCGAAAACCCGCTGCTGACCCCCTGGACCACGCCCTTTGGCCTACCGCCCTTTGCGGCGATTGACGCCGCGCATTTCCCGCCCGCCTTTGAAGCCGCCATGGCCGCGCATCGGGCTGAGGTCGCCGAAATCGGCGCCAATCCCACCGCGCCAAGCTTCGCCAATACCATCGAAGCCTTGGAAGGTGCCGGCAGGCTGCTCAGCCGCATTGGCGCGACGTTTTTCAACCTGGCGGCGAGCCACGCGACTGACGCTCTGCAGCAGGTGGAACGCGATATCGCGCCCAAGATTGCCGCGCATCGCATGGCAATCGCGCTTGATCCGGGGCTGTTCCGCCGCGTCTCGGCCCTGCATGAGGCGCGCGAAAGCCTGGATTTGGCACCGGATCAGCGCCGCCTGCTGGAACGGCTTTATTTGCGTCTGACGCGCGCCGGCGCGGGGGTGGATGCAAAGGCCCGCACGCGACTTTCGGAAATCTCCACGCGCCTTGCCACGCTGCACACCAGCTTCGGGCAAAATGTGCTGGCCGATGAGAATGAATGGCGCATGGTGCTGGGCGAAGCTGATCTTGATGGCCTGCCCGATTTCGCGCGCCAGGCCGCACGTGAAGCCGCTGCCGCAGCCGGGCTTGATGGCTATGTCTTCACCCTGTCGCGGTCCTCGGCTGAGCCCTTCCTGACCTTCTCCGCCAGGCGCGATTTGCGTGAAAAACTCTGGCGCGGTTTTGCTGCCCGCGGCGCCTTGACCGAAGGCCGCGAAAACGCGCCGCTGGTGCGCGAAATCCTGATGCTGCGCCGCGAACGCGCGCAATTGCTGGGGGAGTCTGATTTCGCTTCCTTCCGCCTGCGCGACACCATGGCGGGGTCGCCCGACGCGGCTGAGGGCTTGCTCCGCGCCTGTTGGGAACCAGCCAAACGCCGCATTGCGATTGAAAAGGCCGAGCTTGAAGCCTTTGCGCGCAATGCCGGCCATAATGGCCCGATCGAGCCCTGGGATTGGCGCTATTGGGCGGAACGTGCGCGCCAGGCCAAACATAATTTCGATGGCGCTGCGCTGAAACCACATTTCGAATTGGAAGCCATGCTGCGCGCCATTTTTGACACCGCGCGGCGCCTGTTTGGACTGGTTTTCCAGGAACGCGCTGATATTCCGCGCTACCATGCGGATGTTCGCGGCTTTGAAGCCCTGGATGAAGCCGGCAATCACGTCGGGCTGCTATTGCTCGACAACTACGCCCGGCCTGGCAAACGCTCCGGCGCCTGGATGAGCAGCTTTCGCGTCGCCGATGGCCTGAGCGGGCGTACCGCGCCCATCATCATCAACAACAATAACCTCGCCCGCGCCACACCTACGCTGCTGTCCTTGGATGAGGCGCGTACGCTGTTTCATGAATTCGGCCATGCGCTGCATGGGCTGATGAGCCGCGCGCGCTACCCATCCCAATCAGGCACTGCGGTGCTTGGCGATTTTGTCGAATTTCCCTCTCAGATCATGGAACATTGGCTAAGCCTGCCAGAGACCTTGCAAACCCATGCGCGGCACCACGAAACCGGCGCGGCGCTGGATGAAGCGCTGCTTGGTCGCGTGCTGGCCGCGCGGAATGACGGGCAGGGCTTTGCCATGGTGGAATATCTTTCCTGCGCCCTGATTGATCTGGCGCTGCATCGGCATGCGGCGCCGGAAGACCTATCCCTTGAAGAATTCGAAACAGATTTTCTTGCCGAAATCGGCATGCCGGAAGGCATGGCGCTGAGGCACCGCCCGATCCATTTCGGGCATTTGTTTTCCGGCGATGGTTATGCGGCGGGGTACTACTTCTATCTTTGGGCCGAAGTGCTGGATGCCGATGGGTTTGAAGCGTTTGAGGAAGCGGGCGATCCCTTCCACCCGGACCTTGCCGCGCGGCTCAAAGGCATATTTGAAGCCGGCGATACGGCGGACCCCATGGCGCTTTACACTGGCTTTCGCGGCCGGCCGCCGCAGGTGGATGCGCTGCTGCGCAAACGTGGGCTGGTCGGGGCGTAATACAGCCGGTGTTTCGCGGCTTCGCTTCGCCTCAGGCCTCAATCGCCTGATAGGTCAGCATGTTGATCAGGCGGCGATAGCGCTGACGCAATTCACCGGGCGCATGGGCCATGAAGACAACGCTCAGCCGTTCCGCCGGATCGGCCCAGAAATACGTGCCCCAAACGCCGGACCAGCCAAAGGCACCGGGGGCACCCATGAGGCCCGATCCGCCACGCGCAAGCCGCACCGCAACGGTCAGGCCAAAGCCATAACCATGCAAGGCAGGGTCCATGCTGGCCACACGGTTTTCGATGCCCTGCAAATGATCCGATGCCATCCAGGCAACCGTTTGCGGCGCCAGCACGCGCACGCCATTCAGCACGCCGCCGCCGCGTAGCATTTCGGCAAAGCGCAGATAATCGGCCGCGGTAGAAACCAAGCCCGCGCCACCGGTTTCCATCTTCGGCGCGCGCAGCGGCGCTTCCACGGATTGCGGCGCGCCCGTGACCGGGTCCTTCGCAAAAGGCCGGGCGAAGCGCGCCAGTTTTTCTGCCGGTAGCACATAGCCGGTTTCTTCCATGCCAAGCGGCGCAAAAACCCGTTCCCGCATCAGCGCGCCGAGCGATGCACCACCCGCGCGTTCCGCAACCCCGCCCAGCACATCGGTGGAAAGCCCATATTCCCAAACAGTGCCGGGATGGTGACGCAGCGGCAGGCCAGACAGGGTCTGCGCAAAGCCTTCCGTATCCATATTCTCGGCAACCCAGAAAGAACCGGGGGGTGCCACGGCATGCACGGCTGATCCATCGCGCCCGCCATAAACCAGGCCCGTGGTGTGGCGCATCGCGTCCTGCACCGTCATGGGGCGGATCGCGGCTTCGGTTTCAATCGGCCCTTTGCCGGAAAGCATCGCGGGTGTTGGCTTCGCCACCTGCATTTGCATGAGTTGTGGCAACCAGGCACCAACTGGGTCTGTCACCAGCAGCCGGCCTTCCTCGATCAGCGAGAGCGCGACCACACCCGTCACGGGCTTGGTCATGGAAGCAATGGAGAAAATCGCATCCGCCTGCATCGGTGCGCGGCTTTCCGGGTCGCGCCAACCAATCGCTTCCAGATGCACCAGCTTGCCGTCGCGTGCGATGGCGACAACGCAACCCGGCAGCCGGCCCGCGGCCATTTCGCGTTCCATCGCCGGGCGTATGCGCGCAAGCCGCGTGGGCGACATGCCAACCAGTTCCGGCCGTGTCACCGGCAGCGGTGGTGCATCCGTTTCAATCACCGGGCTCATGGCGCGTTTTCTCCGACGAAAGGATTACTACGGCGTTCGGCGCCGAAGCTTGAAGCTGGCCCATGGCCGCACAGGAATTGGATATGATCACCGAGTGGGAATAGTTTGGTGCGAATGGCATGCAGCAGGGCCGCCGTGTCGCCATAGGGAAAATCAGTGCGCCCGATGGAGCCCTGAAACAGCACATCCCCCACAAGCGCAATGCCCATGTCTACATTCACGAAAACCACATGCCCCGGTGTGTGGCCCGGGCAATGCAGCACATCAAAGGTGATCCCGGCGATCTGCACAGTCTCGCCTTCTTCCAACCAGCGATTGGGCGTGACAGACCGACATTCCAACCCGTATTTGGCACCCTGTTCCACCAAGCTTTCCAACAGGAAAGCATCAGCGCGATGCGGGCCTTCAATGGGGATGTTTCCCAGCGCTTCCGCCAATTCTGCGGCGCCACCGGCATGATCCATATGGCCATGCGTCAGCAGAATGCGGTCAATGGTGATGCCGGCTTCGGCAATTGCGCCTTCTATCTGCGCAACATCACCGCCCGGGTCTATGACAACGCCGCGCTTGGTGTCCTGATCCCAAATCAGGGCGCAGTTTTGCTGGAAGGGTGTGACGGGGATGATGGCGGCGGCGAGGGTCATGGGTGAAAGCTGGCCCGAACCGCGCCAAAGGTAAAGCCAGCCCTATTCTATCTTGAGACCCGTTTCGCGGATCAATTGCCGTACCAATTCACGGTCCTTCCTGATGCGTTCGCCAAAAGCCTCTGCGCTTTCTGTCACCACATCATTGCCGGAAGCGGCCAGCCTTTGGCGGGTTGGGTCATCCGTTGTGGCGTGCCGCAAAGCCGCTTCCAGGCGGGCGCGGATTGGCGCGGGTGTTGCGGCGGGCGCGAATAGCCCGTTCCAGCTTGTCAGATCAAAACCGGGAAAGCCGCTTTCGGCCAAAGTTGGCAAATGCGCCAGGGTGCCGCGACGCTCGCCACTCGTCAGCGCAATACCGCGGGCGCGGTCGCTCTGTATCACCGGGGCAAAGCTATTGGCCGTGCCGATGGCGCCATCAATATTGCCGGCAGCGACATCGCGCGCGGATTCAGCGCCACCGCGATAGGCGACATGTTCCATCTTGATGCCCGCGCGCAGTTCCAAAAGCGCGCCGGCCAAATGGCCGATGGTGCCAATGCCCGGCGTGCCATAGGTGAAGCCAGGCCGCGCCTTCACGGCGGCGATGAATTCAGCGACATTGCGTGCCGGGTAGTCGCGCTTCGTCACCAGCACATAGGGCAGCGCCACCGCCTGGCCAATCGGTACGAAGGCGTTTTCATAGTCAAAGGGCAGGCCGCGATGGATCAACGGCGCCACCGCAAAGGCAAAGCTTTCAAAGAACAGTGTATAACCATCCGCCGGCGCATTCGCGACAATGCCCGCACCAATCGTGCCGCCACCGCCGCTGCGATTTTCCACAATGATGTTCTGGCCGAGGAATTCTGACATGCGCGGTATCAGCAGCCGCATTACCGTATCTGATTGCCCGCCCGGCGCGTAGGGCACCACCACGCGAATGGGGCGCACAGGGAAATCCTGCGCACGGGCCAGGCTGGGCGTGGCCAGGATGCCAGTCGCAAGCAATAGGGAACGTCGCTGCACGATCATCCTCCCTCAGCCGTTGGCACGGTTCCGGGCCGTGGCGAGATGGGCAAAAGCTTGTCGAGACCACTCATTTTCTCAAACAAAGCCGCCACCTGCAAGGCGCGTGCATCCTGCCGCGGGGGCGCCACGATATGCAGCCCAACCGGCCTGCCATATTGATCAAAACCGCAAGGCACCGCGACAGCGGGGCAGCCCGCGAGTGTGGCAAAGGCATTGATCAGCGATCCGCCCATATAATTGTCCAGCTTCTTGCCGCCGATACTCTCAGGCGCGCGCAGCATGACATCGAAAGCCGGTGTCGCCGCGCCCGGCGTAATCAGTACATCATAACGCTTGAACAGGTCACGCATGCTGATGAAAAACCGCCGGCGTTCATGTTCTGCCCAAGCCAAGCGCGATGCGGTTTCCTTCAGGCCGCGTTCGGTTTGCCAGATGATGTCGGGCTTAATCTTATCCCGATGCTCCTTCAGCATTTTTTCGCGGTCCACCACGAAATGCTGACTGCGCAACACAAGAAACGCCTCGTTCAAATCGCCAATCTCGGGATGGGCTTCTTCCACCACGGCGCCGAGCGCTTCAAGGCGCCGCACTTCGCGCGCGCAAATTTCCTCCGTCTCCCGATCCATCGAAATCGCGCCGCCGAAGCGTGCGGTGAAGGCGATGCGCTTCGGGGCCTCGGCCTCGGCCGCGGCAACCGCCGCGACATAGGGGCGCGCGGGGGCTTCCCAGGTCAGCGGATCGGCCAAATCCCAGCCCGCCATGCTGTCCAGAAACAGCGCCAGATCAGGGATATTGCGCGCCATCGGTCCTTGTACTGATAACGGCGAATAGAGATCATCCGCCGTCCCGCGGCTGACGCGCCCCGGTGACGGCCTGAGCCCCACCACGGAACAATAAGTCGCGGGGCGGCGCAAAGACCCACCATGGTCCGACCCATGCGCCAACCAAACCTGCCCTGTCGCCAGCGCAACCGCGCCGCCCCCAGTGGAACCGCCGCAGGTGAGCGAGGTATTCCAAGGATTGCGCGTGCGGCCAAACACTTCATTGAAGGTAGAACCACCCGCACCGAATTCCGGCGTATTGGATTTGGCAATGACAATGCCGCCCTTGCGCTCAATCCGTTCCACCAAAGGGTGGCTTTCGCGCGGCACGTAATCGGCGAAGATCGGGCTGCCATAGGTGGTGCGCACACCAGCCACTTCTGCGAGATCCTTGATGGCGACAGGTATGCCACCAAGCCAGCCGGCTTCCCCCTCCGCTTCGCGGCGCTTGCCGGCCATCAGTGCGCGGGCATGGTCGCGCGCACGGTCAAGGCAAAGCGTTGGCAGCGCATTCACCGCGCCATCCACCGTGGCGATGCGCGCCTCGGCCGCGTCAATCAGGTCAAGCGGCGTGATGTCGCCCGATTTCAGTCGGGCTGCGGCTTCCGTGGCACTCAGGCGGATCAATTCATCAGACATATGGCTTTTCCCCAGTCATGGCTCAGGCTATCAGACATTCCAGTTAGGAGAAGACCCGGCATGTATAACCCGCCCCTGTTCCGTGAAGACCGCCCAGAAATCCTGCACGCCATTCTGCGTGAGGCACGGCTGGCCATTCTGGTCAGCGCGGGCCCGGATGGCGTGCCGGAAGCGACCCATTTGCCGCTGCAATTCGTGGCCGATGAAGGGCCGCACGGCACGCTTTACGGGCATTTGGCGAAGGCCAATCCGCATTGGCGCGCGCTTGCCGGCGCTGGCCGCGCGCGCGCGATTTTCATGGGGCCGGAGGCTTATGTCTCACCGTCCTTCTACGCCTCCAAAAAGGAACACGGGAAGGTCGTGCCGACCTGGAATTATGTGGCCGTGCACGCCATCGGCGCGGTTGAAGTGTTTGAGGATGCGGCGCGGCTGCATGCGCTGGTGGATATGCTGACCAATCACCACGAAGCGCCGCGCGCTACGCCTTGGGCGGTGGATGATGCGCCGGGGGATTTCATTGCCTCGCAGCTCAAGGGCATCGTTGGGCTGCGTTTGGAAATCCAAACCCTGATCGGCAAGCGTAAGCTAAGCCAGAACCGTCCGGAACAGGATCGGCATGGCGTGGTGGAAGGCCTCGGCAATAGTGAGGACGCGCGGGACCGCGATGTGGCTGCCTTGATGCAACAGGGGTAGCGGCGCCTACCGCGCCCGATCAATGCAAAACCGCACCACTTCCACCAGCGCGCGGTGTTCCAGGCTATCGGGGAAAACATCCAGCGCTGAAATCGCCTTCTCTCCATAGCGCCGCGCGCGGGCAATCGTCTCGCCAATTGTGTCGTATTTCGTCATCAGCGCCATGGCGGTGGCCAGATCGGCTTCCTTCTGGTCGCCCTGTTCGAGCACGCGGCGCCAGAAGCCGCGTTCTTCCTCAGACCCACGCGCGAAAGCCAGTAATACGGGCAGGGTGATTTTGCCTTCGCGGAAATCATCACCAACTGTCTTGCCAAGCGCTTCCTGATCGGCGGCGTAATCCAGCGCGTCATCCACCAATTGAAAGGCGATGCCAAGCGCGCCGCCATAATCGCAAAGCGCGGCCTGTTCCGCCTTGGGCCGATCCGCAATCACGGCGCCCACTTCAGTCGCGGCGGCGAAAAGTGCCGCGGTCTTGCCCTCAATCAC
The DNA here is from genome assembly GCA_020249505.1 of Roseomonas sp. Classification (GTDB taxonomy): domain Bacteria; phylum Pseudomonadota; class Alphaproteobacteria; order Acetobacterales; family Acetobacteraceae; genus Neoroseomonas. Next base: position 215,003 of record JADCFN010000005.1, on the reverse strand, counting down.
GGCAAGATACTGGTCTTCGGTGGTCGCAGTATCATTCTGCGTCATCAATTGCAGCACTTCACCTTCGGCAATCGTCGCGGCGGCGGTGGAAAGGATGCGCAGCACCTCAAGAGACCCATCCGCGACCATCAATTGAAAGGCGCGGGCGAACAGAAAATCGCCGACCAGCACGGAAGCCTTATTGCCGAACAGCGCATTGGCGCTGGCCTGCCCGCGGCGGAGTGCGCTTTCATCCACAACATCATCATGCAGCAAGGTTGCGGTATGGATGAATTCCACACAGGCCGCCAAGGACACATGACGTTCGCCTTGGTAGTCACAAAGCTTCGCTGCCGCCAAGGTAAGCAGTGGGCGAAGCCGTTTCCCGCCGGCGGCCACCAGATGTGCCGCCAATTGCGGGATCAGCGCGACCGGGCTTTGCATCCGCTCCACGATCAGGCGGTTGCAGGCTTCCAAATCCGCCTGGACAAGCGCCGTCAGCGCGGTCAGGGCATCTTCCCCCCGCCCCCGTTCCTCGCCAGTCATGTGCTGCGGCGCCAAATCCACTCTTGCTCACCTTCGATTGCGCGGCGCACCATAGGCGCCACATGCCGGACCGGCAAGCGAATGTGGCCGGTGGAGAGCTTCCCGATGCGCGTTCTTCTTCGCAGCAATAACCCGATCCGGCTTGGCTTCCTGCAAGCCTTGCTCAAGGATGCCGGCATCGAATCCGTGCTGCTTGATCAGCATATCAGCGCGGTCGAAGGCGGCATTGGCGCCTTTCCCCGCCGCTTGGCCGTACTTGATGAGGATGAGGCAAAAGCACGGCGCATCCTGCGTGAGGCGGGTGAGGAAGAAGGCACGTGACCTCCCCAGCCGAGGAATACACGGAAGATCACCTGCTGAATGGCCGTGTGGCGCTGCGCCAACCGCGCCAGGGTTTTCGCGCCGGCCTGGATGCGGTGCTGCTGGCCGCCTTTGTCCCGGCCAAACCGGGAGAGGCCGTGCTGGAGGCCGGCCCCGGCAGCGGCGCGGCCTTTCTTTGCCTCGCGGCCCGCGTGCCAGGGCTTGCGCTTCGCGCGGTGGAACGCGAAGCGGCCATGGCGACGCTGGCGCGGGAAAATGCGGCGCGGGCAGGGCTTACGGCACAGATTGAAGAAGGGGATGTCGCCGATCTGGCTTTGGCGCGCAGACTTGGCCCCGTGGCCCATGGCTTCGCCAATCCGCCCTATTGGCCGGGCGGCACGCCGCCACCAGGCGCCATTCGCCGCGCTGCGACGCATGAGGCGGGGCCAGGTCTCGCGGATTGGGTGCGGTTTATGGCCGCCGCCATTGCGCCGCGCGGCAGCCTGAGCCTGATCCTGCCGGCCGCGCGGTTTGATGCTGCGGTGGCGGCGATTCGCGGGTCCGGCTTCGGCGCCGTGGAATTACTGCCGCTATGGCCGCGCGCCGGAGTTCCGGCCAAGCGGGTTTTGCTCCGTGCCCGCAAGGGGACGCGCAGCCCGGCAAGGGTCCTGCCGGGGCTGGTATTGCACGAAGCCGATGGCCGCTTCACCGCGGCCGCCGAAGCGATCCTGCGTGATGCAACTGCCCTGAACCCAGATTAGCTTTCGCGTGCTTCCGGGTGGCGCAACAGCCAAAGCCTTTCATGCGCGGCGACCAAGCTTTCGATGCTCTTGCGGCGATTGCTGTCCGAACCGGAACTCGGCCGTTTCAGCATCTTCTCCAGAATGACCAGCAGATCATTCGCCACTTCGAAATCGGATTGGTCACAGGCGTGATGAAAGGCAATCAGGATCTTGTCGGATAATCTTCTGGTATGCCTCGGCCCACCGGCTGCGCCACGTTCAGCGCTGCCCTCCCTGTCGTAGAGGTCGTTTTCCATCAAGCATCCCTTTTTTTGCTCCGAATTTTTTTCGGTAAGACAACAAAGATTTATAGCAGAATATTATTCGACGTGAAAGCAGGTAGCGGCTCAAAGCTGGCGCAACTGCCCCTTGATGGCGGCGGCGATGGTCTCGGGCGGCGTGTTCGGGCGGAAAAGCTGGCGCACACGGCCATCGGGACCGACCAGATAGATGAAGGATGAATGATCCATCAGGTATTCGCTGGCCGTGGGCGGATTGACCTTGCGGTAATAGACTCGAAAGGCCCGCGCGGCCGTCGCGATTTCCTCATCCGTACCGGTCAAACCGATCATGGAAGGGTGAAAGCGGGAAACGTAATCGGCAAGCGCGGCTGGCGTATCGCGGCCCGGGTCAATGGTGATCAGCGCCGGCAGCACGCGCGCCGCATCGGGGCCCAATAGGTCAAGCGCCGAGGCCATGATGCCAAGCTCGGTCGGGCAGACATCGGGGCAATAGGTGAAGCCGAAATAGATCAGGCCGAGCTTTCCGGCGAAGGCGCGTTCCGTCACGCGCTGGCCGGTATGGTCCTGCAAGCTGAAGGCGCCGCCAAGCGCAATGCCCTGCGGCAATTGCACGCCGCCTGCTGAAGGCGCCGGCATATCCGCCCCGCCGAATTGCGCCAATTGGCGGAGGAAGGCATCGCCCATGGCTTCCCCCGGCGCACGCAGATACCAGGCAAGCCCCCAAAGCCCGCCAAGAATGGCAAGCAGCAAAAAGGCGAAAATGCGGATCATTTTCAGCATGATGCTTCCAAGTGGGGATTGCGGCGGGGCGCCTGCAAGGGGCGCCCCGTGAGCCGCTTAGGCCGCTGCGGGCACGCCTTTGCTCGTGGAATATTCGAAATGCAGCGCGGTATCGGGGAAGACGCGCGGATGGATGGCGTGTGCAGCCATGGCGGCCTCAGAAAATCCTTGCAGGATCAGCTTAAGTTTGCCGGGATAGGTTGCGATATCGCCAATGGCGTAGACGCCCGGGATATTGGTTTCGCAGGTTGAGGGGGTGACGCTGACATGGCTGCGTTCCAGCCCAAGCCCCCAATCGGCGATGGGGCCCAAATCCATCGAAAGCCCGAAAAACGCAAGCAGATGATCCGCCGGCACATCGCGGGTTTCGCCTTGCAGCGTCGCCAATTCCACCGCTTCCAGCCTGGCGCCATCACCCTTCAGGCCGTGCAACTGATAGGGGATGGCCATTTCCACTTCCCCCCGCCCGGCGGCGGCTTCCAATTGCGCGGCGGTTTCGGGTGCTGCGCGGAATTTCGGGCGGCGATGCACCACCACGACCTTGGCCGCGATATCCTTGAGCGACAGCGCCCAATCCACGGCGGAATCACCGCCGCCCGCAATCACCACGCGCTTGCCGCGAAATTCTTCCCGCTTCGCGACCATGTAGCGCACGGCGCCTGAGGCTTCGTAGCCGGCAAGACCGGGTAGGGGGGGGCGATTGGGGCCGAAGGCGCCGGCGCCAGCGGCCAGGATCACGGCCTTGGCGCGAATGATGTCACCGGCGGAAGTGCCGAGCACCAATGTGCTGCCTTCCTGGCGCAGTGTCTCCACGCGGCGGCCGAACAAATACTGCGGCGCGAAGGGCGCGGCCTGTTGTTCAAGCTGGCCGATCAGATCGGCGCCGGCGATTTGCGGATGGGCGGGAATATCGAAAATCGGCTTTTCCGGATAAAGCGCCGTGCATTGCCCGCCAATCGCTTCCAGCGCGTCAATCACCACGGATTTCATGCGCAGCATGCCGCATTCAAACACCGCGAAAAGCCCAACAGGGCCCGCGCCAATAATCGCGACATCGGTTTCAATTTCGGCCGGCATGGGCTCTCCCCCGAATCCAGGAGGGCGTGATAGACGAGACTTGGTTTTGGTCAAAGCTTTGACGGAAAGGGAGGATCAGGCGCCGGTGGAAATTGCCTTGGATCTGCCCGATCTGGCCGCGACGGAAGCGCTCGCGGCGCGGCTGGCGCCTATGCTTCGCCCCGGCGATGCGCTGCTGCTGGATGGGCCCCTCGGCGCCGGCAAAAGCGCCTTTGCCCGCGCGCTGCTACGCGCCGCCACCGGCGATCCCGCGCTTGAAGTGCCGAGCCCCACCTTCACCCTGGTGCAGAGCTATGATTTGCCGGCTGGCCCTGCACATCATTTCGACCTTTATCGGCTTTTTGGCCCCGATGGCCTCGCGGAACTCGGCTGGGAAGAAGCGCGAGAGGGCATTGTGCTGGTGGAATGGCCCGAAAGGCTGGGGCCGCTCGCGCCGCCCGATGCGCTGCGCATCCATCTGACCCCAGGCGCGGCCGAGGAAGCGCGCCATGTGGTTTTGCAAGGATGGGACGGCAGGCTTGAGGGGCTGCGCCCATGACCATGGCCTTCTTAAAAAACGCCGGTTTTGGCGCGGCGCGGCTGGACCCGCTGCCCTCAGACGCCTCGGCCCGGCGCTATACGCGCCTGCTGGGCGGGCCGCGCCCGGCTTTGCTGATGGAAGCGCCGCCGCCGGAAAATACTCGCCCCTTCATCGCCATTGCCGGGCATATCCTGGGGGTGGGGCTTTCCGCGCCTGAGATCATCGCCGCCGATCCCGAAGCGGGATTGGTGCTGCTGGAGGATTTCGGCGATGCCACCCATGCCGCGTTGTTGGATGGCGGCGGGCCTGCGCCCGAACTTTACGCCGAGGCCGCTGAGACCCTCGCGGCCCTGCATGAAGCAGCCCCACCGCCCGGCCTGCCAGCCTGGGATGCCGCGGCCATGGCTCGGGCGACGGCGGCGACGTTTCTTGATTGGTGGTGGCCTGCGATGATGGGCAGCGCGCCAGATGATGCGCTGCGCGCTGAGCTTGATGCAGCGTTGCGCGACATGCTCGCCCCCTTCGCGGACACGCAAGGTTTCGTGCATCGCGATTACTTCCCGGCCAATCTGATGCGGCTTGAAGCGCGCGCGGGCGCGCGGCGCACTGGCTTGCTCGATTTCCAGGATGCCGGCTTGGGGCATCCAGCTTACGATCTTGTTTCCTTGGTGCAGGATGCGCGGCGCGATGTGGCTACAGCCGCCCGCGATGCGGCGATTGAAAGCTACTTCGCCGCAAGGCCCGGCGTGCCGCGGGATGCCTTCACCGCCGCCATGGCCGCCTGCGCTGCGCAGCGCCATTTGCGCGTGGCGGCACTTTGGGTGCGGCTCGCGCGGCGCGACAACAAGCATCACTATCTTGTCCATGGGCCGCGCTGCTGGCGGCTTTTGGATGAAGCACTGGCGCACCCTGCCACCATACCGCTGCGCTTGTGGTTGGATGCTGCCCTGCCGCGCCACTTGCGCCGCAATCCCGATCCGGCGAAGGAGCCTGCATGATCACCCTTTCCCGCGCCATGGTTCTGGCGGCCGGCCTTGGCACGCGCATGCGCCCCTTGTCGGAAGCCATGCCCAAACCGCTTTTGCCCTTGGCCGGGCGGAGCCTGCTTGATCACGCGCTGGATCGGCTGACGGATGCGGGTGTCACTGATGCGGTGGTGAATGCTCATTGGCTGGCGGATCAGGTCGCGGCTTGTGTGGCCGCCCGCAGCGCGCCGAGCATCACCCTGCAACAAGAAGAGACCCTGCTGGAGACCGGCGGCGGTGTGGCGCGCGCCTTGCCCGCGCTTGGTGATGCGCCTTTCGCGGTGGTGAATGGCGATGCCTTTTGGCTGGATGGGCCGCACCCTGCCTTGAGGCGTTTGGCCGCGGCCTTCGATCCCGAACGCATGGATGGGCTTTTATTGCTGATCCGCACGGCACAAATCGCGGGCGAAGTGGGGCGCGGGGATTTCATGCTTGACCCGCTTGGCCTGCTGCGCCGCCCGGAAGAAGGCGAGGTGTCGCCCTATCTTTTCGGTGGTGTGCAAATCGTCTCGCCTGCGTTGTTTGAGGGGGCACCAAGCGGCGCCTTCAGCCTGATGAGGCTTTGGAAACGCGCGATTGAAGCCGGGCGGCTTTACGGTTTGGTGCATGATGGCGCGTGGTTTCACTTGTCCACCCCCGCTGATCTGGAACATGCCGAAGATGTCTTGCGCAGCGGCGTGATCCGCGCGCTGTTCTGAAGCGCTGCCCTTGCGTGTTTTCACGATCTCCGCCGATCAGCGCTTCCTGCCCGCGCTGGCCGAGGGATTGCTCGCGCAAGTGCCTAACGATGATCCAGCCGCACTCGCGACCTATACGCTGCTATTGCCAACGCGGCGTTCCGCGCGTGCGCTGCGCGAAGCCTTTCTGACCGCAGCCAGCGGCCGCGCGTTATTGCTGCCGCGCATGCGCGCTTTGCCCGGGCTTTCGGTGGAAGAGGCAGATGAATTGGCGCTGCCCGCTTTGCTTGATCTGCCACCCGCAGTCGCGCCACTGACGCGCCAAGCAGTGCTGTCGCGCATCGTACTTGGCATTCCGCGCCGCTTCGGCGGGCCGCTTGGCGCTGAGCAGGCGTGGCTATTGGCTGGCGAGCTCGCAACGCTTTTTGATGAAATCGCCTTTGAAGAAGCCGATCTTGATCTGATTGAAACCGCTGATCCTGCGGATTTCGCGGCAAGCTGGCTCGCGCGGTTGGATGGGCTGGTGCCAGATAAATTAGCGGTGCATTGGCAAATCACCACAAAGCTTTTGCAAGCCGTGGTGCGCGATTGGAATGGCTGGCTGCAAAACCAGCGCCTGATGGATTTGGGCCTTGCGCGCGTGCGCGCATTGATTGCGCAGCGCCGCGCGCTGGAAGCGGCACCACCGCGCGAAAAGCTGATCGCCGCCGGCATTGGCGCAGGCGGCACCATCCCCGCCGCGACCGCTTTGCTCCGCTGCATCGCCAACCTGCCCAATGGCGCGCTGGTGCTGCAAGGCATGGCAGAGCCCATCACGCCAAGCCTGGCTGAGGCCATTCGCCGCGCGCCGAGCCATCCCTTTGCCGGGCAATTGAAGCTGCTTGCCGATCTTGGCGTGGAGCCCAATGCGCCGCGCCCTTGGACCAAGGCCGATCATCACGGCGCCCCGCCAGATCGCACGGTGATGCTGGCGCGCAGCCTACGCCCAGCAGAGGGTTTGGATGTTTGGACGGAACGCGATGCGCCACGCTGGCAGGCGGCCCTTGCTGGCATCAGCCGTTTGCAGGCCGCCGATGCACAACAGGAAGCCGCTGCCATCGCGCTTTTGTTGCGCGAAGCGATGGAGGTCCCCGGCAAGCGCGCGGCACTGATCACTCCGGACCGTGACTTGGCGCGGCGTGTCGCGGCAGAACTCGCACGCCATGGCATCACCGCCGATGACAGCGCCGGCGCGCCCTTGGCCGATGCGCCGGCAGCGGCATTTCTGCGGCTGATTGCGCGCATGGTGGCGGATGGCTTCGCGCCTGCTGCGTTGCTCGCGGTGTTGAAGCATCCGCTCTGCAGCGCAGGCATGGGACGCGGTGCCTGGCTTGAAGCGGTGCGCGCCCTTGAGCGGAAATGCTTGCGCGGGCCGCGCCCGGCAGCCGGGCTTGAAGGGCTGCGCGCGGCCTTGCCGGCGGGCGATATCGCCTTGCTTGGGCTGGTGGATGCCCTGCAATCCGCCCTTGGTGATTTCGCTGCATTGCCGCCAAGCCCCGCGCGCCCGCCCGCTGATTTATTGACGCTCCATCTGGCGGCGGCGGAAGCGCTTGCGGCAACACCGGACCTGCCCGGCGGCCTGAGGCTTTACGCTGGTGAGGAAGGGGAGGCTTTAGCGCGGCATTTGGCCGCACTTACTGAGGCGCTGGTTGAAGTGCCGCCCATCGCGCCCGCCGAATGGCCCGGCGCTTTCGATGCCATGCTGGCGGGGCCGATTGCACCACCCTTCCGCGCACGGCGTGATACGGGCGCGCATCCGCGCATCGCAATCCTCGGCCTTTTGGAAGCGCGCTTGCAGCATTTCGATCGCGTCATCCTGGGCGCGCTGGAAGAAAGCATCTGGCCGCAAGCAACCGAACCCGGCCCCTGGATGAGCCGCCCGATGCGCGCGCGTTTTGGTCTGCCTGCGCCGGAAGCGCGCATTGGCCGTGTGGCGGCGGATTTCTTCCACGCGGCAGCGCAGGCGGGCGAATTGGTGCTGTCCAGCGCACGCAAACGTGGCGGCGCTCCAAGCGTGCCGACACGTTGGCTAACGCGGCTGGAAACCTTCCTGAAAGGCCAGGGTGAGATCAAAATCACCGCAAGTGACGCGGCAGGCTGGGCCGCTGCCTTGGATGAACCGGAAGGCGAGGCGATGCCGTGCAAGCGCGCTGCCTATAGCCCGCCCGTGGAAGTCCGCCCGCGCCGATTGAGTGTTTCGGACGCGACGCAATTGATCGCCGATCCTTACGCCTTCTACGCCAAGCGCATCCTGCGGTTGCAGGCGCTTGATGACCTGGATGCGGATATCGGCACCCGGGAATATGGCACGCTGGTGCATCACGCCATGCGGTTCTTTCTTGCCGGGCTTGGCACGGGATGGCCCGGCATTGCTGATGCGCGCGATCTATGGGCGCAAGCCTGCGCTGAAGCCTTGAAGAAGGAATCGGTACATCCCGGTGTGCTCGCCTTTTGGGGGCCGCGCATGGCGCGCATGGGCGACTTCGTGATTGCCGAGGAAGAAAAGCTGCGCGCCCAAAACGGACTGCTGCGTTGCCTCACGGAACATGAAGGCCGTGTGGCGCTGGCACTGGCGGGCGGGGATATTGAAATCCTGGCCAAGGCGGATCGCTTGGATGAATTGGCCGGCGGCGGCTGGCGAATTCTGGATTACAAGACCGGCCAGGTACCGGGTGCATCCCAGGTTGTCGCTGGCGCCGCGCCGCAATTGGCTTTGGAGGCAATGATTCTGGAAGCCGGCGGCTATCCGACGATCAGCACTGAAGCCAAGGCCGCCGCGCTGGTCTATTGGAAATTGAGTGGTGGCGAGAAGCCGGGAGAGGAAAAGAAGTTAAACGCTACCACGGATGATGGTGTGCCCTACGCCGATCTCGCGCGCACACGCATCACAGCGCTGGCAGAGCGCATGTTGCTGGGTGACGCGCCCTTCGAAAGCCGCCCGCACCCCGCACGCGGCACGCCCGGCGATGATTACGATCATCTGGCGCGCGTGGCTGAATGGGCCTCCGGCGACGGGGATGAGGCATGAGCGAGGCTCGCCAACGCGCCGAGGCCGCGCAAAACCGCGCTGCCGATCCCGCGGCTTCAGCCTGGGTAGAGGCTTCGGCGGGTTCGGGCAAAACCAAGCTGCTGACGGATAGGTTGCTCAGGTTATTGCTGGCCGGCGTGCCGCCAGGGCGCATCCTGTGCCTGACATTCACCAAGGCAGCAGCGGCGGAAATGGCAACGCGCTTGGCGCTGCGCCTTGGTGAATGGGCGGTCGCGGATGATGCGAATCTTGCGGAGACATTGCAGAAATTGACGGGCACTTCACCGGGGCGCGAGGGTTTGGCATCGGCGCGACGCCTGTTTGTGGAGGTCTTGGAACAGCCAGGCGGGATGCGGATTTCAACGCTGCATGGTTTCGCGCAATCGCTTTTGCGCGGCTTTCCACTCGAAGCAGGTTTGGCGCCGCAATTTGCCGTGATGCAGGAACAGGATGGCCGGGCGCTGCTGGCGCGCGAACGAGATGCGCTGCTGGCGGGTGGGGCGGATCGCGCGGCCTTGGCGGTATTGGCGAGATACCAGGCGCCGACGAAGTTTTCCGAGGTGATCGGCACCATGGCCGCCGCCAGCAGTAAATTATTGGATGCCGTGCAGAAGCGCCAAGGCATGGCGGGGCTGCGGGCGGCGCTGGCGCGGAAGCTTGGTATCATCCCCGGCGAAGAAGATGAGGCGACGATTGACGCGGCCGTCATTGATGCGCCGGAAGCCGAGGCGCTGCGCGTGGCAGCGCCCTTGCTTTTGGCAGGCGGCAAGCAGGATATTGGCCATGGCGAGAAACTGGCGGCTTGGTTCGCGCTGTCCGAGGAACAGTGCATCGCAAGGCATGCCGAATGGCGCGCCATTTTCATCACTGGGGAAGACACGGTCCGCGCCAAACTGGCAACCAAGCAACTAGGCGCGCGGCAGGATGAAATCAGCGATCTGATGCGGCGCGAGGGCGAACGCCAATTGGTGCTAGATGGCAAACGCGCCGCCGCCCGCGTCCTTGCCGCCAGTATGGCGCTTTTCGCCATTGGCACACCAGTGCTGCGCCGATACCAGGTGGCGAAGGAAAATGCCGGCCTGCTCGATTACGATGATCTGATCTTGGGCGCGCGCAAATTGCTCGATAATCCAGGCAGTGCCTGGGTTTTGTACAAGCTGGATGATGGGCTGGATCATATCTTGTTGGATGAGGCGCAGGATTCCAACCCGGAACAATGGGGTATTGTACGCGCGTTATCGGCGGAATTCTTCGCGGGCCTCGGCGCACGGGATGAACCGCGCAGCATTTTCGCGGTGGGCGATCAGAAGCAATCCATCTATGCCTTCCAGGGTGCCGAGGTTGAACGCTTCAAGGAAGCGAAACACCATTACGAAGCTATCGTGACAGCAGCCGGGCAGGATTTCCGCCCTGTTCCTTTGGATGTTTCCTTCCGCTCCACCGAACCCGTACTCGCGCTGGTAGATGCAGTCTTCGCCGATGCGCCAGCGCGTGATGGTGTCGCGCCCGATGCGCCCTTGCGACATTACGCGGACCGCGCCGGCCATGCCGGCAGTGTGGAGCTTTGGCCGATCCTGCAAGCGGCGACAGCGCCCAAGCCGCCCGATTGGGCGCCGCCGGAACAGGCCGTTGCCGCAGAAGGCGCAGCACCGCAGCTTGCCGCCGCGATTGCAGCGCGCATTGAACATCTGATCAAGAACGAAACCCTGCCAGCGCGTGTTGAAAAAGGCAAAGAAGACGCGCAACCCCAAGGCAGGCGCATTCGCCCCGGCGATATTCTGGTGCTGCTCCGCGGGCGCAAGCGCGGCGGCTTTGCGCCCGCCCTTGTGCGCGCCTTGAAAAACCGCGCCATCCCGGTTGGCGGGATTGATCGCATGGTGCTCGCGGATGAATTGCCGGTGCAGGATATGCTGGCACTCGCTGCCTGGCTGCTGCTGCCGGATGATGATTTGAATCTGGCGGCGCTGTTGAAATCTCCGCTGATTGGGCTTGATGAGGTTGCGCTGTTCAGGCTGGCGCATGGTCGCCAGGGCAGCCTGCATGCGGCGCTGATGGCGCATCGTGGCAGTGCGTCAGATTTCGGGCGCGTGGCCGATTGGTTGGCGGCACAAGCGGCGCAGCTTGATTTCATCACGCCCTATGGCTTGTTTGCCGATGTGCTTGGCGCGCCCGGCCCGCTTGATCCCCGCGCGGGGCGCGCGCGCATGCTGGCGCGGCTTGGGCCGGATGCGGGCGATCCGCTCGATGAATTGCTCAATGCCGCGCTGGAACATGAAAAGCTCAACCCGCCATCCTTGCAGGGCTTTGTGCATTGGCTCAGGCAAGGCGGCGCCGAGATCAAGCGCGAAGCGGAATCCGCGGGCGATGTGGTGCGCATCATGACCGTGCATGGCGCCAAGGGCTTGCAGGCGCCAATCGTCATTTTGCCCGACACAACAGGCAAGGGGCAGGACCGCAAGACGCTCCGCTGGTTTGAAGATGGTGACGAAGCCCTGCCGGTATGGGCGCCGCAAGTGAAGGGCTTTGAAGCGCCCGTACTCACCGCGCAGCGCCAGGCGGATCAGGCGCGAGAGGCAGAAGAAGAACATCGGTTGCTTTATGTGGCGCTGACGCGCGCCGAGGATCGCCTGATCATTTGCGGCTGGAATGGCGCGCAGAAACTGTCCCCAGGCTGCTGGTATGATCTGGTGGCGCAGGGGTTTGCACGCCTGCCGGGCGTTCAGCCTTGTGCCTTCGACCCCGCCACCCTTGGCGCGCCCGCAGATGCTTTCGGCGCCGAGCCAAAATTGCTGCACCTCAGCGCGCCGCAAAGCGCGCCGCCGCGCCTGGAAGACCCCATGGCGGCAAGTGCGGCGGAGGCGCGCCCACCCGCCTGGGCCTGGCAGAAACTGGCCGAGGAAGCGCCGGCAGGCAGCCTTGCACCCTCTGCCCTGCCCGGTGAACAGGAAACCCCCGCCGCCGCACCGCGCCCGGCGCAGGACCCGCTTGGGCTGCGTTTCCGGCGTGGGCGATTGGTGCATGCGCTGCTGCAAAGCCTGCCCGAACATCCTGAGGCAGGCAGGGAAGAACTCTCGCGCCGCTTCCTCGCACGCCGCGCGCCGGGGCTAACGGCGGCGGAACAGGAAGCCACCTTGCAGGAGGTTTTGGACCTGCTGCGCCAAGGTTGGATGCGGGCCGCCCTTGGCGCGGGCAGCTTGGCGGAGGCGCCCCTGGCGGGAGAGGTCAATGGTCGGTTGATCGCGGGCCAGGTGGATCGGCTGAGGGTGGAACGGGAGCGCGTGCTGGTGCTGGATTACAAGACCAATCGCCCGCCACCGGCACAGGTGGCGGATGTTGCACCGCTTTATCTGCGGCAAATGGCCGCCTATCGCACGCTGCTGCGCGCGGCCTTTCCGGGGCGTATTGTGGAATGTGCGCTGGTTTGGACTTACGGCGCGCGGTTTATGGCTTTGCCGGATGCGGTGCTTGATCCGCATGCGCCGGGGGAGGCAAGGTCGTAATCGGCGCAACAGCCATTATGGTCGGCGGCAGATTTAGGCGCGACATTCCATGCGGCTGCGGACTGGCGGCGCCGCGTTTTTGTATATGTTACAAATCAGCATCATGAAATATGGACACATAAAGGTTTTGTATAAAGAAAGAAAAAAATAACCATCAGGATAGAGATTAAAGGGATAAAGATTATAATTTGCGATTGTAGGGTTGCTTCGTAGAATGCCATCGAAATCGGCTCAGCTTCCTTTTCGATGAACCCATTCCACGGATTCCTCTTTACGGGCTGAAATTTCTCACGCCGCCCACTTTTCCAAAGAAAGTACTCCAATACATCCGCGGTCATTAGGTATATCACGACAGAAACCGCGTACAGAATTAAAAAATATCGTAGCCAGTCCTGGATCAGGATGTTCAGCGAGCTAGCAATCATTGCTGAAACCCCACAACGCCAGGCAATCGCCAAGACAGAGAAGATAAGGGTGCAGGCAAATGCGAATCCCCACTGTAATAGGCGTAACTGGAAGTTTGTTAGATAGTGTTTCATGAAGCGCCAATTATGAAGGCTTAATGCCCAAGAACGAAATCAAAAAATCAATAGCAACAACAAAAATAACCACGTAAAAGACTTTTCTTCCAAATCGCTTGGTCTTTGCTGACTGATAAATCCACCCACCAGTTGAATGATAGATGTCGCGGAGTATCAACAAGATGTAAGCCAGGGAACCTATGAAGACCGCCAAAATCAGGCTGGCTTGAATGAGGACGAAGATGCTCCCAAAAAAATTCTTAGAGAAGAGAAACTTCAGGTCAAACATGGCGGCTTTGCTTTGCCTTTCTCCCTAACGGGACTCCCTTTGTCTGAGGGTAAACGAACAATCTGGGAAAAGGCTTCATGCATTGGGCGCCCATAACAACTCTGCTGATATCCTCGCCCAAAGCGGGCCTAATTTTGCAATCTCTTACTCCCCCTCAATCCCGCGGCCCCGGCGCCAGCACTTCCCGCTTTCCGACATGGTTCGCCGCCCCCACCACGCCGTCCTTTTCCATCTGCTCAATCAGCTTCGCCGCGCGGTTATAGCCAATGTTGAGATGCCGCTGCACGAAGCTTGTGCTTGCCTTGCCTTCGCGCGTCACCAGCGCCACCGCCTGATCATAGAGCGATCCTTCCGCATCCGTATTGCCGCCCAGCATGCCGAGCATGGCAACCGAATCACCCTCATCCTCGGTTTCGGTCACTTCATCAACATAAGCGGGCTCACCCTGGGCGCGGAGGAATTCAACAATCCGCTCCACCTCAGTGTCTGACACAAAGGGGCCATGCACGCGGGCAATGCGCCCGCCGCCCGGCATATGCAGCATATCGCCCTGGCCGAGCAGCTGTTCCGCGCCCTGTTCACCCAGGATGGTGCGGCTATCAATCTTGGATGTCACCTGGAAGGAAATGCGCGTCGGGAAATTCGCCTTGATCGTGCCGGTGATGACATCCACCGAAGGCCGCTGAGTGGCCATGATCACATGGATACCCGCGGCACGCGCCATTTGCGCCAGCCTTTGCACCGCGGCTTCAATTTCCTTGCCCGCCACGATCATCAGATCGGCCATTTCATCAATCACCACCACAATCATCGGCAGCGCTTCCAGCGCCAGCGGCTGATCCTCAAATACCGGCTTATTGGTTTCAGGATCAAAGCCGGTTTGCACGCGCCTGGTCAGGACATCGCCGCGCTGGCGCGCTGCGGTCACTTTCTCGTTATAGCCCGCGATATTGCGCACGCCCAATTGGCTCATGGCACGGTAGCGGCGCTCCATCTCGCGCACCGTCCATTTCAGCGCGCCAATCGCCTTGGGCGGTTCCGTCACCACCGGCGCCAGCAGATGCGGAATGCGGTCATAGACCGAAAGCTCCAGCATCTTCGGGTCAATCATGATGAAGCGGCATTCATCCGGGCTGAAGCGATACAGCAGGCTCAGGATCATGGTATTGATCCCGACGGATTTGCCCGAACCCGTGGTGCCGGCAATCAGCAAATGCGGCATGCGCGCAAGGTCCGCGATGACCGGCGCGCCGCTGATATCCTTACCCAGCGCCAAGGGCAGCTTGCCCGGGTGGCGATGCCAGCTTTCATCGCTGAACATTTCGGAAAGGAACACCGTCTCGCGCTTGGTATTCGGCATTTCAATGCCGATCACATTGCGCCCTGGCACGGTTGCGATGCGCACCGCAATCAGGCTCATGGACCGCGCGATATCGTCAGCCAGGCCAATCACGCGCGCGGATTTGGTGCCGGGCGCCGGTTCCAATTCATAGAGCGTTACCACCGGGCCGGGGCGGATTTCGACAATGCGCCCGCGCACGCCGTAATCTTCCAACACGCTTTCCAGAAGCCGCGCATTGGCTTGGAGCGATTCCTCGGAAGGCCGGCCCACGCGCTGCGTGGGGGCAGCGGTCAGCAGATCAAGCGGCGGCAGCGCCCAGGCGCCATCTCCTAGATCAAGTGCGGGTTGCTGCGTCGGGCGGCGCGCGGGTTCGGCTGGTTTGCGAGGACGCACTGGCGGGGCTTCGCGCGGGGCCTCTGGCGGCTCAGGGCGGATCGGCATGGCCTCGGCCGTCGCATCGGCGGCGCGCAGCATAGGGCCCAAGGGGATTTCCGGTTCCTGGCGGCGGAAAAGCCGGCCGGTGCGGGATTTAAAGCGCGCGCCAAGGCGGGCGAAGAAACCAGGCTTTTTGGGCTCGGCTTCCTCAGCGGGGCGCAGCCTTTCCGCGCCGGCCCGCGCCGCATCCAGGGCGGCTTGGCTGGCGCCAAGCGCCGCGCGGCCAGCGCCGCGCCATTCGCCGAAGGTCAGGCCGCAACCGATAAAGCCGGCGCCCACCGCACCGAAGACCAAGCCTGCCTTGCCGAGTAACGCGCCATAGGGGCCAAAGCTGCCGGAAAGCCATGAAATCACGCTATCGGCCAAAAGCGGCCCAACTGCGCCGCCGGCGCCGGCCAGGCTTGGTGCTTCCGGCGGCAAGGGGGCAAGGCTCAGAGCCGCCGCGCCTATGGGCAGGGCAAGGGCCAAGCCGAAAAGCCGGAAGGGAATGGAGCCAAGGCCGCGTTGCGTCGCCAGCCGAAAGGCCCAGGCGAGCAGCGCCAGCACCGGCAGCGCCGCTGCATAGCCAAAGCCCTGCAACAGGATATCGGCCACCACCGCCCCTGCCGGCCCGGCCAGGTTGTTCACGGGCCGTGCGGTGGCCGTATTCAGCGAAGGATCGGCGGGATCGTAACTCAGCAGCGCTGCCGCCAGCCCAAGCGCCACCAGCGCTGCCAACAGTCCGCAAAATTCCATCAGGCGCCGGCTGAGCAGCGCGCGCAGATCGGCCGAGGCAAAGCGCCGCCTGACGGCGCCCGGTTCGGCAGAGGGCCTGGAATCGGCCGGGAGAAAAAGGCGAGGCATCAAGGCAGCGCTTCAGAGTGATTCAGAACAATAGGCCGGAAGCCGTTCTTTGCCCAGGGATTTTTACTGTTTGGCGAGGCTGCGATTCGAGGCGACTCGTGACCGTTGCAGCAGAGTCACATCATCAATCAAGCCCGAGCCCCGGTTGGGCGCACCCTGATGGGCAATACAGCCAAACCGGAGAATTTTATCGGAATTATCGTTTTTGGAATTGATTTATCCAATATATAGTTTAACCTATAGTTGTGTCTAACCAGTGGGGAGATTCGAAATGGCGAATTGGCGTGGTACCACAAAGGCTGATTTCTGGACCGGAACCGCCTTTGCGGATGATGCGAATGGCGATCTGGGTAATGATTACCTCAGCGGTGGCGGCGGAGATGATAGGCTTTACGGCGATTTGGGCAATGACGTGCTTTTCGGTGAAACTGGCAACGACAGGTTGCAAGGGGATGCCGGTAACGACAAGCTTTATGGGGGTGATGGCAATGATTGGCTAACCGGGGATGGCACTTCCCTCACCTGGGGGCAGGATGATCTGTTGGATGGCGGCACAGGCAATGACACGGGCATTGGCGGGGGCGGCCAAGATACGCTGCGCGGCGGCGATGGCCGCGATGATCTTTATGCCGATGCTGGCAATGACCGTGTGGAGGGTGGTGCGGGGAATGATTATGTCTCCGGCTGGGACGGCGCGGATTTGATCTATGGCGATGATCTATCCGGGGTGCTGACGGGTGATGATTACCTCCGCGGTGACAAGGGGGCTGATACGATATTTGGCGGCGCTGGCGCCGATAGCGTCGTGGGCGGTGCTGATTCGGATCGGCTCACCGGCGGGGCGGGGGCTGACCGCTTCCTGTATTCCACCGATGACATGGCGACGCCGACTGCGCAGGATGTCATTCTGGATTTTCAGGTAGGCTTCGACCTCTTGGTGTTCAGTTCGATAGACACCAATGCGGCGCTGGCGGGCGATCAGGCTTTTGCTTTTCGTGAAAGTCTTGCCTTTAGCGCGAGCGGTATCGCAGAAATTCGCTGGTATCAATCCGGCGGCAATACCTTTGTGCAGGCTGATATGGGTGATGGTGTTGCTGACATCACCTTGCAGATCCAGGGGTTGGTGAACCTACGAGAAACTGACTTCATCTTGTAACGTCTTAATTCCATCGGGGGCCTAGGCCCCCGATCTTCTTTGGGAGATTCACATCAAAATTTGAAAGAAAAATCTCATATCTCCCCACTACGACCTTCTTCAAGGCTCTTTAAAACGGCCTTGGAAATTTCCAAACCTTTGCGCGTATCTTCAATGTATTTTTCCGACCCGCCATAGACTGCCCAGTTATCAGGATCGGCGAAGGTACTACCGTATAGTCCGAAGGACCTGACCTCCCCCGTCTCATCATAGACACGCAAGGTTTCTGATAGCGCCCAGACCTGCCGCTTCTGCTGGTCAATCATCTCGGCGATCATTTTCTTGTCCCAATCGGGCTCAGCCATGGTGCGGCCGCCCCAATCCGGTGCACTAGCGGCGCCTTGGGCCTGTTCTGCAAGCCGGGCAATCTCCGCCGAGCGTTCCGCCGCACGCGGGTCAATCGCCACCACCACTGCCGGGCCACGATCCGCCCGCGCCGTAACGCTGGTTGTGGGGGCTTGCCGCTGCACGCTCGCCTTCAGCGCAAGCGCTGTGAGCTGCCCGGCATCAAAGCCGCCACCGAAACCCGGCATCTTGGGGCCGGCACCCAGAAAACCAATCGCCATGGGTTTTTCCCCGTTCTGCAAGGCCGTTCTTGACCAGGTTTTATTAAACAGGCGATAGATGAATAAAAGGTTAACGCCTTCACTTTTTTCTTGCTGAGACCTGGGAAATAGGTGGCTAAGGCGCGACTTTTCACCTGGATGAGAAGCCCTTTCCGCCGCCAAGGACTTTGGCCCCTGCCGCCCCCATCGCCGCCCCAGCGCGCTTCATGCCAAGATGGGCGCCGCATCAAGGGAGAAGCTTCCAATGCCAGACAACGGCGCCCAAAAACACTCACGCAGCTATCTGCTGGCGGTCGAGGATCAGGAATTCCTGCTGCGCGATGAAATGCGCCCTTTCCGCTTTGGCATGGAATACGCCAAGGCCGAATATGCGCTCCGCGATTGGG
This sequence comes from Roseomonas sp., assembly GCA_020249505.1. Classification (GTDB taxonomy): domain Bacteria; phylum Pseudomonadota; class Alphaproteobacteria; order Acetobacterales; family Acetobacteraceae; genus Neoroseomonas. Next base: position 196,931 of record JADCFN010000005.1, on the reverse strand, counting down.
GGGTGCGGTCCACCGTTGTCGTGTTTGGTTCCGCCCGCTGCCCGAGTGCTGAGGAAGCCGAGGCGCTTGCCAAGAAGGCGCGCGGGGCGGCGGAAAAGCGCGCCGCGCATAAGGCGCTGGAACGGTCCCGCTTTTATGAGGATGCGCGCGCCTTTGCCCGCATTGTCTCCATGCGCGGCGGGGCTTTGGCTGCATCCGGTGCGCCGCGAGATAATGTGATTGCAACGGGCGGTGGCCCGGGGATCATGGAAGCGGCCAATCGCGGTGCATCCGAATGCGGCGCGCCTTCCATTGGTTTCAATATCACCCTGCCGCATGAACAGGCGCCCAATTCCTGGTCTACGCCGGCGCTGACCTTTCGCTTCCATTACTTCGCCATGCGCAAGATGCACCTTGCCATGCGCGCCAATGCGCTTGCGGTTTTCCCCGGTGGATTCGGAACTTTTGACGAATTGTTCGAAGTGCTGACTCTCACGCAATCAGAAAAGATGCGCCCCGTGCCGATTGTGCTGTTTGGGCGCGATTACTGGAACAAGGTGGTGAATTTTGCGGCCCTCGCCGATGAAGGCATGATCAGTGAAGCGGATTTGAAGCTGTTTGAAATTGTGGACAACCCGGAGGAAGGCTGGGCGAGCCTATTGAAACGCGGGCTCTCACCCGCAGCCGCCCCGCCCTTGAAGCTCAGCCTGCCGCCGGCGGCAGGCAGGCAGCGGCCAGCAGCGCGAAAGCCGCGGCGCGGTGGCTGATGCTGTGCTTCAGGGCCGGGTCCATTTCGCCGAAGGTCTCGCTGCGTCCCTGCGGCACGAACATGGGGTCATAGCCAAAGCCATGCACGCCGCGTGGCGGCCAGACCCAAACGCCCTCTGCCCTGCCCTCAAAACCTTCCTCATGCCCATCAGGCCAGGCGAGCACGAGCGCGCAGGTAAACCAGGCCGCACGATCCACGGCATGCTTTGCCAGATCATGCACCTTGCCCATGGCAAGCGCGTAATCCCGCCCGCCTTCCGGGCGCATGGCCCAATCGGCGGTATAAACTCCAGGCGCGCCATCCAAGGCGGCCACGGAAAACCCTGAATCATCTGAAAGCGCCGGCAGCCCCGCCGCGCGCGCCGCTGCATGTGCCTTTATGCGCGCATTGCCGAGGAAGCTGGTCTCGGTCTCATCCGGCTCCGGCAGGCCAAGCGCACCGGCGCTGGTCACCTCGATGCCATGCGGCGCCAGCAATGCCGCCACTTCACGGAGCTTCCCCGCATTGTGGGAGGCGATGACAATCTTCTCGCCCCGGCTCAGGCGCCGATGCGCCATCACTTATCCACCGCAAGCCGCTGCTTGGCGAAAAGCGCGGCTGTGCCCTCGCGCGCATGGCCCATCAGCGCCTGCAAATCGGCTTCCGTGAAGGGCGCACCTTCGGCGGTGCCTTGAATCTCCACAATCCCGCCCGAGGCCGTCAGCACAAAATTCGCGTCCGCATCGGCCTTGCTGTCCTCATCATAATCAAGATCAAGCACGGGCACGCCCTGATAAATGCCGCAGGAAATTGCTGCCACCTGATCCTTCAAGGGATTGCGCGTGATGATGTTCATGCGCTTGCAATGTTCAAAGGCCAGATGCAGCGCCACCCAAGCGCCGGTGATGGACGCGCAGCGCGTACCACCATCGGCGGTCAGCACATCGCAATCGAGCGTGATGGTCATCTCGCCCATCGCCTTCAGATCCGTCACGGCACGGAGCGAACGCCCGATCAGGCGTTGGATTTCTTGCGTGCGGCCGGATTGCTTGCCACGCGCCGCTTCACGGTCCCCGCGCGTATGCGTCGCGCGCGGCAGCATGCCATATTCCGCCGTGACCCAGCCCTGGCCCTGACCGCGCAGGAAGGGCGGCACCTTGCCTTCTACGCTCGCGGTGCACAGCACCTCGGTCAGGCCCATGCGAATAACGCAGGACCCTTCCGCATGGCGGGCGACGCCGGGTTGGATGGAAACGGTGCGAAGCGCGCCGGGGGCGCGGCCTGAGGGTCTGGTCATGGGCCGCGCGGTTAGCACAGGCGAAGGGCCGGCGCTAACCCGTTGACGCGCCCGGTGCAGGCCCCATACTCGGATCATGACAAATCGGGACCACAACCCGTGACCCATACGCCCGCGAAGCTGACCCCCGGGCTGCCGGCCGCGGCCGGCTTGGATAGCCGTTCGGCGCTGATTTTGCGCGAATTGGTGGAAACCTATGTCGCGACGGGCGAACCTGTCGGCTCCCGCACGCTATCGCGCCGGCTGCCGCTCGGGCTATCGCCGGCTACCATCCGTAATGCCATGGCAGATCTGGAAGATGCCGGGCTGCTGTATGCGCCGCATACCTCGGCCGGGCGGCTGCCCACCGAACGCGGGCTTAGGCTTTTCGTGGATGGCTTGCTGGAATTTGGCGCGCTGGGTGAGGAAGACCGGGACGCGATTGCGGCGCGCTGCGCGGCATCGGGCCGGTCCTTGCAGGAAACGCTGGCCGAAGCCGGGCTGATGCTTTCGGGCCTCGCCGGCGCGGCCGGGCTAGTGGTGGCGCCCAAGACCGAAAACCCAGTGCGCCATATTGAATTTGTGGCGCTTGGGCCGGGGCGGGCTTTGGTGGTGCTGGTGCATGAAGGCGGGCAGGTGGAAAACCGCGTCATTGAAGTACCGGCCGGGCTGCCACCTTCCGCACTCACGCAGGCCTCCAACTACCTGAATGCGCGGCTGGCTGGCCGCACCCTGGAAGAAACACGCACCAGGGTGGCCGAGGAAATCGCCGCTGATCGCACAGCCTTGGATGCGCTGACGCAGCAGGTGATCTCGGCGGGGCTTGCTACCTGGTCCGGTGGCGGCGGTGGGTCGCTGATTTTGCGCGGTCAGTCCCGGCTGTTGCAGAACCTGGATCAGGCAGCCCAGGTGCAGGAAATCCAGCGGCTGTTCGAAAGGCTGGAAGCGCAGGAAACCATGCTGCGCCTGCTGGAATTGGCGCAGCGCGGCGAAGGTGTTCAGATTTTCATCGGCGCCGAAAGCGGGCTGTTCGATAGCGCGGGGCTTTCCGTGGTAGTGGCGCCCTTCCGCAATGGGCAGGAAAAGATCGTCGGCGCCATTGGCGTGATCGGGCCCACACGCATCAATTACGGGCGCGTGATTCCGGTGGTGGATTACACCGCGCGCGTGATTGGCAGATTGCTCGGTTGAACATGACGCGCGCTTGAGCGCGCTGGACACGAAACAGGAAATCCCATGCGTATTACCTCCATCCGCCAAGGCGTGGTGCCGATCGCAAGCGCCATTGCCAATGCCTATATTGATTTTTCGAAAATGACGGCGAGTGTGGTCGCCATCACGGTAGAAGATGGCGCGGGCAAAAAGGCCACGGGCTATGGCTTCAATTCCAATGGCCGTTATGCGCAGCCTGGCTTGCTGGCAGAACGCTTTATCCCGCGCCTGCAAGCGGCGACTGAGACGGAATTGACGCTTGATAATGGCGGGCTGAACGCCGCCGGCGCCTGGGCTGCGATGATGCGCAATGAAAAGCCGGGCGGGCATGGGGATCGTTCCGTCGCGGTCGGCGTTTTGGATATGGCGCTTTGGGATGCGGCGGCCAAGCTTGCGGGCGTGCCGCTCTGGCGCTTGCTGGCGGATCGCTATCGCAAGGGTCAGGCGGATGACAGCGCCTGGGTCTATGCCGCCGGCGGCTATTACTACCCCGGCAAGGGCGTGGATGCCTTGGTTGAGGAAATGAAGCGCTACCTCGGCATGGGGTATACCACAGTGAAAATGAAGATCGGTGGTGCGCCGGGCACTTCGGTCAAGGATGCGCTCACGGAAGATTTGGCGCGCATTGAAGCGGTGGTGAAATTGCTGGGTGGCGATGGATCGCGCCTTGCCGTGGATGTGAATGGTCGCTTTGGTCTGCATGCGGCGCTCACCTATGGCGCGGCGCTGCAACCCTTTGGGCTGCGCTGGTATGAGGAACCGCTCGATCCGCTGGATTATTCAACCCATGCCGCGCTCGCGGAACAATACATGCCGCCTATCGCGACGGGCGAAAATCTGTTTTCCATGCTGGATGCACGCAACCTGATCCGCCATGGCGGGCTGCGCCCGGATCGCGATATCCTGCAATTCGATCCCGCGCTGTCTTACGGGCTGGTTGAGTATCTCCGCACGCTGGAGATGCTGGTGCGCCATGGCTGGTCACCACGGCGCTGCGTGCCGCATGGCGGGCATCAATTCGCGCTCAATATCGCGGTCGGCCTTGGGCTTGGCGGCAATGAGAGCTACCCGGAGGTTTTTGCGCCCTTTGGCGGTTTTGCCGATAGCACGCCGGTGGTGGATGGGTGGATCAAGATGCCCGATATTCCCGGCATTGGCTTTGAAGCGAAATCGGCCCTTTGGGCGGTGCTGAAGGATCTATAGGGTCATGGAAGGCATTTTCCCCCTGCTGATGGCAGCGGCGTTTTGGATCGCGACGCATAATGGCTTTGCCGGCACCGATATCCGCACGCGGCTGGTGGGCAAGATCGGGGAGAATGGTTTTCGCATCGTCTATGCTATCACCTCGATCATTGCGATCATGATGCTGGCGCGCGCCTGGGAAGGCGCGGTTGCCATGCCGCTTTGGACAGCACCCGCCTGGCTGCGCCTTATCTTGGCGCTGATCATGCTGCCGGCCTTCCTGTTTTTTGTCGCGGGTTTCATTCGCAACCCAACCGCCGTAGGCGGCGAAGGTCTGGCCGGGCAGCAAATTCGCGGCATTCAGCGCATCACGCGCCACCCCATGCTCTGGTCCTTCGCGCTTTGGGCCTTGGTGCATGTGCTCGGCAATGGCGATCTGGCGAGCCTGATCTTCTTCGGCACCTTTGCCGTCAGTGCTTTTCTCGGCATGCCTTCCATTGATCGCAAGCTTGCCGCGCGTAGCCCAGAAGCGGCGGCGAAGCTTCGGGCGGAGACCTCCATCCTGCCTTTCGGCGCCATTATGGCCGGGCGCAATCGGCTGGTGCTGGCGGAAATCGGCTGGCTTGCGCCGCTACTCGCTGTGATCGGCTGGGCCGCGGTACTACATCTCCATGCGCGCTTCTTCGGTGTGCCGGCGCTGCTGCCCTTTTGACCCGCGCTTGCCGCCAGCCCGGCCCGAGGGGTATTTCGGCGCTCAACAAGTTTGGAGTCCGCCTTGATGCAAGCTGCCACCGCCCGCCCCGTGATGCTGGTCATTCTGGATGGCTGGGGCTGGCGGGACGACATCGCCGATAACGCGGTGCGGCAGGCGAAGACGCCGAATTTTGACGCGCTTTGGGCGTCTTGCCCACATGCTTTCCTGAAAACCTCCGGCCTTGATGTGGGGCTACCGGAAGGACAGATGGGCAATTCAGAGGTCGGGCACCTCAATATCGGTGCGGGGCGCGTGGTGATGCAGGATCTGCCGCGCATTGATGCCGCCATTGCCGATGGGTCCTTCGCGCAATTGCCGGCAATCACGGGGCTGATCGCGAAGCTGAAAGCCTCGGGCGGCACCTGTCATTTGATGGGCTTGCTCTCCCCTGGTGGGGTGCATGCGCATCAGGATCATGCGGTGGCGCTGGCCAAGCTGTTATCGGGCGCGGGCGTGCCGGTTGCCATTCATGGTTTCACGGATGGGCGGGATACGCCACCGCGCGCCGCACCTGATTACCTGAAGCGTTTCGAAGCCGATCTGTCCGGCGTGGCCGGTGTGCGCATCGCCACCATCATCGGGCGCTATTTCGCGATGGATCGCGACAAGCGCTGGGATCGTGTTTCGCAAGCCTATGCAGCGATGGTGGAAGCCAAGGGCAATGCCGCGCCTAGCGCCGCCGCGGCGATCTCTGCCGCGCATGCCGCCGAGAAAACCGATGAATTCATCCCGGCCAGCGTTATTGGCGATTACGCCGGCATGAAGGATGGCGATGGCATTCTGTGTTTCAATTTCCGCGCCGACCGTGCGCGGGAAATCCTCACCGCATTGGTTGATCCCGGTTTTGATGGTTTTGCCCGCGCCCGCCTGCCGCGCTTTGCCGCCGCTGTCGGCCTCACGGAATATAGCGAGGCGCTGAACGCCCATCTCGCCACCGCCTTCGCGCCGCAATCCATGGCGGATAAGCTTGGGGAAGTGGTGGCGCGTGCGGGCCTTAAGCAACTCCGCATGGCAGAGACGGAAAAATACCCGCATGTCACCTTCTTCCTGAATGGCGGCGAGGAAGCGGTCTATCCCGGTGAGGAACGCATCATGGTGCCATCGCCCAAGGATGTCGCGACCTATGATCTGAAGCCGGAAATGTCGGCGCCGGAACTCTCGGAAAAGGCTGTAGCGGCAATCAAAAGCCGCGCGCATGATCTGATTGTGCTGAATTTCGCCAATGCCGACATGGTCGGCCACACCGGCAGCCTTGCCGCCGCAACCCGCGCGGTTGAAGCGGTGGATACCGGGCTTGGGCGCATTGTCGCGGCGCTAAGAGAAGTGGGCGGCTGCCTGCTCGTTACCGCTGATCACGGCAATGCCGAATTGATGAAAGACCCCACCACCGGCGGGCCGCATACCGCGCATACCACCAATGTTGTGCCGGCCATTCTGATGGGTGGCCCCAAGGGTGCGGCACTGAAGGATGGGCGGTTGGCCGATATCGCGCCGAGTTTGCTCGCCTTGCTTGGCCTGCCGCAGCCCGCCGCCATGACGGGGCAGTCCCTGCTTGGCTAAGGCGCGCGTCGCTTTCGCGCTTTTCCTGCTGGCGCTGCCGGGCCTCGCGCTGGCGCAGCCATCCCGCGAAGCTTTGGAAGAAGCCCGCCGCGCCGGTGCTGCCAGCCGCGCCGCGGCCGAAGCCGCCGCGCGCGAAGCCGAAGCGGCGGCGGCGGAAGAAAGCGGCCTTGCCCGCCAACGCGTTGCCATGGCAGCGCGCGTGCAGGAAGCCGAACGCGCGCTGGAGTCCGCGCTTCTCCGCAAACAAAACGCCGAAGCCGAAGCGGCGGCGGCCTTTACAGAAGCGGCCGCCCGCGCGGCTTCCCTCGCCCCCATGATGCCGGCCATGCGCCGCCTTGCGCTTTGGCCGGCGGAAACTCTGCTCGCGCAGCCTGCCCCACCGGATGAAGCCTTGCGCGGGCTTTTGGTCTTGCAGGGCATGGCCCGGCAAATCCGCGCCGAGGCCGAGGAATTGCGCCTTGCCAATGCCGAGGCTGAACGCAGCGCGCGCATCGCGAGCGCCGAGGCAACCGTGGTCGCGGCCGCCGAGGCTGAACTTCGCCAGGCAGCCGCAGCGCTCGATGAAGAAATCGCCGAGACCAGGCTGCGGGAGCGCGAAGCCCGCGCGACGCAAAGGGCGGAGGCCGCACGCGCGCAGGAAGCCCTCGCCCGCGCCAATGACCTTCAGGAAATGCTGACCGCGCTGGAACGCGAACAGGCCAGGCAGGCGGCGCTGGCGGCGGCGCGGGCGCGGCAGGAAGCGCGCCAGCAGCGCTCGGCCACCCCGGTGGCGGTACCCCAACCCGCATCGCCCTTGCCCGAATCGACCCGCCCAACCCCAGTCCATGGGCGCGTCAGCATTGCCTTTGGCCAAAGGGGCGAAGCCGGGCCGGCGCGGGGCGTCACCTTTTCGGCTGCGGGCGGCGCGCGGGTGGTCAGCCCCTGCACCGGGCGCGCGGTTTTCGCCGGCCCCTTCCGGCGCTTTGGGCAGATCATCATCCTGGAATGCGGCCCCGGCCTGCATCTGGTTCTGGCCGGGTTTGAGGCTTTGGACACCGAAGCAGGCGCCGCGCTACTGGCGGGCGAAGCGCTTGGTCGGCTGGGTGCGGGGCCTGATGGGCGTGCGGCGCTTTATGTCGAGCTGCGCCGTAATGGGCAGGTTGTGGACCCAACCCCCTGGCTTGGCGGGGCCGAATAGCAGCCCGCGAGATTTTTCGGCGACGCAAAGCATTCTAGAGTCGCGCAAAGCCTTATGAACGCCTATCTTACCCAGGGGTTTTCCGGCTCCGGCCGAGTGATGAGAAGGATTGCGGCGCATGCAGCGCGGGATTTTGCGTTATGCGGGAATTGGCGCGGCCTTTGCCGCCGGTGTGGTTGTGGGCCCCCTGGTGGCTGCCTGGGCGCAGGAAGGCAGCCGGGCCGAGACCTATCGGCTGCTCAACCTATTCGGCGATGTGTTTGAACGCGTGCGCGCCGAATATGTGGAACCGGTAAATGACCGGGACGCGATCGAAAACGCGATCCAGGGCATGCTGTCCAGCCTTGACCCGCATTCATCCTATTTGAACCAACGCAGCTTCCGCGACATGCAAACCCAGACCCGCGGCGAATTTGGCGGGCTTGGCATCGAAGTCACGCAGGAAGGCGGCTATATCAAGGTCATTAGCCCAATTGACGAAACCCCCGCCGCGCGCGCCGGTGTACGGCCCGGCGATTTCATCACCCATCTGAACGGCACATCCGTCCAGGGCCTGACGCTCCAGGAAGCGGTAGATCAGATGCGCGGCCAGCGCGGCACGCAAATCAAGCTGACAATCCGTCGCCAGGGCACGGAACGGCCAATTGAACTCACGCTGACGCGCGATGTCATCCGCCCGCAAGTGGTCCGCTTCCGCTTGGAAGATGGCAATCTTGGCTATGTTCGCATCACCTCCTTCAACGAACAGACGGAAGCCGGGCTGCGCCGCGCCTTGCAGCAATTGAAGCAACAGGCGCCGGGCGGGCTTAAGGGCCTGATCCTGGATTTGCGCAATAATCCGGGCGGTTTGCTCGATCAGGCGGTGCAGGTCACGGATGATTTCCTGACGCAGGGGGAGATTGTCTCCACCCGTGCACGCCGGCAGGAAGATGCGCAGCGTTGGAACGCCAAGCCCGGCGATATCGCTGATGGGCTGCCGATTGTCGTGCTGATCAATAGCGGCAGCGCGAGTGCGAGTGAAATCGTCGCCGGCGCATTGCAGGATCATCGCCGCGCGGTGGTGGTGGGCGTGAAATCCTTCGGCAAGGGCAGCGTGCAAACGGTGATGCCGGTGCCGGGCAATGGTGCCATTCGCCTGACCACGGCGCGCTATTACACGCCCTCTGGCCGCTCCATCCAGGGCACGGGGATTGAACCCGATATCGAAGTGCTGGCCACGCGTGAGGAAACGCGCACTGGTCAGGCGCAGCGCGACCGCGAAGCGGATTTGCGCCGGTCGCTCAGGAATGATGGTCAGGCGGAAACTCGCGCGCCCATCCCGCCGCCGCCGCTTAATCTGCCGGCGGGCTTGGTCGAACGCGTGGTGCGTCAGCCGGCCGAAGGCGCCCCGGCCTTTGATCCGACCAAGCCGGAAACGGATCATCAACTTCAGCAGGCTTTAATGTTGCTGCGCGGCATGGCTTCTGCGCCACGCGGCGGGCAACGCTGAGGATGTGATGGCAGAAGGATTGCCGCGCCGGGTATTCGCCGGCTGGCGCGGACTTGGCGTGTTTTGGGTATTGGTGCTGCTGCTGCTGGGCGGCGGCGCGCTTTGGCTTGATCAATTGGGGCCGCCGGAGCAGCGGCAAACCCTGGCCGAGGCGCCGACAATTCCCGACGCGCCCGTGACGCCGCCTGCCATGGCGGAATCGGCAATACCGCCAGCGCCGGCCGCTACTCCTGCGCCGGTGGCCGAAACGCAAGCGCCTCCAGCGCCCGCGCCCGAGCCCACCCCAGCCCCCGCCCAGGCGACGGCGCCAGTACCTGCCGCGCCAGATCAGCCTGCGCCAACCGCCGAGGCATCGGCGCAAACCCCCGCCGCCCCGGCGCCGCCGCCGCTTGATGTGCCTGTCGCGGCGCCCGATTTCCCCGCTGCCCGGCCCATCGCAGCACCTGATCCTGCCCTGCTGGAACAGGGCCGCTTTGGGGCGCTGCCTCGGGTGGGGGCTGATGGCCGTACCTCCATCCGCGCCTATGCCGGGCAATTTGACCGGCAGGATACCCGCCCGCGCGTGGGCATCATCGTGGCCGATATCGGCATTTCCAACGCGCAGACGGAAGACGCGATCCGCCGGCTGCCGCCCGCCGTGACTTTCGCGATTTCGCCCTATGCGCCACGCGCCGCCCAGGTGGCGGAACGCCTGCGCGCCAAGGGGGCGGAGACGCTGATCGGCCTTCCTTTGGAACCCGCCGGCTATCCATTGAATGACCCCGGCAATCGCGCCTTGCTAACCGGGCGCTCGGCGCCGGAAAACATGGCGAATCTGGAATGGGTGCTGTCGCGCTTTCCGGGCTATGTCGGCACCATTGGCGTGGTTGGCGGCATGCGGGGCGAACGTTTCGCCGCCATGGAACAAAGCTATCTCGCGCTGCAGGAATCGCTTCGTAATCGCGGCTTGTTGTTTGTGGATGCCCGCCCGGGTGTTGCCGGGCCGGCCCGCGCCTGGGGGCGCGCGGTGGATGTGATTCTGGATGAACCAGCAACCCGCACCGAAATCGAACGCCGCCTTGGTGAGCTTGAAACAATAGCCAAGGCGCGCGGTTCAGCGCTTGGCCTCGCGCATGCCGCAACGCCGGTGGTGGTGGATCGGCTGGTGGCCTGGGCAGCAGGGCTTGAACGGCGCGGGATTGTGCTGGCCCCCATTTCGGTGCTGATCAGGCGCCCGCCCGAGACTGCGGAAACCCGCACGCAATGATGCTGCCCTATCGGGATAATGTTGGCGCACTGCTGTTCAATGCAGCGGGTCAGGTGCTCGTGGCGCGGCGCGCTGATTTGCCCAATGCCGAAGGGGCGGCGGGCGGGTGGCAATTGCCGCAAGGCGGCATGGATGCCGGTGAGGACCCTGCCATTGCCGTGTTTCGCGAATTGGAAGAAGAAATCGGCACCGCCAAGGCCGAGATTTTGGCCGAACATCCGCGTTGGCTAATCTATGAACTGCCTACAGAACTGATCGGCAAGGCGCTTGGCGGCAAGTATCGCGGGCAGCGGCAGAAATGGTTCGCGCTCCGCTTTCTGGGTGATGATGCCGACATCCGGCTTGATCTTGGTCCGCACCCGGAATTCGACGCTTGGCGCTGGGCGCAGTTGCAGGAATTGCCTGCGCTGGCGGTGGAATTCAAGCGCGCGATTTATGAGGATTTGGCGCGAGAATTTGCGCGTTTTGGGGGGTAGAGCCCTTACCGAGGATTCCCGATGCCCTTTTGTGTCGTCAGCGACACAATCGCCAGCAATAGGCTCGCAAACCACCAGGCTTGCCAGAGCCCGAAGGAGAGCATTCCCGTTACCGCAGCCGAGGCGAGCATGCCTGCCCCCACGGCTGGTGCCGCGCTCCGCGATGCCGCAAAGCCAAGCGCCAGCATTAGCGCTGCGCCGATCAGGGCGCCAATGCCACCCAATTCCAGCCAAAGCTGCAAGGCGCCGTTATGCGGGTGCAGCGGCATCACCTCCACATGCGGCAGCACCAAAAATTCGCGCTGCGCCGGTGTGGTGATGTTCAAGCGATCAAGTGTCGCGGCATCCGGCTGCGCCCGCCCGCCCGGCATGGCGCGGCTGGCTTCCAGCCCCCAGCCTGTCAGCGGCTTTTCGGCAATGCGGTGGGCGGCGAAATCCCAGATCACCAGCCGATGTACCGCCGAGGGCGGCAGGTTGGCCGAGGGGATTTGTGGCACAAGGCCAACCAGGAAGGGCATCAGCAGGATCACCAACCCCACCCCTGCCCCGACCAATTTCGGCACCAGGCGCGGCGCCGCCAGGCTGAGCACCGCCGCGCCCAACCCGGCAATCGTCGCCAGCCGCGCGGTTTCCCCGGGCAGGCTGATCAGTACACCCGCCCCCAGCACCAGTAGCGCCGCGCGCGCGAACCATGGCCAGGGAAGGGCAAAACCCATCGGCAGTAGCAACGCCATGAGAGAGGCCGCCGGCTTCAACCCGAACATCAGCGTTGTCGGCACTTCCTTAAGCCCGCGCACGGCAGCGCGCAGCGCATTGCCGCTTTGCCAATCCGCAAAAGCTGCGGTCAGGCCAAAAACAAGTCCAACGCCGATCCAGGGCAGCAGCCGCACCCCTTGCGCCGCCCCCGCCGCGCCATGCGCCAGCAGCATCATCGCGGCCAAAGTCAGCGCCAGCAGCGCCGCGCGCCCAGGCTCCGGCGCCCAAAGCGCGGTAATAGCCCCCCACCCTACAAGCAGCAGGCCAAGCAGTAGCACCGGGCTGCGCGGCAGGCTTGGCCGCCAACCCGCGCGCCAGCCAAGCCCAAGCGTGATGGCCATGGGGATCAGCGCCAGCGGCGCCATGGCCTTGGATTGCAACACCGCCACGAAGGGCGCAGCAAGAAGGGCGATGGCAATTGGCAGGCCGGGATGCGACATGAGGCGGGCTTAGAGCATGCCCGCACCAGCAGCACCAGATTACGCGGCGCGACTATAAGCTAAGCCATCATGCGCGGTCATATTTAGGAGCACCGAAGGCTTTCATTTGGCGCGAAAATGCGGCCGCCAATCGGGGCAAATTCAAGGTTGCATTCACCTTGCGTCATCGCCAGATGCACTGCCTGATTATTGTCACGAAACCCTGAGACATTTTGATGTCTGAAGTATCGCCCAAGGGAAAATGATGAACCGGAGATACTGCTACTCTGCGATGCGGCATATGTTTGGAGGCGTTCGATGGCGCACAGAAAAATAGATGCCTCAGGCGAACAAATCCGCAAGACTACTTCCCATGGAACGCCCATAAACTCACTCCATAGGCGGGCCTTCGGCGCAATCGGTATGGGTGCAGCGATAGCGACCCTTTCCAAAAGTGCCGAAGCGACAAATGTTTCCGACACCCGCCGGCGCGGGCAAATGATCGCCGATACGGAACCCATGCCGATGCTACCCAACATCCCCGTTTTTGATCTCCGTCAGGAAAGCGCCCCCGCCTTGGCCGCCCTGCATGCCGCACCAATGCGCGCGGAGGCGCTCTGGCGCGGCGCACGCGCGCGCTATACGGCGCCGGGCCTCGCCTTGGCGGATCGGGCTTCGCGGCGTTGGCTGGCGCGCAATGGCAATCCGCTGCTGCCGGAAATCTCGGCAATTGCGGAAGCCCTGCCAGGTCCTGGCGGGCATGCGCTCAACCTTTCCTATGAATGGGGCTGCACGGCGGGGCTTGGTGCAGCAGATGCGCCCTTCATGCTGCGCGTGCTGGATTGGGATCTGAAGGGGCTTGGGGAGCAGCTTTGCGTCTTTCGCCAGGCTGGGCCGGCGGGCGAGTGGCTCAATCTCGGCTGGCCGGGCTTTGCCGGGTCCATTACCGCGCTGGCCCCAGGGCGATTCGCCATTGCCATCAATCAACCGCCTTTGCCGGAGGGCGCCTTGGCGCGTGCCGCGCGGGGTGCGGGTGCACCTTTCCTGGGGCTTGCCGTGGATTGGCTGGCCATTCGGCCAGAGCGTTGGCGCCATCGCGGCTTGCCGCCGGCGCATCTGCTGCGCTTGGTGTGCGACACCGCGCCGGATTACGCCGCCGCCCTTGCCATGCTGCGCGATACGCCGCTCGCGGCCGGCGCCATCTTTTCCCTGGCCGGCATCAAGCCCGGGGAAGCCGCGGTGATTGAAAGGGCCGAGGCATCCCATGCCGTGATTACCGCAGCGCCCATCGCGGCCGCCGCCAATGGCTGGCAGGGCATCGCCAATCCCGGCGCACCGCGCTGGCGCTATAGCGCCGAACGCCATGCCGCCATGACGGCGCTACTCGCCGGGCCAGTGCCAAGCGATTTCGGCTGGCTCAAGCCGCCCATCGCGAATGAAGGGTCGCGGCTTGCAGCCATGATGTCCCCGGCAACGGGCAGGCTGGAGTTGTTGGGAATGGAAGGCAGCACCGCCGTGACGCGGCCGCTTTACTTGAATTGAAATGAAAAACCCCGGCGCCAGCAGCACCGGGGCTCACGTAACTAAACGCCGCGCGTCGGCGTCACACCGCCGCAATACTCTCCCGCCGCAATTCCACCGAAAGCGCATCAAGCGAACGCTCAACCCGGTCCAGCATTTCCGTCACCTCATCCTTGGTGATGACCAGCGGCGGCGAGAAACCGATGCTGTCATTCATCATGGCGCGCAGGATCACGCCCTGTTCTTCGCCATGCTTCACCAAACGTGGACCGATCTTGCGCGCAGGATCGAAGTTTTTCTTCGCGGCCTTGTCTTCCACCAATTCAATCGCGCCCACCATGCCAACACCGCGCACTTCACCCACCATCGGGTGATTGGCGAAGCGGCGCTGCAATTCGCTTTGCAGATGCGGACCCACGGATTTCACATGGCCGATCAGGTCAATCTCATCATAGATTTTCAGCGTCTCAATCGCGACCGCAGCCGCCACTGGATGCCCGGAATAGGTAAAGCCATGGCCCCAAGTGCCAACCGCGGAAGACCCTTCCGCAATGCCTTGGAAGACCCGTTCATTTACCATGACGGCGGAGATCGGCAGATAGGATGAAGACAGCGCCTTGGCGCAAACCAGAATATCCGGCGTGATGCCAAAGGTCTGGCAGCCCCAGTAATTGCCGGTGCGCCCAAAACCGCAAATCACCTCATCGGCCACAAACAGCACATCATGCTTTTTCAGCACTGCCTGGATTTTCTCGAAATAGGTGCGCGGCGGTACAATCACGCCGCCCGCGCCCATGGTCGGTTCCGCCCAGAAGGCCGCGACCGTCTCCGGCCCTTCACTGACGATATAGGCGTCGAGTTCTTCCGCGAGGCGTGTCGCGAAATCTTCTTCCGATTCGCCGGGCTTGGCATTGTGGTAGTGATGCGGCGTGCCAACGTGATGGAAACGCCCGCCCGCGATTGGCGCATCAAACAGCTTGTGATTGGCGGGCAAACCCGTGAGTGATGCCGCCGCCAGCGTAATGCCGTGATAGCCTTTCAGGCGCGCAATCAGCTTTTTCTTCTCCGGCCGGCCAATCGCATTATTCATGTACCAGATCATCTTGATCGCGCTGTCATTCGCCTCAGACCCTGAATTGGCGAAGAACACCTTGCTCATCGGCACCGGCGCGCGCTCAATCAGCATCTCCGCCAGATCGATCATCGGCTCATGCGATTTGGCCGTGAAGGAATGATAGAAAGGAAGCTTACGCATCTGGTTGGCCGCGGCCTGCACCAGGCGTTCATTGTCAAAACCGAGCGAGGTACACCACAGCCCCGCCATGGCTTCGATGTATTCCTTGCCCTGATCGTCAAAAATACGCACGCCCTTGCCGCGGCTGATCACCAGCGGGCCGTTGATCTGATGCGCCTTGGCATCGGTATAGGGGTGCAGCACATTGGCAATGTCGCGAACGGCATTGGAATTGCGGGGCGGGGTCATGTTTTGGCTTCCTCGAACCTGATCAGAAGCCTGATTAAGACACGCCTTGGCCCAATACCCAAGAGGAAAGCGTTGCCCTTAGCCCCGCTGCGCGTCACATTACCCCCACGGAGGCATCTCATGACCGAAATCAAACCCCATGCCGCCCATTGGGGCAGCTTTGACGCGGTGGTGGAAAATGGCCGGCTGGTGGGGGTGAAGCCCTTCCATCGGGACCCTTTTCCCGGTTCGCTGATCGAAGCCATGCCCGATGCGGTACATAGCGCGGCGCGGATAGACCGCCCCTATGTGCGCAAGGGCTGGCTGGAAGGCCGCCGGCGCGGGGCTTTGCGCGGGGGTGATCCCTTTGTGCCGGTATCCTGGGACAAGGCGGTGCGGCTGGTTGCGGAAGAAACCCGCCGCGTGCGCGCCGAAGCTGGGCCGAAATCCATCATGGGCGGGTCCTATGGCTGGTCCTCGGCCGGGCGGTTTCACCATGCGCGCAGCCAATTGCAACGCTTTCTGGGGCTGGGCGGCGGCTATACGGGGCAGGTGAATGCCTATTCCTATGCGGCGGCGCAGGCGCTGCTGCCGCATATCCTCGGCACCAATGAGGTGCTGCTTGGCAAGGTCACGGATTGGGCAGCGATCACGCGCTACTCCAAGGTGATGTTGTGCCTGGGCGGGCTGCCCATTCGCAATGGCTATGTCACCTCAGGCGGTGCGGGCCAGCACAGCAATGAAATGAATTTGCGCGCCGCTGCCGCGGCAGGCTTGCGCTTCCTGCAAATCTCCCCCGCGCGGGCGGATGTGCCGGATTGGGCCGGCGCGGAATGGACACCGATCCGCCCTGGCACGGATACCGCGCTGCTGCTGGCGATGGCCCATGAAATCCTGGCGCGCGGGTGGGAGGATAAGAACTTCCTCGCGTCCCATTGCGTCGGCTGGGACAGGCTGCGCGCTTATATCACGGGCGAGAGCGATGGCGTGGCGAAAACCCCCGAATGGGCCGCAACGATCACCACCATCCCGGCGGAGAAAATTCGCGCGCTGACGGCGGAAATCGCGACACAGCCCGCCATGCTGACCGCGACCTGGTCCTTGCAGCGCGCGGATTATGGGGAGCAACCCTATTGGATGCTGACCGCGCTTGCGGCCATGCTCGGGCTGATCGGCAAGCCAGGCCAAGGTGTTGCTTTCGGTTATGGCAGCGTGAATGGCATGGGCCAGCCCCGGCGCGAAGTGCCAAGCTTTGCCATGCCGGCAACGCCAAACCCCACCGGCTTCTTCATCCCTGTCGCGCGCATTACGGAAATGCTGGAAAACCCCGGTGGCGAGCATCACTTCAATGGCCGCGTGCTGCAATTCCCCGATACGCGCATCATCTGGTGGGCCGGTGGCAATCCCTTCCATCACCATCAGGATTTGAACCGCATGCTGCGCGCCTGGGCGCAGGCCGAGACCATCATTGTGCAGGAACCCTGGTGGACATCACTCGCGCGCCACGCCGATATCGTGCTGCCCGCCACCACCACGCTGGAGCGTAATGATATTGCGAGCAGCGGGCGCGATCGGTTTCTGCGCGCCATGCACAAAGCCATCGAACCGATCGGTCAGGCGCGTAACGACCACGACATGCTCGCCGATATCGCGGAAGAATTGGGCTACCGCGAACGCTTCACCGAACAGCGGAATGAGGAAGCCTGGTTGCGCCACTTGTTTGAAAGCTGGCGCCGCCATTGCGCGCGCATGGGCAAGGAAACGCCTGACTTCGACACCTTCTGGGAGAAGGGTTTTTGGGAAGCCGATGCGCCCGCGCGCGGGGAGGAATATACCCAATTCGCCGAATTCGCTGCCGATCCGGAAGCCAACCCGCTCGACACACCCTCCGGCAAGGTCGAATTGTTCAGCGAAACCATCGCGAGCTTTGGTTATGATGACGCGCCGGGCCATCCGGTTTGGATCGCGCCGCGCGAATGGCTCGGCGCGCCGGAAGCCAAGCGCCATCCGTTGCATCTGCTGTCCTTCCAACCCGCCACGCGGCTGCATGGGCAATTGGATACCGGGCGGGTTGCCGCCGCGAATAAAATCGCGGGGCGCGAGCCCATCATGCTGAACCCGGAAGACGCTGCCGCGCGCGGCTTGAAGGATGGCGATATTGTGCGCGTGTTCAATGATCGTGGTGCCTGCTTGGGTGGCTTGCGGCTTGATCCTGGCCTGATGCGTGGCGTTGCTATGATGGCGACCGGCGCCTGGTATGATCCGCTGGAAGCCGGCGTGCCCGGCAGCATGTGCGTGCATGGCAATCCGAATGTGCTGACGGCGGATGTCGGTACCTCCAAGCTCGGCCAGGGCCCATCGGCGCAATCCTGCCTGATCGAAGTTGAGAAATGGACCGCCGCCTTGCCGCCCGTACGCGTGCATCTGCCACCGGTGATCGAGGAAGCGCCGTGATCCACCGCCGCGCCCTGCTGGCGGGTGCGGCGGCCTTCCCTGCCGCGCGCGCCCTCGCGCAGGGCGCGCCTGGTATCGCGCAACGGCTGGATGATGCGCCAAGTGCGGGCATCAAGCGCGATTTGCTGATCCAATGGGGCGATCGCGTTGCCTATGATGCGCCGCCCTTCACGCCGCTTTCGCCAAGCCTTGCTGCCGCGGAAGGGCAATTCGGCTGGGATGCGCGCGTGGTGGCCGCGATGGCCTCTCCGCGTGTCGAGGATGGCATTCCGCGCGCCGTGTTGGCGGTGGGTCATCCGACACTCGATCCCGCCATGGCCTTCCCCGATGGGCGGGATCGGCCGGAAATTGCCGGCGCCATGCAGGGGGCAAGCCTGATCAATATCCAGCGTCGCGGCGGCGTTTGGCTGGTGACGGAAGGCGGCTTTCAGATGCGCCGCCTGCATGCGCGCACGCTCTGCCGCATGGGTGGCGCGGGCGGTCCGGCGCGCGGTGTGTTTGGCGTCACCGGCGGTTCAGCAACGCCCTGGGGCAGCCTGCTGCTGACCGAAGGCGAGGGTAACGCCTGGGCACGACGCCTGCCGGGGGTTGAAGCCACGCAGGCGGGCCATGTGGTGGAACTTGACCCGTTCGAGCCGCAATCCGTGCCGGTGAAGCGCGCCGCCCTTGGCAGGCTTGGCGCGCGCGACGTCGCGGCAGCCCAAGCGGCCGATGGTCGCGCCGTAGTGTTTCTTGCGGATGGGCGGGAAGGTGGTTTGCTGTTTCGCTTCATCTCCGATGGGCCGGCGACGGAACCGCATGCGCTGGATCAGGGCGCGCTTTATGCGGCACGTTTCGAAGCGGGCACGCTGCGTTGGATCGCGCTGCCAGCCGATGCGGAACCCTATGCTGCGGCGGTAGCGCGCGGGGCCAATAGCCTCGGCAGACCTGTCGCGCTGGCGCTGGACCCGAATGGTGCGCGGCTGTGCCTGGCACTTCGCGAAAGTGCCCGCAACCCGGCCGGCGCGGTGGTGGAGATACTGTTCGCGGCGCGCAACCCGGCCGCCGATACGGCGATTGTCGAAAGCCTGATCGAAGGCCGCGCACCGCAACGCTCGCGCGCTGGGCGAGAACCCGCAACGGTCCCCGCGTGGCCGATGGCGCCCACCAGCATCTGCCTGGATACGCAGGGCAATCTCTTGCTCGGCACGGCGCAGCCCGCGCGCGATAGCCCGCTGCCCGATGCGCTTTATGTGCTGCCCGTGGAAGGCCCCACGCGCGGCCAGCCGAGCCTTGCTTATGCGGTGCCGATTGGCGCTGCCTTGGGCGGTGTGGCGACAGTGCCGGGGGCCGCCGCCTGGGTCGCCGGCGTGGCGCATCCAGGTGCCAGCATGGGTGCGCAATTCGCCGCACCGCGCAGCCGTTGGCCGCATTTCCGTGACGGTGAGCCACCGCGTGGTGGCGTGGTCGCGTTGAGCCAAGGCGGTTAGCGCACGATGTCGCGAAAGCTTCACAATTCGCTGCTTTTTGCCGCTGCGCCGCCCCCCTAAATCTTTGCTCAGCGTAGACCCAGCGGAAACGGGAGAGAGAGAATGGCGCAGATCACCCCCCAAGCGAATGATTTCGAAGCCTTCGACGAAATTGAAAATATCGGCAGCAATCCCGACCCCAAAACCCCGATCACTGAGATCATTGAAGCCCGCTATGGCCGGCGCGGCCTGTTGATCTCCGCAGCCGCGCTCGCCGCGCTTGCGGCGGGCCTTCCCAGTGAGGTGAAGGCGCAAACCGCGGTGCCGCTCTCGGGCGGCCCTTCCAGCCTCACCTTCAGCGAACCGCCGCGCGCCCTCGCGCAGCGCGATTCGGTGGCCGATGGTTATGAAGTGCAAAGCATCATCCGCTGGGGTGACCCCGTGCTGCCGGGCGCGCCTGCTTTCGAAGCGGGCAGAACCACGCCCGCCGCGCAGGCTTTGCAATTCGGCTATAACAATGACTACCTCGATTTCTTCCCGCTGCCGCAGGGCAGCAAGGGCAGCGATCACGGGCTTTTGGTGGTCAATCACGAATACACCAATCCCGGTCTGATGTGGGTCGGGCTTGGCAGCGGCAGCGCTTCCCGCCAGCGCGTCAATGCCGAGCAGGCCGAAGCAGAGATCATGGCCCATGGGCTTTCCGTGGTCGAAATCCGCAAGGAAAATGGCCGTTGGGGCTATGTGAAGGATAGCCGGCTCAATCGCCGCATCACGGCTGCGACGCCAGTGCAGATTTCCGGCCCCGCTGCCGGGCATGATTTGCTGAAGACCAAGGCCGACCCCTCGGGGCGGCAGGTGCTCGGTACACTCAATAACTGCGCCGGGGGCAATACGCCCTGGGGCACAGTGCTGACCGCTGAGGAAAACTTCAACCTCTATTTCGGCGGCGATATCGCGAAAACGCCGCATGCCGAAAGCTTCCGCCGCTATGGCATCCGCAATGAGGCTTCCTATTCCTGGCCGCGGCACATTGATCGTTTCAACGTAGAAAAGGAACCGAATGAGGCCTTCCGCTTCGGCTGGATTGTCGAATTCGATCCCTATGATCCGAATGCGGTGCCGGTGAAGCGCACGGCCCTTGGCCGCTTCAAGCATGAAGGCTGCCATCACGCCATCAATGCCGATGGGCGTGTGGTGATCTATATGGGCGATGATGAGCGGTTTGATTTCGTCTATCGCTTCGTCACCGCACGGCCCTGGAACCCGAATGATCGCGCCGCCAATCGCGACCTGTTGGATGAAGGCGTGCTTTCAGTCGCCAAGTTCCATGATGATGGCCGGGTGGAATGGCTTGATCTGGTGCAGGGCCAGGGGCCGCTAACGCCGGCCAATGGCTTCCAATCCCAAGCCGATGTGCTGATCCATACCCGCCAAGCCGCGAGCCTTTTGGGCGCCACGCCCATGGACCGGCCAGAGGATGTGGAACCCAACCCCGCCACCGGGCGCGTTTATGTGCTGCTGACGAACAACAGCAATCGCCGTGCGGAACAGGTGAATGCCGCCAATCCGCGCGCCAATAACCAGCATGGTCATGTGGTGGAAATCATCCCACCCGGTGCCGGCACGCCGCGGGTTGATCACGCAGCGCGCGAAATGCGCTGGGGGCTTTTCCTGATGGCGGGCGCACCGGGGATTGATGCCGGCACGCGCTATCATCGCGCGACATCGGATCGCGGCTGGCTTTCCTGCCCGGATAATTGCGCCTTTGACAGCAAGGGCCGCATCTGGATCGCCACCGATGGCGCGCCCAATGCCGCGGGCGTGGCGGATGCGCTTTATGCGGCCGATACATCCGGCCATGGCCGTGCGCTGACACGGCTTTTCTATCAGGCGCCGACCGGGGCGGAAGTTTGCGGCCCCTGCTTCACGCCGGACAACAAGACGATCTTCTTGGCGATCCAGCATCCCGGTGAAGATTCGGGTTCCACCTTTGAACGGCCTTCCACGCGCTGGCCGGATTTCGCCGAAGGCGTACCGCCGCGGCCTGCCGTGATTGCCATTGTGAAAAAGGATGGCGGAGAGATCGGTGGTTAGGTTTTTCCGCACAGCCAAGTTTTCCACTTGGCTTGAAAATACGCTAAGTTCTTCGCATGCAGGAAATGCCGCGCGGCACAGAAGACCCCGGCTTGGGCCAAACCAATGCCGCGCCAAGCTCCCTATTGCGCGCCCGCGCCGTGATACTCGGTGAAAGGCTGGATCATCGCGGCCTTGGCCCGGGCGGCACCGCCATGGCAGACCCTGTGCCCATAGCTGCCCCGGCGGCCATTAGCGCCTTTGCCTTCCGATGGGGTGCGGTGGTGATTTTTGGCGCTGATCCCGCTGACGAAGCCGCTTTGCTGGCAGCGCTTGGCCCGCGCATCACCAACCCCGCCGATAGCATGGCCGAGGAAACCGCGCTGGTCGCGCTTGGCGCCGAACGCGACGGCGTTGATGCCCAAGGCGTGATTCAGCTTTGCGATTCAGCGCCGGAACGCCTTGCCGTTGTTGCCGATGCGCTGGCGAAAAGCGCGGCCCTCGCCCAGCAGGAAGCCCGCATCGCCGAGGCCCTGGACCGGCTGGAACCCGCCGTTGCGGACCTGCGGGCGGCCGGCCGGCTGCGCTTTTCCTCCCGCGCCTTGCATCGGCAGATTGGCCATGCGCTTTCCGCCCATAGCCGCAACCTGGCGCGGGTAGAGGCCGCGGATAAGCCCGAAGTGCTTTGGGATCACCCGGAACTGGAACGGCTCCATGCCCGGCTTTCGGATGAATATGAGCTTCGCGAAAGGGGCGCCGCGCTGGAACGCAAGCTCGTCTGGATCGGCGATGCGATCCAGACGCTGCTCTCCCTGTTGCAAGCAAGGCGGGCACTTGGGCTGGAAGCCGCGGTGGTGGTGCTGGTGGGGATTGAGGTCGCCTTCACGCTCTATGAGCACGTGATTCGCCCGCTTTGGCCCTGAAATTACCGCCCTTGGGCTGGCCTGCCGCGCAATTCCGAGCAATAAAAGCGCCGAGACAGGTCAGTCCAAGGAATCTTCAATGACGGCGAATTCGCCCGAATGGGCCCAGGCGCCCACCGCCCCGCAAAACCTGAGCCAGACGCGCCCACCGCCGCCGCCCGCGTCCGTGCGTCGCTATCTCAGCCTGCCGGATTTTGAAGCCGCCGCCGCGCGCTATCTGCCGCGCAGCATTGGCGGTTTTGTCTCGGGCGCGGTTGAGACCGATGCATCACTGCGCGACAATCGCGAGGCCTTCCAGGAATGGGGCTTTGTGCCGCGCGTGCTGCGCGATACGCGCGGGCGCAATCTGAAGACAACGCTGTTTGGCAAGGAGTATGACGCGCCCTTCGGCCTGCCGCCCATGGGCGCTTCCGCGCTGGTCGCCTATCGCGGCGATCTGGTGCTGACGCAAGCTGCCCGCGCGCGCAATGTGCCGATGATCATGAGCGCATCTTCGCTGATCCCGCTGGAAGATGTGGCGAAGGCCAATCCGGATGCCTGGTATCAGGCCTATCTGCCCGGAGAGGCTGAGCGCATTGAACCGCTGGTGGACCGTGTGGCAGCCGCCGGCTTCAAGACCTTTGTGCTGACGGTGGATGTGCAGGTTTCATCCAACCGCGAAAACAATGTGCGCAATGGCTATTCCATTCCACTGAAGCCCACGCCGCAATTGCTCTGGGATGGCATCACGCATCCGGGCTGGGTGATGAACACCTTCTTCAAGACCATGCTGAAGCACGGCATGCCGCATTTTGAGAATATGGATGCCGGGCGCGGGCCGCCCATCGTCTCCCGCACGCTCATGCGCGCCTTTGGCGCGCGCGATGGTCTGGCGTGGGAGCATCTGGAACTGATCCGCCGGCGCTGGAAAGGCAAGCTGGTCGTGAAGGGCATCATCTCCCCCGAAGATGCGCGCATGTGCCGGGATGCGGGGGCGGATGGCATCATGGTATCCAACCATGGCGGACGGCAATTGGATGGCACAATTTCCGGCCTGCGGAGCCTTGCTGAAATCGCGCGCGATGCCGGTGGCATGACGGTGATGTATGATGGTGGCGTGCGCCGCGGTAGTGACGTGCTGAAGGCGCTGGCGCTTGGTGCTTCCTTCGTGTTTGTCGGCCGCCCCATGCTTTGTGCCGCCGCGGTGGCCGGCGAAGAAGGCGTCAAGCACGCGATTGGGCTGTTGTCCGAGGAGATTGATCGCAACATGGCGATGATGGGCATTCAGAACCCATCGCAGATGTCCATGGAATATATGCGCCCGATGCGTTGAATAGCGGGTGATACGTAAAACGGCGCAGCCCGTGCGGCTGCGCCGTTTCTGTTTCAGCCCGCCATCGGCGGACGCTTCGCGCGCCACCCCGCCGCCAATTCATAAGCCTGGCCAGCGCGCAGCACTGTCGCGTCCTCAAACGGCCTGCCCACAATCTGCGCGCCCACCGGCATGCCGCCCGCACCAAAGCCAGTGCAGACCGTCAGCGCCGGCTGGCCGGTCAGGTTGAAGGGGATGGTGAAATTCGGCACCTCAAAAGACGCCCATTTCGTCATCTGATGAATGGGGCGCGCTTCGCCGGGTTGCGCGGCCGTCACCAGCAAATCGCAATCGCGCATCGCCGCAGCAACAGCATCGCACAGCTCCCGCCGGCGGCGCTGCGCCTGGATGTAATCTGCGGCGGTGATGGTCGAAGCCAGCGCCAGCCTTTCGCGCAAAAACTCGCCATAGGCGCGGTATTTTTCGCGCATCCATGTCTCATGCACCGCATAGGCATCAGCGGCTAGAATAAGCCAGCCGGCCGCGTTGAAATCAGCAAGCGGCGGCAGCTTCACGTCGCGGATTTCCGCCCCCTGCGCGGCAAGCGTGCTGGTCAGATGCGCGATGCCTGCGGCCATGCCGGGGCTCACTTTGCAGTCATCCTCATGGAAATGCCGGATCACGCCAATGCGAAGCCCCTTCACGCCGCCATTGAGACCGGAAAGCAGATCAGGCCGCGGGCGATTGGCCGATGATGGATCGCTGGCGTCATGCCCGGTCATGGCATCCAATAGCAGCGCGCAATCTTCCACCGTCCAGGCCATGGGCCCTGTCGTGTCCAGGCTTTGGGAGAGGGGCAACACGTCGGTACGCGAACACAAGCCGTAGCTCGGCTTGATGCCGGCAATGCCGCAAAGCGATGCCGGCGCGCGAATGGAACCCCCCGTGTCAGACCCCGTGCCGCCCAGGATCATGCCGGCAGCCACCGCCGCACCGGTACCGGAAGAAGACCCGCCGGTGAAGCATTCCGTATTCCAGGGATTGCGCGCGGGCGGCCAGGGCAAATCAAAGGAAGGCCCGCCCCAGGCAAATTCATGCGTGGCGAGCTTGCCCAGCATCACCGCGCCCGCTTCGCGCCAGCGCCGCACCACGGCAGAATCCGCCTTCGGCACATGATGTTCCAGCACGCGGGAATGGCCGGTGGTGGTAACGCCCGCCGTCTCATAAATATCCTTATGGGCAATGGGGATTCCATCAAGCGGCCCGCGCAGCGCGCCCGAGACTTGCCGCGCTTCCGCCGCGCGTGCCTGTTCCAGTGCAATCTCCGGCGTGAAGCGGATGAAGGCATGCAGCGCCGGGTTGAGCTTCTCCGACCGCGCCAAATGATCCTTCATCAATTCAACGGGGGAGATGCGCTTCGCGGCGATATCGCGCGCCGCACTCGCAATGGTCGGGAAGCTGGTCATGCGCCTGCCCCCTTCAGGGTGAAGATGGTGGCGGATTCCACTGAGACCTCACGCGGGGTGCGCACGCGCGCGGCCGCCGCCTGGGTGTGGATGGAAGCGGCGCGGATGCCTTCCTTTTCCGCTTCCGTCAGGTCAAGCCCGGCTTGGGCCATCAGGGCTTCGAAATGCGCCTTATCGAGGGGTTGGGCCATCGGGGCCTCCTTTCTGCTGTGATGGCACTATGGGAAATCCCGGCGCGGGAGGGAACAGGGGGCGCCACAACATAGGACTTGTTCTTATTTTGTTCTTTTGATAAGCTTTCTTTCCCATGACTGCCGCCGATCCTCTTTCCCCCCGCAACGCTGCCCTGGCCCGGCTGCGCGATACCCTGGCCGGGCTGACCACCCGCGCCCCTGGGGGCCATGCCAGCGCGCCCATTCCGGTTTTTGCTGACAATAGCTTGATCGGGGCTGGCCTGGCGCGTGGTGCGTTACATGAAGTTTGCGCCGCAAGTCCCGGATCTGGCGTGGCTTTTGCCGCCATTCTGCTGGCGAATTGCGGTGGGCAGGTGCTGTGGATTGCAACCGAACAGGAATCGAATCTTGTCTGGCCGCCGGGGCTGCTGCCCTTTGGCCTCACGCCGGACAAGCTGATCCTGGCGCGGGCGGCGCGCTGGCCGGAAGCGCTCTGGGCCATGGAAGAAGCCCTGCGCTGCCCGGCCTTGGGCGCTGCCGTGCTGATGGCCGGCAGCGGGCAGGGGCTTGATCTGACCGCAACGCGCCGCCTGCATCTGGCCGCCGAGGCCGGGGGTGTTTTTGGCCTGCTGCTCCGCCCGGATGGTGCTGCGGGTGCTTCCGCCGCGCGTACGCGCTGGCATATCGCCCCGCTAGCTAGTGATGCCGCGCCGCGCTGGCGCCTGACGCTGCTCCGCCAACGCGGTGGTGCCCCGGCGGGGCCTTGGAATGTGGCGTTCAACGCCGCGACCAATATGCTGCATCTGGAAGCGGGTGGCGCATGAAGCCCGCGCGGCGTTACCTAGCTGTGCATCTGCCCTTCTGGGCGGCGGAGCATTTGCGCCAAAACCGCCCCGATTTGCCGGCGGATCAACCCCTGGCGCTTTGGGCGCGGCAGGGCGCGCGGCGGCTTTTGGTTGCTTTGGATCATCACGCCGCGGCAGCGGGGCTGGAGCCAGGCCAAGCGCTGGCCGATGCCGAAGCCCTTTTGCCCGATTTGCTGGTTTTGCCCGCCATGCCGGAAGCCAGCGCCGCGGGGCTGCGCGATCTGGCGCTTTGGGCGCAGCGCTTCACCCCGATCAGCGCTGCCCTGCCGCCCGATGGCCTGCTACTGGATATTACCGGCTGCGATCATCTGTTCGGCGGTGAGGCCGCTTTGCTCGCGTGCCTTACTGCCAAGCTGGCCGAGGTGGGGCTCACGGCCCAAGGCGCCATTGCCAGCGCGGCGGCTTCTGCCATGGCGCTCGCACGGGTGCGGCGCGATGCGCCGATTATCGAGGCCGGATCGGAAGAAAAAGCTGTCGCGCCCCTGCCGCTTGGCACAGCGCTGCGCTTGCCGGGCGCCATGCTGGAAGACCTCGCCCGGCTTGGGCTGCGCGTGATTGGCGATGTGCTGCGCCAGCCCCGCGCGCCGCTCGCCCGGCGCTTTGGCGCGCCTTTGCTGGATGCGCTGGATGCCGCAACGGGCCGTCGCGCGCCGCCCATCACCCCCATCGCCGCGCCGCCTGATCTGGCGGTGACCCGCGCCTTGCCGGAACCGATCCTGACCGCCGAGGCCATTGCCGCCTTGCTGGATCGGCTGCTGGCAGCGCTATGCGCGCGGCTGGCCCGCGCCGGGCTTGGTGCAAGGCGGTTGTGTCTGACCGCCTGGCGCGTGGATGGCACGGAACAGCGCCTGATAATCGGCACCGGCGCGCCAAACCGCGACCCCGCGCACCTTGCTCGGCTTTTCGCCGAACCGCTGACCAGCCTGGCGCCGGAACTCGGTTTTGAGCGTTTCACCCTGCAAGCCCTGGCGACCGACCCCATGGGCGCGGAAGGGCAGGGCGCCTTGCCCATGGGCGCCGCGCCGCGCCCGGATGGGGTTTTGGCGCAGCTGCTGGACCGGCTCGGCCAAAGGCTGCGCCTGGCCCGCCCCGCACCGCTGCCGAGCCATTGGCCAGAGAGGCAATGGCGCGCTGCTGCCCCGCATGAAGCACCCAGCCCCGCCCCGCCCGGCTGGGGGGCGCGTGCTGCGCCGGTGCTGCTGCGCCGCCGGCCGGAAGCCGTGCAAGTCACGGCCTTTGCCGAAGGCGCGCCTGCTGCGCTCCGCTGGCGCGGGCGGCATTATGCGCTGACCCGCGCCGAGGGCCCGCTACGACTGGAAGCGGAATGGTGGCATGGCGGCGCGCTGCCGCCGGCGCGGGATTATCACCGGGTGCAACTCGCTTCCGGTGAAAGGCTCTGGCTTTGTCATGCCGATGGGCGCTGGGTGGTGCAGGGCGATTTGCCATGACCGCGCCTGGCTATGCGGAAGTGGCGGCGCGATCCAATTTTTCCTTTCTGGACGGCGCCTCGCACCCCGAGGAATTGGTGGAGCAGGCGGCTGCGCTTGGTCATGCAGGCTTTGGGCTTTGCGATACCAATGGCCTCGCCGGCGTGGTGCGCGCGCATGGTGCGGCCAAGGCGGCGGGGCTCGCCTTTGCGCCGGGCTGCCGGCTGCGGCTGGAAGATGGCGCGGAATGGTTAGTTTGGCCCGCTGATCGCGCGGCCTATGGCAGGCTGACCGCCTTGCTTTCGGCCGGGCGTATGGCCGCGCCCAAGGGCGAATGCCGGCTGGATTTCGCCATGCTGTGCGATGCGGCCGAGGGCATGGCGCTGGCCGCCATCCCGCCTGTGGCACCCGCCGCCTTGCGCCGCCTGTCTGCGCTGCGCCTTGCCTTGCCGCCATTGCTTGCCGTGGCCTGCCCCTTATTGGGCGATGACGCGGCCGCACTTGCCCGCCACGCGGCCTTGGCGGAAGCGTGTGGCGCGCGGCTGCTTGCCACCAACAACGTGCGTTATCACGTGCCATCGCGCCGGCGGCTCGCGGATGTGCTGAGTGCCATTCGCCTGCGCTGCACCGTGGAAGCCTTGGGCCAGGCGGCAGAGCCTAATGCCGAACGCCATTTGAAATCACCGGCCGAAATGGCGCGGCTTTTCGCGCGCTACCCGGATGCTTTGCAAGCAACCCTTGATGTGCTGGCGACAACGCGCGGCTTTTCGCTGGATCATTTGCGCTACGAATACCCCGATGAGGTGCTGGACCCGGGCCTGAGTGCGCAGCAAAGCCTGGAAGCGCGTGTTGCTGAAGCTGTCGCGGCGCGCTGGCCGGTGCAGGTGCCGGGTGCCATCACCACGCGCATCGCCCATGAAATGCGCCTGATCAATGATCTTGGCTACGCGCCTTATTTCCTGACAGTGCATGAGATTATTCGCTTCGCCCGCACGCGCGGCATTTTGTGCCAAGGGCGCGGTTCGGCAGCGAATTCCACGGTTTGCTATGTGCTGGGCATCACCGCAGTTGATCCCGAAAAGCATGATTTGCTGTTTGAACGTTTTGTCTCGGCCAGCCGTGGCGAGCCGCCCGATATCGACATTGATTTCGAACATGAACGTCGGGAAGAAGTGATCCAGCACCTTTATGAACGCTATGGCCGCGACCGCGCGGCGATTTGCGCGACCTTGATCCGCTATCGCCCACGCAGCGCCATTCGCGAAGTGGGCAAGGCGATGGGTCTGACTGAGGATATCACCGCGCGCCTCGCCAAGGCCGGCTGGGGGCCGGGGCGGGAGATGAGCCTCACGGAATTGGCAGCGGATGAGGGCTTTGACATCAGTGATCCGCGCCTGGCGATGACGCTGGAATTGGCTGAGGAATTGCAGGATTTCCCGCGCCATACCGCGACCCATGTCGGTGGCTTTGTCATCACGCGCGGCAAGCTCACGGAATTGGCGGTGGTGACGCAGGCGGCGATGGAAGACCGCACCGTTTTGGAATGGGACAAGGATGATATTGATGCACTCGGCATCATGAAGGTGGATGTGCTGGGGCTTGGCATGCTGTCCTGCCTTCGGCGCAGTTTTGATTTGCTGGGGCGGCATCGGCGGCTGGCGCTGGCTTTGGAAAACCTGCCGCGCGATTGCGCGGAAACCTATGCCATGCTGCGGCGTGCGGATTCCGTGGGCGTATTTCAGGTGGAAAGCCGCGCGCAGATGAATATGCTGCCACGCCTCAAACCCCGCGCCTTTTATGATCTGGTGGTGCAGGTGGCGATTGTGCGCCCTGGCCCCATTCAGGGCGATATGGTGCATCCCTATCTGCGCCGGCGGCAGGGGTTGGAAGCGGTGGAATACCCAGCGCCTGATCCCGCCTTTGGACCGCCTGATGAATTAAAGCAGGTGTTGGGGCGCACGCTTGGCGTGCCGCTATTCCAGGAACAGGCGATGCGCTTGGCTATTGTCGCTGCCGGCTTCACGCCGGAAGAAGCGGATCAATTGCGCCGCGCCATGGCTACCTTTCGCCAACAGGGTTTGGTGACGCGCCATAAGGACAAGCTGGTGGCCGGCATGACACGCCGCGGTTACGCGCGGGAATTGGCGGAACGTGTCTTTGCGCAAATCGAAGGCTTTGGCAGCTATGGCTTCCCCGAAAGCCATGCGGCGAGCTTCGCGCATCTGGTCTATGCCTCGGCCTGGTTGAAATGTCATCACCCGGCGGCCTTTGCCTGTGCGCTGCTGAACAGCCAGCCCATGGGGTTTTACGCGCCGGCGCAGATCATGCGCGATGCGCGGGACCACGGCGTGATTGTGCGTGCGGTGGATGTGAATGCCAGCGATTGGGATAGCAGCCTGGAAGAAGCGCCAGAAAGCGCGGGCGGCCTAGCGCTGCGCCTAGGGCTGCGTTTGATCGCAGGGCTGGCGCAACGTGATGCCGAGGCGCTGCTTGCCGCCCGCGCCGCGCGCAATGGCGCACCCTTCGTGACGGTGGAGGATTTGGCCTGGCGTGCCGGGCTTTCTCAAGGTGCTTTGAGTGCACTCGCTGCCGCCAATGCCTTTCCCGGTGTGCTCCGCCGCGATGCGGCCTGGGCCGCGCGCGGTGCGCGGGGCACGCCGCGCGACTTGCCGCTTTTCGCCCCGCGCGATGGCGTGGATGCCGCGCTGGCCGAGGAAACCCCCATCCTGCCCGAGGCGAAACCCGTTCTGCCGCTGGAACATGAGGGCGAGCATATTGTGCATGATTACGCGGCGCTTGGCCTGACGCTCGGCCGGCATCCCTTGGCGTTGTTGCGCGCGCAACTCCGCGCCGAAGGGCTGCGCGACACGCGCGATTTGCAAAGCTGGAAATCCGGCCGCTTGCTGCGCCTGGCGGGGTTGGTGTTGATGCGCCAGCGCCCCGGTTCCGCCAAGGGCGTGATTTTCATCACCATCGAGGATGAACACGGCATCGCCAATCTGGTGGTCTATACCGATATCGCCGCGCGTGATCGGCGTGCCCTGCGTGGTGCGCGGCTATTGCAAGTGGAAGGCCGGGTGGAACGAGAGGATCGCCACGCCGAAGTGCCGATCATTCACGTGATTGCGCGCCGGTTGGTGGATCGTTCCGATCTGCTGGAGGGGCTGTTGCGCGAAGCAGGCAGCGGCTGGGCAGAAGCCGCGCTTGGCCGCGCGGATGAAATCCGCCGCCCGCAGGATGATCGCCGCCCGCCACGGGCCAAGCTGCCCGCGAGCCGGGATTTCAGGTAGCACCGCTTCAGCCCCGCGCCCGCGGCACCCTGAAGGGCAGCATCAGCGCCTGCACCGCCAGATTATCAAAACGGTTCAGCGCCAGGCTTTCATGCACTGCAATGGCATTCTGCCCCAAAAGCCGCGTGCGGATTTCGGATCGCGTATAAAAGGGGGCATCCACCAGCGCGCGCACCAGCTCTGCCTTGCCATCCTCAGACCGTGTCGGGCGCGCCACACGCCAAAGCCCGGGCGGCATCATGGCGGGCGCGGGGATGGGCATATCGGCGACTTCCCCCGCGCGGTTCACGTGCAGCGCCAAGGATTGCGCTGAACCATCGCGGCGCGATGCATTGTACAGAATGGCAGTGGCTTCCGACATTGGCGCGCGGCACCAATCCCAGAACAGGAAATCCTCCTCCAGCGGTGCGATACCTGTATTCGTGTCGAAATAGGAAAAGCCGGACCAACGCAGCGCAGGATTGTCGAAAGCGACTTCCACGCGCGAACGCGGCGCAATCGGCTGCCAATGATGCCGCCCCGCGCCATCCAACCGAAAGGCCCGGTGCGATAGCGCTTCGGGATAAAGTGTGACGCGCCCGCGCAACTTGCCCGGCACCGGGGCGGTGACTTCCGCAAGATCAACCACCAGCTTGCTGCCATCCCAGCGCATCGCACTTGGGCCTATTTGCAAAAAATCCGCGCCACGCTGCAAAGCGCCCCGCGGGCGATCCGTCATCGCCCAGCGCGCCGGCTTGCCGTAAAGGGCGACATGCATGCAGCAATGGTTCAGCGGATCGCCACCGCCACCGCGCCGCGCAAAGGCATACCAGGGGGAAAATACCGTGCCCAGAAAGGCGATGATGGTAATGCCATGCGCCCCATCATCGGAAAGCGCATCCAGATACCACCAGCGATAGCCGCGCGTCGCCACGGGCAGGGTGAAATCCAAGCCCGTCGCACTAAAATCGTCTGTCATTCAAAAAGCCGCCTTGTCACGCGGCCATTTCCGCCCGCATCGCGTTGCGGGTCAAGCCGGGCGGCACGCACCGCCCGGCGGGCCGGCCTCAGGCCTTGCCCTTATAGACTTCGATCATCTGGCCGAGCAGCTTCAGCGCCTCATCCTTCGGGCGCTGGAAGGCGTTGCGACCAACGATGGAGCCATTGCCGCCGCCAGCATGAATGGCGCGCGCTTCAGCCAGCAACGCATCCGTGCCCTTCGCTTCACCGCCCGAGAACACCACCAGGCGACGGCCATTGAAGCAGGCCTGCACCACATGGCTGATGCGCTTGGCCAGATCGCTGCCATCAATCTTGCGCTCGATATAAACCTTCTTTGCCGCATCCAGGCTCAGCACATCCGTGGGCGGCTTCACCTTGATGATATGCGCCCCCATCAGCGCGGCCATGTGTGCGGCATAGGCGCAAATGTCGAAGGCAGTTTCGCCATTCTTGTCCAGCATCGGGCCGCGCGGATAGGACCAAACCACCACGGCAAGCCCCGCCGCCTTGGCTTCTTCCGCCAATTCGCGGAGTTCTTCCATCATCTCAAACTGATACTCGGATGACGGGTAGATGGTGAAGCCAATCGCCGAACAACCAAGGCGGAGCGCATCGGCCACGCTGCCAGTCACGGCCTGATCCTTGGTGGTAGAAAGGCTATTGGATGAATTGACCTTCAGGATGGTCGGGATGGAACCCGCGAAGGTGGCGGCGCCGGCTTCAATCATGCCAAGCGGCGCGGCATAGGCATTGAGGCCCGCGTCAATCGCCAATTCGAAATGATAATGCGGATCATAAGCCGCCGGATTCGGTGCGAAGGACCGCGCCGGCCCGTGCTCAAAGCCCTGATCCACCGGCAGAATCACCATGCGCCCCGTGCCACCAAGCTTCCCTTCCATCAGGATGCGGGCGAGATTCGCCTTGGTGCCGGGTGTGTCGCTTTCATACCAGGAGAGGATTTCCTTCACGCGGCGCGTCAGCTTCATCTTGGGTTCCTTTTCGTTGCTCTAAGGGCGGGAGCGGCGATAGCGCAGCCGCCATTCCCTGTCACGGGAGGGTTATCTCGGCTGATCCTGTGGCGGTACTGTGGCGAAAAGCGCGGCAATGCGCCTTTCATCATCTCGCCGGCGCGGATCAAGCGCGCCAAGGTCCAGCGCTTCCGGTCTGGTGCCCAGAACCTCGGCCCCGGCTTCCGCGGCAGCGCCCAGCACGCTGGCCGCAGAAGGGTGCCCCAGATCGAAAATCACCAGCTTGAACCCAGCCCGTAACGCCGCCAGCGCGGCCCCTGGGGCGCCAGCGCAATCCAGCGCGGCGGTGAAGGGCGCGCCGGGATGCGCCGCCGCCGCCTGGTCCAGCACTGCCTTGAACCAGCCTGGCCCCACGTTCAGCGCGGCCCCGGGCGCCGAGACCAGCAGCACCGGCTGCCCATCCGCAACCCGCAACGCCCAAGCGGCGTGTTCGCGCCCATGCACCACCACCGCCGGCAGCTTCAGAAACGCCTTTACCATTGACCCAGAGGCCTTTGCATGCCAAGCATTTCAGCAGTTCCTTAGCCGCAAGAACCCTTGGCGCCAAGGCATTTGGAAAAGCATGAGCGAGCAGCAAGCTGACACAATGGGGGCGGCGATGGTCCGGCTGGAAGCTGCGCTGGATCGTCTCAGCCGTGCCGTGGACGCCCGCCGCACTGCCACCCCGCCCACCGAAGGCGATATGGTACCCAAGGCCGCTGTCGCTGCCCTCGCCAACCGGCTCGATTCCACCATCGCCAAGCTGCGCAGCCTTGAGGAGCAGGGCTGATGGCGCAGGTCACGGTCCGTGTCGGCGGTTATGCTCATCCGGTAGCCTGCCAGGATGGCCAGGAAAAGCACCTGACCAATATGGCCGCCGAGGTGGATCAACGCATCTCCGCCCTCAAGGCCATGGGTATCCAATTCGGCGAAACCCGCATGTTGTTGCTGGCCGCCTTGCAATTGGCCGATGAGGCAATGGACCTGAAGGCGGAAAATGATGCGCTGAAGGCCGGCGGCGCCGTTGCCGCCGAAGCCCCTGCACCCGATCCGGCCATGGCGGATGGCTTGGTTCGGCTGGCGGAAAAGCTTGAGGCCATTGCCGCACGGCTTGAGGAAGCCTAACTAGAAGCTGCGGGGCTGCCAGGTGCGCCAGGCAATTCATCCCCGGGGCCAATGCACATCCTCCGGGAGCTGGCTCTGTCCGGACCGTGGTTCGGGTATCTGGTGCCCACCTGCTGACGCAGGCCTTGGGAGGATGATAGGCCAGCGGCCATGGTGGCTCCGCACCCTTTTCGCCAGCAGGAATCCCGCGTGACCGAGGCCCCAGCCGCCGCATCGGATATCGTTTTGCAGGCAGCGAAGGCGGCGGCGCGCAAGCTGGCACGCGCCAGGCGGGCCGGGCTTGCCAGCGCCGAAGCGCCAGCGCGGCTGGCTGAGGCCGTGCTGGCCCATTATGCCCCGCCGCCGGGCGCCATCATCGCCGGCTATTGGCCGATGGGGGAGGAGATGGACCCGCGCCCCCTGATGTTGGCCCTGGCCTCTCGCGGGCATGCCCTGGCCTTGCCCGTAACCCCGCCGCGCGGCCAGCCGCTTTCCTTTCGCGCCTGGACGCCCGGCGCGGCTTTGCGTGCTGGTCCCATGGGCACCTCGGAACCCTTTTCTGACGATGAATTGCGCCCCGATATCCTGCTCGTGCCGCTTTTGGCCTTTGACCGTGCCGGGCGGCGGCTTGGTTATGGCGGGGGGTATTATGATCGCACCCTGGCGGCGCTCCCGGGTGCAAAAGCCATCGGCATCGCCTATGCGGGACAGGAAATGGCTGAAGTGCCGGCAGGCCCGCAGGATTTCCGCCTGCCCCTGATCGCCACCGAAGCCGGCGTGATCGTTTGTGGAGACCCCGCGTGAGGCTGCTTTTCCTTGGCGATATTGTCGGCCGCGCCGGGCGTGATGCCGTCACGGTAACCCTGCCGGGCTTGCGTGAAAAACTCCGGCTCGATCTTGTGGTGGTGAATGCGGAGAATGCCTCCCACGGGTTTGGCCTGGCGCCGGAGATGGCGCGCGCCTTGTTCATCGCGGGCGCTGATGTGCTGACGCTTGGCAATCACGCATGGGATCGCAAGGAAATCATCCCCTACATCGAAGGCGAGCCACGCCTGATCCGCCCGCTGAATTACCCGCCCGGCACGCCGGGGAAGGGCGCGGTGGTGGCGGTACTGGCCGATGGCAGGCGCGCCTTGGTCTTGCAGGCCATGGGGCGGCTATTCATGGAACCGCTGGATGATCCCTTCCGCGCCATTCAGGCGGAATTGGCGCAGCATAGCCTGGGGCCGCAAGGCACGGTGCAGGCCGTCATTATTGATTTCCATGCCGAAGCTTCATCGGAAAAACAGGCCTTGGGCCATAGTTTCGATGGCCGTGTGAGCCTTGTGATTGGCACCCATACCCATGTGCCGACTGCCGATCACCGCATCCTGCCTGGCGGCACGGCGTTTCAAACCGATGCCGGCATGTGCGGCGATTATGATAGCGTGATCGGCATGCAAAAGGCCGGCGCTTCCATCCGCTTCTGGCGCAAGGTGCCGGCGGAGCGCCTTGCCCCGGCTGAGAATGAAGCCACGATCAGCGGATTACTTGTTGAAACCGATGACGCAACGGGGCTTGCGCGCCGTGTCGCCCCCTTGCGTATTGGTGGCGGGTTGGAGCCGGTTATGCCTCTGGTCTGAACAGCTTGGCGCGCCCCTGCCGGACGGATATAAGCTGCGCAAGGTTCCCCCTTACCTGAATGAGAGTTGCGGCAATGGCCGGTCATTCCCACGCGAAAAACGTCATGCACCGCAAGGCTGCCCAGGGTGCGAAAAAGGCGCAGGCTTTTGGCAAGCTTATTCGCGAAATCACCGTCTCTGCCAAGATTGGCCTGCCCGATCCGGCGGCCAACCCCAGGCTGCGCGCTGCCGTCAAGGCCGCGCTGACCGCGAATATGACGCGCGACACGATTGACCGCGCCATCAAGCGCGCCGTCACCGCTGGCCAGGGCGAGGATTATGAGGAAGTGCGCTATGAAGGCTATGGCGCGCATGGCATTGCCATCATCGCCGAAGCGCTGACAGATAATCGCAACCGCACCGGCGGTGATTTGCGGTCCATGTTCGCCAAGAATGGCGGTGCGCTTGGGGAGACGAATTCGGTCGCCTTCCAATTCGAACGCAAGGGCGTGCTGCGCTACAAGCCTGATGTTGCCTCAGCCGATGCCATGCTGGAAGCCGCGATTGAAGCGGGGGCCGAGGATGTGGAAAGCACCGAAGACGGCCATGAAATCTCAACCAGTGTTGAGGATTTCGCCACGGTGCGCGATGCGCTGGAAGCGCGCTTCGGCACGGCGGAAGCGGCCAAGCTTGAATGGTGGTCCACCAATGACATCAAGCTGGACGAGGAACGCGCCAAGGATGTGGTGAAGCTGCTCGATCTTCTGGATGATCACGATGATATCCAGAATATCTACGCGAATCTTGAGGTCGAATAGGGCTGGCACGTGACCAACCCCGCCGCCATGGAAGCGCGCCTGCGCGGGAGTTTCGCGAAGCAAGGACTGATGCAGCTTTTTGGCGCCAGCATCACGCGCATTGCGCCGGGGCAGGTGGAAATCAGCCTTGCGCCGAAGCCCGAGCTTTCGCAGCAGCATGGTTTTGTGCATGGCGGCGCGCTGACCGCCATTGCCGATAGTGCCGCGGGCTATGCCGCGCTCAGTCTGATGCCGGCCAATCGCGGCGTGCTGACGACAGAGATGAAAATCAATTTTCTGGCGCCGGCTGCGGGCGACCACATCATCGCGCGCGGCAAGGTGCTGAAGGCCGGGCGCACGCTCAGCCTGGTGCAGACGGAAATCTTTGCCGTCACCGCCGATCAGGAAAGGTTGATTGCCTTCCTGACCGCCACTTTCATGACCATCGAAAATCGTGATGGGATCGAAGATTAAAGCAAGCTTTGTTTGATCGCATTTTCCGAGCCGCCAAGTGATTCCACTTGGCTTGAAAATGCTCACCTCATCGCCCCTTTCAGCACGATAGCGATCTCATCCAAAATCGCCGGATCATCAATGGTGGGTGGCACGGTATAGGGCTCTGCATCCGCGATTTTGCGCAGGGTGGCGCGTAGGATCTTGCCGCTGCGGGTTTTCGGCAGGCGGGCCACCACCTTCGCATCCTTGAAGGCGGCAACAGGCCCAATCTTCTCCCGCACCAGCCCGATCAATTCGCGCGCCAGTGTTTCTTCGGGCTTGTTCACGCCGGATTTCACCACCACCAGCCCGAGCGGCACTTGCCCCTTCAACGTATCGCGCACACCAACCACAGCGCATTCCGCGACATCCGGATGCGCGGCCAGGACTTCCTCCATGGCGCCTGTCGAAAGCCTATGCCCGGCGACATTGATGATGTCATCCGTCCGGCTCATCACCGAAACATAGCCTTCTTCGTCAATCATCCCCGCATCGGCGGTGCTGTAATACCCGGCGAAATGCGAGAGGTAGGCTTCCTTGAAGCGCTCATCGGCATTGTAGAGTGTGGGCAGTGCCGAGGGCGGCAAAGGCAGTTTCACGGCAAGGCTGCCGATCTGCCCGCGCGGGACCGGCTGGCCGGCCTCATCCAGCACCATCACATCATAACCAGGTGCGGGTTTGCCGCCGGAACCGGCGCGGGTCGGGAACAGACCCAGGCCTCGGAAATTGCCGGTGATGGTCCAGCCGGTTTCCGTCTGCCACCAATGATCTATCACGGGTTTTTGCAACAGACGTTGCGACCAGGTGATGGTGTCGGGGTCACAACGCTCACCGGCCAAATAAAGTGCTTCCAGCTTGGATAGATCGTATTTCTTCAGGAAAACCCCTTCCGGATCTTCCTTCTTGATGGCGCGAATGGCGGTGGGCGCGGTGAACAACAGCTTCACGCCATGATCCGCGCAAACGCGCCAGAAGGTGCCTGGATCAGGCGTGCCGACAGGCTTGCCTTCAAACAAAACCGTGGTGCAGCCGGCCAGCAGCGGCGCGTAAACGATATAGGAATGCCCCACCACCCAGCCGACATCGGAAGCTGCCCAATACACATCACCAGGCTTCATGCCATAGACCAATTCCATGGAATGATGCAGCGCCACCGCATGCCCGCCATTATCACGCAAAATCCCCTTGGGCTGGCCCGTGGTGCCTGAGGTGTACAGAATATAAAGCGGATCAGTGGCGGCGACGGATACGCAAGCATGCGGCGCGGCGGCTGCTTCGGCCACCAGCAAATCCTCATCTCGGCCCGCTATCATTTCACACGGCGCTTCTGGCCTTTGCAGGATCAGCACGCAGGATGGCTTATGCGGCGAAAGCGTAATCGCTTCATCGATCAGCGGCTTGTATTTCACCACGCGCCCCGGCTCCAACCCGCAAGACGCGCTGATGATGGCGTTGGGCTTGGCATCGGCAATGCGGGAAGCCAATTCGGCGGCGGCGAAGCCGCCAAACACCACCGAATGCACGGCGCCGAGGCGCGCCGCGGCCAGCATGGCAATCGCCGCTTCCGGCACCATGGGCATATAGATCACCACGCGGTCGCCCTTGGTGACGCCGCGCGCCGCCAAGGCCCCCGCCAGCTTCGCCACGCGGTTTTGCAATTCGGCATAGGTGATGCGCTGCACCCGCCCGGTCATGGGGCTGTCATAGATGATCGCTATCTGCTCCCCGCGCCCAGCCGCAACATGGCGGTCCACGGCATTGTGGCAGGTATTCAAAGCCGCGTCGGGAAACCAGCGGCCATAAACCCCCATCGAGCCATCAAAGATGCGCTGCGGCGCGCGGTCCCAATCAATGCCCCGCGCGGCTTCCGCCCAATAGGCTTCCGGGTCGCGCCGCCAGCGCGCATGGGTCGCGTCATATTGCGAAGCCTCGGACATGGTTTCCCCCTTTTGTGACAGCGCCGAACTGGACTTAGCGTGCCGCCTTGGCGGGGCGCAGCGCAAGCCCTGGCGCAAGCGATCCGACGCAATGTGTGGAAAGCCGCCGCCAAACCATGCGAGACTGTGTCCATGGCCCTGCCTCACCCGCCCCTTAGCCGGAACACCCGCCTATGAGCGGCTTTCTCCGCCGTGCCTTGGGCGCACTCGGCAATGGGCTGAAACCATCCTTGCGCGAATTTCTTCGCGCCCGGGCGCATTTCCACGCGGCCCTTCCCGCCGGCCCG
Organism: Roseomonas sp.; assembly: GCA_020249505.1. Taxonomy (GTDB): domain Bacteria; phylum Pseudomonadota; class Alphaproteobacteria; order Acetobacterales; family Acetobacteraceae; genus Neoroseomonas. The sequence continues at coordinate 158,054 of JADCFN010000005.1, read as the reverse complement.
CTGATCGCCCAGCGCTATGTGGTGTTTGATCTGGAATCGACGGGGCTTGATGTCAGCGGCGGCGACCGGCTGCTGTCCATCGGCGCGGTCCGGCTGCGCGATGGCGAGGTGCGCGAAAGCTTCACCACCCTGGTCAACCCCGCCCGCAGCATCCCGCCTGGTTCCATCCGCTATCACGGCATTACCGACGCCATGGTGGCCGACGCACCGCCCGCCGCTGAAGCGCTTGCGCAGTTTCAGGAATTTATCGGTGATGATGTGCTGGTGGCGCATAATGCTGGCTTCGATCGCGCCCTGATCTTTGCTGAGGAATTTCGCGGCGCGCCCGCCATCGGCAATCCCTTCCTGTGCAGTGTTGCGACCTCTCGCTGGCTGGATCCTGAGGAGGCGGATCATTCGCTCGATGGGCTTTGTGGCCGGGCAGGGATCGTGATTGCAGGGCGGCACCAGGCGTTAGGCGATGCGGAAGCGACCGCATCCCTATGGGTCAGCCTGATCGCACGTGCCGCGGCGCGCGGCGTGGATGATCTGGCCGAATTGGCACGGCGCAGCCGCATGACCGCCGCCATGGCCGCGACGGCAGAGCATTTTTGAGCAGGTCGCCTACCAAACCTCACCAGTGAAGCCCGCAAAGCTGGTGCGGGAGAAATTCCGCACCGCCTTCATAGCCTCCCGCAATGCCTGCCGCGCTTCCTTGGGCATGGCTGCGGTGTCCACCAGATTGCCGGGGCGGCGGCCGGCGGCGTGATCCGCCAATTGTTGGCGCAAGACAACATCCAGCAGTAGGGCAAAGCCAGCCTGCAAAGTGTTTGCTTCCCGCGCCGCGATGCTGCCCCGCGCGGCCAGGCCAGCGATGCGCGCCGATGTGCCGGTTTCAGTGATGCCATCACGCAAAGCCAAAAGCCGTGTGGCGGCGACCAGCGGCATCAGCCCATGCAGCTTCAAATCCGTCCGGCTGCCAGGGCCGGGTTCATCATCGGCAAAGCCACCGAATAGCGTGAGCCCCACCTGCAAGCTGCTATTCTGCGCTGCCATGGCCGCCAACCAGGCGGGGCGCGAGGCCAATAGCGCGGCCAGATGTTGCCTGAGCGAAGCCGCCTCTGCCTCGCCCCCCTGCGCCGGGCGGAAATCAAACACGATATCGCCGAACAGCAGGGCGGCACCGGCGCGGCGATTGGACCAGATGCCCATCTGATCGCGCCATTGCCGCGCGGTTTTCCGCCAAAGCGGATTGCGCGCCATGATCCCGCCGGGACATAGCGGAAACCCCGCCTGGTCCAGGCGCTGGTTGAAATCCTCGGTGAAGGGGCGGAACCAGGCATCTACCTGGGCGTGGTCCTGATCCGGGTAATCTTCCAATATCAGCCCATTATCCTGATCAGGCGTCAGCAGGCTTTCACCCCGCCCCAGGCTGCCCATGACCAGCAGGGTGAAGGGCACCGGCGCCGTGCCATGATCCGCCAGGGTTTCCGCCAGAATGCGCCGATGCAGATCAAGGTTGATGCCATTGACCAACCGCACCACGGCTTCCGCGCTCAGCCCTTCCGCGAGTAGCGCGCGCGCAATACCGGCCTGAGCGGCTTTGATGGCAGCGACATCGCCCGATAGCGCCTCAAGATGCGTTAGCAGCGCGCCGGAGACAGCCGCGAGGGCCTCGGCCCGATGCACCATGCCAAGGCAGCACCCCGCTTTATCCAGCACCGGCAAATGCCGGAGCCCATGCTGGCGAAGCAGGGCAATGGCGCGCCAGAGGCCCTCGTCCAGGGCGCAGGCGATCAGCGGCGCGGTCATGGCGGCGGCGAGTGGTACTTCCGGCCCAAGGCGGAAGATTACGCGGCGGGCGATATCCTGTTCGGTCAGAATGCCAATGGCGCAGCCGGCGTCATCCTGCGCCAGGATGGCGGAAGCCCGCGCGGTAACCATGGCGGAGATGGCTTGGCCCAAGGGGGTTTCGGCCGGTAGCGCCGGTGGTGCCGCACCCATGGCAGCACTTGCCGGGCCGGTCAGGACGGCGATGGGGGCGTGGCCGGTTGGGGGCGCTGGCATGCCTTAGTCTATGCCAAAACGGGCCAGCCAAGGCATGAAAAAAAGCGGCGCCATATCCCAGCGCCGCTTTCGTCACATCAGCAGGGCAGGGCGGCAGCGCCGCCCCGACCAATGCCTAACTATCGTCTTCCGCGTAAATGTCGCGGTCCTTGGTTTCCGGCACGAAGAAGGTGCCGATCACCACCGTCATCAACGCGATGACGATCGGGTACCAAAGCCCGTAATAAACATCCCCCGTCTGCGCGATCATCGCGAAGCTTGTCGCCGGCAGCAGCCCGCCGAACCAGCCATTGCCGATGTGATAGGGCAGCGACATGGACGTATAGCGAATGCGCGTTGGGAATAGCTCCACCAGCGCCGCCGCGATTGGCCCATAAACCATGGTGACATAGATCACGAGCAGCGTGAGCACCCCAATCAACACCGCCGGCTGTTCCCGGAAAATGTCGAAAGGCGAGGACATTTTCACGACCGAGGGGTTGGACGCCGCCGGATAGCCCGCCGCCGTCAAAGCCGCCGCCAAATCCCGCGCGAAGGTCGGGCTATTGGCCATGATCGGCTGCTGCCCTTGGATATGCACAGTGGCAACCGTGCCGGCCGGGGCTGGTTCGACATTGTAATTCACTGAAGCACGCGCCAGCGCTGCCTTGGCGATATCGCAAGGTGCGGTGAAGCGCGCTGTACCGGTCGGGTTGAACTGGAAGGAACAATTCGCCGGATCCGTCACAACCCGCACCGCAATGGTCTGGTGCGCCTTGTGCAGATCAGGATTGGCTTCCGCGCTCAGCAGCTTGAACAGCGGGAAGTAGGTGAGGGCCGCAATTAGGCAGCCGCCCAGGATGATTGGCTTGCGGCCAATCCTGTCCGACAGCCAGCCAAACAGCACGAAGCCGCCCGAACCCAGCACCAGCGACCAAGCAATGAGCATATTGGTGGTGAAGCTATCCACCTTGAGCACCTGGCCCAGGAAGAATAGCGCGTAGAACTGGCCCGTGTACCAAACCACCGCCTGACCAGCGACCAGGCCGAGCAGCGCGAAAAGCGCCACCTTGGCGTTCTTCCACTGGAAGAAGGCTTCGGAAATTGGCGCCTTGGAATGCTTGCCTTCTGCCTTCATCTTTTGGAAGGCCGGGCTTTCTTCCATCTGCAAGCGGATCCAGACGGAAATGCCGAGCAGCACAATCGAAAGCAGGAAGGGCACGCGCCAGCCCCAGGCCTTGAAGGCATCCGGACCGACCGCAAGCTGCGTGAACAGAATCACGAGCAGCGACAGGAACAGCCCCGCCGTCGCAGTGATCTGAATGAAGCTGGTGTAAAAGCCGCGCCGGCCATGCGGGGCGTGTTCGGCGACATAGGTCGCCGCCCCACCATATTCGCCGCCCAAAGCCAGGCCTTGCAGCAGGCGGAGGATGATGAGGACAACGGGTGCGACAATGCCAATCTGATCCGATGTGGGCAGGATACCGACCACGAAGGTGGAAGCACCCATGATCAAAATGGTGATCAGGAAGGTATATTTGCGCCCGACCAGATCGCCGAGGCGGCCAAACACCAGCGCGCCGAAGGGGCGCACCAGGAAGCCGGCGGCAAAGGCGATCAGCGCAAAGATATTGCGGGTGGTCTCAGGGTATTGGCTGAAGAAATTCGCGCCAATGACGGCCGCGAGCGACCCGTAAAGATAGAAATCATACCATTCGAATACGGTTCCGAGGGAGGAGGCAAGGATGACCTTCCTTTCCTCCCGCGTCATGGGCCGCGGCTCAGCCGCGCTGCCCGCTGTTGATGCACTCATTACCGACGCCTTCCTTCTCATCTTTCGTTATCGGCGCGCCGCAGGCTTGGCCTCGGTCGCCGGTTGGCAGGACGCGCCCCCCAAGCGCGGTTTTGGCGACCGGCACGCGCAATGGGGCCGGCGCCATGCCGCAGGGCAGGCGCAGGTTTGATGCGCGGGAATTGAGCATTTCGCAACAAAAAATTAGGCATTGAAGATAATTCTTACGAAAATTTCCGGCAAATTACGATAATGTCAGAAATAAAATGAAAATTCCGTCACGAAAATGCGTCTCTATAATAGGCTATTTTTCCTATAAATGCATCTGCAAAGGCGTTAATGACCAATGCGACGCTGGGTTAGGATGCGGTATCGGCCACGGCTGCAAGCCGCGCCGAAAGCCCGGCTGGGTCGAAGCCGCGTTCCATTTCCTGCTGGCAGGAGAGAATGTGAAACCGAAGCGCGCCGCGGATGGAGGGGCCTTCGCCCTTGCGCTGGTCCGGGTGGATCGGAAGGGTCGCGAAAAGCGGTGCCTCCGCCATGAGGGGCAGGGTCCTGGCGTCATGCGGCGCGGCCAATTGCAGCCCGGCCAAATGGCCCGGCAGGGCGATCAGGCTGGCGGCGAAGGCCTCCTTTTCCTCCTCCGGCGGGCTGTCGTCGGCCATGAAATCAGCGTGCAGCGCGACAAGGCGTTCCAGTAAAAGCGCCTCCCGCCCAGGCCAGAAGGGCCTGAGCCAGGCTTCGGCAAGGGCCATCACATCGCTTTGCGCGGCCAGGAAAACCTGCCAACGGCAATGGTTTAGCGCGGCCATGAATTCAGCATTGCCGAAGAAATCCTTCTCATTCCGCCCGATCTTGACCCGGCAATAATCAAGCACGGTCTTCTGTGCGACAAAGGCGCCTTGGCGGTGCAGGAAGGCCCCAAAATCCCGGGGCTCCTGTGATGGCGGGCTGCCCAGCAAGCGGCGTAGAAAGCGCATCAGAGGCCGGATTCCTTAAAAAAAGCTTGTTGCGACTGGATTAACAGCATGTTATCGCCGCTGAAGAATCGGGCTGTCAAATGCCCGAATCAGGTCACGCGGAGTCGTGACCAGGGCAGGTCAACAGGTCGCTCCCCTGGGGCGATCATCGGAGGAGGCAAGTTAATGCCATTGGTTGAATCTGGGGGTGCGCCGTCCAATACGGAAGCCCCCGCGGTGGATAAGGCCACCGCCAAGGCCCATTGGGCCAAAACTTCCAGCCTGATGCTGCTGGTTCTGGGCATTTGGTTTTTCTTCAGCTTTGTGGTGCATATTTTTGCTCCCTCGCTCAACGGCATTCGCATTCTTGGCTTTCCCTTTGGCTTTTACATGGCCGCGCAGGGCAGCCTGATCATCTTCGTCGTGGCGCTTTTCTGGTTCGGCAAGCGCCAGAACCAGATCGACGAAGAATTCGGCGTGCAGGAGGATTGATCCCATGAGCGGAGCTTCCAAGGAAAAAGACCCCTTTATCGCCTCGCTCGGCAAGATTTATGCGGGCTATACGGGCGGTTTCGCGGCCTTCGTCGTCATCATCGCCATCCTTGAACAGATGGGCGTGCCGGATCGCATTCTCGGCTATTTGTTCGTGGGCCTTACCATCGGCGTTTACGCTTACATCGGCATCATTAGCCGTACCCAGGCCGTTGCTGAATACTACGTCGCCGGTCGGCGCGTTCCCGCCATTTACAACGGTATGGCCACCGGTTCCGACTGGATGTCGGCCGCAAGCTTCATCGGCATGGCGGGCAGCCTTTACGCCCTTGGCTATGGTGGCTTGGCCTTCATCCTGGGCTGGACCGGCGGTTACATGCTGGTCGCCATTCTGCTGGCGCCGTATCTGCGCAAATTCGGCCAATATACCGTGCCGGACTTCCTGGGCGCACGGTTCGGCGGCAATGCGGCCCGCCTGATCGGCGTTATTGTCCTGATCACCGCGTCCTTCGTTTACGTTGTGGCGCAGATCGTGGGCGTTGGCATCATCACCCAGCGCTTCCTGGATGTGTCCTTCGGTGTTGCGGTCTTCGTCGGCCTCGCGGGCATTCTGGTCTGCTCCATGCTGGGTGGCATGCGTGCCGTTACCTGGACGCAGGTGGCGCAGTATATCGTGCTGATCATCGCCTACCTGATCCCGGCCTTCCTGATGTCCGCCAAGGTCACCGGCGTCCCACTGCCGCAGCTGATGTATGGCTTCGCGCTAGAACGCATTGCGGAGCTGGAAAACGGCTTCCGCGCTGCGGGCATGACCCCGCCGCCCGGTGTGACCGGCTGGCATAGCGCGCCGTTCATCGGGGCGAATGGGCAATTCTCGGTGCCGGCGGCAATCAATTGGTTCGCGCTGGTCTTCTGCCTCATGGTCGGTACGGCTTCCTTGCCGCACATCCTGATGCGTTACTTCACCACGCCTTCGGTGAAGGAAGCGCGCCAATCCGTGGCCTGGTCGCTGTTCTTCATCTTCCTGCTGTACTTCACGGCGCCGGCCTATGCCGCTTTCGCGAAGGTGGAAATCTACCAGAACATTATCGGCCAACCGATCGCGAGCCTGCCGGACTGGATCAAGAACTGGCAGATCGTATCCCCCTATGGCGTGCCGTGGATCAACATTGTTGACGTGAACCGAGACGGCATCCTGCAATGGAATGAATTCCGCATTCACCCTGACGTGGTCGTTCTCGCCACGCCGGAAATCGCAGGCTTGCCTTATGTGATCGCGGGTCTGGTGGCGGCGGGTGGTTTGGCTGCGGCGCTTTCCACCGCCGATGGTCTGTTGCTCGCGCTTGCGAACGCGTTGTCGCATGATGTGTATTACAAGATGATTGACCGCAACGCGCCGACCGCGCGCCGGCTGATTGTCTCACGCGTGCTGCTGTTGACCGTGGCTTTTGCCGCGGCCTGGACAGCAGGCAATGCCGGGGCGGATATTCTGTTCCTGGTCGCCTGGGCCTTCTCTATCGCTGCCGCCGGGCTATTCGCGGCGCTGGTGATGGGGGTTTGGTACAAGAAAACCACCAATACCGCCGCTGTTTTGGGCATGGCCGTCGGCTATGTGGCCACTTTCGGCTACATGATCCATTCGGAATGGTTCGGGCTGGATTTCATCCAGCTGTTCGGATCAAAGGATGCGATCATCGCCGCCGCGCGTCAGGTGGGCAGCATCAACCAGAACTTCACCTCGCCTGAATTGCGGGCGGAAGCGGCGGCGATCCTCGCCAATACCGCAGCGGTGAAGGATGGTGCGCTTGCCTGGATCGGTAACATCTGGGGCAGCCCGATGACGACCGATACCATCGTGCTGCGCAACCGGGTGACCGGGCGCATGTGGGGGATTGGCAGCATTTCCGCCGGTATCTTCGGCGTGCCCATTTCCTTCCTGGTCATCTATGTCGTGTCGCAATTCACCGCGGCGCCAAGCCAGGCGATGCAGGATTTCATTGACGATATCCGCATCCCGAAGGGTGGTGTGCGTCTTGCTGACAAGCGCGACGCGGTGGAATAACCAAAGCGCCGCTTTGGCGTGATGTTTTGGGGCGGTTGCGGTAACGCAGCCGCCCCATCAATTAGGGCCTCATGGAAAGCAATTTCATCCTTGGCTATCTGCCCTTTTGGGTGGTGACCTATTTCCTGGCGCTGACAGCCTGGGGCTGCCTGGGCCGCTTCATGATGCAATTCTTCATGACGCCGGCGAACAGCAATTACATCTGGCGCGGCTTTCAGATGCTGACCGGTTGGGCGGTCTGGACCGCCGAGCGTCTGGTGCCTTCCTATGTCTCGCCACCCTTCCTGCCCTTGGTTGCGGCCTTTTGGCTTTTCGCGGTGCGGATGATCTTCGGTCTGCTGATGGTGGGGCTTGGCTATGCGCCGCGGATCAGCCCGCCGGGGGCAGGGTAGCCGCCATGATGTCCCCACAAAACCTTTTCGTCGCGACGGTTGCGACCTGCCTGCTGAATGGCATGATCAGCCCAACCCTGCCGGTGGTCTGGCATCTGTACCCCGTCTGGCTGCCAGAGCTTCTGCCGCCGACGAAGGAGGTTGTGTATTACGGCGCCTCGCTCATTGTCTCAACGGCGACCCTGCTGCTCTCGGCCGTGCCGGCCGCGATTTCTGAGCGGCTGGGGCTCAGCCTGGAACGGGCGATGATGGTCTGGTTCGGTTCCGCGCTTTTACTGGTACTGATGGGCTTGGGCTGAGCGCCGCTTCACGCAATTGCGTGTTTCCCAGTGCGCGTATTTGGGCCTAGGCTCTCCTTCATGGTGCCCGGCTATCCTGGGCGCCCCGCATGAGGGCCATACCTTGGAGCGGCTTGAAGCAATGGCGGATCTGGTCATCCGGCGCGCGCTTGGCTTCGCGAGCCTGGCCATCGTGCTCGTGTTTCTCTCGCTTTCTTTCCAATGGGCGCTGGCGCTGCGTTCGGGCGCCATGCTGGTGACGCTGCTGTGGCTGATTGTGCTGCTGAAACTTGTTTATGTGCCAAGCCAGGATATGCGCCATAGCGAGATTTGGCTGATGGTGGCGGAACGCCATGCGCCGGATGCTCTGCCCATGCAGGCAGCGATGCGCATGGCCTTCGCAAACCGGCTCCGCTGGCATGCGGATAGGATCGGGGCCGTTGCGGTGACGCTCTGGGGATTTTACCTGGTGGTGAGCATCGTCACGTGAAGGCCGGCGCGCCTATTCCACCTTAATCCCGGTCGCCGCCACCACGCGCTGCCATTGCGGCACATCACTCTCCAACAACGCCGCCAATTCCGCCGGGCCGGTCAGCAGCGGCGTGGTGCCAGCGGCGGCGAAGCGCGCGCGCACATCGGGCAGGTCGCGAATGCTGCCCAAGGTTTCCGCCATGCGGGCGATGATGGCGGGCGGGGTCGCGCGTGGGGCAGCAATGGCATACCAATTCAGCGCGACATAACCTGGCACGATTTCATTGATGGCAGGTATGTCGGGCAGGGCGGGCAGGCGCCGCGGCCCCGCCACGCCCAAAAGCCTTGCGCGGCCACCTTGCACATGCGGGAGGGTTTCCACCGTGCTCGCGAACACCATGTCTATTTCGCCGGCATAAAGCGCTGTCATGGCCGGTGCCGCGCCGCGATAGGACACATGCGTGAGATCGAGATTGGCAGCCAGCGCGAAAAGTGCGCCCGAAAGATGGTTGGAAGACCCAACCCCACCGCTGCCATAAGTCAGCCGCCCAGGTGCGGCGCGCGCGGCAGTCACCACATCCTGCACGTTTTGATAAGGCGATGCCGCGCGCACCACCATGGCGGTTGGAATATCCGCAACCAGGCTCACGGGGGCCAAGGCTATGCGCGGATCAAGCCCGCGATTGGGGTAAAGCGCCGGCACGCTGGCAAGCGATGCGCTGGTCAGCACAAAGGCCGTGCCATCGGGCGGCGCTTGCACCACGGTATGAATGCCAATGCTGCCGCCCGCACCAGGGCGGTTTTCAATGATGAAGGGCTGGCCGAGCCTTTCCTTCAAATGCTCGGCCAGCAGGCGGCCTACCATGTCAATCGGCCCGCCCGCACCAAAGGGGATGATGATGCGCACCGGCCGATCCGGCCAAGCGGGCTGCGCGGTGGCGCGGGCAATGAAGGGCAGGGCGAGCGCTGCACCCAGCAGCCCCCGGCGCGAGGCAGTCTTCATGGCGGTTCTTCCTCCGCCAGCATTAAAGGCTGATCCTGTCGGCCTGGGAATATGCCGCCCTTACCCTAGGCGCGGCAGATGCGGCGGGATCACCATGCCAAGGCGCAGGGGTACCGGCCAGACTTCCTCAATGACGCGGAGCTTGCGAAACCCCGCCGCCAGATAGCCCGGCAGCGCGCGCGGGTGATCGGCATTGCAGGTATTCACCGTGACCGCCGGCTGGCCCATCCGCCACGCGGCATCCACTGCATGGCGTAGAAAGGCGGCGCCAAGTCCGGTGCCAATAGCCCAGGGCATCAGCCCGAAATAGGCAAGATTCGCGGTCTGGCCGCTGCGATGATCCAGCTCATAAAACCCGGCCGGTTCACCATCTCGCATCAGCACATGGACACTGACCGCGGGATGGCCGAGCAAGCCCGCCAATTCCGCATCGGAAGCGATGCGCCGCATCCACCAAAGCCATGGCGCCCCCACCGTGTCATAGAGGTAGCGATAGAAGGGCATCGAGCAATGCCGCACCCTTTCCACCCGCGCATCAGCCGGCAAGGGTGGGGTGGGGCTGGCGGGCGGCGCATCCATGCGCAGGAACGTCACCTGCACCTTCAAGCGCGCAACGGGTTCGGATGGCACCATGGAAAGGGTCACTAGCGCAGAATGCGCGCTGATGGAAACCGCTGCCGACGCATAAAAAAACACGCGCCCCGGATGGAGCGCGTGCCTTGCTTCAAGATGCTTCAGAAGCGATCAGTGCTTAACGTCAGCCCAGATCTTGCGCTTCACCGCATAGGTGAGGCCGGCAAGGATCGTCAGGAAGATTATGACCTTCACACCCATGGCGCGGCGCTTTTCAAGCTCCGGCTCGGCGGCCCATTGCAGGAAGGTGCTGACATCATGCGCCATCTGTTCAATGGTTGCCTTGGTGCCATCGGCATATTCAACCTGATCGGGGTTCAAGACCGGGCCCATGGCAATCTGATTGCCCGGGAAGTACCTGTTGTAGTGCATCCCATCCATCACGGTGACGCCGGGTGGCGGGTCCACATAACCGGTCAGCAGCGCAAACAGGTAATCCGCGCCACCAGCCCGCGCCTTGGTCATGACCGAAAGATCGGGCGGCAGGGCGCCGTTATTGGCCGCGCGCGCGGCGGCATCATTCGGGAAGGGGCTGCGGAACCGGTCCGCCGGGCGGCCGGGGCGTTCGAACATCTGGCCTTCATCATTTGGGCCATCCTTGATTTCGAACTGCGCCGCAATGGCCGCAACCTGCGCTTCGGTCAGCCCCAATTCGCGCAGATTGCGGTAGGAAACTAGGCGCAAGCCATGGCAGGCCGCGCAGACTTCCTTATATACCTGGAAGCCACGCTGCGCGCTGGCGCGATCATAGGTGCCGAAAACTCCATCGAAGGAGAATTTCCGATCCGGGATGTCAATCGTCCCCCCCGCCGCATTGGCGGGGGCGGTTGCGAAAAGGCCAAGAGCCAGGGCGAGGGCCTTGAAGGAAAAACGAAGCATGGTCAGGCCTTCTCCATCGGCTTGGCAGCCGCGCCCATGGGCAACGGCCCCCCACCAAGAACGGCGCGGGATATACTTTCTGGCAGTGGCAAGGGTCGCTCAAACTTCGCCAGCAGAGGCAGAACCACCAGGAAATAGGCGAAGTAATAGGCGGTCGCGATGCGGGCGATCAGCACATAGGTGCCTTCCGCCGGCTTGGCGCCAACCCAAAGCAGAACCAGGAAGTTTACCGTCCACAGCAAAAAGAAGGCGCGCGCCAGGGGGCGGAAGCGCATGGAACGCACCGGCGAACGGTCCAGCCAAGGCAGCACGAACCAGATCAGGATCGAGCCAAACATCAGCAACACACCGCCCAGCTTATCCGGCACCGCGCGCAGAATGGCGTAATAGGGCAGGAAGTACCATTCCGGCACGATATGCGGCGGCGTCACCAGCGGATTGGCCGGGATATAGTTATCCGGATGGCCAAGATAATTCGGCGCAAAGAACACCAGCACCGCGAAGACGATGAAATAGACCACAAGGCCAACACTATCCTTCGCCGTGTAATACGGGTGGAAGGGCAGCGTATCCTGCGGACCCTTGGGCTCAATGCCGAGCGGATTATTGGACCCCGTGATGTGCAGCGCGGCGACATGCAAGAAGACCACGCCCAGGATCACGAAGGGCAGCAGGTAATGCAGGCTGAAAAAGCGATTGAGCGTAGGATTATCCACGCTGAAACCACCCCAGAGCAATTCCACGATGAAGTTACCCACCACCGGGAAGGCACTGAACAAATTGGTGATGACGGTGGCACCCCAGAAGGACATCTGACCCCAGGGCAGCACATAGCCCATGAAGGCGGTTGCCATCATCAGCAGGAAGATCACCACGCCCAGCATCCACAGCAATTCACGCGGCGCCTTGTAGGAACCGTAATACATGCCGCGGAAGATGTGGATATAGACCACAATGAAGAACATGCTGGCGCCGTTCATGTGAACATAGCGGATCAGCCAGCCGTAATTCACATCCCGCATGATGCGTTCGACGCTGTCGAAGGCAAGGCTGGTATGCGCGGCATAGTTCATGGAAAGGAAAATACCCGTCGCGATCATGATCATCAGCGTGACCATGGCCAGCGCGCCGAAATTCCAGAAATAGTTGAAATTCTTCGGCGTCGGGAAGGTTCCGTATTCCTTCTGCATCATGGTGAAAACGGGCATGCGCTGGTCTATCCAGCGCACCACCGGATTCTTGAATTCGCTATTGTGCAACCCGATTGACATGTTTTTCTATCCTCAACCGATTCTGATCTTGGTGTCGGATGTGAAGGCGTATTGCGGAACGTCAAGGTTCCGAGGCGCCGGACCTTTACGAATTCTGCCTGACGTATCGTAATGGCTGCCATGGCAGGGGCAGAACCACCCGCCGTAATCGCCGCGCGTATCGGTGGCCCTTTGGCCTGTCGGCACGCAGCCCAGATGGGTGCAAATGCCGATCAGGATCAGCCATTGATCCTTCTGCACGCGGGACTGGTCGGTCGCCGGATCGGGCAGGGAATTGGTCGCTACGGCGCGCGCTTCCTGGACTTCCTTGGCCGTGCGGTTGCGCACAAAAACCGGTTTGCCGCGCCACATCACGGTCACCGCCTGGCCTTCTGCAATCGGCGCCAGGTCCACATCCGTGCTTGCCAGTGCCAGCGTATCCTTCGCGGGCTGCAAGGAAGCGATGAAGGGCCAGGCAATGGCGCCAACACCGACTGCCGCGAAAGCGCCGGTCACGAGTTTCAGAAAATCACGCCGCGGCGCGCCATCGGGCGCCGCATGAGCGGTATCAGCCATCCTCACCATCCCCTTGCGACGGGGAGCCCCCTTGCCGAGGGCCTCACTTCGCCGCACGCTTTAGGCCGCACCCCAAGGGTGCAATGATTACAACGAAATGGCGGCGCCGAAGCACCGGCCCCGCCAAGACGCGAGGTCTTATAGTAGGACGGTTTGCAAGGTGTAAATCCGCCCCGGTGTAACAAAGGAAGCTATCTCATGGAAAAAAGCGCCGCCGGCCCTGCGAGCCACCCCTTCGTGGCCCCTGCCCGCGCCTGGTTTGAGGAATTGCGGGACCGGCTTTGCGCCGCCTTTGAAGCGATTGAGGATGATTTGGCCCAGGGTCCGCATACCGGCCTGCCGCCTGGGCGGTTCGCCCGCACCGCCTGGGAAAGACCCGAAGGGGGCGGGGGGGTCATGTCCGTCATGAAGGGGCGCGTTTTTGAAAAAGTGGGGGTGAATGTCTCCACCGTCTTTGGCGAGTTTTCCCCCGAATTCCGCAAGCAGATCCCGGGCGCCGAGGAAGACCCGCGCTTTCTGGCGACAGGTGTGTCTCTGGTGGCACATATGCAAAGCCCGCGCGTGCCGGCGGCGCATATGAATACGCGTTTCATCGTGACGCGGAATGCCTGGTTTGGCGGTGGGGGGGATATCACGCCCATGAAGCCCGAAGCGGCCGAGTCGCAGGAAGATGCGGCCGATTTCCACACTGCCTTCAAGGGCGCATGCGACAAGCATGACGCCACCTATTACCCGCGCTTCAAGAAATGGTGCGATGAGTATTTCTTTCTGCCCCATCGCGGGGAACCACGTGGCCTTGGGGGCATATTCTATGATTGGCTCGGGGATCGCACGCCGGGCAAGGGGATTGATGCCGATTTCACCTTCACCCGCGATGTTGGGCTGGCCTTCCTGCAATCCTATCCCGCCATTATCCGCAAGCGCATGCATGAAACCTGGACGGAGGCTGAGCGGGAACATCAGCTGATCCGCCGCGGCCGCTATGTGGAATTCAACCTGCTGCATGACCGCGGCACGATTTTCGGCCTGAAGACCGGCGGCAATGTGGAGGCGATTTTGATGTCCATGCCGCCGACGGTGAAGTGGCCTTAGGGGGTTATGGGACGCCCCCTCTAAGCCCTAGATACTTGGGGTTCAGAGCCTTGATCTCTTATCATCGACACTCAGACTAGGGCCTGAGGAAGCTTCTCGACACTCGTCTTCAATCCTCTTTATCAAATTCTCTTCACAATCCCCAACAAATCCCAATAAAAATACAGACACCTTCAAGTCGTCAGCTCCGATATTTGAAGTAAGGTCCCTAACCTGTCGGGACCCAGTCGCTCGGGCGACCGGAAAAAGCTTAGAGCACCTTGCGTGTAACTCAACAATCCGAACGCCCAAGTCGACGAAGTTACCCTCTGATATAACTAGACTGGGGCGTTTCAGCATTCGCTTTCGAGACTCATAAATCTGTAGATTTCCGCAAATGGTTATAAGATTCTGTTGGTGGATTTCGTCACAAAATTCGATAATTTCAAGCATTTTTTCAACAAAAGGCTTTTCGAAGTCATTATCACTTAGGCGGCTCTTCACGGTATTCCAGGGGATACTCGTATGTGAGGCTTTATCGGTCAGCGTGTCAAAAATACTTTTTAGAATTTCGGCTTCTTTCTCACAGAAATCCGCAAGATTTGAGAGCACTGATGGAAGAAGGCCACGCCTAAGAGCTTCCGCCCTCCTTATTTTTTTTGCCTCTTCCAGTCTCTTGGTTACTTGAGTCTGATAGAGAACCGCAAAAATACCAAGAAGAGCGGCGCCAACCGCCAAAAAACCAGCCGATAAATCTTGCCAATCACGTAGTTTAGGCGAAACGCTTATGAAAAAACTTCTAAGAAAACAAAATAAAGAATCTTCCGCTGTGCAGTTGATATTTGCGGTCGAAAATTGCCAGACTTTGAACAGGTGAAGAGCCACCAGAAGCGAAACTGACAGAAGGACTACAGCGAAAACAACGACCAAAAGAACTTTTAAGATTGAAGGCAGATTTATTTTACCCATGAATGTCCCACTAACAAAAATTCTCGACGTAGGCAACCAGATTTGCATAGCAGCCACAACCGGCAATACCCACATGATGCGTGCGCCATAGCGCGGATGCGGCGCGGAAAGCCCGCCGCAAATCAGCGCATTGCCCAGCACCGCCGCTACCAGAAACAACGCGAAGGCCAAGGGCAGCCCCTGCATGCGCCAGGCCGCCCAAGCCAGCATCGGCAGTGCGAGCAACACCACCAGCAGATGGAAGGGATTGAGCGGCGTGACCGCATCCTTCAACAAGCCATTTGCTTGCCGCGCCTGATCAAAAGCAGCCAATTCGCGCGCGGAAAAACCCTGTTCGATGCGCGGGCGGATTGCCACCGCGAAATGCGCCTCGTCCAAGGTATCGCCAATGCTGAAACTGCCGAGTTGCACCAGCGCATTCCCCAGCATGGCGCGGGCCACACCAAGCGGGTCGGCGCGGAGTGTCTCGGCAACAATCTGGCCAGCTTCCGGCGCCAGCATCATGCCGCCCAGAAAGCGCGGCTGGCCGGCGGCGTCACGATTAACCGGGCTATCCGGCGCCCAGAGGAAATCATTGGCCGGCATGGGCAGAAGATCAGTGAAGGCGCAAAGATACCAGCCGGCATCAGGGCAACGCGCCTTGATCAGCGCTGTCGCCGGCCCGTCTTCCTGCAACCGCGCCAGCATAAAGACCGAGCCATAAGGTGAGAGTGCAACACGGCCATGGCCGAGGGCATTGGTGACCACCAGTACAGCCACCGCCAGCACCACCGGCAGCACCATGACCAAAAGGCGCCCTGGATAACGCCAAAGACGCAGCATCAGCGCGACCGCGCATAAGCCAAGCGCGAGGGGCAAATGCGCCAGATGCGCAGCAATGCCGAGTGCCACCAGCGCCACCAGATAGCCATGCTCAAACCGCGTCAGCGCCGCACCAGCAAAGCCCAGCAGAAACAAGCCCAGCACAACAATGGGTGCGAAGATATCGGGCATCAGCAGCGCGGCGCTGAAAGGGGCAGCGGTGGCCAGCGCGGCAAAGGCGCACAGCCCGATATGCCACAGCGGCGTCGCGTCCCTGCGCAGCACGCGCTGCGTCAGCCACAGCAAATGGGACAGGATCAGACCCTGCGCGACAACCGGCCCCCAAAGGCTGATGCGCCAATGAAAACCATGCAGGAATGGCCCGTAAACATAGGGCTTGTCCCACAGCATCAGCGGCCCGAGCGTTTGGTGCAAAAACCCGCCGCTATCGCTGAACAGCAAAGGATAGCCATTGAAAAAGGCGGGCCAAATCAGCAGCGCAGCGCCAACCAAAATCGCCGCGAATGCGCTGCGTCTCAAATCTTTGGAACCGACCAGCGCGCAGCGGCGGCGTCATCCTCATTCTTCGCGGCAACCCAGCGGGCATCGCCATCGGCGAATTCCTCGCGCTTCCAAAAGGGCGCCTTGGTCTTCAGCCAATCAATCAGAAAAGCGCAGGATTCAAGCGCCGCAGCACGATGCGCGGAAGCTGTCAGCACCAGCACAATCGGCTCGCCCGGCAGAATGCGGCCAACGCGATGGATCACGGTGCAGCCGGTGAGTGGCCAGCGCGCCTCAGCCTCGGCCGCGATGCGACCCAGCGCGCGTTCCGTCATGCCGGGATAATGTTCCAGCACCATCGCCGCGAGGCCATCATCGCCACGGCAAACGCCCAGAAAACTCGCGACACCACCAATATCGGTGCGGCACGCCGTCAGCGCCGCGCTTTCGGCGGCCATATCAAACAGCGCTTCCTGTACCAGGATACGCGCCATGGCTCAGCCCCCGGTCACGGGCGGGAAGAAGGCAATTTCATCCCCTACCGCCACGGGATGATCCGGCGTGGCGAAATCCTGATTGACGGCAGCGCGGATTTGCTTGGCATCGGCAAAGGCCGCCGCATGGCCGGGGCTGCGTGTGGCGAGCCAATCGCGCAGGCCGGCGATATCGCGAATTTCGGCAGGCGGTGTCACTTCTTCTTCCGCAATGCCGATCTTCTGGCGCAGCCAGGCGAAATAGAGGATGCGCATGGCGTTTCAGCGCGGTGTGGGCACCGAGGTGATGCGCCCGCCCGGCCCGATAATGGTTGTCGTGCCGCCATCGCGCACCGCAATGCCGCCACCGGCTGTGCCTGGCTGGTTGAAGACCTGGGTGCGGTCATTGCCGCCGGCGACAATGCCAGGCGGCTGGCCGGGTGCGCCGGGAATGACCGTGCCTTCAACCCGCGCCGGCGGTGGCGCCGGCATGGCGGAGGGTGTGACGGCGGGTGGCGAAGGCGCGCGCAGTGGCACGGATGCCACGGGCGGCGGGGTGGAGCTGCTGGCACGCGGCGTCACGCGTGGCGGTGGGGGCGGCGGGGGCAGGCGCAGCGCATCATCCGGGGTCATTTGCGTGGTCGGCGTGGCGGGGGCGCGCATCGCAGCATAATCCAGGTTTTCCGTGCGCAGCACTTCCACCGCCGTATCCCCTGTGGTCACGCGCCGCAGCGTTAGGCTATCCACGGTGGGTACTGCGGCATTGCGGCTGGTATTCCAGCTTGGCTGCCAATTCGGCGCGCAGCCTTGCAGCGCCAGCATTCCCCCAAACAGCAGCAGCATAGAATGTCGCATGGCTTTCCCCGCCTCTTCCATATTTAAGATGCGCTGCCCGGGGTTCAGACTCAAGGCTGCCCAGGCGGTTTTGCCGGCGCGTCATTCTTGGCGGGGATTTCCCCCTGCGCCAGGGCGAGCCCCGCGCGCAGATAATCCCAGCCGGTGATCAGCGTCAGCACCGCCGCCGCCCAGAGCATCCCCTCCCCAATCAGGGAAACCGGCAGGAAGCCAAGCCCAATCACCGGTGCACCGCTATCGCCCGCCAACAAGGTGCCAAGCGCGCCCATCTGAAAACCGGTCTTCCATTTCGCGAGCGGCGTAACCGGCAGGCCGATCCGGAGTTCCGCCAGAAATTCCCGCAGGCCCGAGACCAGAATCTCGCGCAGCATGATGACAATGGCCGGAAACAGCCCGGCATCCGACAGCCTGCCGTAGCCCGCCAGCAGCATCAGCGCCGCGCCGACCAGAAGCTTATCCGCAATCGGGTCCAGCATGCGGCCAAAACCGGAAACCGCGCCGCGATTGCGCGCGATCTTGCCATCGAAGTAATCCGTGATGGCAGCGACAGAAAACACGACACAAGCCGCCATATCCGCCTGCGGCGTATTGATAGAGGCCAGCATCACCAGCAGCGGTATGGCCGCGATGCGCGAAAGCGTGAGCAGATTGGGCAGGTCGGTCGGCATTACCCTTCCCTTAACCCGGAACGCGGCCTTTTGGCACCCTTGCGCGGCAATATTCAGCCAAGCGCGGCATTCGGGTGGAAATGGTCGTGGATGCGGCGCGCCAAGGCGGGCCCGACCCCGGGGCAGGCTTCCAGATCGGCGAGCCCCGCCTGCCGCACCCCTCGGGCCGAGCCGAAATGGTTCAATAATTTGCGCTTCATCGCCGCCCCCACGCCCGGCACATCATCCAATTCAGACCGCGTCAGCGCCTTGGACCTACCAGCGCGATGGGCGGAAATGGCGAAGCGATGCGCCTCATCCCGCAGGCGTTGCAGATAGAACAGCACCGGATCACGCGGGGGGAGCTGAAAGGCCTCGCGCCCCGGCGCATGGAACCATTCGCGCCCGGCATCACGGTCCGGCCCCTTGGCGACGGCAACCAGCGGCAGATCATCCAGGCCGAGGCCGGCCATGATTTCCCGTGCGGCGGAAAGCTGGCCGGCACCGCCATCAATCAGCACCAGATCGGGCCAGCCTTCCCCGGCGCGGGCCGGGTCTTCGCGGAGCGCGCGGCCAAAGCGGCGTTCAAACACTTCGCGCATCATGGCGAAATCATCATTGGTGCCGGCGGTCTTGATGGCGAATTTCCGGTAGCCCTGCTTGATGAAGCCCGAAGGCCCTGCGACCACCATAACGCCATAGGCATTGGCGCCCTGGATATGGCTATTGTCGTAAACCTCGATCCGTTCTGGTGCGCCGGGCAGGCCGAAAAGATTTGCGGTGCCTTCCAGCAGCGCCGCCTGGGCAGTGCCTTCCGCCATGCGCCGTTCCAGTGCTTCGCGCGCATTTGTCGCAGCGTGTTCCAGCGCTTCGTGTTTTTCGCCACGTTGCGGCCGACGCAATTCCACGCGCCGCCCGGCCTTGATCGCCAAGGCCTCAGCGATAAGTGCTGCTTCGGGCGGGTCATGCGATAGCAGCAGTAAGGGTGGCGGGGGCAAGTCTTCATAAAGCTGACCAAGGAAGGCGCCCATCACCTCCTCAGCGCTTTGGTCCTGCTTGGCATGGCTCAGGAAAAAGGCGCGGTTGCCGTTGTTGCGCCCGCCTCGGAAGAAAAATACCTGCACGCAGCTTTGCCCCGCCGCCTGATGCAAGGCGATCACATCCGCATCGCCAAGGCCTTCCAGATTGACGCGATCCTTGCCCTGAATATGCGTGAGCCCCCGGATACGGTCCCTGAGCGCGGCTGCACGTTCAAACTGCAAATCTGCCGCCGCCGCTTCCATTTCTGTGGCGAGGCGCTTTTGGATGGAGGGCGTTTCGCCAGACAGGAACTGCTTGGCTTCCGCCACCAGCGCCGCGTAATCGGCCTGCGAAATCCTGTCCACACAGGGCGCGGCGCAGCGCTTGATTTGGAACAGCAGACAAGGCCGCGTGCGGGTATCAAACACCGTATCCCGGCAGGACCGCAGCAAAAACACGCGCTGCAGAGCGTTGATGGTCTGGTTCACCGCCCAGACGGACGCAAAAGGCCCCCAATAGGAAGCGCCCTTCCGCCTTTCCCCGCGATGCTTGGCAATCTGCGGAAAGGAGTGGTCTTCCGTGATCACCAGCCAGGGGTAGGATTTGTCATCCCTGAGCACGATGTTGAAGCGCGGCCGGAAGCGCTTGATGAAATTGGCTTCCAGCAGCAGCGCCTCGGCCTCGGACGCGGTGGTGACCACTTCAAGGGAACGCGTTTCGAACACCATACGCCGGAGCCGTTCCGGCAGGCGGCCAAGCTGGGTGTAGGAGGTGACCCGCTTCCTGAGCGACCGCGCCTTGCCGACGTAAAGCGCCTCCCCCTTCTCATCCAACATGCGATAGACGCCGGGGGCGGTCGGCAGCGTCGGCAGGGCGGCTTCCAGCACCGCCAGGCCCTGGAATAAGGGGCTTTCCAGGACGGGCGGAGGGGTTTCGGTCATCACGGGTAGCTTATGGCAAAGGGGGGGCGAATTTGTCCACGAAACCTGTGGATAAACCTGTGGGAAGCCGCCAAGACAATCCTGTTAAAGCTATGTTACACAAAGATTCTATGGCTTTGCCCAGATTTGCGGCGCCTGGCTTGTAACAAATTAAGCTATTGATTTAGCTAAATTTTACCCCGAGTCGCAAAGCTGCTCCGGCGTCAAGGGGGGAATTTCCGGTCGCGCGCAAAAAGCTTTTTGGCGTGGTTTTCGCGCGGTGGACAATCCGCAGCGCCGGTGATGTCAAAATCGTGATCTTTCAATGACAACGCCGACGTTGATGCCACCGGGCAGCGCATCCGGCTTGGTGACCCCCACCCTCACGCGCCGGATGCGGGCATCTTCCAAAAGGCTGATGGCGATGCGCTCGGCCAGGGTTTCAGCCAGGCGAACATGGGCCGAAGTGGCAATCCGCCGCGCGGCCTCTGCTGCCGCCGCGTAATCCACCACGCGGGCCAGCCGGTCCGGGCCTTCGGCTGCGGGGGCTTCGGGGTCCTCCACCGCCAATTCCAAGTCCAGGATAACACGCTGCGGGCGGGTTTCCTCATGCGCGTAGACGCCAAGCAAGGCTTGGACTTCCAGATGGCGCACGAAAACCAGCCGCAGCCCCGCCGCGGCATCCGGGGCGAAGCTCATTCCAAAGGCTCCTGCCCGAAAGAGGGTGACCATTGCAAATGCTGCCCACCATCAAGGGCGATCATCTGACCGGTCATGGATGGCAGCGAGAGGATCGCCATCAGCGCGCGCGCCACTTCGTCTGGGCTTGTGGGGCGCGATAGTGGTGTTGCCTCAGCCTGCCGGTCGAAATGTTCCTGGGATTGGCGAGGGCTGGGCAAGGCCGGCCCAGGCCCAATCGCATTCACCCGAATACGCGGCGCAAGGGCCAAAGCCAGGCTTTGCGTCAGCGCCCAAAGACCGGCCTTGGACACGGTGTAGGAAACGAAATGCGGCGTCAGCGACCAGACGCGCTGATCCAGCATATTCACCACCAGGCCCTGCGCGGCTTCCGGTAGCGCTTTTGCGAAAAGCTGCGTCAGCACAAAGGGTGCGCGCAGATTAGGTTCCATGTGCCGGTCCCAGGATTCGCGCGTTGCGTCATCCCATTCATCGCGTTCGAAGGTGGAGGCGTTGTTCACCAGCACACCAAGCGGGCCTAACGCCCTGGTGGCGTGCGGGATCAGCCGCGCCACTTCCGCTTCCTGGCCGAGTTCGGCGCGGAGCGTGATGGCGCGGCGGCCAAGGGCTCGGATTTCTTTCGCCGTTGCCTCGGCCGCATCGGCGCTGGCGGCATAGTGGATGGCGACATCAAAGCCGGCTTCAGCCAGCGCAAGCGCCATGGCACGGCCAAGCCGCTTGCCGGCGCCCGTGACCAGCGCGGCGGAGGGGAGGTTGGTGGGGATCATGGGCGGGGTGATAGCCGCAAAACGTGCCGGGGCCTATGCCCCGCGCGACAAGCGCCGCTTCACCTGCTAACCCCCGCCGCATCATGTCTGAAACCACCATCCCCGCCGCCCGCATCGCCGAAGAAGCCGCACGTCGGCGGAGCTTTGCCATCATCGCCCATCCTGACGCGGGCAAAACCACGCTCACGGAAAAACTGCTGCTCAAGGGCGGCGCCATCCAGCTTGCCGGCGCGGTGCGCGCCAAGGGCAATGCGCGGCGCACGCGTTCGGATTGGATGAAGATTGAACAGGATCGCGGGATTTCGGTTGCGACCTCCGTCATGACGTTTGAGCGTGATGGCGTAGTCTTCAACCTGTTGGACACGCCAGGCCACGAGGATTTTTCCGAAGATACCTATCGCACCCTGACCGCCGTTGATGCCGCGGTGATGGTGCTGGATGCCGCCAAGGGGATTGAGAGCCAAACGCGCAAGCTGTTTGAAGTTTGCCGTATGCGCGACATTCCGATCATCACCTTCATCAATAAGATGGACCGCGAAGCGCGCGAACCTTTCGAATTGCTGGATGAAATCCAAAACCTGCTGGCGCTGGATGCAACGCCTGCCGCTTGGCCCGTGGGCCGCTCGGCTGACTTCGCCGGGGTTTATGATTTGGCGACAGACCGATTCTTACCTGTCACGGAAGGGGCGGAGCCGATCCAGCTTGAATCGCCGGAAGACCCAAAGCTTGCCGAGT
Organism: Roseomonas sp.; assembly: GCA_020249505.1. GTDB lineage: Bacteria > Pseudomonadota > Alphaproteobacteria > Acetobacterales > Acetobacteraceae > Neoroseomonas. Next base: position 135,784 of record JADCFN010000005.1, on the reverse strand, counting down.
TGGTCGGTGATGACAGGGCTTTGGCGCTTTCCGAGGAAGTCTTGCTCGCCCGCGCTGGCTATCCGGCATTCGAAGCAGAGCGTTTTCTGGAAGGGTCTTTGACGCCGGTATTTTTCGGCTCGGCGCTGCGGGATTTCGGCATTGCGCATTTGCTGGATGGGCTGGCGCGCCATGCGCCGCCGCCGCGCGCGCGGCCGGCGGATCAGCGCCTGGTCACACCCGGTGAGGAAAAGCTGACCGGCTTTGTCTTCAAAATCCAGGCGAATATGGACCCCAATCACCGCGACCGCGTGGCCTTTGTGCGGCTATGCAGCGGGCGGCTGACTAAAGGCATGCGGCTGCGCCAAAGCCGTACCGGCAAGCAGGTGCCGGTGAATGCGCCGCTGTTTTTCTTCGCGAAAGACAGGCAAGTCGCGGAAGAAGCCTGGCCCGGCGATGTGATCGGCATTGCCAATCACGGCACGCTGCGCATCGGTGATACGCTGACGGAAGGTGAGGCGCTGGATTTTCGCGGCGTGCCTTCCTTCGCGCCGGAAATCCTGCGCCATATTCGGCTGGATGATCCCATGCTGGCCAAGAAGCTCCGCACCGCGCTTGATCAATTGGCGGAAGAAGGGGTGGTGCAATTATTCCGCCCGCGCGATGGCTCCCCGCCCGTGGTGGGCGTGGTCGGGCAATTGCAATTGGATGTGCTGCAAAGCCGGCTGAAGGTGGAATATGGCGTGCCGGCCGGGTTTGATGGCACGCCCTGGGAACAGGTGCGCTGGATGGTATCTGATGAAGCCGGCGCCTTGGATCGTTTCGCTGAGGCCAATCGGCGCGATGTCGCGGAAGATCATGATGGCGCGCTTGTCGCGTTTTTCAGCAGCGATTGGCGTCGCCGTCGCGCAGAAGAAGAATGGCCTATGATCCGCTTTCATGCCGTGCGCGAACAGCATGGGGTGGGCGGGGGGAAGTAGACCTTCCCCCCAATTTCATTACTTCACCGATGAGAAGGATGTCGGCTGAAGGATTTCATTGGTGACCTTCGTCAGCAGCGGGCCATTCGCTTCGGTTTCTGCGCGCGCCTTGATCCAATCCGGATCGGCCTGGAACTTCGCCCATTTTTCTTCGCGTTCCGCGAGTGACTTCCACGCCACCATATAGGTCAGGCTGTGGTTGGAATCGCCAATCAGCGTGGTCCAGAAACCCGCCTGGCGAATGCCGTGCTTGTCCCAGAGTTTTAGCGTGATGGTGTCAAACCGCTTCATCAGATCGGGCAAGCGCCCGGGCTGGCAGTGATAGATACGAAGTTCATAGAGCATCGCTTTTCTCCCTTGATGCGATTAATCCAATTTGGCGCCGGAGATTTCCACCAGGTCGCGCCAAACGCGATCCTGGCTGCGCACAAATTCCGTAAAGCCTTCCGGCGTATCATCCGAAATGGCGGTGAAACCTAGCGGGATCAGCTTTTCGCCATATTCGCGGTCGCGCGCCGCGCCGATGGTCGCGCGGTGCAACGCCTGCACAATGGGCGCGGGCGTGCCGGCGGCGGCGGAAATGCAATACCAGAATTCCATATCCATATCGGAACCTGGAATGAGTTCCGCCATGCCGCGCACATTCTCAAGACCAGCGACCTGCGGCTGGCGCTTCTGGCTGCCCACCGCCAGCGCACGCAAGCGGCCTTCGCGCACATGCGGCATCAGCGCGGGCATGCCGTCAAAAATCATATCCACATTGCCGGCGAGCAGATCATTCAAGCCAGGCGCCAAACCGCGATAGGGCACGTGGGAGACTTCAATCCCGGCTGTCTTCATCAGCTTCGATATCGTCAAATGACTGATCGTGCCGATGCCGGATGATGCTGCGCTAATCTGCCCTGGGCGGCGCTTGGCGTCCGCCACGAATTCCTCAAAGGTTTTCCAGGGGCGATTGGCATTCACGACAAATAGCGTGGAGCCGACTGAGACACGCGAGATATGCGTGAAATCGCGAATACCATCAAAGGGCATGCCTTTGTGATAAAGATATTTATTCGCCAGCAGAATGGTGGCGCCTCCCAGGAACAGCGTATGCCCATCGGGCGCGCTGCGTGCCACAGCCTCACCAGCGATATTCCCGCCAGCGCCGGGGCGATTATCAATCACCACCGTCTGACCCAGCAGCGGCCCCATGCGTTCGGCCACCATGCGCGCGGTGATGTCGGCAGCGCCTGCGGGCGGGAACGGTACTACCAGGCGCAATGGCCGCGTTGGAAAACCCTGCGCCCGCGCAATGGCCGGCGCGGCAAGCCCAGCAAGCAGTGCGGCGCGGCGGGTGAGTTTGATCATGGCATCCTCCCTCTCTCTTTTTATTTTGATGGTTCGCGGTGCAATTCCACGACAATGCCTTCCTGCCCGGGCAGCGCCGGATAGCGGCGCATCACTTCCGGATCATGGCCGGGCACGATGTGCTTCGGGCTGGGTGCCAGCGCACGGAGCTTATCAAATCCTTCCAGCATTTCACCGATATGAAACGCCGTGGTGAAGGGGCGGCCGGCTTCCATATTCTCATAAAAATGCGTGACATCGGAAGCGAGCACCACGCGCCCACGCGCCGTATTCACGCGCACGCATTGCAACCCCATGGAATGCCCGCCACAGGCATGCACCGTGATGCCCGGCGCCACTTCCGCATCGCCGTTATGGAACACAACGCGTTCGGCAAAATTCATCCGCACCATGCCAACCACATCTTCAACCTCAAAGGAATGGCGCAGCTTCGGGTATTTCATGTAGCGGCCGGTCGCATACTGCATTTCCGGTTCCTGCAAATGAAATTTTGCCTTCGCGAATTTATGGAAGCTGCCGACGTGATCGTAATGGAGATGGGAAATCACCACATCTTCGACCTTGTCTGGGTCAACGCCGATCAGCTTCAGGCTTTCAATCGGGCAGCGCAGATAATTGCGCTTGCGCTTGGCGGCGACCTCTGCCGTGAAGCCGGTGTCAATGATGACGGCGCGATCTTCATTCACCGCGGCCCAGACGAAGTAATCCATCGGCATCGGCGCATCATGCGGATCGCCGCCGATGAAATGCTCGGCGCGCTTGGCATCGCGCATGGCGTAACGCAGCGCATAGACGCGGTATTCGGGTTCAGTCATGCCATATGCTCCTGTTTTGCCGGCACCATCCCAAGCGCGAGCCCGACCATAGAGGCATCGCGCAAGACGGACAGAAAATCACCAGGCTGATTGGCGTCACCCACCACCGTAAAGGGAATGCCGCTCGCTTCCACCGCTGGCAGCGCATCAAGATTGGGCAGCGCGCCAATCGCGGCAATCACCTGCGTGACGCCAGGCACCTTTCGCGCGGTGCCATCTTCCGTGAAATGCAGCGCATCGCCCAGCATGCGCGCATCGCGCACCTTGGTGTGGAAGCTGGTGCCGGCTGCGCGCAGGCGGATCATCAGATCGGTGCGGTTATTGCGCGCCATGGCGGGGGCGATGGCGGGTAGCGCCTCAAGGATTGAGAGGCGACAACCGCGCTGGATCAACACATCCGCCACTTCCAGCCCGACAATGCCGCCACCAATCACCGCCAGCCGCGCGCCTTCAGGCACCAAAGCTGGATTGGCAATGACGTCCCAGGCTTGCAGGGGCGAGGCCCCTGGCAGCGTCAGCGGGCGCGGCTTGGCGCCGGTCGCCACCACCACATGATCCGGCGCGAAAGCCCTGATGGCAGCGGCAGTGGCTGTGACGCCATAGCGCACCGGCACACCAAGCGCGATCACCTGATCCCATCGCCAGGACCAGGCAGGGCGCACTTCTTCCTTATCCGGTGCGGCCACGGCCAGATGCACCTGCCCGCCAGCGCGCGCCGAATTTTCCCAGATTTCCACTTCATGCCCGCGTGCGGCGGCGAGGCGCGCGACCTCAGCCCCCGCCAAGCCAGCACCCAGAATCAACACGCGCTGTTTCACCGCTGCCGGCGCGAAGGGCCCATCAATGAATTCCGGCGCTTCCAATTCCGTGCCGAGCATGGGGTTCACCACACAGGCGACATCACGTTCCAGGGTCAGACGTTCAAAACAGACATTGCAGGAAATGCAGCCACGAATGGCGACCTTGCTCTCGCCAAACGCCTTGCGCGGCCAATGCGCATCCGCCGTCAGCGCACGGCCGAGCGAGACATAATCCGCCGCACCCGAAGCGAGCACCGCTTCCGCATCCTCAGGCGAGAGAATGCGCCCGGCGATAATCGTGGGGATCGAAACTGCCGCCGTGATCGGCTTGGCATGCGGTTCCAAAGTACGCCGCGGCATGGACGGCGGCTGGATGCAGAAGCGCGACAATTCCGGGCTTTCATTCGTCCCGCCTGAAAGATCAAGCGCGGTCACCCCCGCCGCTTCCAGCAGCTTGGCGAGTTCCACCATTTCTTCAATCGGATAGCCATCATCGCAATATTCTGTGCAGGAAATCCGCACCCAAAGCGGGAAATCCGGCAGCGCGTCACGCAACCGATGCACGGTTTCCAGCAGCAAGCGCGCGCGGTTTTCCAGCGACCCGCCATAGCGGTCCGTGCGCTGATTGATCCGCTGCGTCAGAAATTGATGGAACAGATACCCATTGGCGGCGTGCAATTCCACCGCATCATAACCCGCCTGCCAAAGCCGCCTGGCGGCCGCGACAAAATCCTTCTGGATTTCGGTGATCTCCGCCTGATCAAGCGGGCGCACCTCATCCCCCGTATTCGGATTGCGCCAGGGCGAAGGCCCCACCGGTTCCATATTCAACACCATCCGGCGCAGCAATGCGCCGCGATGGTTAAGCTGGCCAACCGTCACGCAATCATGCCGCTTGATCCCTTCCACCAGCCGCGCCAGACCAGGGATGAAGCGGTCATGATAAATCCAAAGCGAATTATTATGCGCGCGCCCACCTGCACTCACCGCCATGGCTTCGGTCACAATGGCGGCGACACCACCCTTGGCGCGTTCTTCGTAATAGGCGCGGTCGCGTTCAGTTGAGAGACCATCGCTGGTGCTGAAATTCGTGCCCATCGGCGCCATGATGAGCCGGTTTTTCATCCGGAGCGGCCCAATCCGCCCCGGCTGTTGCATCAGCAAGGCCATGCTGGGTTACTTCGCCTTATCCGCATCCAGCACGGCTTGCACCGCCGCCGGATCGCATTTGATTTGCACACCCGCGCGTTCCAATTGCAGCTTCATGGGCACGCGGCTGTCGAGGTTCTCCCAACCACGGTTCAGCGCCTCATTCATTTCTTCCAGCGCCAGATTGCAGAATCGCATCGGTACGTTCAATTCGCGGCCCATGGTCACCGCCAAGGTCACATCCTTATGCGCCAGTTTCAGCGCAAAGGCCGGCGGGTCATATTTATCCACCAGGAATTGGTCCGTGATGCGGTCAAAAGTGCGCTTGCGCCCCAGCGCGCCCTGGCGCACGGCCTTCCAGAGATCAAGCGGGTCCATCCCCGCCTTCACGCCCATGGAAAACACTTCGGCCATCGCGGTTTGGATCGCATAGCCCGCCATATTGTGCACGAGCTTCGCCACCGTCGCGGTGCCGATCGGCCCGATATAGGCGGCCTGGTCACCAAAGGCGTCCAGCACCTTCTTGTATTTGTCGAACACGGCCTTGTCGCCGCCGACCCAAATCGCAAGCTTGCCGGTCTCAGCCCCCTTCGGCCCGCCGCTGACGGGCGCGTCAAAACCATAAGCGCCCTTGGTCGCGAGTGCTTCGGCCATGCGCTTCATCAGCGCCTGGGAATTGGTGGAAAGATCGAAATAGGCCGCACCCTTTTGCACCCCGGCCAGAATGCCATCGGTGCCGAAAATTACCGGCTCCACTTCCTTCGGCCCGGGCAGAGAGGTGAAAATCACTTCGCATTGCTCAGCGACCGCCTTGGGTGTTTCCGCCCAGGTGGCCCCGGCGGCGAGCCGATTGGCGCCGGCTTCGCGGCGGATGTCATGCACCACCAATTGATAGCCGGCCTTTTGTAGATTGGCGGCCATGAAGGCACCCATGGTGCCAAGGCCGATGAAACCTATTTTCATCGCATCAGCCCTTCTTTGCCTGATCCTGCGCTTCAAACACATCAACGGCGACATGCGCTGCCGTCATCGCAGATGGCCAGCCGGAATACATGGAAAGATGCGTGATGATTTCTGAGATTTCCTCACGCGATAGGCCATTGGTCAGGCCGCGGCCGATATGGCTGTTCAATTGATCCTGCCAGCCAAGCGCCACAAGCGCTGCAATCGTCACCATCGAACGGTCGCGCTTGGAAAGCTGTGGGCGTTCCCAGACATCGCCATAGACATATTGGTGGGTCATCTCCACCAGCTTCGGGAAATCCGGATTGATGCGGTCGCGGCGTGCGGAAGGCGGGGCTGCCATGGAAGTCTCCTCATTCGGTGTTCGGCACAGCACCGGCAGAGGAATGGCTGAGCGCACAGCGCACCCAAGCCCTGACCTTCCCCCGCTTGTTCTGTGTTGCGCCCATCCTGCGACCAGTATGGCCGCACCGCAAGCCGTCGGTCAGGCTTCCACGATACGCCGCGCGGCAAGATCAAGCGACGCCGCCACCGTTGCCGCGCGCACCGCCGCGCGATCACCCGGAAAGACATGGCGTTCCACCACGGTGGGCGCGCCTTCGCGTGCGCAACCGATGAAGACCAACCCCACCGGCTTGCCAGGCGTGGCGCCACCTGGCCCCGCAATGCCGGTGCAGGAAAGTGCGAGTGAAACACCCGCGCGCGCCCGCGCCCCTTCCGCCATTTCGCGCGCCACTTCTTCACTGACCGCGCCCTGCGCCGCCAGCGTTTCGGGGCGCACCCCCACCATCTTCTGCTTGGCGTCGTTCGCGTAAGTGACGAAGCCCGCCATGACCACGGAAGAGGATCCCGCAATCGCCGTCAGCGCCGCAGCGATCAGCCCGCCGGTGCAGGATTCTGCTGTCGCCAAGGTCATTCCTTTGGCATCCATCTGCGCCAGCAAGCTGCGCGCCTGATCAATCGTTGCATCGGGCAGCATGGGTCAGATTACTCCCGGCAAAATGGGGCGCCCCAGGATCAGCGCCAAGGCCGCCAGCACCCCCGCGATAACATCATCCAGCATGACACCAAAGGCGCCCTTTTGCTGATCTGCCCAGGACACCGGCCAAGGTTTCAGGATATCGAAAATGCGAAAAAGGCCAAAGGCAATCAGCACGCCCCAAAGGCTGGCATCCACACTCAAACCCGCCAGAGCTATCAGCATGCCCGCAGCCTCATCCACCACAATCCAGCCGGGGTCTTGATTGGGTGTGTCGCGCAGCACTTCGCGCACGGCGTAAAAGCCGATCAGCGTCACCAGCAGGGCAAGCAACAAGGCAGCAAGTGGCCCAAGCAAGGCGGCCGGCAAAACCACCAAGGACCCCCAAGTGCCAGGCGCTGGTTTCAGCCGGCCAATGCCGCCGACAGTCGCGACCAGCAGGGGCAGGTTCATTTTGTGCTGGCCAGCCAGCTTGCCATGGGGTGCGGCGCAGTGGCCGGCGGATTCTGGCGCGCGCGATAAATCACGGCACCTTCCACAATGCGCTGCACGTAATTGCGCGTCTCAGCGAAGGGGATCATTTCCATCCAATCGAGAAGATCACGCTCCCCGCGCAGTGGATTGCCATAGGTCACCAGCCATTCATCCACGCGCCGCGGCCCGGCATTATAGGCCCCCGCCGCCATCACGAGCGAGCCTTCAAAGCGCCCAAGCATTTCATCCAGATAGGCCGCGCCCAGCTTGATATTGGCCTGGGGATCGGCGGTGAGCATTTCAACGCGGAAATTCATGCCAAGCCTGCGCGCAACAAGCTGCGCGGTGGAGGGCAATAACTGCATCAGCCCGCGCGCATTGGCGCTGCTGACGGCTTCCGTATCGAAATTGCTTTCCTGCCTTGTCACTGAGAAGATAAAGGCAGGCTCTGGCGATGTCACAGGCACGCGGAAGGGAGTGGGCCAGCCTTCCGGCAGCAGGACATCGCCTTCAATCGCCGAACCCCGCGCCACCCAAACCGCATGATCCGGCCGGCCGATGTGATTGGCCAGCCGCACCGTCAGCAACCTGTCCTGCGAATCAGCCGAAACCGCGCGCAAGCGCAGCAGGAAAACCCGTGTGCGGCGCGTATCCCCCAACTCTGCCAGGGTAGTCACCACCCGCGCCAATTCGCGCTGCGCGAATTCTTGTGCTCGCCTTTGGTCAACCGGCGGCGTTTGCAGCGCGCGCAGGCGACGGTCAAGTGATTCCTGGCTTTCACCCATGGTGAGGGCGGCAAGCTGGCCATAAAAGGCTGTCGGCAATTGCGCGGCAGCCGCGTAGCGTTCTCGCGCGGCGGCATTGGCACCCCGCGCGGCCAGCGCGCGGCCTTCCCAATAAAAGGCGCGCGCGCGGGAAATGACGGAACGTGTGCCTAGCGCCATGGCGACAAAATGCCGCTGTGCCAGGACCGGTTCATTCAAAAAGCGCAGCGCGATGAAGCCCGCCAGGAATTCCGCTTCCAGGCGCCCTTCGCTGCCCATGGGCTGGCCGTGAAAGGCAGCGATGCGGTGCGCATCTTTTGCATTATTCAGCCGCAAAAGCTTGCGTGCCAGGATTTGTCTTTCCGCCCAGACCGCGCGCGCGATTTCGGCGTCCATATTCGCCTGGAAAGGTTCCGCGACAATCCAGCTTGCGACCGCGTCATTGTCCTGGTCCCGACGACGCAGAAGCCTGGCCCTTTCATAGGCCCAGCCAAGATCAAGTGGTCGGAGCATAACTTGCGTTATCTCAGGCTCTCCAGCCAAGGCCATACGCATTTGGCCTGAACCACGCGGCACACCGCTTAAGCGTTCCAGGGCGCGCTGCGCACCTTGCATGTCGCGCGCGAAAAACAGCCGATCAAAACGCTTCTGGTGATCATCCGCAGTCAGTAGCCGGCCGAATTGCGCCATGATGGACGCCTCTGTAGCAGCATCGCCAGGCGCTTCCACCCAGGCGCGGCGGAGTGTCTGCTGGGCGCCCGCTTCGCCTTGCAGGTCTGGCCCGGCTTCAGTGCTCGGCCGCGACGCAGCACCGGGTGAATTATCCGGCCCGCGCCGCATCATATCCAGGAAATTACCCGACTGCGCCTGGGTTCTTGTGCCGCGTGTCAGTGCCTCGGCATGACGGAGCGCGGCAGACAAGCTGCGTGGCGGAAAGGTAATGAAATGCGCCAGCGCCAGCGCATCATCTGCGGGGCCACCGAAGGCTGCTTCTGCTCGGCGCGCGATGGTATCCGCCAGGGGCCAATCGGGGTTCTCACGCAAAAAGCCGGCAAGTTCGGCTGCGGTGGCGGGTGCAGTACGATGCGTGAGGCGCATCCACAGTACGATCTTCGCAACCAAAGGATCGGCGGCAGCGGCATAGGTATCGGCTTCGGCCCAGCGTGCACCATTGGCCGCGGTGATGGCAGCCTTGCCGGCGGTAATGCGCGCAGCCTGAGATGTCGCGGTTTGTGCGATAGCCGCACCGGGAAGCAGCAGCGGCAGGCTTAGAAGCAACCGGCGCGGAACCTTCATGGCACCACTATCCCCCTAGCATTACCCGCGCGCCATTGCGGGTTTCGCTGGGCAAGCAAAGCGCCGCGATGCCAGGCGCGACATCTGTAGGTTGTGGGATCGTGGAGGGATCTTCGCCCGGCATGGCAGCGGCGCGCATTTTGGTGGCGACAATGTCAGGATCAACAAGGTTTACGCGCAAGGGCGTGGCCTCAACCTCCTGCGCCCATGTCATCACCAGATGTTCCATGCCCGCCTTGGAGGCACCATACATGCCCCAATAGGCGCGCGGCCTAAGCACTCGCCCGCTGGTGACAAACACCGCCCGCCCCGCATCGGAAGCGCGCAAGGGCGGATCGCAGCTGCGGATCAGGCGCCAGCTTGCGGTCAGGTTCACCGCCATCACCTCTGCCCAATCGCGTGGTTCTATATGCGCAACCGGCGTCAGCTTGTTCAGCGTGCCCGCATTATGCACCAGAATATCAAGCCGACCGAAGCGTTCCACAATGGAAGGCCCGATCATATCAATATCTTTCTCGGCCTTTTGCAAATCAAAGGGCAGCAGCGTCGCGGGCTTGCCGCCGGCGCTGCGGATCGCGTCATCCACTTCTTCAAGCCCGCCCTGGGTGCGCGCCACCAGCACGCATTGCGCGCCAAGCTTCGCCAATTCCAAGGCGAGTGCAGCGCCAATCCCACGCGACGCACCAGTGATCAGCGCAACACGACCTTCCAATTCTGCCATGGTCACTGCCCCGCCGGCTGCAGCAAGGAAAGCTGCCGGTCCGCATTATCCGTCCAATCCGTCAGCGGAATGGCATAATCGCCGGTAAAGCAGGCATCGCAGAAATGCGGCTTGGCGGCATCACGCGCGGGCTGCCCAAGCGCGCGATAGAGGCCATCGAGCGAAATGAAAGCCAGGCTATCCACGCCAATGATGCGCGCCATCTCCGCCAGGTCATGCTTGGCCGCCATCAGATGCGCACGCTCAGGCGTGTCAATGCCATAATAGCAGGAATGTGTGGTGGGCGGCGACGAAATGCGCATATGCACTTCTGTTGCCCCTGCTTGCCGCACCATTTCAACAATCTTACGACTGGTGGTGCCGCGCACGATGGAATCATCCACCAGCACCACGCGCTTGCCCTGCAACATGGCGCGATTGGCGCTGTGCTTCAGCTTCACGCCCAGATTGCGAATCTGATCTGTCGGTTCAATGAAGGTGCGCCCAACATAATGATTGCGGATAATGCCAAGCTCAAACGGGATGCCGGCTTCTACCGCATAACCCATGGCCGCCGGCACGCCAGAATCCGGCACCGGCACGATCAAATCCGCTGCCACACCGCTTTCGCGCGCCAATTCGGCGCCGATGCGCTTGCGCGTTTCATAAACCGGCGTGCCTTCCATGACGCTGTCTGGCCGCGCGAAATAGATATATTCAAAAATGCAAAAGCGGCTATCGGTGCGCGCAAAAGGCTTGATGCTGCGCAGGCCGGTATTGTCAATCACCACCAATTCGCCCGCCTCGATATCGCGCACAAATTCTGCACCCACGATATCCAAGGCACAGGTCTCAGACGCCAGTACCAACCCGCCATTGGCCAGACGCCCCAACACAAGAGGACGCACGCCAAGCGGATCACGCGCACCAATCAGCGCGCCATTATGCAAGGCAACCAGGGAATAGGCGCCCTGCACCTGCTTCAGTGCATCAATTAGGCGATCAATGACGGTGGAATAAAGGCTGATGGCGATCAGATGAATGAAAACTTCCGAATCCGTGGTGCTTTGGAACAGACAACCGCGCCGCACAAGCGCGCGCTTCAGCGCATAGGCATTGGTCAGATTGCCATTATGCGCGACCGCAAAACCACCAAATTCAAAATCCGCGTAAAGCGGCTGCACATTGCGCAAAGCCGTCTCGCCGGTAGTCGCATAGCGATTATGTCCCACCGCATGCGGACCGCGGAGCGAGGCAATCACCTTGGCTTCCCCGAAATTATCGCCAACCAGGCCAAGCCCCTTATGGGCATGAAAAAGCCCGGCCTCATCCAGGGTCACAATCCCGGCAGCTTCCTGACCGCGATGCTGCAAAGCATGCAGGCCAAGCGCGGTCAGTGCCGCAGCATCGCCGCCATTCCACACGCCGAAGACGCCGCATTCCTCATGCGGCTTGTCATCCTCAAATTGCGCGACACGCGGCATGGGTAACCTCAATTTCGGCTGCGCGCGGGCGGGCGCAGCAATTCCTCGACGGTGGGCGAACGCGGCAAGGGTGGTTCGTTCAGGCGCGGGCGATATTCCGCCGGCATGACTTCCACCAGCATATGGGCACCCTGCGATAGAAGCGGAAGGGACCGCGCTTCCAGCACCGGTTCCGGCCAGCGATCCCCCGGCAGCAATAAGCCAGCGACGATATAGGCGACGACGAGCAGAAAGGCGCCACGTGCCGCACCGAACAGCAGTCCCAAAACGCGATCAATCCCGCCCAAGGCGGAATCCTGTACGCGATCCGCGACCGCATTGATCATCAGCTTGAAGACAATCAGCGCGACCAGGAACACCACGCCCGCGCCAATGGCTTCCGCAAGCCAAGGCGGCGTGAAATAGGGGTCAAGAAAGGGCTGAACCTCTTTCCGCGCCAGAAGGGCCACCACCGCCGCGCCAATCCAGCCAGCCACGCCAAGCGCTTCCCGCACCAGGCCGTGGAAAAAGGCGAGGATCGCCGAGAGCGCAATCACCCCCAGCAGAATGATATCAACCCAATTCATCGCTGGCCCCTATACCCCTCGCAGGCGGGCACGTCACGCCTTGCCCCGCGCCGGCAGCGTCTTTTCCGCAAAGCGTGCCACCAGATCGGTCAAATGGCCGATTTCCGAAAGGCCAAGCCCTTCGGGTGCTGCCGCCGCACGCCCACCCCGCGCAATCCGTCGCGGCAAGGTGGCCGCGGTGAAGCCAAGCTTGGCTGCTTCCCTCAGGCGCGAATCCGCCTGGGAGACCTGGCGCACCTCACCGGAAAGCCCGACCTCGCCAAAATAAACCGCGCCGGAATCCGTCGGCCGATCCGTGGCCGCCGAAACCAAGGCCGCCGCCACCGCCAAATCCGCCGCAGGTTCGGTGATGCGCAAGCCCCCGGCGATGTTCAGGTAAACATCATTCTGGCCGAGGCTCATGCCGCAACGCGCTTCCAACACTGCCAGCAGCATGGAAAGTCGCCCGGAATCCCAGCCCACCACCTGCCTGCGCGGCGACCCGCCCGAGGAAGGGGAGAGCAGCGCCTGGATCTCCACCAGCACCGGGCGCGTGCCTTCAATCCCGGCGAATACGGCGGAGCCTGAGACATTGCCGCGGCGTTCCGCCAGAAACAGCGCGGATGGATTGGCCACTTCTACCAAGCCACGATCGGTCATCTCAAAAACGCCGATCTCATCGGTCGCACCAAAGCGGTTCTTCACCGCGCGCAGGATGCGGAATTGATGGCCGCGATCGCCTTCAAAATAAAGCGTCGCATCCACCATATGTTCCAGCACACGCGGCCCGGCCAGCGTGCCTTCCTTGGTGACATGCCCGACCAGCACCAGCGCAAAGCCGCGCGATTTCGCGAGCCTGATCAATTCGGCGGCGCAGGCGCGCACCTGCGCGACGGTCCCCGGTGCTGAATCCAGCGCATCCAGCCACACGGTCTGGATCGAATCCATCACCACCAGCGCGGCGTCGGTTTCCTGTTCCAGGCTGGCGCCGATATCGCGCAAGGCCGAGGCAGCCGCCAATTCCATCGGGCTATCGGAAAGGCCAAGACGTGCGGCGCGCAGCCTGACCTGCTCCACCGCCTCTTCGCCCGAGATATACAAAACGCGCCGCCCGCCTGAGGCCAAGCGCGCCGCCGCTTGCAGCAGGATGGTGGATTTGCCGATGCCGGGGTCACCGCCCACCAGCACCGCGGAGGCGGGCACAAAGCCGCCACCCAAAACCCGGTCCAGTTCCGCAATGCCGGTCACGATGCGCGGCGGAGGCGCGGATTCGCCCTTTAGGCCGACAAATTCAACGCGGCGCCCGCCAGCGGTCTTGGCGGCGGGGCCGGGGCCGCGCGGGGCGGTAGTTTCCTCGATCAGCGTATTCCATTCGCCGCAGGCATCGCAGCGCCCCTGCCATTTGGGGCTGACTGCCCCGCAGGCTTGGCAGACAAAGCGGCTGCGATCCTTGGCCATTCAGGCGCGCGCGGATCAGATGATTTTCGTGCGGATATCGCCCACACCTTCAACAAAACCTTCCAGCACATCGCCGCGCACCACGGCAGCGACGCCTTCTGGCGTGCCGGTCATGATCAGGTCTCCGGGCGCCAATTCCACCAGCTCCGACAAATTGGCGATGACTTCGGGGACGGACCAGATTAGCTTGGAAAGGTCAGAAGTCTGCGTGACCTTGCCATTCACCTTGAGCTCAATCTTGCCCTTGGCCGGGTTCACGCCGGCAGCCGGCACCAGCAGGCCCATGGGGGCGGATTTGTCGAAGCCCTTGCCCATATCCCAGGGGCGGCCGGTTTTTTTCGCCTCATTCTGGATATCGCGGCGGGTCATATCCAAGCCAGCGCAATAGCCCCAGACATGAGAAAGTGCGTCAGCCACCGAGATATTGCGCCCGCCGCGACCAATGGCGACAACCAATTCCATTTCATGATGCAGTGATTTGGTGACGGACGGGTAAGGCATATCCGCGCCATTGATCACCACGGAATCCGCCGGTTTGGCGAAGTAGAAGGGCGGTTCGCGGGTTGGGTCGCTGCCCATTTCTATCGCGTGTTCGGCGTAATTCCGGCCCACGCAGAAAATGCGGCGCACCGGGAAAAGCGCATCACTGCCCTTGATCGGCAGCGCGGCAACGGGCGGGGGCGGGAAGACATAGGAAACCATCCGAGCGACTCCTTCGGCTATTCCATGCCGCTATACCCCCAGCCGAGGGCTGCCGGAAGGCTGGGCGGGTAGTTTGTGTGTCATCTGAGCGTGACGACGCATCTGTCTGAGGCGGCGCGATTCCGCCCAAACAAAAACGCCCGGTCAGGGGGGTGACCGGGCGCTACTTTGTATTTTCCGATCGGAAAGGTCGGGCGAGCCGGCAGGGGATGCCGGGATCGCGACCGCCGGCAAAGCCATGGCCGACAAGGATTTTCTAGAACATTTGCGCGAAAAAGCAAAGCCCCAAAAGCGACGGCGCCGCGTTAAGAAACCGTGTCACTCCGCCGCAGCGGAGAGCCTTGCTCCGGCATGGGCGGCGGCGGCGCGGCCAAAGGCTTCGAAAATCGCGCGGCTATCGGCGTCTCGTTCCCAGTCATATTCTGGGTGCCACTGCACACCGATGGCGAAGCCGCGCGCGCCTTCCACGCGCACCGCTTCAATCGTGCCATCCGGCGCCCAGCCTTCCGCGACCAGACGCGGCGCCAGGCGCTGCACGGCTTGGTTATGGAGCGAATTCACCGCAAGCTGCGCGGCGCCACGTGACGCGGCGGTTAGCGTCGCGGCCAAAGCGCCGGCGCCATCAATCCGCACCAGATGCGCCTTGCCAGTGCGCACCAGGGGGATTTTCTGATCCGATGGCGTGGAATGATCCATCCGGCCTGGCAGATCCTGCACGCGCTGATCCAGGCTGCCACCCAGCGCCACATTCAATTCCTGCATGCCGCGACAAATCGCGAGCAGGGGGATACCTGCGGCAATGGCGGCACGGATCAGCGGCAGGGTGGTCGCGTCGCGGTCCTGATCTTCCGGAGTGCCCTCGGCATGGGCCGGGCCATCATAATGGCCAGGCCAGACATTGGACCGGCTGCCGGTCAAGATCAGGCCATTGATATGTGAAAGGTAATCCTCTGCCGCATCCTGACCGGCTGCGGGCAGCAGCACCGGGGTGCCGCCCACCGGGCCGCGCACCACGCGCACATAGCTGTCAGACGCCGCATGATTGGGCGTTCCGAAGATGCCGAAGGGCTTTATGCAGCAGGAAATGCCGATCAGGGGTCTCATGAGGCACTACACTTCCGCGACACCATGGCGGGATCAAGGCGATTCGGTTGATTCAAGCAGATTTTTTGCCCTCGCCGAGGCTTTTCAGGGCACAAACCCATCAACCAGCACCACTTGGCTTTCCGTTGTTTCAATCCGTAGTTTCAACAGCGGCGCATATTCCGGGCTGTGATAGAAGGCCCGTGCGGCATCCAGGCTCGGGAATTCCAGCACCACCATGCGGCTGAAGCCCTCGGCATTCTCAAGCCGTTCCATGGTGCCGCCACGCACTGCATAGCGCCCGCCATATTGAGCGATTACGGCCGGGACCCCGGCGCGATAGCGCTCAAACCCCTCAGGGTCGGTGACTTTGACGTTTGCGATCAGATAGCCCGGCATGGTTGGGTTCCTTTCAGGTCAGTGGCGGTGCCAGCCAGCGTTGGAAGCCTGGCCTTTCGCCAAGCTTGGCATACCAGCGCGCCAGGACGGGGAATTCCGGCATGCCAGGCAGGCGCACTTCCGGGCCGAACCAGCGGCGCGCGTAACAGCCCAAAACAATATCGGCGATGGTCATGGTCGCGCCATCCAGATACGGCCCGCCATGGCGCGCGATCCAGCTATCAACTATCGCCCAGCATACGCCGGCGGCCTGCGCTGCCGCTTCAATCTGCGCCATGTCGCGCTTTTCGGGCGGCGTGCGCACCAGGCCCCAGAATAGGTTACGCTCAGCCGGGCCAAGGGTCGTTAGCTGCCAATCCATCCAGCGATCCGCCGAAGCGCGCGCCGCCGGGTCCGCCGGGTAAAGCGGGCTTTGGTATTTCATCGCGAGATACCGCAGCACGCTGTTTGATTCCCACAGCACGAAATCGCCATCTTCCAATGTTGGTACACGGCCATTCGGGTTCATGGCGCGGTAATCCGCATCATTCACTCGGCCATGTTCCATGCCGGCATCCACACGATCATATGGTTGCCCGATCTCATCGAGCATCCAGAGCACCTTCTTCACATTGATCGAATTGGTGCGGCCCCAAAGCTTCAGCATCTCAGCGCCTTTTCGCTTCAATCGCGTCCCAAATGGCGCGTTCCAGATACACACCATCAAAGCGCGCCAATTCCTGCAAGCCGGTCGGGCTGGTGACGTTGATTTCCGTGAGGTAGCCGCCAATCACATCAATGCCGACAAAGATCATCCCGCGCGCCTTCAATTCCGGCCCGATGCGCGCACAAATCTCGCGCTCTCGTTCGGTCAGCTTGGTGGGCTCAGGCCGGCCGCCGACATGCATATTGGACCGTGCTTCACCCGCCGCCGGCACGCGGTTGATGCCGCCCATGGCGACACCATCCACCAGAATGATGCGCTTATCCCCTTCCCGCACCGCTGGCAGGTATTGCTGGATCATGAGCGGTTCGCGGGAGCGTTCGGTGAACAGTTCCACCAGCGCATTCATATTCGGATCATCTGCGCGCAGATGGAACACACCCGCGCCGCCATTGCCGAAAAGCGGCTTGATGATGATATCGCCATGTTCCGCGCGGAAGGCGGCGATGCGGCGGCGATCAGCGGTCACCAGCGTTGCCGGCATCAAATCCGGGAAATGGGTGACGAACAGCTTTTCCGGCGCATTGCGCACCTGGGCCGGGTCATTCACCACGAGCGTCTTGGGGTGGATATGTTCCAGGATATGCGTGGCCGTGATGTAGCCCATGTCAAAGGGCGGGTCCTGGCGCATCAGCACCACATCGGCATCCCGGCCAAGGTCCAGCTCCTCCTCCGCGCCGAAGCTGTAGTGGTTGCCATATTCGCGCCGGAGCGTGATGGGCCGCGCCCAGGCAGTCACCCGCCCGCCGCGCAGCGCCAAATCCCGCACATGGTAATGCCAAAGCTTATGGCCGCGGGCCTGGGCTTCCAGCATCAGGGCGAAGGTGGAATCGCCATCAATATTGATGGTCTCGATCGGGTCCATCTGGACCGCGACGCGCAGTGAAGTGGTCATGCCATTGATCCTGGTTTTGGCCTGTCAGGGGGTCTTGAAGCCGAGAAAGCGGCGCCGCGCCAGCCCGGGGCACGGGCGGGGCGGGCGGAAGCCCTCAGAATACCGGTTGCAATGGTCTCAATTCCTTGCCTAACCTATCCCAAGCGTTAACCGGGCCCCGGTCCGGAAGGCAGCAAACAATGAATAAACGAGGAGGATCCAACACATGACCGAAATCAAAAGGCGTACCCTATTGCGCTCCGGCGCCGGGGTGGCGGCGGCGGGCATCCTTTCCGCCCCCATGGTCCATGCCCAAGGCACGGGCGGCACGCTGCGTTGCGGCTTCTGGGACCATTGGGTGCCCAATGGCAATGTGATTATGCGCCAGCTTTGCGCCGAATGGGGCCAGGCCAATCGCGTTGATGTGCAGATGGATACTGTCACGTCCAACGGTAACCAGATCCTGCTGACGATCAATGCGCAGGCGCAGTCGCGCACCGGCTATGATCTGATGTCCTTCCCCGCCTGGGAGCCGAGCAACCACCAGCGCATGCTTGAGCCGGTGGATGATGTCATGCGCAACCTGACGCAGAAATACGGCGCCGTGACCCCGGCGGCTGAATATCTGGGCAAGCCTGCAGGCACTTGGGTCGCGATCCCCGCCGTGGCCGGCACGCAGTTGAAGCCCGCTTGCGTCCGGTTTGACCTGATGCAGCAGCATGCCGGCATTGATATCCGCGCCATGTGGCCGGCACGGAACGCGGCTGGCCCGACCGCTGATCAATGGACTTGGGAAACCTTCGCCCGCGCAGCGGAAGCTTGCCACCGGGCCGGCTTCTCCTTCGGCTTGCCCATGGGCAGCTTTACCGATGCGGTGGATTGGGTGGGCGCGCTTTTCGAATCCTATGGCGCCTTCATGATGGATGCGCGGGGCACGATCACGGTACGCAACAATGCCAAGCTGCGCGCTGCGGTGGAAATGTGCGCGCGCATCAGCCGCTTCCTGCCCAATGATGTCTGGGCCTGGGATGATGGCGGCAATAACCGCGCGCTGATTTCAGGCCGTTCGGCACTGATCTTCAACCCGCCATCCGCCTGGGCGGTGGCGAAGCGCGATGCGCCGCAGGTTGCGGAAAATTGCTGGACTGTGCCGATGCCTGCCGGGCCGGAAGGTCGCTTCGCGGCCTATCTGCCCTATTTCTGGGGCATCTGGAATTTCAGCCGCAGCAAGGGCGCGGCCAAGGCCTTCCTGGAATGGCTGTCTGATCGCCCACAGGCAGAACGGCAGACCAACGGGTCCGCCGGGTATGATATTCCGCCCTTCACCAGCATGTCGGACTTCAAGGTTTGGGAAACCGAAGGCCCGCCGGTGGGTTCAGTCTATAACTACCCGGTGCGTGCGCATCACAATGCGAAGACCTCCATCGCCATGGCGCCCGCGCCGGCCGCGATGGCGGTGCAGATGTACAATCAGGGCTTGAATACGAAGCTCGTCGCCCGCATCGTGCAAGGTGGTGAATCCGTGGATCAGGCGCTCACCTGGGTGGAGCGCGAGCTCAACACCATCCGCCGCGGCGGCTGACCGCGCATGACGGGCGGCCCCGCGCCGCCCGTCTTTCATTTCAGGAAAGGTTCAGACCATGGCCGCTGACGCCAGCACGGCGCCAATTATGCCCTCTGCGCCCGATTCGGGGCGCGCTTCCAGCCTGCAACGCTTGGCGCGTCGCCGTTCCACCATTGCCGTTCTGATGACCACTCCCTTGCTGGTGGTGCTGATCGGCCTGGTTGCCTATCCGGCGGGCTACGGGATTTACCTTTCCACACTCAATCGCCGGATGACTGGCTTTATGGAAGCCGAATGGCTGCCACACGGCCTCGGCAATTTCGAGATTCTGTTCGAAAGCGAGACCTTCTGGGCGGTTGCCTGGCAATCCTGCATTTTTGCGATCACCGCAGTGATTCTGAAGGCGCTGGTCGGCTTTTGGCTTGCGCATATGCTGCACCACATCCCCGCCAAGGGGCAGCGCAAATGGCGCGGCATGTTGCTGGTGCCTTGGGTGATTCCGCCAGCGCTTTCCACGCTTGGCTGGTGGTGGATGTTTGACCCTGCCTATTCATCCATCAATTGGCTGTTTCAGGTTTTTGGCATTCCGGCAGTACCCTGGCTTGGTGAGAAATGGTGGGCGCGGCTTTCCATCATCATCGTCAATGTCTGGTATGGCGCGCCCTTCTTCATGATTATGTATCTGGCCGCGCTGAAATCCGTGCCGGAACAGCTTTATGAAGCAGCAGCGATTGATGGCGCCACAAGCTGGCAGCGGCTGCGCTATGTGACGCTGCCGATGATGGCGAATATCATTTCTATCACCGTGCTGTTCAGCCTGATCGTCACCTTCGCCAATTACGATATCGTGCGCGTGCTGACCAATGGCGGGCCGCGTGACTTGACGCATGTCTTTGCGTCCTACGCATTCCAGGTTGGGATTCTATCCGGCAATATTCCGCGCGGTGCCGCGGTAAGCCTGTTCATGTTTCCGATCCTTGCCATTTGCGCCTTTTTCGTTCTGCGTGGCGTCACCCGTCGTAATAAGGAGCAGATGTAATGTCCGCGTCTGCGGCAACCAATCGCGATATGCCGAGCCTTTATGGCAAGGCGGGATCGCTCCGTTCAGAACGGCGCTGGGCGCTGATCTGGGCTTATATTTCGCTGATCATCTCAGCGATTATCCTGCTGACGCCGCCGGTCTATATGCTGATCACCAGCCTTAAGACCAGCGCCGAAATTGCCGATCAAAAGGGTAATCCCTGGATTGTCCGCAATCCCACGCTGGATAATTACTGGGAGCTGATCACCAATTCGCTGTTCCAGGGCTTCTTCATCAATAGCGTGGTCGTGACCGTCGTGGTTGTGGCGCTGACCATGGTGATTTCCATCCTGGCGGCCTTCGCGCTGGCGCGCATGCGTTTCTGGGGCAGTCAGGTTTTGGCCACGGGCGTGTTCCTGACCTATCTGGTGCCGGATACGCTGTTGTTTATTCCGCTCTATCAAATTGTGGGTGGGCTTGGCTTACTCAATTCCATCTGGGGGCTGGTGTTGGTTTATCCGACGCTGACGGTACCCTTCTGCACCTGGATCATGATTGGCTATTTCGCCTCCATCCCCAAGGAATTGGATGAGGCGGCGCTGATTGATGGCGCCACCTGGCCGCAAATGCTGATGAAGATTTTTATCCCCGTGGCGCTGCCTGGCATTATCGCGGCGACGATCTTCGCCTTCACAGTTTCCTGGGCGGCCTTTGTATATCCAACGGCCTTCATCACAACACCGGATCAGATGCCGCTTACCATCGGCGTAGTGTCGCAGCTGGTGCGCGGGGATGTCTTCGTCTGGGGGCAGATCACGGCAGGCGCCTTGCTGGCCGCGCTGCCACCGGTGATCGTCTACGCCTTCCTCATGGATTATTACATCGCTGGCCTGACCGCCGGCGCGACCAAGGGTTGATCGAAAATGGCTCAGGTTTCGCTTCGCAAAATCGTCAAAGCCTATGAAGGCGGCGTCCAAGCCGTAAAAGGCATTGATCTTGAAATCGACGATCATGAATTCGTGGTACTCGTCGGGCCTTCGGGCTGCGGCAAATCCACCACGCTCCGCATGATTGCGGGGCTGGAGGAAATCACCTCAGGCGATATCGCCATTGGTGGGACGGTGGTGAATGACATCCCGCCGCGTGACCGCGACATTGCCATGGTGTTCCAGAATTACGCGCTCTATCCGCATATGAGCGTGTATGACAACATGGCCTTCGGGCTGATGCTGCGGAAATTCCCCAAGGCCGAGATTGATCGCCGTGTGAAGGAAGCCGCGCGCATTCTGGACATTACGCCGCTTTTGGACCGCAAGCCCAAGGCGCTTTCCGGTGGTCAGCGCCAGCGCGTCGCGATGGGCCGCGCCATTGTGCGCGACCCCAAGGTGTTCCTGTTCGATGAGCCGCTTTCCAACCTTGATGCGAAGCTGCGCGTGCAGATGCGCACCGAAATCAAGAAGGTGCATCAGACGGTGAATACCACCACGGTCTATGTCACTCACGACCAGGTGGAAGCCATGACGCTGGCAGACCGCGTGGTGGTCATGAACCACGGTATTATTGAGCAGGTCGGCCCGCCGCAGGAATTGTATCACCACCCGGCGACGAAGTTCGTGGCCGGCTTCATCGGCAGCCCAGCGATGAATTTCATTCCGGCAAAGCTGGAACAGGCATCCGGCGCGCTACGCCTGCACCTGCCGCAGGGCATTGTGCTGGATGTGCCGGCGGCACGCACTGCACGCTATCAGGCGCATGCGGGCAAGGATGTGCTGTTCGGCATCCGCCCCGAGCACCTGACGGATGACAAGCCGACGGATAAATCCAACACCGCGCCCATTACGCTGAAGCCTGACGTAATTGAGCCCATGGGCATGGAAACGCTGGTGCACTTCAAGCTTGACGGTTCAGAAGTTTCGGCGCGACTTGATCCCGCGACACCGGCTGCCGTTGGCGCGCCGCTGTCACTGATTGCGCATATGGATCAGATGCATCTGATTGATCCCACCTCCGATAGGGTTCTGTAATGAAACGTCTTGAAGGAAAAACCGCCTGGGTCACTGGTGCGGGCAGCGGTATTGGCCGTGCGATTGCCATTTCATTCGCCGCCGAAGGGGCGAAGGTTGCGCTGACCGGCCGCCGCGTCGCGCCACTGGAAGAAACCGCAAAGATGATCGGCGGCGGTGCAGTGATTGTGCCGGCTGATTTGACGGATGAAAAACAGGTCGCCGCCGCACTCGCCAAGGTGGAAAGCTCCATCGGAGGGCCGGATATTCTGGTGAATAATGCTGGCGTCAATCTGCCCAAGCGCTATCTCCATCAATTGACGCCAGAGGCCATTCGCAGCCTGGTGGATGGCAATCTGACTGCGCCGTTTTTCACCTCGGTCGCGGTGCTGCCGGGGATGCGCAAGCGCGGCGGCGGGCATATCATCCAAATCGCCTCCATGGCGGGGAAGAATATCTCCTTCCTCTCGGGCCCCGGCTATACGGCGGCAAAGCATGGGTTTGTGGCACTTTCGCAAAGCATCAATCAGGAAAACGGCATCCACAACATTCGTTCCTGCTGCATCTGCCCGGGCGAAGTGGCGACCGATATTTTGAAGAACCGGCCGGAGCCCGTGCCGCAAGAAGATATTGAACGCCTTTTGCAGCCGGAAGATTTGGCGGCGATGGCGCTCTTTGTCGCCACCATGCCAGCGCGCGCCAATATCACCGAAATGCTGGTGACGCCGACCTATATGCGGCTGCTCGCGCCGCAAGCGAAGAAGATCGCCGCCATGTAATCGCGCCGCGCTGACCTTTACTGTTGGCGCGCCTTTCCTTTTGCGGAGTTCGAGTGATGGGTACCACCCCCTATGAGATGATCAATGCCGAGGCGCTTGATGGCCTGGTAGCCAATGTGTTTCAGGCAGCCGGCTGCGATGGCCCGGAATCGCGTCGCATCAGCCGCCATTTGGTGGATGCCAATCTCGCCGGGCATGACAGCCACGGCGTGGTGCGCGTCCCGCGTTACGTGGAATGGCTGGAAGCGGGCTATGTGCTGAAGGGCCAGACCGCCGATGTGGTGACCGATGGTGGTTCTTTCGCCGTGATTGATGGCAAATGGGGCTTTGGCCAGACAGTGGCACCCCAAGCGGTTGCTTTTGGCATCAAGCGCGCGGTCGAAAATGGCGTTTGCATCACAGCGCTTCGCAATGCCGGGCATATCGGCCGCGTTGGCGCCTATGCCGAGCAGGCGATGGAAGCCGGGCTGATTTCGATCCATTTCGTCAATGTCGCGGGCTCGATCCTGGTCGCCCCCTTTGGCGGCGTGGAACGGCGCTTTTCGACCAATCCTGTTTCCATCGGTGTGCCCCTGCCGGGCCGCCCGATCCTGCTTGATTTCGCGACATCGCTGGTGGCCGAAGGCAAGGTGCTGGTGGCGTCATCCGGCGGCAAGGCGCTACCGGAAGGTGCGCTGATTGAAGCCGATGGCCGACTTTCGACCGACCCGCATACGCTTTACGGGCCTTATGACACGCTCGGCCCGCGCGATGTTTCGAAAGGCACCGGCGCCATTCGCGCCTTTGGCGAACATAAGGGTTCGGGCTTGGCCTTCATGTGCGAAATGCTGGCCGGCTGCCTGACCGCAGGCGGCACCAGCGGCCCGGTTTCCGAACGCTCTCGCATTGCCAATGGCATGCTTTCCATTTTCATCTCGCCCAAGCATTTCGGCACGCAGGCCGAGTTTGAACGCATGGGTTTGGCCTATGCGGCTTGGGTTTCGGAAACGCGCCCGGCTGATCCGGAAGCGCCGGTGCTGCTGCCCGGTGAGCCGGAAGCGACGCGCCGCGCAGAAAGGCTCGCTGATGGTGTGCCGCTGCCGCCCGATACCTGGGCGAATATTCTGCAGACGGCGAAGCGGCTTGGGGTGAATAGCGCGATCTAAGCCTGTAGCAGCGTGCCCAAGGCTGCGGTGTCCGGCGCCGCAGGCAGCGCTTCAATCGCGCGGATCAGGCTATCCGCGCGGTTCTCGGGCAAAATACCGGCGAAACAAGCCTCCACCTTGGCGATTTGCGCCGCGCGCGGCAGCGGGTTTTCGGGGCTGCCCAAAGCAGCATCCACGCGCTGATTGAGCTTCGTCCCGCCCTGCAATTCAATTTCCACACGCTGCGGCACCACGGCGTTTTCATCGGTGGTGCCATCATCAAGCAAGGCGACACGCGCCGCCAGCGCATGGGTTGGGCCATCGCGCAGCAAGGCATCGGAAAAGTCCCCAAGCCCGACACTGCCCGAAAGCAGCGTCCGCGCCACCACATAGGGCAGGCAAAGCCGTGCGTAATTGCCGGTCAGATCAGGCTTGATGGGTCGGCCCACCAGACGCATCGCGAGTGGTGGCAAATAAAGCCGCACCGCCGCCACATCTTCAGCGCCGATCCCATGCGCCGCCATCAGCCGCTGCACGCCATCAATCGCGGGATGCGTCAGCCGGCCTGAGGGGAAGGGTTTATGCGCCAGCCGCGTCATCTGCCATGTGCTGCCAAGTGCCGCGAGGCCAGGCGCCAGATCATGCTCGGGCTCCGTCAGTTTCAAAAAACCGAAGGACCCGGTCAGCCATTGCTCTGGCCCCGCCGTGCCAGCCGCCGCCATATCCGCCGCGCGCAGCCCGGCCATCGCGGCGAAGCCCATTTGCACCGGCAAGGCCATGGACCCTTCACTATGCGCCTGCATGGTGCCGGGTATCTGCCCAAGCAAAAGCCCCGCGCCGGCTGAGGCGGTGGCCAGATCAAACCCGCGCAGCCGCGCTACCGCACCATAGGCGCCGAACATGCCTGCCGTTGCCGGGCGGAAGAAGCGCATCGGCCCGCGTGCGGCTGCGCCAATGGTGCAGGCCAGATCAAGCCCCAGGATCACCGCGGCCATGAAGCGCGCGCCGGATACTGGGCGGCCTTGGCGGCTTTGCCTTTCCGATTCGGCCAGCGCGGCGGAGAGCGTCGGCGTCATGGCATGCACCACGGCGGCTTCATGGATGGCGTCAAACTCCAACGCATGGGCCTGAAAGGCATTCATGAAGGCAGCCTGGGACGCCGGTAGCAGCGCGCCATCACCCCAAAGCCTGGCTTCCTCCCCCGCGCCCCAGCCGCGCGCCGCCACCAGCAAACCGGCGCGCACCGCATGCGCCATGCCCGCGACACCAACCGCGAGCCCATCCAGCAGAAACACCCGCGCAGCGTCCTGCGCCGCTTCGGGAATGGCGGCCTCGGGCGTTTCCAGCACATGGCGGAGCAGGGTGGTTTCAGCGGTGTCTGTCATACCCTCCATGCTGCCCGTGCGCCGCGCGGCGTCAAGCACCATGGCGCATCGCGCCGCTTCGTGCTGGCATATTCCCAAATAGAGGAACCCACATGGCCAAGATCAAAGGCATTGTCGTTTGCCCACAACCGCGCGCCGCGGATGTGGGGGCAGAGATTTTACGCCGCCGCGGCAATGCCTTTGACGCGGCGGTCGCCACCGCCTTTTGCCAAATGGTGCAAGACCCCTTCATGTGCGGCATTGGCGGCATGGGGACCCTGCAATTTCGCGACGCCAAAACTGGCCGCCAGGGCATGATTGATTTCCACGCCCGCGCCGGCGCCCAGGTGCGCGCCGATATGTGGGCCGCCGATAGCAAGGGCAAATCCGAAATCTCTGGCTATGCGCTGTTTGAGGATCACCGGGCTGAGCTTGGCTATACCGCCATCATGACCCCCGGCACCGTCGCGGGATTTGCGCATTTTCACGCGCAATTCTGCACCATGGATTGGGCCGATCTGCTGGCGCCCGCCATCGCCATGGCGCGGGATGGCGTGCTGGTGACGCCCTTCTTTCGCGATTTCCTGGAACGTAAGCCACAGCCAGGTCTGCCCAGCGGCTTGCAACGCGTGAACAAAACCAAGGCCTGCGCCGCGCTTTATTTGAACCAGGCCGGGCGATTGCATGAAGTCGGCGAAAAGCTGGTGCATGCCGAGATGGCGCGCACGCTGGAACGCATTGCTGCCAAGGGCGCGCAGGATTTTTATGTGGGCGAAATCGCCGGTCAGATCATCAATGATTTCGCGCAAAACGGCGCCTTCATCACTGGCGATGATTTGCGCGATTACCGGGTGCGTGAAAGTGCGCCCGTGATCGGCACCTATCGCGGCTATAAGATTTCATCGAACCCGCCACCGGGATCGGGCGCGGTGCTGATCGCCATGCTGAATATCCTGGAGCAATTCGATCTTGGCGCGCAGCCCGCCGGGAGTGCCGGGCATTATGATCTGGTGGCGCGCGCCATGGCGGCGGCACATCACGACCGTGATGAAGCGCTGGGCGATCCGGATTTCGTCAGCGTGCCAACCGAATCCCTCATGTCGAAAGACCGCGCCGCCACATGGGCCAAACGCATCCGGGATGGCTGGCTGCCGGGTGGGCGGGTTGGCGAACCCCCTTCCTGCACCACGCATCTTTCCGTCTGGGATGCGGCGGGCAATTGCGTTTCGGTCACGCATACACTCGGCACCGGTGCGGGTGTTGTGACACCTGGCCTCGGCTTCAATTGGAACAATGCCATGAAGCTGTTTGACATGCGCCCGGGCCGCGCCAATAGCATCGCGCCGGGCAAGGCGCGCACCACCGGCATGGTGCCCACCATTGTCTACAAGGATAATGAGCCCTGGATGATTGTGGGCGCACCTGGGGGCAGCGTGATTATCTCTGCCGTGCTCACCACCATCATCAATGCGATTGATTTCGGCATGTCGGCAGTGGAGGCAGTTTCCTTCCCGCGCATCCATTGCGAAGGCGGGCCGGTTTTCTGCGAAGCGCGCGTGCAGGGTGATGTGGTGGCGGCGCTCAAAGCCCTGGGGCATGAGGTGCGCCATTCGCCGATTTCCTATGACCCGACCATGAGCCGCGCGCATGCCATCCTGCTGCGCGATGGCAAGCCCACCGGTGGCGCCGATCCACGCGGTGGCGGCGGTGTGGCCGTGGCCTGGTAGGCGCTATTCCGGTGCTGCCATAGCGGGTGTAAAACCCAGCAACATCATCTTCTGAAAGACGCAAACATGACCACGCAACGCAAAGCCGCCTTGATCACCGGCGCTGGCCGCAATATTGGCCGCGCCATTGCGCTTGATCTGGCGCGCATGGGTTTCAATGTCGTCATCAATGGATCGCGCAATCGCGACGCCTGCGAAAAAGTCGCCGCTGAGGCCCGCGCGATGGGCGTAGAGGCTTTGGTGGCCATGGCCGATGTTGGCGTGGCCGAAGAATGCGCGCGCATCGCGCGTGACGCCATCGCAAGCTTCGGCGCAGTGGATGTGCTGGTGAATAACGCGGCGCTTCGCCCCGATGGTCGTTTCCTGGAAATGAGCGATGCGGATTGGCGCCGGGTGATTTCGGTTGATCTTGATTCCAGCGTGTGGCTAGCGCGCGCCTGCCTGCCGGGGATGCTGGACCGCGGCTGGGGGCGGATTGTGAACCTGCTCGGCATGAATGCCATCCATGGCTATAATGGCCGCGCGGCGGTTTCGGTTTCGAAGCACGGGCTTTGGGGGTTGACCAAGGCTTTGGCGAAGGAATTCGGCGCCAAGGGTGTTACCACCAATGCAGTCTCACCTGGTCCCATCGCGGGTGAGCGTGATGATGAAGCCGCGCATCACCACATTGCCAGCATGGTATCGCGCGTGCCGGTGGGCAGGCTTGGTCAGCCGCATGAAATCGCCGCCGTGGTGTCCATGCTGGTTTCCGATGGCGGCGCCTTCGTGAATGGTCAGATGATTCAGGTGAATGGCGGCGCGGAGACGTGATAGGATTTTTGGAGGGGCAGACGGTGAAGGCCAACCAACTTCACCTCGCCTCATAGCCAGGAGGCGGCAGCGCCGTCCCGCGCGGCCCGAAGGCGCTTTGGTTTTCGCTTTTCTCGCAAGCCGCCAGCGCCAGGGCCAGGAAGATCACAAACCGCAGGGCCATGCCGCATTCTCCTTGAACATAAATGCCAGGGTTAGCATGAAAGCCCTGTCTGGGCTAAAGGCGCGGCCATCCAAGCCTTGAACGGAATGCCCGCCATGACCCAGACCGAACCCAGCATCCAACCCATGATCGGCCTGATCGGCGGTTCCGGGCTTTATGACATGGAAGGGCTGGAAGATCGCCGCTGGGTGAAGGTGCGTACCCCTTGGGGCGATCCTTCGGATGAAATCCTGATCGGGCGACTTTACGGCGTACCCTGCGCCTTCCTGCCGCGCCATGGCCGCGGCCATCCCATCCCGCCCTCCGCACTCAATTACCGGGCCAATATTGATGCGTTGAAGCGGATTGGCTGCACGGAAATCATCTCCCTTTCCGCCGTGGGGTCGCTACGGGAAGATTTACCGCCCGGTCATTTCGTGATTGTGGACCAATTTATTGACCGAAGCTTCGCGCGCGAGAAATCCTTCTTCGGCACCGGCTGTGTCGCGCATGTCTCGGTGGCACATCCGGTCTGCCCTAGGCTTGGTGATGCGCTGGAAACGGCCGCCCGCAAGCTGGCGCTGCCCGTCACACGCGGAGGCACCTACCTGGTCATGGAAGGCCCGCAATTCAGCACAAAGGCGGAAAGTGAACTCTACCGCGCCTGGGGCTGCAGCGTGATCGGCATGACCAATATGCCGGAAGCGAAACTCGCGCGTGAGGCGGAGCTTTGCTACGCCACCGTTGCCATGGTGACGGATTTTGATTGCTGGCACCCTGACCATGACGCGGTGACGGTGGATCAGGTGGTGAAGGTGCTGTTTTCCAATGCCGATAAGGCGCGCGCCTTGGTCCAGAATGTGGTGCCCGCGCTTGGCGCCAGGCGCGGCCCTTGCCCCGCCGGCTGCGACCGCGCCCTGGAATATGCTCTGATCACGGCACCCGAAAAGCGCGACCCGGAATTACTGGCCAAGCTTGATGTGGTGGCGAAACGCGTTTTAGGGTGAGGCGTGGTTCAGCCTAAGCCGGTGCATTGCAACATCTGGGGCGCGGTTTGGTATCGAAGGCGGAATATTTTCAATAAAAACAGATACTTAAAAACGAGTTTCCCTTCTGAGGAAGGGCTAGCCGGCCAACAACCCCCGAATGCTGGACAAACCCCAGCGTCAAGGAACTTGCTAACTTTCTTGACTATATGAATGGTTTGCGGTTAAAAGGGGTTCGGAGGTATCGATCAATGATGCGGGATCTAGTTGTTCACCAAAGCGCCGGTAGAGATGTGAGCCGTCCGCTTGCGGCGAACGTCGGGCCCGACCGTGCTGCCGGTTCGGCGCCCCCAACACCCTCACAAGAGGTTGGGCCGGCAAATCCGCGCCTTAGGGTTGACCGCGATTTGGGCGTTCTGGTGATTGAATTTCGCGACACGACTGGGAAGGTCGCGGTCAGTGTCCCGACTCCGCGGGAGCTTGAGGCGTATCGTGCCGCTGTTGTCTATGGTGTTGATTTACCAAGCTATATTTCGCCGAATGGGCAATCGGCTGAATCTCTCCTGAAGTCGGGGCCGGGGCTCCCGCCTTTGGAAGAGTCCCCCCTGCCTGCGGCTGAGCGTGTGAGCGTTGCTGATAGCGGTCGCCCGGGCGTAGACCGCGTCGCGTAACCTCCGAAGGGCCTTAAACCGGCCTTGCTGGAGAAGCGGGGCCCCTTCGGTTAGCTTAATACATCAGACTCAGGTGCAGCCTGTACTCTCTCACGTCGCGCGCCTGGAGATTGTGCGTTGCTGATCGGCTCAGACCAAGGTCTTGTCGGCGCCTGCCGGCCGCCATGGCTTACGGCGCGATGGCGATAGCGCCTCTATAGACCCGGCTTACACGGGCAAATGCCTCAATCATTCCCGCATGGGATGTCCGCCGCCTGACGCCATCCTATGGCGCAAACGGCCGCAAGTGCCTGTTTGTAATGAGAAGCATGCGATGGCGTGCGAAATGATTAAGGCCAGCGCATGCCGCAGGCAAAAACATGCGCTGGTTCAAGGCGTTGACATTGGGCTTTATCGGATGCCACGAATTACTCAAGTCTGAAGCCGGAGACACAATCATGAATCCCCAAATGTCCAAGCGCGCCTTGTTCACTGCTGGCGCGGCCAGTCTGGCGGCTGCGGCTTTGCCCGGTGCGCGTCCGGCGGAAGCTCAGCAAACGCCACGCAATGCGCTTGTTATTGCCGCGCAGATTGATGATCTTGTCGCGCTGGACCCGCATCATTCCTTCGAAGTCACCGGCAGCGATCTGCTGAAGAATGTCTATGATCAGCTTTTCATCATTGATGATTCCAAGCCAAGCGCCGAATTGCTGCCGGGGCTTGCGGAAAGCTTCACGATTTCCGCCGATGGCAAGACCTTCACCTTCCGCATTCGCCAAGGGGTGCGCTTTCATTCCGGCAATCCGCTGACGGCGGAAGATGTGGCGTTTTCGCTCCGCCGGCCGCTGCAAATCAATCGCACGCCGGCCTTCATGTATCGTTCGGTCGGGCTGACGGCGGATAACATTGAACAGACCGTGCGGCAGACCGGCGATTTTGAAGTGCAGGTCACCTTCAATGAAGCCTATGCGCCAACGCTTATCCAAAACCTGTTCACGGCGACCATTGCGTCAGTACTGGATAGCAAGCTTGTGCTGCAAAACGCGGGGGAGGATCGCGGCAATACCTGGCTCAATCGCAATTCAGCGGGTTCTGGCGCTTTTCGCCTGACGCGGTATCAGCCCAATGAAAGCTATACGCTGGACCGCAATGATGGCTGGTGGCGTGGCCGGGCCAATATGCAGCGCGTGATCGTGCGGCACGTGCCGGAAGCCGCCACCCAACGCCTGCTGCTGGAACGCGGTGATGTGGATGTGGCGCGCAACCTGACGCCCACGGATATCGCCGCGTTGCGTGGCCGGCCGGGCATCACCATCCAGGAATTTCCGCGCGGCACCATCCAGTATTTCAGCGCGAATCTTGGGGACCCGATCCTGTCCAATCCGCGCGTGATCGAAGCGCTGAAGCATCTGGTGGATTATGATGCGATTGCGAATAACCTGCTACCGGGCCAGGTGTTTCCGCACCAATCCTTCATTCCACGCGCCATCCTGGGTGAGGTGAATGAACGCCCCTGGCGCTTTGACCCGACGCGCGCGCGCGCCTTGCTTGCCGAAGCGGGACATCCCAATGGCATTCGCCTGACCATGGATACGGCGAATACCTTTCCATCGCTTGATGTTGCGCAGGCCTTGCAGGCAAGCTTCGCCCGTGGCGGCGTGACGCTTGAAGTGTTGCCGGCAACGGGTGCGCAGGTGCTGGCCAAATTCCGTGCGCGCAACCATCAGCTTTTCATCGGCATTTGGGGCCTGGGCTATCCTGATCCTCACTACAATGCCGATAGTTTCGCGCATAACCCGCCCGGGGCGAATAATCCAGGCAAGCTTACCTGGCGCAATAACTGGAATATTCCAGAACTGACTGCGCGGACGGAAGCGGCGATGCGCGAGAGGGACCAGAATGCGCGTGCTGCGATCTATCGGCAGATCCAGGCAGAATTCATGGGCACGTCACCCTTCGCGGTATTTGCGCAGCAGCAGGTGCAGGTCGCCGTACGCAGCAACCTGACGGGCTATGCCGCAAGCTCACCCGGGCTTTCGGCAATTCTTTGGCGTGCGACCAAGGGATAAGGTGAAGGCGAGTATTGCCCTGCGCCAAAGCTCAGGCTTCCTGTTTCAGGTTGCCCTGACGCTGCTTGGATTGCTGGCGGTCACTTTCTTCATCGGGCGCGTGGTGCCGATTGATCCTGTGCTCGCGGTCGTTGGCGACCAGGCACCGCGCGATGTCTATGAAGCGGTGAAACGAGAGCTCGGGCTCGACCAACCCCTTTGGTGGCAATTCTGGGTCTATGTGCAGAAAATGGCCGCGGGCGATTTTGGCCAATCCCTGGTGACCAATCGGCCGGTGATCGAAGACATCAAGCGCGTCTTTCCAGCCACATTGGAACTTGCCACCTTCGCCACCATCATCGGTGTGGCGCTTGGCGTACCCATGGGCATTGCGGGCGCCGTTTGGCAGGATCGCTGGCCGGATCAGCTGGTGCGCGTTGTCGGGCTTGTTGGCTATTCCGTGCCGATCTTCTGGCTTGGCATTATCGGGTTACTAGTCTTCTACGGTATTCTTGGCTGGGTGCAGGGTCCAGGACGGCTTAGTGTTTTCTTCGAGGATATGGTGCCCGTCGTCACCGGTGTGATCCTAATTGATGCGGCGATTGCGCAGGAGTGGGAGGTATTCTGGAACGCCTTCGGCCATGTTGTGTTGCCTTCGGCTGTGCTGGGCTATTTCTCCATCGCTTATATCGCGCGCATGACGCGCAGCTTCATGCTGGAACAGCTCAATCAGGAATACATCATCACCGCACGCGCCAAGGGCGTGTCAGAAGCACGTATTATTTGGGTGCATGCCTTGCGCAATGTCTCCGTCCCGCTGGTGACCGTGATTGCACTTTCCTATGCGCGGCTGCTGGAAGGGGCGGTGCTAACCGAAACCGTCTTTGCCTGGCCCGGGCTTGGCCGCTACCTGACAACGGCGCTGCTGGCTGCCGATATGAATGCGGTGCTGGGAGCCACGATTGTTGTCGGGTTGATCTTTGTCGGCATCAATCTTTTGTCTGACCTGCTTTATCGCCTGCTGGACCCGCGCGCGAAATGAGCAGCACTTCCGAACCCCGCTGGCGCGCCCGGCTGCTTTCTGAAACGCCACGCTCCCGCCGCGAAGCGAAGCTTGGTCAGGCTTATCGCGGCTGGCTGCAGTTCCGGCAAAATCGCCTCGCATTGCTTGGGCTTGTGATTGTGCTGGCGCTTATCGTGATTGCGGTGCTGGCACCCTGGATTGCGCCGTATCACCCGCATGAACAGAATCTGGCACAACGGTTACTGCCGCCCGGCACAGGCACACATTTGCTGGGCACGGATGAATTCGGGCGCGATATCCTTTCGCGCATCATCTATGGCGCGCGCGTGACGCTTTACATTGTGGTGCTGGTCGCACTGATTGCCGCGCCTATTGGGCTCATTGTCGGCACCGCAGCGGGCTATCTGGGCGGCTGGCTTGATGCCGCGCTGATGCGCATCACAGATGTCTTCTTGGCTTTCCCAAGCCTTATACTGGCGCTTGCTTTTGTGGCCGCCTTGGGTCCTGGCATTGAGAATGCGGTCATCGCCATCGCACTTACTTCCTGGCCGCCCTATGCGCGCATCGCGCGGGCCGAGACAATGACCATCCGTAATAGTGATTTTATCGCGGTGGCGCGCATCCAGGGGGCGGGAACCGGGCGCATCCTGTTCCGGCATGTCATGCCGCTTTGTGTTTCTTCGCTGACTGTGCGCGTAACACTTGATATGGCGGGCATTATCCTGACCGCGGCTGGGCTTGGTTTTTTGGGCCTGGGCGCTCAGCCGCCCATGGCGGAATGGGGGGCCATGGTTTCTTCCGGGCGCCGCTATATTCTGGATCAATGGTGGGTCGCAACCATTCCGGGGCTTGCGATTTTCATCGTGAGCCTTGCCTTCAATCTTTTGGGCGATGGGCTGCGCGATGTGCTCGATCCAAGGCAGAAGAAATGAAGCCGCTGCTGGAAGTCGAGGATTTGCGGGTGAGTTTCGCCACCCCCACCGGGCGGTTTGATGCGGTGCGCGGTGTGTCCTTCAGCCTTGGGCGCGAAAGGCTTGGCATTGTGGGCGAATCCGGTTCGGGCAAGTCACTTACCGGGCGCGCCATCATGCGCCTGCTGCCGGCCGCGGCGCGGATGGAAGCGCGCAAGCTGAGCTTTGATGGAATTGATCTGCTCAGCGCCTCTGCCCGCCAATTGCGCGGCATTCGTGGCGCGCGCATTTCGCTTGTGCTGCAGGATCCGAAATACTCGCTCAATCCTGTCATGACAGTCGGGCAGCAGATTGCGGAAGCGGCGCGCATCCATGGCGGGCTCTCCGCGCGTGAGGCGCGGTGCAAGGCGCTGGAGATGCTGGAAGCGGTGCGCATCCGCGATCCGGAACGCGTGATGCGGCTCTACCCGCATGAGGTTTCAGGCGGCATGGGCCAGCGCATCATGATTGCGATGATGCTGGTGCCCGAGCCCGATTTGCTGATTGCCGATGAACCGACCAGCGCGCTTGATGTCACGGTGCAGATGCAGGTTCTGGCCATTCTGGATGATCTTGTGGCCAACCGCGGCATGGGGCTGATTTTCATCAGCCATGATCTTGATCTGGTCGGCAGTTTTTGTGATCGGGTTCTGGTCATGTATGCCGGCCGCGTTGTGGAAGAACGCGCGGCGCGTGATCTTGCTGCTGCGACGCATCCTTATACGCAAGGCCTGCTGCGCAGCCTGCCGCGCATTGCCGATGACCGCGCGGAATTGCCGACCCTGTCGCGCGACCCGACCTGGCTGGAAGCCTAAGCGATGATCACCATCCGCGATCTGGTGGTGAGCTTCGGGCAGGGCCGCGATGCGGTACATGCGGTGCGCGGCATTTCCTTCGACGTGGCGGAAGGCGAAAGCTTCGGCCTAGTGGGCGAAAGCGGCAGCGGCAAATCCACCGTGCTCCGCGCCTTGGCCGGGCTCAATCGCAACTGGACGGGTGGGGCGAGCATCAATGGCCTTGATGTCGCTCAGCGTGATGCGCGCCTGCCGCGCCTGGTGCAAATGGTATTTCAGGACCCTTACGCATCGCTCCATCCGCGCCATACGGTTGATCGCACCTTGTCCGAGCCGCTGGAAATCCACGGCATAGGCGATGTCGCCGCCAGGGTTGAAAAGGCTTTGGTTGATGTTGGGTTAGGCGTGAATTTTCGCTTCCGCTATCCCAATCAGCTTTCCGGCGGGCAACGCCAGCGCGTGGCCATTGCGCGCGCGCTGATGCTGGAACCGAAGGTGCTGCTGCTGGATGAACCAACCAGCGCGCTTGATGTCAGCGTACAGGCGGAAATCCTGAACCTGCTGCGCGGGCTGCGCACGGCGCAGCGCCTGACCATCATTCTGGTCAGCCATAATCTGGCGGTGGTTGCGCATATGTGCGACCGGCTGGCGGTGATGAATCGCGGCCTGATCGTGGAGGAAATGGATATCGCGACCCTCCGCCGTGAAGACCCGCAACAGGCCTATACGCGCCAGCTTTTGCTGGCTTCCAAGGGCTATGACCGGGAAGCCGCGGCGCGGCTGGTGACTTATGATTGAGGGATGCGCTTTCGCGCGGCCATAAAGCCCGGGAAATCGCGGCGCGCGTGGCAGTGTTATCGTGACAAAATTCAGAGGGGATCTTTGGTGAGCTCGGAGGGATTCGAACCCTCGACCTACAGATTAAAAGTCCGTTGCTCTACCAGCTGAGCTACGAGCTCCCACGCAAGGCGGGCGCCATAGCACGGCGCCGCGCGTTTACCAACAGCAGGCTTCAGGCGTTATCCGCCGCAACCTTCATGCTGCGAATCCTATCCGGCCCCTGCACCATGCCGGAACCACCAGAACCGCGCTTGATCTTGTCCACCGCATCCATGCCGGCGGTTACTTCACCCCAAATGGTATATTGGCCATCAAGGCTTGGGATGGGCGCGAACATGATGAAGAATTGACTATTCGCACTATCGGGATTGCTGGTGCGCGCCATGCCGCAAACGCCGCGCAGGAAGCGCGCGCGCGACGGCTCGCTGAATTCCGCCGGCAGATCCGGCAAATCCGAACCACCGGTGCCGGTGCCGGTCGGATCACCGCCTTGGGCCATAAAGCCTTCGATCACGCGATGGAAGGGCACGTCGTTGTAGAACCCTTGCCGCGCGAGGGTCTTGATCCGTTCCACATGCAGGGGCGCCAGATCGGGGCGTAGCTTGATGGTGATGGTGCCATGCTCGATTTCCATGAGCAGGGTGTTTTCGGCATCCCCGGCAGGGGCTTCGGTTTCTGACATTATTTCTGGTCTTTCGGTTCGGGTCTCAACGAATATCAGCGGCCACGCGCATGCTGCGCAAGCGATCCGGGCCACGCACAATCCCATTCGGCGGATCGCCGCGCTTGATCTTGTCCACCGCATCCATGCCCGCCGTTACGCGGCCCCAAATGGTATATTGCCCATCGAGCGAAGGCGCCGGCGCAAACATGATGAAGAATTGGCTATTGGCGCTATTCGGATCCGAAGACCGCGCCATACCGCAAACGCCGCGCAGAAACCGCGCACGCGATGGCTGGCTGAATTCCGCAGCCAGATTGGGCAGTGGCGACCCACCCGTGCCGGTGCCGGTGGGATCACCACCTTGCGCCATGAAGCCCTCAATCACGCGATGGAAGGGCGTATTGTCGTAAAAGCCACGCCGCGCCAGCACCTTGATCCGTTCCACATGGCGCGGCGCCAGATCGGGCAGCAATTGGATGGTCACGCGCCCATCCTTCAATTCCAGGAACAGTGTGTTTTCCGGATCATTCGCCTGCGCCAGGGCAGGCGCGGCCAAGGCGCCCATACCGGCGGCGAGCATAAGGCGGCGTTGCATGGGGTTTTCCTTTCCTTAGGCGCCGGCTTTGACGCGCACCATGGTGCGTTCCAGCGTCAGTTTCGGCACGAAGCTGCTGATATCACCACCGAGCCTGGCAATTTCCTTCACCAGGCGCGAGGCGATGAATTGATTGGTTTCAGACGCCATCAGAAAGACAGTTTCAACTTCCTGATCCAGCCGGCGGTTCATGCCGGTCATCTGGAATTCGTAATCGAAATCGGTCACTGCGCGCAGCCCGCGCACAATCATGCAGGCGCCAATTTCACGCGCAAAACCCACCAGCAAGCCTTCGAATGGCCGCACTTCAATTGCGGTGCCGGTGCGCGCCGCAATCGGCGTCACTTCCGCCTGCACCAATTCAACACGCTCGGCCAATTCAAACAGCGGTCCCTTACCGATATTGATGGCAACGCCAATCACCAGCCGATCAACCAAGCGCGCGGCGCGACCGATGATATCGAGATGGCCATTGGTCACCGGGTCGAAAGTACCGGGATAAAGCGCAATCCGTTCAGCCATTGCCATTCTCCTCCGGCGCGGGCGCGGCTTCATCATCGCTGCCTTCATCGGCAACGGGGAAGCAGGAAATCACACGTTCACCTTCCGCGGGGCGCATCAGCGTGACACCCATCGCCATGCGGCCAGTAAGGCGCACATCATCGGCCTTCAGCCGGATCAATTGCCCGCCATTCGTCACCAGCATGATGTCATCACCCGGCCGCACCGGGAAGGTGGCAACCACCTCACGGCCCGTGCGCGCACTCAGCACAATGCCGGCAATGCCCTGCCCGCCACGGCCCGTGACGCGATATTCATGCGCGGAAGAACGCTTGCCAAAGCCGGCATCGGTTACCGTCAGCAGAATTTCCTCAGCTTCCGCAAGCGCTTCAAAGCGTTCGGGGGAGAGGGTGATTTCCGCAACCGCTTCATCCGGCTCAGCCTCGGCCACTGGTGGCGTTTCGGTTTCCTCATCAGCGGCGCGGCGGCGTTGCGCGGCAGCCTTC
This sequence comes from Roseomonas sp., assembly GCA_020249505.1. Classification (GTDB taxonomy): domain Bacteria; phylum Pseudomonadota; class Alphaproteobacteria; order Acetobacterales; family Acetobacteraceae; genus Neoroseomonas. Next base: position 98,192 of record JADCFN010000005.1, on the reverse strand, counting down.
AGATAGGCCGCGCGTTCTTCCGTGCTGGCTTCCACATGGCGCAGCACAGAAAGCGCAATCACCGCATCATCCGGCGCGAGCTTAATGCCGCGTACGCCCGTTGAATCACGCCCAGCAAAAACGCGGAGCGTATCAGCATCCGCCGTAAAGCGAATACATTTGCCGCCGCGTGTCGCCAGCATCACATCATCGCCTTCGCGGCAGGTGGAAACGCCAACCAGGCTGTCACCCTCATCCAACTTCATGGCGATCAGACCGACAGAACGCACATTCTTGAAGTCAGACAGCCGATTGCGCCGCACATTGCCTTGCACGGTTGCGAAGACCAGGTGAAGCCCTTCCCAGAGATCCTCGTCCATCGGCAGTGGAAGAATGGCGGTGACAGATTCGCCTTCCTGCAACTGCAATACCTGGCGCAAGGAACGCCCACGCCCCTGCGGCCCGGCTTCCGGCAATTGCCAAACCTTTTCGCGGAAGGCGATGCCGCGATCGGTGAAGAACAACACCCATTGATGCGTATGCGCGACAAAGGAACGGATGATGACGTCATCCTCACGCGTTGCCGCAGCACTGCGCCCCTTGCCGCCACGCCCTTGGGCGCGGAAGGTTTCCAAGGGCGTGCGCTTCACATAGCCATCACGCGTCAGCGTCACCACCATGGTGCCGGGTTCAATCAGGCTTTCATCATCCACATCGGCGATGCCATCCACGATCTCGGTCATGCGAGGCGAGGCGATCTCGGCGCGGATTTCGCGCAATTCCTGGTCCATCACTTCAAGCCGGCGCGGGCGGCTCGCCAGGATTTCCAGTAATTCGCGGATGCGCCCGCCCACTTCACCAAGTTCGGCGACGATTTTTTCGCGCTCAAGCCCCGTGAGGCGTTGCAGGCGCAAATCCAGAATGCCGCGCGCCTGTTCTTCCGTCAGCCGCACCGTGCCTTCCGGCGTCACCGCATTGCGATAATCATCCACCAAAGCGAGCAGCACACCCACATCGCCTGCCGGCCAATCGCGATTCATCAAGGCAGCGCGCGCCGCAGCGCCATCGGCGCTTTCGCGAATGACGCGAATAACCTCATCCAGATTGGCGACTGCAATGGCCAAGCCAATCAGCAAATGCCCACGTTCCCGCGCCTTCGCCAGCCGATGGCGGGACCGGCGCAGAATCACCTCCTCACGGAAGGCGATGAAGGCCATCAACGCGTCCTTCAGCCCCATTTGCCGCGGCCTGCCTTCATGCAAGGCCACGAAATTCACCGGGAAGGAGGTTTGCAACTGCGTCATGCGGTAAAGCTGGTTCAGCACCACTTCCGCAGTCGCATCGCGCTTCAATTCAATGACGATGCGCATCCCCGAACGGTCGCTTTCGTCGCGCAGATCGGAAATGCCTTCCACGGCCTTGGCGCGCACCAATTCGGCGATTTTCTCAAGCAGCGTCGCCTTATTGACCTGATAGGGAATTTCCGTAACCGCAATCGCCTGGCGGCCACCGCGCAATTCCTCAATCTCTGCCCGCGCACGCAGTGGAATCGACCCACGCCCGGTTTCAAATGCGGAACGGATACCGGAACGGCCCAGAATCATCGCCCCTGTCGGGAAATCCGGACCGGGCACAATCTTCATGAGTTCTTCCAACGTCAACGCCGGATTGGCGATCAGCGCGAGCGTCGCATCCAGAATTTCGGTTGGATTATGCGGCGGGATATTGGTCGCCATACCAACCGCAATGCCGCCGGCGCCATTGATCAGCAGATTGGGGAAGGCCGCCGGCAATACTCGCGGTTCATCCACACTTTCATCGTAATTCGGCTGGAAATCCACCGTGTCTTCGTCAATGCCGGCAAGCAGCGCCCCGGCTGCGGCGGCAAGCCGCGCTTCCGTGTAGCGCATCGCCGCCGGCGGATCGCCATCAACCGAACCGAAATTCCCCTGCCCATCAATCAGCGGCAGGCGCATGGAAAAGGGCTGCGCCATGCGCACCAGCGCATCATAAATCGAAGCATCGCCATGCGGATGGTATTTACCCATCACATCGCCGACCACGCGCGCCGATTTGCGATAGGGTTTGTCCGCCGTATAGCCCGCTTCCTGCATGGCAAACAGGATGCGCCGATGCACCGGCTTCAACCCATCACGCACATCGGGCAGCGCGCGGGCCACGATCACGCTCATCGCGTAATCGAGGTAGGAGCGGCGCATTTCCTCCTCAAGCGCGACCGGGGTCGTATCCTGCGGGGGTTGGCCGGGGTTTTGGATGTCGCTCACGCTTGAAAACCGATTCTGAAAGCCGCGATTCCTGGGGGGTCACAGGGCAGAATTGTCATAGGCACCCTCAGGCGCGCCGCGTCAACCACCACGGCGCCGCCCTGCCTAACCAAAGCTCAACCGATTGAATTAGAATGGAATTTCATCATCCAGATCAGATTTCTTCGCATCCCAGCCGCCGGCACGCTGAGCCGGGCGCGCGGCCGGCGCCCTATCCCCTGCGGGCTCACCCGGATCATCCATGCCGCCGCCAGCGCCGCGCCCGCCAATCAGCTGCAATTCGCCGCGATATTGGCGCAGCACAACTTCAGTCGTGTAGCGGTCCTGGCCCGATTGATCCTGCCATTTCCGGGTTTCCAACTGGCCTTCAATATAGACCTCGCTCCCCTTGCGCAGGTATTTCTCGGCCACGTCGCCCAGGCGATCATTGAAAATCGCGACCGAATGCCATTCGGTGCGTTCCTGCTGATTGCCTTCCCGATCCTTGTAGCGTTCGGATGTGGCGATGCGCAGATTCACCACCTTGCCGCCATTCTGGAAATTGCGCACTTCCGGGTCCCGCCCCAGACGGCCCAGGATGATGACCTTATTGATACCCGCCATGGCACAGCTCTCCCGCGTTTTCGCCGAATAGGATAGACCATCGCCACGAGGCGGGCCATCCCGCACCCTTCCCAGGGCGCCATTCAGGCGCATATATAATGAGAACATTTTTAGAACAACCGCTTTCCCGCTCCCCGGGGTGGCGGTCGGAGCCCCATTTGCATGACCGGCCATATTCGCATCCGCGGCGCGCGCCAGCACAACCTCAAGAACCTGGATCTTGATATCCCGCGCGATACGCTGACGGTAATCACGGGGCTTTCGGGTTCCGGCAAATCATCGCTTGCTTTCGATACCATCTATGCGGAAGGCCAAAGGCGCTATGTCGAAAGCCTTTCGGCCTATGCGCGGCAATTCCTGCAATTGATGCAAAAGCCGGATGTGGATTCGATCGAGGGCCTATCGCCCGCGATTTCGATTGAACAGAAGACCACCAGCCACAACCCGCGCTCCACCGTCGGCACCGTCACGGAAATCCATGACTATATGCGCCTGCTTTGGGCGCGAGTCGGCGTGCCCTATTCGCCCGCCACGGGCCTTCCAATTGAAGCGCAGACCGTGTCGCAAATGGTGGATCGCGTGATGGGGATGCCGGAAGGCACACGGCTTTTGCTGCTGGCGCCCATCGCGCGCGGCAAAAAGGGCGAATTCCGCAAGGAATTGGCTGAATTCCAGCGCCGCGGCTTTGAACGCGTGAAAATCAACGGCAAGCTCTATCAAATTGCCGAGGCCCCCAAGCTCGACAAGAAGCTCAAGCACGATATTGAAGTGGTGGTGGACCGCATTGTGGTGCGTGATGGCATCATGCAGCGCTTGGCAGACTCCTTCGAAACCGCGCTCGGCCTGGCCGATGGCATCGCCTATGCCGAAAACGCTGATGGCGGCGAACGCACGGTATTTTCCAGCCGCTTCGCCTGCCCGGTTTCCGGTTTCACCATCGAGGAAGTCGAACCCCGCCTCTTTTCCTTCAATTCACCGCATGGCGCCTGCCCTGCCTGTGACGGGCTTGGAACGGAAAGCTTTTTCGATGCGCAATTGGTCGTGCCGCAGGATGATGTCGCGCTGAAGGATGGCGCTATCATGCCCTGGACTGGCGCTTCTTCCCCCTATTACGACCAAACCCTGCAAAGCCTGGCCACACATTTCAAGGTGAAGATGACCACCGCCTGGCAGGAGCTTCCCGCGCGCGTGCAGCACGCCATTCTACATGGCACGGGCGATGAGGTTGTCACACTCCGCTACAAGGATGGGCTGCGCGCCTATGAGGTGAAAAAACCATTCGAGGGCGTAATCGCCAATCTGGAACGGCGCTTTCGTGAAACCGATAATCCTTGGGTGCGCGAAGATCTCTCCCGCTATCAGGCGGAACGGCCTTGCGCGGCCTGCGCGGGGCATCGGCTGAAGCCGCAATCGCTGGCGGTGAAAGTGGCCGGGCTGCATATCGGTGAAGCCTCCGCCATGCCCATTCATCGCGCGCGGGATTGGTTTGCGCAGGTGGAAGAAACGCTCACGCCACAGCGGCGCGATATTGCGCGGCGCATCCTGCGCGAAATCAATGACCGCCTGCAATTTCTGGTGGATGTGGGGTTGGATTATCTTTCACTCGCACGATCCTCCACCACGCTGTCGGGCGGGGAATCGCAGCGCATTCGCTTGGCATCGCAAATCGGTTCTGGCCTGACGGGCGTGCTTTACGTTTTGGATGAACCTTCCATCGGGCTGCATCAGCGCGACAATGAAAGGCTGCTGGTCACGCTGCGGCGGCTGCGCGACCTCGGCAATACCGTGCTGGTCGTGGAACATGATGAGGATGCGATCCGCAGCGCCGATTATTTGGTGGATATCGGCCCCGCCGCCGGCAAGGGGGGCGGGCGGCTGGTGGCGCAGGGTAAGCCTGCGGAAGTCGCTGCCAATCCCGCGAGCCTCACCGGGCAATATCTTTCGGGCACCAGGCGAATCGAAATCCCCGCCAAGCGCCGCAAGATTGACCCAAAGCGGCAATTGCGCGTGGTGGGCGCCAGTGGCAACAACCTGCGCCGTCTGGATGCGGCCCTGCCGCTTGGCACTTTCACCTGTGTCACCGGGGTTTCCGGCGGTGGCAAATCAACGCTGGTGATTGAAACGCTCTATAAGGCAGCAGCACGGCGATTGATGGGGGCAGCAGAGGTGCCGGCACCGCATGATCGCATCGAAGGGCTCGATCACCTCGACAAGATCATTGACATTGACCAATCGCCGATTGGCCGCACGCCGCGTTCCAACCCCGCCACTTATACGGGGCTATTCGCACCCATTCGCGATTGGTTCAGCGAATTGCCGGAATCCCGAGCACGCGGCTACAAGCCAGGCCGCTTCAGCTTCAATGTGAAGGGCGGGCGGTGTGAGGCCTGCCAGGGCGATGGCGTCATCAAGATCGAGATGCACTTCCTGCCCGATGTTTATGTCACCTGCGATACCTGCAAGGGCAAGCGCTATAATCGCGAAACGCTGGATGTGAAGTTTCGCGGCAAATCCATCTCAGACGTACTCGACATGACCGTGGAGGAAGGTGAGGAATTCTTCGCCGCCGTCCCCGCCATTCGCGAAAAGCTTTCGGTGCTGCGCAAGGTTGGGCTTGGCTATATCCATCTTGGCCAGCAGGCCACCACGCTATCGGGCGGCGAAGCGCAGCGCATCAAGCTTTCCAAGGAGCTGTCGCGCCGCGCCACCGGACGCACGCTCTATATTCTGGATGAACCCACCACCGGGCTGCATTTCGAAGATGTGCGGAAATTGCTGGAAGTGCTGCATGCGCTGGTGGATGCCGGCAATACGGTGGTGGTGATCGAACATAATCTTGAGGTCATCAAAACCGCCGATTGGGTGCTCGATCTGGGTCCTGAGGGCGGCGAAGGCGGTGGCAAATTGGTCGCGGAAGGCACGCCAGAGGATATCGCCGCGGTCGCCGAAAGCCATACCGGGCGCTTCCTGGCACCCTTGCTGCGGGAAGTGGCCCCAGCACCGGCCAAGAAGCGCAAGCGGGCCTGAAGCGCTTCTTCTTCCCTTCGCCCTGCTTCCCGTCTATCCCGGAATCCCCACCCCCCAGGGAGAAACCCCATGCCCGCCTGGCTGCCCGAATTGGCGGCTTCGGTCTTCGCGACCATCATCGCCATTACGCTGCATGAAGCGGCGCATGGCTATGCTGCGCGTGCCTTGGGCGATGATACGGCGGCGCGGATGGGGCGGCTCAGCCTGAACCCCATTCGGCATGTGGATATGGTCGGCACCATCCTGCTGCCGGGGTTTTTGCTGGTATCGCAATTGCTTACTATTGGGCGGGTGGAGGCCATGTTCGGCTGGGCGAAGCCCGTACCGGTCAATATCTGGCAGCTTCGCAACCCGCGCTATGGCATGGTGGCGGTAGCCGCCGCCGGCCCGGCGACGAATTTCGCCCTGGCCTTTGCGGCGGGGTTGGCAGCCCATGTGGTGGAACCCTGGCAGGCCAGCCTGGGGCCGGAAGGTGTCGCTTTTGCCTATCGGGTCTTTGGCCTGTTTATCCTGGCCAATCTGGTGCTTGGCCTGTTCAATCTGTTTCCCATGCCACCCTTGGATGGCGGGCGGATTGCCGTCGGGCTACTGCCCCGCACGCCTGCTTTGGCACTCGCGCGGATAGAACCCTATGGCCTTCTGCTGGTCATGTTCGGCCTGTTCATCTTGCCCCATCTGGTTCCGGGCTATGACCCGATGGGCTGGTTTTTTCGGGGGGTGGTTGCGCCCGGCTTCGATTTCGTTCTCATGCTCACCGGACATGGGTGACGGGACCACATGAGCGAATCCTCCCTGCAATTGCAGCTTGAAGGCTATGAAGGCCCGCTTGATCTGCTGCTGGAACTCGCCCGGGCGCAGAAGGTGGATCTGGCCAAGATCTCCATCGTCGCCCTGGTCGAGCAATTTCTGGCGGTGATTGAAGGCGCGCGGCGCATTCGGCTGGAATTGGCCGCGGATTGGCTGGTCATGGCCGCCTGGCTCGCCTGGCTGAAATCCCGCCTGCTGATCCCGCCGGAACAGGTGGAGGGCGAAGATGCCGAAGCGCTCGCCGAAGCGCTGACAGATCGGCTGGCCACCCTTGAACGCATGCGCGCCGCCGCCTTGTGGCTGAACCGTCGGCCCTGGCTTGGCCATGATGTCTTCGCCCGTGGCGCGCCGGAACGGCTGAAGGTGGAAGACCGTTCCGGCATCTCGGCTGATCTGCCGGCGCTGCTGCAAGCCTATGTTACCGGGCGCCGCCGCGCCTTGGCCGCGCGGCCCTATCGGCCCAAGCCGCGCAAGCTTTTCACCGTACAGGAAGCGCTTGATCGGCTGACGAAGCTGGTCGGCGCCCTGCCAAGCTGGTCCGAATTGCGGAGCTTCCTGCCGGAAGGCTTTGACGATCCGGTCGAACAGCGCACCGCCGTGGCCAGCACCCTGATCGCGGGCTTGGAAATGGCGCGCGGTGGCAGGATAGAATTGCACCAGGAAGCGGCCTTCGCGCCGATCATGATCCGCCGCCGAACGGAAGAAGGGGGCAGTGATGGAAGAACAGGCTGAAACCGCGGCGCCCGAGGCACCCCCCGCGCCCGATGCGGCGACCATGGCAGAGGCGCTCCGCATTGCGGAGGCCGTGATTTTCGCCGCCGACCGCCCGGTATCGCCGCAAACCCTGGCAACCGTGCTGCCGGAAGGCGTTTCCGCCACCATGGCCTGCGCTGCCCTGGCCGAAGCCTATCAGGGGCGCGGCGTGGTGCTGGCTGAAATCGGCGGTGGCTATGCTTTTCGCACGGCGGCGGACCTCGCGCCCCGGCTGACCAAGGTGGTGGAAAGCCCGCGCCGGCTACCGCGTGCGGCCATGGAAGCGCTTGCCATCATTGCCTATCACCAGCCCTGCACGCGGGGCGATGTGGAAGAAATCCGCGGTGCCACGCTCGCGCAAACCACCATGGAATCGCTGCTGGAACTTGGCCTGGTCGCACCGCGCGGGCGGCGGGAAGTGCCTGGCCGGCCGACACTTTGGGGCACCACGCCGAAGTTTCTGGAGCAGTTCTCCCTGAAATCCTTGGCTGATCTGCCACGCAAGGAAGAATTGGTCACCGGCGATGCGCCGCCCTTGCCCGGTCTGAACGCGCCCATCAGCACCGCAGAGGAAGCCGCGGAAGCAGCCCCCGCGCCCACCCCCGAAGCCGCCGAGGAAGCCAGCCAAAGGTGAGCCTCAGCTTCGCCGATATCCGCCATGCCTATGGCGCGCGGGAGGTTCTGTCCGGCATTGATCTGAGTGTCGCGGCGGGGGAGATTGTCTGCCTGCTCGGCGCTTCCGGCTGTGGCAAGACCACGCTTTTGCGCCTCGCGGCCGGCCTTGAGCCCCTACAGCATGGGCGGATTGACATCGGTGGCCGGTTGATTGCCGAAGCCGGGCGCGAAGTGCCGCCCGAAGCACGGCATATCGGCTTTGTCTTTCAGGATTACGCGCTGTTTCCGCATCTGACCGTCGCCGAAAACGTCGCCTTCGGGTTGCGTTTTGCGCCGCGTGGCGAAAGGGTGTGGCGCGTGATGGATGCGCTCGCCCGCGTGGGGCTGGAAGCCTTCCAGAACGCCTTTCCGCATATGCTCTCGGGCGGGCAGCAGCAGCGGGTGGCACTGGCCCGCGCGCTGGCACCCCGCCCGGCCGTGCTGCTGTTGGATGAGGCGTTTGCCAGCCTGGATGCGCGGCTTCGTGAAAAAGTGCGCGATGATACGCTGCATGTGTTGCAGGAAGCCGGCATCGCGACTTTGCTGGTCACGCATGATTCCGAAGAAGCCATGTTCATGGGGGACCGCATTGCCCTGATGCGCGAGGGCCGTATTTTACAAGTAGGCGTACCGGAAGCGCTCTACCTCGCGCCGGCAGACCGCTATGTCGCGGGCTTCCTGGGTGAGGTGAATAGCCTGCCCGCCCGCATCGCCGCCGGTCAGGCGGAAACCGCACTCGGCGCCCTACCAGCCCCGGGCTTCACTGAGGGGGCCGAAGTGGATGTGCTGGTCCGCCCCGAAGGCCTCAGGCTCGGCGCCGAAGGCCCGGTGGTGGAGGTGGAAGCCTTCCGCCTGCTGGGCTCCACCACCCTGGCGCATCTTGCCCTGCCGGATGGCACAGGCGGGCTTTTGCACCTGCATGCGAGGCTGCCCCCGGGGCGGCGGCTCAGGCGTGGAGAGCGAATCGCCGTTTCGCTCGACCCCGAACGCGCCTTTGTTTTCCCCCGCACCGTGACATGACGGTGCTTTCATCCAAGGCCGGGGCGCGCCATATCGGGGCGGTTGGCGCGCATCCGGCTTCCTGCTAACGGGACTTTCCCGCCGGATTGAAGCGCGCGGACAAAGGAGAACATGTTCGACCTCGCCTGGTCAGAAATCGCCGTGATTGCGGTGGTGGCTGTTGTCATTATCGGACCAAAGGATTTGCCGGAGGCCATTCGCGGTGTCGCGAAGGGTGTCCAGAAGCTGCGCCGCATGGCCGGCGAATTCCAGCAGCAGGCCGATGAGCTGGTGCGTGAGGCGAAGCTGGATGATGTGCGCAATTCCATCCAGGAAATGAAAAGCACCATCAATGACATCCGCAGCTTCGACCTTAAGGGTGAGATTGAGAAAGCCGTGGATTCGGATGGCACGCTGAAAAAAACCATGGCCGACGACCCGCTGCGCGATACTTTCATGCCGCCGCCGCCCGCCCCCTATGTGCCGCCCGAATTGCCGCCGGCACCCGATGCGCCTTCCTTCGTGCCGCCGACCGTCGCGCGTTTTGCCGCCCCCTTGCCGCCCGCGCCTGAACCCGCGTCGGCCCCGCCTGCTTCGTCATCCACCCCGCCTGCCGCCAGCGTTTGAGGAATTTCCGTGTCCACCACCCGGGATGACGATCACATAGACGACAAGGCGATGCCCTTGATGGACCATTTGAAGGAGCTGCGTACGCGGCTGCTTTGGTCCATCGGCGGTTTCGCGGCGGCTTTCGCAATCTGCTATTATTTCTCGCCGCAAATCTATGCCTTTCTGGCACAGCCCTTGGCTGATATCCTGATGAAGCAGGGCGGTGGTGATCGGCGCATGATCTTCACCGCGCTTTATGAAGCCTTCTTCACCTATTTGAAGGTGGCCTTCTTCGGTGCTGTGTTCTTTTCCTTCCCGATGTGGGCGACGCAGCTTTGGCTGTTTGTGGCGCCGGGGCTGTATCGCAGCGAAAAGCGCGCCATCATGCCCTTTCTGGTCGCCTCGCCCTTCCTGTTTTTGCTTGGCGCGGCGCTGGCCTATTACTTCATCTTCCCGCTGGCCTGGCAGTTCTTCATCTCCTTCGAAACACCGCCGGGATCAGAAGGCATTCCGGTGCAGTTGGAAGCGAAGGTCGGCGAATACCTCTCGCTGGTCATGCATATGATCCTGGCCTTTGGCATTGCGTTTCAATTGCCGGTGCTGCTGACGCTACTGTGCCGCGTTGGAATTCTGAATGTGGAAAGCCTGAGAAAGGGCCGGCGCTACGCGATTGTTGGCATGTTCGTGGCCGCCGCGATCCTGACGCCGCCAGATGTGATCAGCCAGATTGGCTTGGCGGTGCCGTTGATCCTGCTTTATGAAATTTCCATTCTGGCGGCGCGGTGGATGACACCGAAAACCGACGACGACAGCCCCAAGACGTAACGATCCCGCTGGAGGATCCTGGCATGCATGACATAAGACAATTGCGCGCCGACCCGGCCGCTTTCGATGCGGCACTGGCGCGGCGCGGTCTGGCCCCAGCTGCGGCGCGTATTCTCGACGCAGATAGGCGGTGGAGAGAAGCGGAGGCGAGAGATCAGGAAGCTGCAGCGAGGAAAAAATCGCTAAGCAGAGAAATCGGAAATGCCCGAAGACTTGGTGATTCTGCTTTGGAGGCTCAGATACGGGCGGAGATTGCTCAATTAGAGACCTCGCATAGTGAGTTCAGCTCTGGCATCCTGGCTGTAACGGCTGAAGCCGAGCGCGATGAATTACTCAGCACACTCCCCAATATCCTGGATGCCGAAGTGCCGGATGGGCGCGATGAAAGCGCCAATGTGGTGCAGCATCAGCATGGTACGCCACCCGAATTTTCCTTTACGCCCAAGCAGCATTTCGAATTGGGCGAAGCGCTTGGGCTGATGGATTTCGCAACCGCGGCCAAGCTTGCCGGCGCGCGCTTCACGGTGCTGAAAGGCGCACTCGCGCGCTTGGAACGCGCCCTTGGGCAATGGATGCTCAACCTGCATACCGAGGCGCATGGTTATACCGAAAGCGCCGTACCGCTGCTGGTGAATGATGGCACCATGTATGGCACCGGCCAATTACCGAAATTTGCCGAGGATTTGTTCCGCACCACGGATGGCCGCTGGCTGATCCCAACCGCCGAAGTGCCGCTGACCAATTTCGCCGCGCAGGAAATCATGGTGGAAGCCGATCTGCCGATCCGTCTGACCGCGCTTTCGCCCTGCTTCCGGTCTGAAGCCGGCAGCGCCGGGCGCGATACGCGCGGCATGCTGCGCCAGCATCAATTCGCCAAGGTGGAGCTGGTTTCGATTGTGAAACCTGAAGAAAGCGACGCCGAACATGAACGCATGACACGCTGCGCGGAACGTGTGCTGACGGAATTGGGCCTGGTCTGGCGGCGGATCATTCTTTGCGCCGGCGATACCGGCTTTGGCGCCGCGCGCACTTATGATCTGGAAGTCTGGCTGCCTGGCCAAGGGGCGTGGCGAGAGATTTCATCCTGTTCCAATTGCCGGGATTTCCAGGCCCGCCGCATGGGGGCGCGCTACCGCGCCAAGGATGCCAAGGGAACGAATTTCCTGCATACGCTGAATGGGTCTGGCGTGGCGGTGGGGCGCGCGCTTATTGCGGTGCTGGAAACGCACCAGCAGGCGGATGGGACTATCACCATTCCGGAAGTGCTGCGGCCCTATATGGGCGGGTTGGCGCGGCTTGGGGGCGGATAAGGTTCGGGGCTCAGATTTTTCGAGTTGGCTTCGGAATTACAACCCAGGATTGTATTGGCCGCCCCTTTCGATGGGCCGTTTTCATTCCATTGCCATTGATTTGCTGATTGCCAAAATGGATCGCCGGGACGTAAACTTACGTTCATAAATGGCTTTAGGCGCTTGGTGATTTGATGCGCTGCGGAGCATGTTCGCGCCGAGTGAAACCATCGGGCTGGCTGGGACATGCGGCGAACTCAACGTTCAGGGCGTGTCCGCTAGTGTAAAGTAAAGCTGATACGTCCCAGGTAATGCAGTCTTGCGGGGAGAGTCTGGATGTCCGGCACCATTGGCAATGATGATCTGATCGGTACCGAAGGGCATGACACGATCGCCCTGCTCGAGGGTGATGATACCTATCAGGGGCTGGGCGGTAATGATTTCATTGAGGGCGATCAGGGGGCTGATTCGCTCCTTGGCGGCAGTGATGATGATTGGCTGGATGGCGGCGCCGATGCCGATACGCTTTTGGGTGGCGATGGCGATGATACGCTGAAGGCTGGTATCGGCCTTGACTATCTTTTTGGTGGTGCTGGCGATGATGTCGCCGATTTCTCCGGCTTTGGTTCGGTCACGGTCAATCTTGAAAATGCTGCCAATACCCATGTGATTTCGGCAGGCGGCGTCATTACCCGCTTTGTGGGCATTGAAAGAATCCGAACGGATGGCGGCATTCTGAGCCTGCAGGAAGATGGCGGCGCCTTCACCGTGGCGGGCGGCAATGACAATGATTATATCCTGTCCGGCGGGGGGAATGATTGCCTGCTAGGCGGGGCGGGTGATGATTTCCTGAGCGGCGGTGCTGGTGATGACACGATGGCCGGCGAAGATGGTTCGGATATCATTTCCGGTGGCGGCGGGTCCGATCGGCTTTATGGCGGCAGCGCCCCCGGCATGGCGCCCAGTGGCGAAGCGGCCGCCCCCCTTGGGGTGGCACTGACGGCGATGGAAGGGCCGGTCGTGATAAGCGCGGCCGAGAACCTTACCGGCACCACCGGAAATGACTTCATTGACTTGCTGGACGGTAATGACTCCTACAATGGGCTTGCCGGTGCTGATACGGCGCTGGGTGGTGATGGGGATGACTGCATCTTCGGTGGCGCGGGCTTTGATTATCTGCTGGGTAATGATGGTGCGGATACGCTGGTGAGTGCCGGCGGCGGAAGTGACGGCTTTTCGCAGGAATTCCCAAACCCCCTTTCCGGCATAGATGTCGTTTATCGTTCAAGTCCTGCCTTCGCCGATATTGATGATGATGGCGACCTCGATCTGCTGGTCGCGGGTACCACCTATACCGGCTCAGGGGGGGCGGTCACCGGTTCCAGCGCGCTCTATGCATATCGAAATGACAATGGTGTCTATGGTGCCTGGATCGGCAGCCCATTCCCCGTTTTAGCTGCGAATTTCCCCGAGGCGGCCGTCATTACGCTCGGCGATATAGATCGCGACGGCGATGCGGATTTGCTGATTGGCGCCAATAGTGGCGGGCTTCGCGTTTATCGTAATGATGGCGGGACAAGTTTCACGCTGCTGTCGGACGCACAAAATCCTTTTCTGAATATACCCTCTTTTTCTGTAAGCTACCTAAGCTTCCAGAATTTGACCCTCGCCGATTTTGACGGTGATGGGGATGATGATCTCACCATCATCCCAGGCGATCTCTGGCTCTATGAAAACACTCTTTCAGGCTACTCGTTGGTGCCTGGACCTTATTCGGGCCGAACCGGCTCCCTTTTTCCGGCGACAGGCAGTACCTATCTGGATATTGATGGCGATAGTGATGTTGATTTTCTCGTCGGGACAGCGGAAGGCAAGTTACGCGTCTGGCGCAATGACGGCACAATCCATGTTGAACTGACCGGCAGCAACAATCCCTTCGTTGACATTGATGTTGGCCTGGATGCCAGGCCCACAGCAGCAGATGTGAATGGCGATGGGCTAGTTGACTTGGTTATCGGCAACTACGACGGCACCCTGATCACCCTTTTGCAGAATGATCGCAGTGATACGCTGGCTGGTGGCGCGGGCAGCGATTCCATTGTTGGGCGCATAGCCGGCTTTGATTATGACTACGCCTCCTATGCCGATGCTGTCGGCGCCGTCTCGGTCGATCTGCAGACCGGGCGCGCATTTGAAACTGGTGGCGCGGTGGATACCTTGGTCGGTATTGGCGGTATCATCGGCTCCGACTTTGGGGACAGCATCCTTGGTAACGCAAATAACAACAACCTCTCGGGTGGTGCTGGCAATGACACGCTGACCGGCGGTGCCGGCGGCTATGATGCGTTTGATGCCGGCGATGGCACCGGCGATCTGGTGTATTTTGAAGGCGCGGCGATTTCTGTAAACTTTGTTTCTGGGGGCACCACGACCCGCGCAGATGTCACGCGCGGTGGCGCTGATATTGGCTTGGTCACCGGCGCGGAAATCCTCCAAGGCACTGTGGGCAATGATACTGCGCAGGTCTCGAGTACGGGGACCGACAGCCCATTACTGTTTGATGGCGCCGGCGGCGATGACATTATTCAGGTTTCTTCCTTCTCCGCCCTGCCACTTTTCTTTGTGGATTACCGGAGCGGGACCGCCGCATCCGGCGTTACGGTTGATCTGACCGCAGGCTTTGGCCTTGATCGTTACGGTGGCACAGATAGTCTTATTGGCGTTACCAATGTTGGCGGTTCAAACCTTGCCGATACGCTTTTGGGAAGTGATGCCGATAACATCTTCCGTCTCTATGAGGGGAATGATCTGGTCAATGGCGGCAATGGCGTCGATATGGTGGATTATACGGGCGCTGGCGATGTTGTCATAAATCTTGGTGCTGGACGCAGTTGGGTTGATTGGGTGGGCGAGTCCGATACGCTGATCAGCATTGAAAACGCACGTGGCGGCGATGGCGACGATACAATTCATGGCAGTAATGGGGATAATTATCTGATTGGTGGCGCTGGGGACGATTATTTAAACGGTGGGTTGGGCAATGATACGGTGGATTACAGCCCGGCCACCGCCGCGGTCACCGTGGATCTAGAGGCACGCATTGCGCATGATGGGATCGGCGGAACGGATCGGCTTGAGCCATCTTATAACGAAGCTTTTATCGGTTCCCGCTTTAATGATGTTTTAGTCGGATCGTTCTTTTCCGAGAGTCTTTACGGGGTCGTTGGTGACGACACCATCCAAGGTGCTGGCGGTCATGATTGGCTGGATGGTGGCAGCGGAACCGATTCACTTGCTGGCGGTGAAGGCAATGACACGTTTTTTGCCGCCGCGGGCAGCGGCGGCTTTAGCGGTGGCTCTACCTACCCAGGCCTAGCCTCTCCGGCTGATACCATACGCGGCGGTGAAGGGGATGATCACTTCATCGTTTCGTCATCAACGACGTTGGTAATTGATGGCGGCATCGGCAATGATACCATCGATTGGGCAGGCTCATCAGGTCCGATGATGCCTATGGGCTATGGCGATGGCGCCGATGGGTCGGACGGTCACGCGCTCTCATTCATGGGGCCGCTACCCGGACTCTTCGACAATGTTACCGGCATTGAGGCGCTCAGAATAACCGACTCCTCCCCGTCTATCTCCCTTTCTGCTGCCATCATCCAAGCAATGTCAGATACCGACAGCCTGGCAATCTACGGCAGCGGCACCATTACCCTCACGGATGAGGGCTGGACCCAAGGCCCCGACGCCAGTGGCGCAAAAGTTTTCACCAATGGTTTGGTCTCGCTTACCACGGCGACAACGCTGCAGGTGAATGGTAATTTCTTGAGCCCCACCGACTTCGACGACATGTTGGTCGGCACCGGTTCCGCGAACCAGCTATCCGGTCTTGACGGCAATGACACGCTGAACGGCCAGGATGGCAATGACATGCTGAATGGTGGGCTCGGCGCCGATTGCATGGATGGCGGCAACGGCAATGATTTCTTCCATGTGGATAATGCGCTTGATCTGGTGCTGGAAGCCGGTGCCGGCGGTTCAGACACGGTAAGCACCTCCGTCAGCTTCACCATGCCCAATCATGTCGAACAGATCATGATTGCCGCGGGCGTAACCGGTATCACCGTCACGGGTAGCAGCGGCGCGGATATCATCATCGGCAATGGGCTCGCGAATAATTTCAACGGCGGCGCGGGGGATGACATCATTATCGCGCAGAATATCGCTGTGCAGGATATCCTGGCGCTCTTTGCCTTCCCCTGAACAGGCGGGACAGTAAGGCCCGCCTGAAGCGTTTCAGCGTCGCACGCCCTGCCCGGATGGCCGAGCCTCTGCCACTTCCATTGGGCCTGCGCCTGCTTTCGGCAGGCACATGATGCGCGTGCGCGCCGCAGGGCCAGGGGTGCCGCCGCCACGCAGGCGAAGTTCAACCTCGGGCGTGGTCGGCACGGGCTTCAGGCTGGGCTCACGCGCGCCAATCAGCATCACCGCACCACGGCCGGAAGCGCAAAGCCCCGCCATGGCAGGGCCGGGCAGGGGAATGACGCCAGGCGCCGGGCCGGGCACGAAGCCGCTGCCGCTCAGTGCCGCCATGACGCGCTGCTGATAAATCAGCCCGCGTTCCGGCGTGGCAGAATGGTATAACGCGACGGCCTGATGCCAATCGCCCGTGCGCGCGTGCAATTCGCGCAGGAACCGTACCGCATAGGCAACATTCGTTGCGGGATCGAAGCCGGCCTCCAAATCCGGGAAAGCGGCAGGGTGATGCAGCAGATTGACCTGCATGCAGCCAATATCAATCGAACGCACACCCCGCGCCTGAAGGGCACGGACTTCCTGAAGCGCCTCAGCATTCGAAGCAGCGTAGCGGCCATCGCCAGCAGCGTTATAGGACCAGGGCCAGGGCTGCACGCTGCCATCCGGCGCGCGGCGCCCGGTTTCAACCTTGGCAATGGCGCCGAGCAAACCAGCCGGCATGCCTGCATCCCTCTCCGCCGCCGCAATGGCTGTGGCGCAGAGCCCCCATGGTTCCGGCAAGGCAGGTGGCGCTGGTTGCGCGGCGGTGTTGGTGGCGGCAGGGCGTTGCTGGCGCGCAGCACTGGGCGGCACGGGAGCATCCGGCGCTGCAAGCGCCCATTCAGGTGCAGCGGCCAGCAGTAAGGCCACAACGCCAATCCCAAGCAACCGCTTGGCAGCACCCATGCCGGACCTTGCGCCAAATGCTCTTTGCATGGGCAACCCCTAAGCCCGCGCAGCGCCAGAGGTCAACCAGAACCCGTTCAGAAGTGATCCCCCCGCAGCACCTGGCAATCGGTCAGCGTCACAATCGCCGGGCGGGCGCCGAGCAATTCCCCCTCTGCCGCCAGGACGCGGGATGCGACCTCGGCCGAGGTGATGCACAGCACCAGCACATTATCATCAACGCCGCCAGGGTCCCCGGCGCGGCGAATGCCTTGATGGCCGCGCCCGGCCAGCACGGGCAGAATGGTCCAGCCCGTGGCGCCCATGCGGTCCAGCAGCAGGGTTACAGCCTCCGCCCGCACCGCCTCCACGACAATTTCGATCCTTTTGCGCGCGTGCATTTTCCCGTCTCCCCGTGATTATTGTGTGGCCAGCCGCGCCGCCCAAAGCCAAAGCGGGATGCCAGCCAGCACATTGAAAGGGAAGGTGATCGCCAAGGAAAGGGTTACGTAAATGCCGGCATCAGCTGAGGGCAGCGCAAGCCGCATCGCCGCCGGCACCGCGATATAGGAAGCCGAGGCCCCCAGCACCGCCATCAGCCCGACACCGCCCGTGGAAAGCCCAATCAGCACGCCACCCGCCAACCCCGCTGCGCCGCCCAGCAGCGGCATCAGGATGGCAAAGGCAATCAGCCGCGCATCCAGCCCCCGTCCGCGGTCGCGGAGTCGCCGCGCTGCGGTAATGCCCATCTCAAGCAAAAACAGGCAAAGCGCGCCCGGGAAAAGCGCGGTGATGAAGGGCGAAAGCTGCCGTTCCGCCGTCGTACCGCCAAGCCAGCCAATCAGAAAGGCGCCGAGCAGCAGCACAACCGACCCATTCAGGAACACTTCCCGCGCCATTTCCCGCGCGCCGCCGGAAGTCGCCGCGCCCCCGCGCCGCGCGATCAACAGAGCCGTCAGGATGGCCGGGGTTTCCATTGCCGCCAGCACGGCGGGCATGAAGCCCTCATAGGGCGTGTTGGTTGCGTTCAATTGCCCGACCGCTGCGGCAAAAGTGACTACACTGACCGAGCCATAATGCGCCGAGACCGCCGCCGCCGTCGCCTTATCCAGCGGCGTGGCAGCGCGGAGCAAGCCATAGGCCGGCAGCGGCAGCAGTGCCGAAAGCGCAATGCCCACCATCAGCGCTGGGATCAGGCCCGCCGAGGCACCAGGCTGCGCAATGGCAATGCCGCCCTTCAGGCCGATTGCCATCATCAGATAAAGCGAAAGGGTCTTTGCCAGCGCATCCGGCACGGAAAGATCAGAACGCAGCGCGGCTGCCGCGAAGCCAAGCGCGAAGAACAGGACCGAAGGCGGCAGGATTTCGAAGAAGGACATGAATGGCGGGGGGTTAGGCGTTGGCCTTGATGGTGTAAAGGCTTTTCAGCTCATCGCCCCCGGCAGCCCGTGATAGCCGCGGGCGTAATACATCAGGCAGCCGGCCTGCATATCGGCAAAGCGCACCGCCTCAACACTCGCGAAGACCACGCTATGCGTGCCTTGTTCCATCACCTCCGTAATCCGGCAATCGAAACTCGCCGCAGCGCCATCCAAGGCAGGCGCCCCGGTGACCAGGTTGGTCCATGCCCCTGCGGCAAAGCGCGCAGCCATGTCCAATGCGCCGCTCGGCGCGGAAAAGGCGTCAGAAACGCCCTGCTGTCCGGCGGCGAGCGTATTCACGCAAAGCACCTTATTCGCCAGAAACAGCGCACTGCGCGGGCTGGTGCGATTGAGGCAGACCAGCAAAGTGGCCGGGTCATCCGTCACGGAACAAACGGCAGTTGCTGTAATGCCGCCTTTGCCGGCTACGCCATCGGTGGTGATGATATTTACCGCGGCACCAAGCCGGGCCATGGCGTCGCGAAATTCCTGGCGAGAGACGGGCATGGTGGGAAATCCTTGAAGCGGGCTTGGGCGCGAAGCCTCTATCACCCCAAGCGGGCGCCGTCACGCCAGTCAGCGCGGTGCATGCGATAGAGCAAATGGCGCCGATAGTGATGGCCTTCCGGTAGGCGCGGATGGTCGAATTCGCCCGCATGGCGCATGCCGAGCTTTTCCATGAGCTTCCAGGATGCGGCATTGCCTGGCACGGTGAAGGCGACAATCTTGTCCAGGCCAAGTGTCGCAAAGCCAAAGCCCAAGGCCGCGCGCGCGGCTTCCTCGGCATAGCCCTGGCGGCGAAAGCGCGGCCCGATCCGCCAGCCGATTTCCACCGCCGGGGTGAAATCCGCCTGCCAGGGAATGCTCATCAGCCCGACCACGCCGACGAAATCCGCCGTCGCCGCTTCCGCCACCACCCAAAACCCCCAGCCATGATCTGCAAAATGCGCGCGCATGCGCGCGCCCCAAGCATCGCTTTCCGCCCGCGTCATGGTGGCGGCGAAATAGCGCATGCTTTCGGGATCACCATTGATGGCGAAAAGCGGCGCCAGATCCTTATCGCGCCAGGGGCGGAGGATCAGCCTTTGGGTCGTAAGCGTCACGGGGTTCATGGCCGCTTCTTAGCCCAAGCTCAGGCCCGCATCAGCCCCTAGCTTGCAGGGGCCACGCCCGGTAGCATGCGGGCAAAGGAGAACGCCATGAATTTGCAAAGCCTTGAAGCGCTCGCCGCCGAGGTGCCCGATGGGGCGAGCCTCGCATTGCCGCCGGATAACTCCCTGCCCTCCGTCGCGCTGGCCAAGGCGCTGATCCGGCGCGGGGTGCGCAACCTCAACCTGATCGGTGTGCCGGTTTCGGGCTTTGCCACGGATATCCTGATTGGTGCGGGCTGTGTCACCAGCGTGCAGACCAGCGCGGTGTCACTCGGTGAGGCCGGCTTCGCGCCGCGTTTTTCGGCAGCACTCCGCGCGGGCACGATCAAGGTGATTGATGCGACCTGCCCCGCCATTCACACCATGCTGCAAGCGGCTGAAAAGGGCGTACCCTTCATGCCGCTGCGCGGCTTGATTGGCAGCGATATCCTGGCGCATCGGCCGGATTGGAAAGTGGTGCCCAATCCCTTCGTGGCGGCAGGCGAAGACCCGATTGTGCTGCTGCCCGCCCTCAACCCCGATTTCGTTTTCTTCCATGCCCTGATGGCTGATGAGGAAGGCAATGTCTGGGTCGGACGGCGGCGTGAATGCGCGACGATTGCCCATGCCTCAAAGCGCGCCTTGGTGACGGTGGAACGCGTAGTGCCGGGCAATTTCCTGGAAGATGAACGCCTGGCTTCCGGCGCCATCAACGCGACTTACATTGGCGGCATCGCCATTGCCGAACGCGGTGCGCATCCGGTCGCTTTGCTGGATGAATATGGTTTCGATGGCGCCTATGTCAGCGAATATGCCCGCATGGCGCGCAGCGAAGAAGGCTTCGCCGCTTGGTGCGCGCGTGAAGTGTTTGACCAGAAAGCGCAGGCCGCAGAATGACCGAGATCAAGCTTGAAGAACGCATCGCCGTCGCCCTGGCGAAGCTGATCCTGGACCCGAGCGCGCCGCCCGCGCGCCATATCGCCGTTGGTGCCGCATCGCCCATGCCGGCAGCGGCCTGTTGGCTCGTGAAAAAGCAAGGGCATCCCGTGCGGCTTTCGCTGCTGCATAAGCGCAGCGGCAATCCATTTACGGAAGGCACGCGCGAGTTGTTTGACCTGACTGGCCAGGGGCGGATTGATCTGTTCTTCCTGGGCGGTGGGCAGATTGATGGCAGCGCCAACCTCAACCTGGTCGGCACCGGCGAATGGCCTGGCATGGGCGTGCGCTTCCCGGGCAGCTTCGGTTCCGCCTTCATGTATTTCATGACACCGCGCACCATCCTGTTCCGGGAAGAACACACGCCGCGCGTCTTTGTCGAAAAGGTGGACAATATCTCCGCCCCTGGGGTTTCGCCTCCCGGCGTGTTTCGTCGCGGTACGGCGCAGGCGCTGGTAACGGGGCGCTGCGTGTTTCGCTTCCATCCTGACCGGGCGCGGTTTTCGCTGGAAAGCGTGCATCCGGGTGAAACGGTGGAAAGCGTGCGCGATGCCACGGGTTTTGTCTTTGATGTGGCGCGCGATGTGCCCTTCACGCCAGACCCGACCGCAGAAGAACTCGCGCTGCTGCGCGGGCCGATTTGTGATGAAATGATGGAAACCTACCCGGAATTCTGCGCCCGGGTCTTTGGCAGGAAACAAGCGGCATGAATGACGCAAGCATCGCCACCAAGGGTCTCGCCCGTTCCGCCGGCGCTTTGGCCGGGCTGCGCGTGGTGGATCTGACCCGCGTATTGGGTGGCCCTTATTGCACCATGGTACTGTCCGATCATGGCGCCGAGGTGATCAAGCTGGAACCGCCGCAAGGTGATGAAGTGCGCGATTGGGGCCCTCCTTTCGATAGCGCGGGCGATGCTTCCTATTTCGTCGGCGTCAATCGCAATAAACGAAGCGTTGGGCTGGATTTATCCAAGCCTGCCGGCAAGGAAGTGCTGCTGCGCCTGTTGGAAGGTGCGGATGTGTTGGTGGAAAACTTCAAGCCTGGTTCCATGGAAAAATGGGGGCTTGGGTATGAAGCGGTGCTTTCAAAACGCTTTCCGCGCCTGATCCATTGCCGCGTTTCCGGCTTTGGCGGCGAAGGTCCGCTTGGGGGCTTCCCAGGCTATGATGCGGTGTTGCAGGCCATGGTCGGGCTGATGTCCATCAATGGCACGGAAAACTCGGGCCCAACGCGGCTTGGCACGCCGATTGTCGATATTGCGACGGGGCTTTTTTCCACCATCGCCATTCTGATGGCGCTGCATGAGCGGGAAAAATCCGGCAAGGGGCAATATTGCGACATGACGCTGCATGATTGCGGCATGGCGCTGCTGCATCCCCATGCGGCAAATTACTTCCTGTCTGACAAGCGCCCCAAGGCGACCGGCAATCCGCATCCGAATCTGGTGCCCTATTCCAAATTCAAGACAAAAACCTGCGAGATTTTCATCGCCGCCGGCAATGACCCTGCCTTTCGGAAATTCTGCGAATTTCTCGGTATTCCCGATGTGGCGAAGGATGAGCGCTTCGCCACCAATGGCGCGCGCGTGATCAATCGCGATGCGCTGACGGAGATCCTGGAAAAGCGCTTTTCCACCGAAGATGGCCATGACCTCACGCGGCGTATGCTCTCGGTTGGCTTACCCGCCGGCCCGGTGCTGCATGTGGATGAAGCCATGGCGGCAGACCACACAGCGTTCCGCGAAATGGTCGCCGATATCGGCGATTTCCGCGCTTTGAATACACCCATCAAGCTGTCACGCACGCCAGGCGGTGCGCGCACACGCCCACCGCGCTTCAACCAGCATGGGCGGGAAGTGCTGTTGGCGCGGGGCTTTAGCGAGGCGGAGATCGCCGCGCTGGAAGCCGATGGCGTGATTGTGGGCGCGCGCAGGAAAGCCTGAAATCAGGCAGCGGCCGCGATTGTCGGCCCCTGCCCCGCCACCGTGGTGCGCACCATATGGCGCCGTTTTGTCGTGCTCGCGAAAGGTGTCGCGCGGTGCAGCACGGCGCGATTGTCCCAGATCAGCAAATCGCCTGGCGACCAGCGGTGGCTATAGATGAAGCGATCTTCAGTCGCATGCGCCATCAGGCTTTCAATCAAGGCGCGGCTTTCGGCTTCCCCCATGCCATCAATGCTGCGCGCATGCGCACCCACATATAACGCGGGGCCATAGGGGTTTTCTTCCAGCACCACGGCTTGGCGCACCGGCGGGTGCTGCGCGCGTTCCGCATCGCTCACCAGGGCTGCATCCACCCGCGCGCGTGACCAGCCGAAATCATGCCAGGCCACCAGGTGCTTCAGGCGTGCCTGCTCCAAAGCCCCCAGCGCGGCAAAGGCGCCGCGCATGAAGGCGAATTCCGTATTGCCGCCAGCGCTTGGAATCTCGCGCGCCGATAGCAGCGAGGCCCGCGCCGGGATGGGCTTGAAGGAGGAATCATGATGCCACAGCCGATTGGCCTTGTTGTTCAGCACCTGCTTGTCGCTTGGCGCCACAATCTCTCCGGCGGGGCCGATATTGCTCAGCACAATCACTGCACTGCCCGCGCCCAAGGCGCCAGCGCGCGTCATTTCCAGGGCGCCGAACCCCTGGCTGAAGGCGATTTGCGCCGCATCATCCAAATGCTGGCCGGGCAGCACCAACACCGCGTAGCGGTCCAGCGCATCGCGGAGCGCTGCCATGACCGGCGCGGCGACCGGCTGCGCCGCATCAACGCCCTCAATGCGCGCGGCAAAAAGCGGGTGCAGGGGCGTGATGATCAACATGGCCAATTCCTCCGGATTGAAGGCTAGGCCGAAAGAAGCCTGTCAGAATAGCCCCTCAATACGCCCTTCCCCATCCAGGCCAATCGTCTCCGCCGCCGGGCGGCGCGGCAGGCCGGGCATGGTCATGATGTCGCCGCACACCGCGACAATGAAGCCCGCACCGGCGGAAAGCCGCACTTCGCGCACCGGCAGCACATGATCCACCGGCGCGCCGAGCTTTGTGGGATCGGCGCTGAAGGAATATTGCGTCTTGGCGATGCAGACCGGCAGATGGCCGAAGCCGAGTTCTTCAAACCGCGCGAGCCGCTTCGCCACATCAGCCGGCATCGCAATATCGCGCGCGCGATAGATCTGCTGGGCGATGCTGCGGATTTTATCTGCCAAGGGCATGGCATCCGGATAAAGCGGCGCAAAGCGTGCGGATTTCGCCGTGATGCGGGCCTGCACGGCGCGCGCCAATTCCGCCGCGCCCTTGGCGCCATCGCCCCAATGGGTGCAGAGAATCGCTTCCGTCCCCGTTGCCTGAATAGCCGCCTGCACCGCGGCGATTTCCGCATCCGTGTCGGAGGTGAAGCGATTGAGCGCCACCACCACCGGCAGGCCGAACTTGCCCATATTCTCAACGTGGCGGGCAAGGTTGCTGATGCCGCGCGTTACCGCCGCCACATCTTCCCGCCCGAGGTCAGACTTCGCGACCCCACCATGCATCTTGAGCGCGCGCACGGTCGCCACAATCACACAAACAGAAGGGTTCAGCCCCGCCAAACGGCATTTGATATCCAGGCATTTCTCGGCCCCCAGATCAGCGCCAAAACCCGCTTCCGTCACGACAACATCGGCGAGCTTCAGCCCAAGCCTGGTTGCCATGACGCTGTTGCAGCCATGGGCGATATTGGCGAAGGGCCCGCCATGGACCAGCGCGGGGGAGCCTTCAATCGTCTGCACCAGATTGGGGGCGAAAGCATCACGCAAAAGCGCCGCCATGGCACCATCGGCCTTCAAATCGGCCGCGGTAATCTGCCGCCCATCGCGCGTCTGCCCCACCACCATGCGCCCCAGGCGTTCCTGCAAATCCGGCAAATCCCGCGCGAGGCAGAACACCGCCATGACTTCGGAGGCGACGGTGATGTCAAACCCATCTTCCCGCGGGAAACCATTGGCAACACCACCCAGTGACGAATTGATGCCGCGCAAGGCACGGTCATTCATGTCAATCGCGCGGCGCCAGGAAATGCGGCGCGCATCCAGGCCAAGTTCATTGCCCCAATAGATGTGATTATCCAGCATGGCCGCCAGCAGGTTATTGGCGCTGGTGATGGCGTGGAAATCGCCAGTGAAATGCAGGTTGATGTCTTCCATCGGCAGCACCTGGGCATAACCGCCACCCGTCGCCCCACCCTTGACGCCAAAGCAGGGACCAAGCGATGGCTCGCGCAGGCAAATCATGGTGCGCGTGCCAAGCGCATTCAGCGCATCGCCAAGGCCAACCGTGGTGGTGGTCTTGCCCTCACCGGCCGGGGTTGGGTTGATGCCGGTCACCAGCACCAAGGCGCCATCGGGGCGATCCGCCTGGGCACGGATGAAATCCAGCCCGATCTTGGCCTTGTATTTGCCGTAGGGTTCCAGCGCCTCGGCCGGAATACCGGCGCGCGCGGCGATTTCCGCAATCGGCTTCAGCGTCGCGGCGCGCGCGATATAAAGATCAGTGGCCATCCCTGAAACTCCCTGGACTAACGCCCCCACGCAACGCCATGGCAGGCCAGTGCTGTCAAGGCCGTGGCGCGCGAAACTTGTCCAGATAGGCCGCGCGATGGGCATAGGCGCCGATATGCGCGACCGGCATATCGGTCAGCGCCCAGATCGCGCTACCCGGCACTTCAAGCCAGCGTCGGCAAAAGGCATAGTCTTCGGAAACAAAGCCTTCGGGCAGGTTCATTTCATCGAAAAACCCCCAGTATTCGCCCTCTGCGCCGAATTGGCGGAAACTTTCCGATTTGCGGCGCGCGACGCTGCCAAGCGTGATCAGTTTTTCAAAGGCGCTCCGCGCAATCATGATGCAGCCAAAGCCCATGCGGTTCACGCGGAGCAAGCCGTTGCGGATCACCAGGTCGGCCGGATCAGGTTCGATATTGAAGTTGCGCGACAGCGCATTCAGCCGTGCAAGGTCAGGCGGGCCTTCCGGCGCGGCGCGCGCGGCTTCGGCGAAACGCGCTGCCTCAAAATGGCGGAGCGGGCAGGCCAGGCCAATTACCTCATGCCCAGTCTGCAATAGTCGCGTGATGGCGCCCTTGGGCACGCCAATATCGGAATCGAGAAACAGCAAATGCGTGAAATCGGCGCGCGCCAGGAATAGGCTCGTCAGGATATGCCGCGCGCGCGTCACATAGGCGCCATCATAATTGAACCAATCCGCGCCATGCCCGGCATCGCGCAGCTCATTCACCATATTCACGATGGAAAGCGTAGTTTCCACCTGCATGGTGCTGGCGATGGTGGGTGTGGCGATAAAAACCTTCATGCCGCGGCGGGCAGGGCTTCGACCAGGGCTTCACGGAAAATGGCGATTGCGCGCTGCATGTCTTCAGGCGTCAGCGCGCCAATTGCGCCAATGCGCATGGTGGGTTCGGCCGTGTTCCAGAAATTGCTGATCAGCACACCGCGCGCCTTCAGCGCTTCCACATAGCGCGGGAAATCAAAGCGCGGATCGGATGGCTGGTGGACCGTCACGATAATCGGCCCCTGCTCTGCCTTGGTCACATAGGGCTTGATGCCCATGGCAACAAAACCATCGTAAAGCGTATCGGCATTGGCGCGGTACCGCGCATGGCGCGCCTTCTGCCCGCCTTCCTTCTCAAAAAAATCGAGCGCAACATCGAAAGCCGCCAAAGCCTGCACCGGCGGCGTGAAGCGGAAGGACCCAAAGCCCGCGCGTTCCGCATGGGTCAGCACATCGGCGAGATCAAAGCACCAGGACCCCGCCTGGCCGGCCCGCGCCTTGATGCTACCAATCCGCGCCACCGCAAAGCCAATGCCCGGCATGCCTTCCAAGCATTTGCCAGAGGTGAACATCAGCGCATCGCATTCGGGATGCTCGGCCATATTGAAGGGCAAAGCGCCAAAGGCGGAAACCGCATCCATAATCATGCGCCGCCCGGCCTTCCTCACCGCGCGCCCAATGCCCGCCGCATCATTCACAATGCCGCTGCCGGTTTCGCTATAGACGAAGGACACATGGCTGATCGTGGGATCAGCCGCCAGCACCGGGGCAATATCTTCTTCGCGTGCGCCGCGCGTATCGGGCAGGTCAAGCGTCACAACCTCGCGCCCAATTTCACGCGCAATGCGCTCCATACGCGATGCATAGGAACCATTCATCGGAATCAGCAGCTTGCCATCCGGCGGCACCAGGCTTCTGATCGCCGCTTCCATCATGAAATGCCCGCAGCCTTGCAGCGGCAGTGTCACATGCTCCCCGGCAATGCCGCCCGCGATATCACGCACCCTTTCCCGAATCCGCGCATAGGTCGGGCGGAAGCCGTGATCCCAAGGGGCGATATCCTGGGCCATGGCGGCGCGGGTTTCGGGGCGGGTCTGCACAGGACCGGGAATGAGCAACATCATGCGCCAAGGCATGCCAGACCCATCAGGCGATGAAAACCCCCGCAATTTCACGCCGCAGCTTTTCGCGAATGGCGGCGGCGAAGCCCTCATAATCCTGGCAATGCATCACGAAGGCGCCGGGGCCGCCAATCACCTCCGCGGCGTAATGCGCCATCAGATCGGGTTCTTCGTTCAGCACCGCCAGCGCGTTGATGGTGATGCCCGCCTGAACGCCAATATCGCGGATCGGCCCGGGCGGGCGGCCCTGATTATGCGCGCCATCGCCCGAGACATCCAAAACAATGCGCCGCGCCAGGCTTGGCCCTGAGGCGAAAAGCGCGAGGGCCGCCGCCATCCCCTCCCCCAAAGCGGTGGCACCTGGCGGCACCAGGCGGGGGAGTGCTTCAATCGCCGCTGCCAGCGCGGCCACATCAGCGGGGCTGGTCAAAACCTGCCAGGGAATGGCGATTTCCTGAGAGCGCTCGCCGGACCAGAACAGCATCGCCACGGCTGAAGCCCCCGCTGGGCCGGAAAGCAGCGCGGCGGCAATCTCCACATCCCGAAAGGCTGCGGCATAGCCGCCGATCATCAGGTCAAACTCTGCCCGATCCACGGAAGATGAGGCATCAACGGCCAGAACCAGGGCAAGATCAACGCGTTGCATCGCGCCAATATGCCACAGCCAAACTTGCGCTGCGTCAATAACGGCCTGCGGCCAATGCGGTTATGTCACGCCTCGAAGACAGGAGGATACCATGGCACAGCGCAGCATGGGTGAAATGGTCCGCGACCAGAATCCGCTCACCATGGGGCCGGATGCGACCGTGCAGGAAGCCTGCGCCGCCATGCATCGCCGCCGCGTCGGCGCCGTGCTGGTGACGGACCCGGCCGGGCTGCTGCTTGGCATTTTCACCGGGCGGGATGCGGTGCATTTCCTGTCTCATGGGAAGGATGGCACGGAAATCCGCCTGTCAGACGCCATGACGCGCCACCCCATCTGCCTGCCGCCCGAAGGCAATGCCATGGATGCGCTGCATATGATGGCCGATGGCGGCTTCAGGCATTTGCCCGTGGTGCGCGATGGGAAGGTGATTGGGATTGTCTCCCGCTATGATTTCCGCGCGAAGGAATATGGCCAGCTTGATAAGGAAACCGGGTTTTTTGAGTGTCTGAGATAGGGTGAAGGCGCCCCCCTAGCCCTGCCTCCCCGCCCGACCTAGTCTTGCCGGGACGGAGGATGACATGCCCGAAAGCCCGATAGACACCAAACTCGCCAATGAGGCCGCCCTGCCGCTGGCTGGTGTGCGTGTGCTGGACCTGACTTTGGCCCGCGCTGGCCCCACCTGCGTGCGCCATTTGGCCGATTGGGGCGCCGAGGTCATCCGCGTGGAACCGCCGGCCAATGCCGATGGCTTTGGCGGGGACCGCGAAGGCTATGATTTCCAGAATCTGCATCGCAACAAGCGGTCCATCGCGCTCAACCTCAAATCACCGGAAGGCAAGGCAGCGCTGATGAAGCTCGCCACCAATGCCGATGTGTTGGTTGAGAATATGCGCGTGAAGGTGAAGCACCGGCTGGGCATTGCCTATGATGACCTGAAGGGGATCAATCCGCGGCTGATCTATGCCTCCATCTCGGGCTTCGGGCAGACCGGGCCTTATGGGGAACGCGCCGGCGTGGATCAGATCGCCCAGGGCATGGGCGGGATGATGACCATCACCGGTGAGCCTGGCCGTGGGCCGATGCGCGCGGGTATTCCCTTTGTGGATTTGACGGCGGGCAATCTACTGGCGCTTGCGGTGATGATGGCGCTGTTCCAGCGGGAGAGGACCGGCAAGGGCCGCTATGTGCATACCAGCCTGCTGGAAGCCATGGTGTTCATGCTGGATCTGCAAGCGGCGCGCTGGCTGATGGATGGCGAGATCCCAGGCCAGGCCGGCAATGACCACCCAGTGAATATCCCGATGGGCGTTTTCCCAACCGCCGATAAGCCGATCAATATCGCGGCGTCTTCACCCAAGATGTGGGTGCAATTCGCCGAAGCCTTGGGCCGAAAGGATTGGCTGGAAGTTGAGGAATGGAAAACCCTGAAGGGCCGCAGCAATGATCGCGCAAGGCTCAATAAAACCATTGGTGAAGTGACCAGCACCAAGTCAAGCGAGTATTGGATTGACCTGCTGGAACGCATCGGCATTCCCTGCGGCCCGATCAACCGCGTGGACCAGGTATTTGAAGACCCGCAGGTGAAGCATTTGGCGATGGCACTGCCCATGACAACGCCATCCCGCGGCCTGACGCATATTGTCGGCACAGCCATCAATATGCAGGGGATTGAAAGCAGCGTCCGGCGCATCCCGCCCCGGCTTGGCGAACACTCTGCTGAAATTTTGCAACAAGCCGGATATGGCGCGGCAGAGATTGAACAATTGCGCGCGCTTGGCGTGATCAGCGAGGGATAAACAACATGGAATTCGCAGACGGCAAGATACTTGCCGAAATCAAGGATGGCGTTGGGCGCATTACCTTCAACCAGCCGGAAAAGCGCAATGCCATGTCGGTTGCGATGTGGGATGGCATGGGCCAGGCTTTGGATGTGTTCACAGCGGATGCATCTGTCCGCTGCGTGGTGCTGACCGGCGCAGGCGACAAGGCTTTCGTCTCCGGCGCTGATATCAGCCAATTCGATAAAATCCGTTCGGATGCTGATGCACAAAAGGAATATGGCCGGCAGACAGCGGTTGGGCGCTTGAAGCTTGCCACCTATGCCAAGCCTGTTATCGCCGAAATCCGTGGCTTTTGCATGGGCGGCGGGCTTGGCATTGCCATGTCCTGCGATATCCGCATCGCGGCGGAAGGCAGCCAATTCGGCATTCCGGCAGCCAAGCTTGGCATCGCCTATGGCTTTGACATGGTGAAGCACCTGGTCAGCCTGGTTGGCCCCGCCCATGCCCATATGATCCTGATGACCGGCGAGCGCTTTGACGGGCGGGAAGCCGAAAGGGTTGGCCTGATCAACAAGCTGGTGCCGGCGGATGCGCTGGCGGGCGAAGTGGCCAAGCTGACCGCAACGCTGGCCCAAAACGCCCCGCTGTCGCTTTTCGCCAATAAGCGCACCGTGCAGGCAGTATTGCAGGACCGGGCCGACCGCGACATGGCGGCGATCCAGGCTGATTTGAACGCCTGTTTCGACAGCGCCGATTACAAGGAAGGCCGCAAGGCCTTCATGGAAAAGCGCAAGCCGGCCTTCCAGGGGCGGTGAAGCTCTGAGCTTGCGGCGAGCTTACCCAAAGGTAAGTTGAACCCAGGCAGCAGAGCGCTATGTAACGCCTACCGGCAACCTTTAGACCCAGGACGCCTAAAGCCCATCATGGAAGACGCCCTGCCCCCGATTGCCGGCAATCATCAAAATGCGCCTATTTCCCGACTGATTGCAGAGGTAGTGGAACGTTGCCCAGGTGAACGCATCACCCTTGGCGAAATGGCCGAGGCTTTCGGCGACCGCGCCTTTGGCCTGCTGATCCTGATGCTGTGCCTGCCGGGGCTTTTGCCCGGCATGGCTTCCATCTTTGGCACGCCCATGCTGATCCTGGGTGTGCAAATGGGGCTTGGGTTTCGTCAGCCGAAGCTGCCTGGCTTTATTGCGCGGCAAAGCCTGAAGCGCACCGATGTGATGCGGCTTTCCAGCGGTTCTTCCAAAATGCTCGCGCGCGTCGAACGCTATGTCAGGCCGCGCCCTGGCCCCTTCACCAATAACACCGCGGATAAGGTGGTGGGATGGCTGACCGCTTATGCCGCGCTCATGCTGATCCTGCCTGGCCCTGGCACCAATGGCCCGCCGGCCTTTGGCACCATCATCATGTCGCTTGGTGTGGTGGAGAATGACAGCAAGGTGGTGGGGATTGGTATTCTGGCGACAATCCTCGCCAATATTTTCGCGACCGCGGTGTTGGTCGCCATTGTCTGGTTTGGCGTTGAGGCGCTCGGCTACATCTTCTGATGTCCATTTTGCTGGACATTCCAGTAAAGCCTGCATAACCTTTCACTCATGCTTCGGTGGCCCGAAAGGGCTGAAACGGGAATGCGTGACACGGTGAGACCCACCGCCAATCCGCAGCTGCCCCCGCAACTGTAGGCGACTATATCTGGCCCATATGCCATTGCGTGTGCGTCTGATCCGCTGAGGTGGAACACCGAAGCGGTGAATCAGCCGCTCAAAAAAAGGATGATGAGAGCCGCGAAGCGGATGTCATCATTTACGCGAGAAGGCGGGCAGATGGAGAGAAATCTCCGGGTCGCGAGCCAGGAGACCGGCCGTTGCATAGTTGTCTCGCGCGTATCGGGCGGGGTGCACCGGTGCAACGGACCAAAGCTGTGCGGGCAAGCCCGCGCATCTCCGTCTGCGAACAGCGTAGGAAATGCCCCAGGGCCGCAAGGCTTTGGGGTGCGTTGATACCTATGCTTGGAGGAATGCCGGATGAAACACCGGATTCTCGTGTTATTGGCGCTTGCCCCCCTTGCCCCGGCCTGGGCACAAACGGCAAGCCTTCCCGAAACGATTGTCACAGCAACAAGAATCCCAACGCCGCAGGAACGCCTGCCGGCAGCGACCACGGTGATTGATCGGCAGATCATCGAAGAACGCGGCTATGTGACGCTGGCTGATGCGCTGGTCAGTGTGCCTGGCTTCAACATCGTACCGAGTGGCGGCATGGGGCAGGTAACATCGGGCTTCATGCGCGGCACCAATTCTAATCACGTATTGGTGCTGCGCGATGGCGTGCCGATGAATGACGCCAGCCACCCAAGCGGCGCCTTCAATTTCGGCAATACGCTGTTGGGTGACATTGAACGCATTGAAGTGGTGCGCGGCCCAGTTTCCGCGATTTACGGCACTTCGGCGATTGGTGGCGTGATCAACCTCATCACACGCCGCGCGCCCGCTGATCGTCAGGCGCAACCCTATGGAGAGCTTGCCGGCGGCACCAATTATACCGCGCGCGGTATCGCCGGTATTGCGGGCACCATCGGCAATACGGATTACGGCGTGACGGGGCAGA
Organism: Roseomonas sp.; assembly: GCA_020249505.1. Taxonomy (GTDB): domain Bacteria; phylum Pseudomonadota; class Alphaproteobacteria; order Acetobacterales; family Acetobacteraceae; genus Neoroseomonas. Next base: position 66,228 of record JADCFN010000005.1, on the reverse strand, counting down.
GCCTTTCGACGCGTGGTTCGAATGCCGTTGCCCCGCGGTTCTACAATAATCAGGGGGAAAGGGATGGCTTCCGATCCGGTGTGATCACCGCACGCGCCGGGGTCAATCTCGGCGAAACCGCTCCGGCCAATGTGCTTGGCATGACGCGGCTGGATGGGTTGGTGACGATGCGGGAAAACCAGTTTGGTCTGGATAACATTCCGAATGATGACCCGAATTATACCGGCAACGACCGAAACTGGATGGGATTTCTGCGCAGTGCCACGGAGTTATTTGGCGGTGACTGGACCACGGGCCTGACGCTTTCAGCCACCGAGGATCGTCGGCGCTACACAAATTGGCCCGATGGCCTGAGCAGCGATACCGCCGATGAACTGTATCGCGGCCGGCGTGAAAGGCTCGCCTGGGACAATACTGTCAGGCTGGCGGATTTCGGCTTCCTTACCGCCAATAATTTTGTCTTCGGTGCAGGGTCGGAAAAAGATAGCGCTTTCGCCAAATCAATTCTGGGCTCATTCCGCCAGGATGTGGATAGATCGCAGCAAAATACCTTTGCCTATATCGGCACACAGCACCGCTTGTGGGAAAGGTTGGATATCACGACGGCGCTCCGTCAGGATGCGCCCGATGGCTTTGATGGTGCCACCACTTGGCGTATCGGTGGGGTTCTTAATCTACCTGAAATTGCGTCGCGCCTGATTGCCTCAGGCGGTACAGCCTACAGTGCGCCCTCGATCTATCAGCGCTATGGCATCAATAATTTCGGATTCCGGGGCAATCCAGATCTGAAGCCGGAACATTCTACCGCCTGGGAGGCGGGGATCGAAACCGATATTGGCGCAGGGTTCACGGTTTCCGCGCTTTATTTCGAAAGCAAGATTCGTGATCTTATCAAAGGGAAGAGCTTTCCTGACAACAGTTCGACAAATGAGAATATTGCCCGCGCGCATATTCAGGGCGGTGAATTTGGCTTGACTTGGCGGCTTTCGGATAGCTTCTCCACCCGCGCCGCCTGGACCGTGCAGGAAGCCCGCGATGAGATCAAAGATACCCCTCTCGCACGTCGCCCGCGTAATAGCGTAAGCCTATCACCGCGCATCGCACCCAAGGTGGATTGGGTGGATGTACCGAATGCGCGACTGATTATTGCGCCTGAGCTTATTTATTACAGCCGATCGCCAGAGGATGAATATAGCCGATACCTCAACGATGGATCTTCGATACAAGAGCGTGGTTACTCCAAAGAAGGCTTCGTCTTCAACCTGACCGCGTCCCTGCCTGTCACGCAGCAAATCACCGCCTTCATCGAAGCGCGCAACCTTGGCAATCGCCGCTATGAACCCGCCAATGGTTTCGTCATTCCAGGCCGCAGCGCCATTCTTGGGATGCGCGGCGTTTTCTGAAACTGCACGGGCGGCGGCAAGGGTTCACCCCCGCGTCGCCCCCGGCACCCAAAGCACATCGCCGGCGCCATTGCCGTTAAGGCGCCGAGCCAAGACAAAAAGATGATCCGATAGCCGGTTCAAATAGCGGATCACGGCGGGGTTCACTTCCTCCTCTGCCGCCAGCGCCACCACCAGGCGTTCCGCGCGCCTGGTGACCGTGCGCGCCACATGCGCGGCCGCCGCACCCGCCGTGCCACCTGGCAGCACGAAGGATTTCAGTGCGGGCATTTGCCCATTCATTGCCGCCAATTCTGCTTCCAGCCGCGCGGATTGCGTATCCGCCACACGCAGCCGCGCCCCCGCTTCACCGGGCACGCAGAGATCAGCGCCGATATCGAAAAGATCATTCTGGATCCGCGCCAGCATCGCATTAGCTTCCTCGTCTTCGCCAGCGTGCAAGCGCAGCACGCCAATCGCGGCATTCGCCTCATCCACCGTGCCATAGGCTTCCACACGCAAGGCGTCCTTGCGCACCCGCGCCCCATCGCCAAGCGAGGTTTCGCCACCATCGCCGCCGCGCGTCACAATCACATCAAGCTTGACCATCATTCAATTCCTGTAAAGGCCTCACATCGCCTCAGCGCCGCTCAGTTGCAAGGCGGAAATGCACCGCCGTGGTGATGCTGCCCGCCACCGGAACCCCCGCACGCTGCGCCGGGCGAAAGCGCCAGTCGCGCACTGTTTTGACCGCCTCTGCATCCAAGGTGTTGAAGCCGGAGCTTTCCAGCACGCGCACATCTACAACCCGCCCATTGGGATCAACCAGCAATTCCACTCGCACCACGCCTTGTTCACCTCGGCGGCGGCTGGCTTCGGGATAATTGGGCCGACGGTTGCGCGCGGCATCCGCAGCTTCCGGCGGCGTGGTGCGACCTTCCAGCGTGAAGCTTTCCATCCCTCGCAACGCCGCATTCAGCCGTACCGGCTGAGGTGCCGCCGTCTGCGGCGCGCTTTGCCGTGGCGGCGGGCGGCGTTCCGGCGGCGCCTCGGCTACCTCGCGCGGCGGCTCAGGCGGCTTCTCGGCCAATTCGGGCAGCGGTTCCGCCACCGGCGCCGGGGGCGGGGGCGGCGGCAGCGGCACCTCAGCCAAGTCCACAGGCGGCGGCGGTGGGGGCGGCGCCTCAACAACAGCGGGGGGTGGAGGCATCGGCGGCGGTGGTGGCGGCACTTCAGGCGCCGGTGGTACGGCCGCAACCTCGGGCGGGGCAGCGGGGGGTTCCGGCATGCCAATCTCCGGCGCGCGCTCATAAATCACCGCAATGCCTTGGGCTTCGGCCTGGTCCGCCGAAAATTCCTCAATCACTGGCCAAAGGATCAATAGCGCTGCGACCAGCCCATGCAGCGTGAGTGACGCGCCAAGCCCGAAGCCGCGCGGCGCTGCCTTCACAATACCGGCACCCCTTGCTGCTTCGCCTTGCCTTCGGGTTCGACATGAATGGTGATGATGGCCCCTTCAAGCTCCGCCTTCAGCGCAGCCTCAATCCGGTCGCAAATCTCATGGCTTTCACTGACGCGCATATCGCCCGGCACCACCAGATGAAATTCCAGAAAAGTATGCCGCCCGGCATGGCGTGACCGCAAATCATGCGCCTCAATCGCGCCGGATGCCTGTTCCGCCACAATGCGCCGGATGCGCTCCATCGTGGCGGGCGGCACGGCTTCATCCATAAGCCCGCCGACACTTTCGCGCAGCAAGCGCCCGCCCGAGATCAGAATATTCACCGCCGTGAGCGCCGCCAGCAGCGGATCGAGCCACAAAATCCCAGTGAGTGCGACCAGCCCAACGCCCACCAGCACCCCAACCGATGTCACCACATCCGCCCATAAATGCCGCGCATCAGCCATCAACGCTGGGGATCGAAGCGCCTTGCCGCGCCGCCCGAGATAAAGCGCCCAGGCAGCATTCACCCCACTCGCCACTGCGGAAACCGCAAGACCAATCCCCACCTGTTCCGGCGCGCGCGGTGCCAGGAAGGCCCCCCAGGCTTCATGCAAAATCAGCAGCGCCGCCACAATGATCAGCGCGCCTTCCAGAACGGCCGAGAAATACTCAACCTTGGAATGCCCATAAGGATGGTTGGCATCCGCTGGCAGGGCGGAAAGCCGCACCGCCAGCAGCGCCGCGCAGGCCGCCGCGACATTGACAATGCTTTCCAAAGCATCGGCGTAAAGCGCAACAGACCCCGTGACCCACCAGGCAATCGCCTTGAGCGCCAATACCGCCACCGCAATAGCCACACTGAAGGCAGCCAATTGCGCGGCGTTGGAATGCCGGGTTTCAACCATGGCGGGGGTTTAGCCCGTCAGGGCTAGACCGAGAAGTACTTGGCCCGTGGGTGATGCAGCACAATGGCGCTGGTGGATTGTTCGGGATGGAGCTGCCATTCATCGCTCAGCGACACCCCAATCCGCTCGGCGTCCAAAAGCTTTAGCAGGCCTTCCTGATCTTCCAGCTTCGGGCAGGCCGGGTAGCCGAAGGAATAACGCCCGCCGCGATAGCCCTGCTGCAGCATTTTTTCGATATCGCGATCATCCTCGGCCGCAAAACCCAATTCGGCGCGGATGCGTTTATGGACATATTCCGCCAGCGCTTCGGCCATTTCCACCGAAAGCCCATGCAGATAAAGGTAATCCTGATAGCGGTTTTCCTCAAACCAAACGCGCGCAATATCCGACGCCTTCTGGCCGACAGTGACTACTTGCAGGCCGATCACATCGCGCGCATCGGGGCCATCATCCACATCGCGCACGAAATCGGCGATGCAATCGCCATCTTCCTTGGGTTGGCGCGGCATATTGAAGCGGCAGACTTCCGTAACGCCGTCTTCGGCAAACAGGATCAGATCATTGCCCTGGCCAGCGCATTTCCAATAGCCATAGATCGCTTGCGGTTTCAGGATGTTTTGGTCTTCCGCCAAGGCGAGCATGCGCTTCAGCACCGGGCGCAATTCCTGCTTGGCCCAGCCGAGGAAATCTTCAAGTGATCGCCCTGCCTTCCGGAAACCCCATTGGAATTGATAGAGGCTGCGTTCATTGATGAAGGGCACCAGCGCCTTGGGGGCGGCTTCCAGCACGCGCGCACCCCAGAAGGGCGGGTTTGGTACCGCGCTTTGCGCGGCGACACGGCGGCGGCGGGTTTGTGCGTATTTCACATCAACGGGTGCAAACCCGCGCGGGTCCGCCGTACCAAGGGTGCGCTTTTCATTGCGCGCCTTGCCGGAACGCTTGGTTTGCAGCGCCGCCAGGTAATCATCAAAGCCATTACCCATGACCTTGTCCATCAAATGCAGGCCATCAAAGGCATCCCGCGCATAGGCCACGCGGCCCGAGGCATAGGCACGCACGCAATCATCTTCCACGTAATTGCGGGTGAGCGCCGCGCCACCCAGCAACACGGGAATATCCACACCCTGGCGCGACATTTCTTCCAAATTCTCGCGCATCACCACGGTAGATTTCACCAGCAAACCGGACATGCCAATGGCATGCGCCTTATGCTCACGCGCTGCCGCGACAATTTCGGTCAGCGGCACCTTGATGCCGAGATTGACAACACGATAGCCATTATTGGTCAGGATGATATCAACCAAATTCTTGCCGATATCATGCACATCACCCTTCACGGTGCCGAGTACGATGGTGCCTTTTTCTTGGCCTGCGACCCTTTCCATATAGGGTTCCAGATAAGCAACGGCGGTCTTCATCGTCTCTGCTGATTGCAGCACGAAGGGAAGCTGCATCTTGCCGGCGCCGAAAAGCTCCCCCACCACCTTCATGCCATCCAGCAAAACATCATTGATGATGGAAAGCGGCGCGATGCCCTTGGCCAAAGCATCAGCCAATTCATCATCCAGCCCCTTGCGGTCGCCATCAATAATACGGTCTTTCAAGCGACCTTCTACCGTCTCCGCGCGCTTCTTCGCGGTGGTATCGGCGGCTTTGCGGCCGCTGAAAAGTTCCAGCATCTTTTGCAGTGGATCATAATTTTCCGTGCGGCGATCATAGATCAAATCTTCCGCAACCTTCACTTCCTCGGGCGGGATCTGATGCAGCGGCTTGATCTTGGAAACATGCACAATCGCCCCCGTCATGCCCGCCTTGACGGCATGGTCCAGGAACACACTGTTCAGTACATGCCGCGCGGCAGGATTGAGCCCGAAGGAGATATTGGAAAGCCCAAGAATGATCTGAATATCGGGAAATGCATCCCGGATCATGCGAATGCCCTCAAGCGTCCAAAGACCAAGCTTGCGGTCATCCTCATTGCCGGTCGCGACCGTAAAGGTCAGCGGGTCAATCATCAGGTCTGATTGCGGCAGCCCGTGCTTGTCGCAGGCAAATTCCACCAGGCGGCGCGCGATGCGCAGCTTATCTTCGGCGGTCTTCGCCATGCCCACTTCGTCAATGGTCAGCGCAATTACGGCGGCACCGAATTTGCGCGCGAGCAACATGCGGTCTTCGGCGGCCTTTTCACCTTCTTCGAAATTGATCGAATTGATGATGGGCTTGCCGCCATGCAGCTTGAGCGCGGCTTCAATCACCGGCGTTTCGGTGGAATCGATCACCAGCGGGCCATTCACGCTGCTGGTGAAGCGGCGGATCACCTCGCTCATTTCCGCCATTTCGTCGCGCCCGACAAAGGCGGTGCAGATATCAAGGCTGTTTGAACCCTCGGCCATTTGCTCACGGCCCATGGCAACGCAGCCATCCCAATCGCCTGCCGCCTGACGCTCACGCCAGGCCTTCGATCCATTGGCATTGCAGCGTTCACCAATGGAGAAATAGGAATTCTCCTGACGGAGCGCCGTTGCAGTGTAGAGCGAGGCAACTGATGGCACCCAATGGAATTTGCGCTTGATCGGCGCCGGGCGATGCGCGGCACCGCCGAGCTTACGCAGCATGGCATCAAGTGCGGCGATATGCGGCGTCGAGGTACCGCAGCAGCCGCCGATTAGGTTCAAGCCATCTTCAACAACAAAGCGTTCCATCCAGGCCGCGAGTTCTTCCGCGCCCAGCGGGTAATGGGTTTTGCCATCCACCAATTCCGGCAGGCCGGCATTGGGCTGGCAGGAAATCAGACCCGGCCAGTTTTGCGACAGCCAGCGCACATGTTCCGCCATTTCCTGCGGGCCGGTCGCGCAATTCAACCCCATCAACGGCACATCCAGCGCATGCACAACGGTGGTGGCGGCAGCGATATCGGGGCCGACCAGCAGTGTGCCGGTGGTTTCGACCGTCACCTGCACGAAAATCGGAATTGTGGAACCCGCTGCCTTGCGCGCGATTTTCGCGGCATTGACTGCCGCCTTGATGAACAGCGTGTCCTGATTGGTTTCCGTCAGCAGCGCATCCGCGCCACCCGCAATCAGGCCGCGGCATTGTTCGACCAAAGCGGCTTCCAGCGCGTCATAGGTGATATTGCCAAGGCTTGGCAGCTTGGTGCCCGGTCCGATATCACCCACTACCCAACGGTGCCGGCCATCGCCGAAGCCCTCAGCCGCTTCGCGCGCCAATTCAACGGAAAGCTTGTTGATCTCGAAGGCGCGGTCTTCCAGTTCAAATTCCGCCAGCGTCACCGGCGAACCGCCAAAGCTATTGGTCAGCACCATATCGGCACCCGCTTCGTAATAACCGCGATGGATATCGCGCACGATATCGGGGCGCGACAGATTCAGCACCTCGGTGCAGTTTTCCTTGCCCCAGTAATCACGATCCACTTCCAGGGCCATGGCCTGAACGCGGCTACCCATGCCGCCATCACAGAGCAAAACGCGGTCACGAAGGGCGTCGAGAAGATGCGGGCGCGCCATGGGGAAACCTTCAGGAAACGGGGGTGGAAACAGAAAGCGGCAAGCGTTCGGCCGACCAAAGCTTAAGCGAAAGGCCAGCGGGGATGGCGCCGACACGCGGCGCGGTGCAGCCCGCGCCACCAAGCCAACCGGCCATGGCAGCATCATCAAAACCAGGCCAGCGATGCGCGTAGCGGGTCAGCAAATCAGCGCGGTCATGCGACGCCAAATCAAGGATCAGCAGGCGCCCACCGGGGCGCAAAACGCGCGCGGCTTCCGCGAGTGCCGCGGCGGGGTCTTCCGCGTAATGCAGCACCATATGCAAGGTTACCGCATCAAAACCCGCATCGGGTAAAGGCAGCCGATACATATCCGCCTGACGCACAGCGATATGGGTCAGGCCACGTTCCGTCAGGCGGCTGCGCGCCAGCGCCAGCATTTCGCGGGAGGCATCAATGCCAAGCCCTTCATCAATGCGCGGCGCCAAGCGTTCCAAAACCCCGCCCGTGCCGCAGCCGATATCAAGCACCCGGCCCACACGGCCCGTCGGCAGGGCTTGCAGCAGGGCGGTTTCAATCGCCTCGGTTGGCAGGCCAAGGGCGCGGGTTTCATCCCAATCGGCGCCGTGGCGACGAAAACTATCGGAGGCAATGCGCGCCCGTTCCGCTGCCAGCCGCGCGGCGGCGCGCCGATCAGCCGCCAGCAAGGGGTCCGATTCCGGCAGGCGGGCCAGGATATGGCGGGCCAGATCAGCCTCTGGCGCCATCTGGAACCAGGCATTGGCGCCTTCGGGGGTGCGGGTCAGCAGGCCGGCTTCGACCAGAAGCTTCAAATGGCGCGACAGCCGAGGCTGGGATTGGCCGAGAATCGCCACCAATTCCGTGACGCACCAGGCGCCACGGGCGCAAAGCGCCAGCAGCCTGAGGCGTGTCGGCTCAGCCGCGCCGCGCAATTGGGACAAAACATCCTGCATGGGATTTACATAGACATAAACATATTCTTATGTCTAGTGTCCGATGCGCGAAGGTGGAATCACCGAAGCGCTGAATCGGCCACTGATATAGGCTGCCATCATGGCTTGGTCGCTCGATGCCCGCATACCTGTCCACCTGCTAACGCCGGGTGAAACCCCAGCGCCGGGGATGGCTTTACTTGCCGAAGCGCCGGCTGAGGTTTCAGCACACACCATGGTGGTCTTCACCCTTGAAGGCGCCCATGCGCCAGCCTGCGCCTGCTGCGGCGCGCGTGGGCCGGTGGCGGAAGCGCTGGACCGGCTATTTCTTGGTCGGGTGCGGGGAGAATTTCCATGGTTCACCGCCATCGCTGCCCTGCCCCGCAGCGCTGATGGTGCGGAGGCGATCAGGCGCTCGCTGCGCGAAGACCAAGCCAGCAGCGCGCGGTTTCGGTTGGCGCCATAAAGCCCATTGGGCACGGCTCTCCCGCAACAACACGCGAGAGGCATGAGCGCCATGGCCCGGGATCAATTCACCATCTGCCCAAGCCTGCCGGGCAGGTAAATCGAAGCTGAGTATGCCGGCTAAGCCTGGGTGTTGGCAGGGATTTTTATAGGTCGCCGGAACGCTCGAGTTTTTGTTTCATGATGGCAAGAGCGTGATGCAGCTCCTCCAAAGCTGGGACACCCAGACACAAGCGAATGCCTGACTCTGAGTCGGTTCCATCAACGAGAACCGACGCGGGCGGGGTCAACAGAACGCCTTCTTGTGCCATGTCCTCAACGAGGCGCTCCGCCTCAGAGCGTGGCATTGGCGACCAGACATGAAAACTCTTGCCGGAAGGTTCCGTCATCCACCTGGACAGATAACCCCGCGCAATGGCCAAGCGCCGCTGGGCCTCTGCGCCGATGGAAGACAGCATGTTCTCAGCCGTGCCGTCGTAAAGCCATTGTTCAACAACGGCACAGGAAAGAGCGGATACGGAAAGTCCTGTTGCATGCAGTGTAAGTAGGGCTTTTTGGACAAGCTGCGGCGGAACCAGCAGCATCCCAATCCGCAAACCGGGGCAGAGACATTTTGAAAGTGACGTTACGTACACTGTCCGTTCTGGCGCCAGGTTCACCAAAGAAGGCAAATCCTCATTTCTCAGTAATCCATAAACATCATCCTCAATGATGATAACATCGTATTTTTCGCAAATCTTGACGATCTCTTGTCGCCGCATCCGTCCCATGGTCGCACCGGTCGGGTTATGCAGAGTCGGTGTCAGATAAAGGACGGATGGCTTTTCTTTGGTTTTGGCAAGAATGTTATCCAATGCAGCCGGCATCATGCCTTCATTGTCGGTAGCCACACCCATGAGACGATAGTTGCCAACCTGCGCAAGCGTTAATGCGCCGGGATAGGTCAACCGCTCGGCGAGGATGACACCGCCTGGGCGACTTGATGTTGCGAAGGCAACCGCCAAAGCCTGTTGCGCACCGCTGGTAAGCAGAAGCCGCTCGGGGTCTGCATCAATACCAGTACCGCCGAGCCAACCAGCCATCAGCGTACGATGCCTCTCATGCCCGGCAGGCGGCGGGTAATTCAGAAAATAAAACGAATCCACCTTGCGCGCCGCCATTGCAAGTGTGGATGAAAGCACGCGCTCATTCAGCATGGCCGGAGGCGCGTTGACTGACAGATCAATCACGGGCCCTCGCGGTCGCCTGCGCCCAATAACGAAAGTGCCGCTGCCCTTACTGCTTGCGATCAGTCCGCGGCGTTGCAGCGCGCGATAGGCTTTTGTCACCGAGCCAACACTGATTTTTAACTTCCATGCCACGTCACGATGGGCGGGAAGCCTGGCGCCATCTTCAAGTTGGTCGCTCAGGATGTCGGCAGCTAGCGCCTCAATCAAGCGCTCCGAGGCAGGCCCATCCATATCCTCAAGACGCGGCTTCCAGGGCGAGACAATACGCATGAGGGGTGGCACCTAAAAACTGTCGAAGACATATTCTCTGTAGCGTGCTCAACAAATTCAAAAAAGTGTCATGAGACATTTTTCTATTGGATGGAAAGCATAGCACTTCGCTAAACTGAGCTTCTCATGGCCGGCGTTGGTTGACGCACACGATCTTCGATGCCTGCGCCGAGCTTCTACCCCGCCTATTGAGGCCGCCCTCGTTGGAGAACGGGGTGTGCCTTGTCAGGAACACCCGATGCCGAGCCTTGACCACCTGCTGATAGCCTATCTTGCCTACTTCATTGGCACCGCCACGCCTGGTCCGGGCAATCTTTCGATCATGGCGACATCGCTGGACCAGGGGCGTTCGGCAGGAATGGCCATGGTGTTCGGCATTATGACCGGGTCTCAATGTTGGGGTATCAGCGCCGCCATCGGGCTTGGGGCGATGATGCTTATGTTTCCTGCGACATTTGTCATCCTTCGTATCTTCGGTGGCGTCTATCTGCTGTGGCTGGGATTGCGTGCGGCGCGGCAGGCCGTGGCGGGAATTGCCACACGGCTCCCGGCCTCTGGCAATCGCCTGCGCAGCACGTCGCTTTGGCCACATTATCTCCGAGGTTTCGGTATCCAGATCAGCAATCCCAAAGCGATCCTTGTTTGGATGACAACAATCACTTTGGGTTTGCCTGGCCGAGATGCGCCCTGGGCCGGCTTTGCTGTCGTTGCGGGTTGCCTGATTATTGGGTTGCTGGTCTTTTCCACCTATGCGTTGGTGTTTTCGAGCACGCGCGTGGTTGAGGTGTATGGGCGTATTCATCGGTGGGTGAATGGCGGCATGGCAATTTTTTTCGCATCAGCCGGAATGGCCCTCATCCTTGGGCTGTAGGCAGTATTATGCACGGAACTGTACTGCGCCCGTGCCACCTTGCCCCATGGCAGAGGCCCGCATTGCGGTTTGCCCATTTCAAAAAGGATGCGACCTAACCCGCCCCACCCATAACGCAGGCCCTCGGTACCGCGCCGCGGCGTCTGTTTCACGCCGGGCCATGCTTTGGCTTTTTGAAAAAGATTATTGCCAGCAGTCTGGCCTTGGCATCGGCTGCGCAACCGATAGCATAACGTATGACAAACAGGGCAAGACCGATGACCTTGCAGAAATACTACGTTGCCTGTGCCTTTGCGATCTGGGGTTCCATGTCTCTTTATTGGAGCCTGCTGCCCGGCGTGGCCGAAATCACTGTCGTGGCATTTCGTATTGTCACCACGCTCTTTGTCTATGCCGTCGTGGCACTCAACGGCCAAGGCAGCCTGCGTCTCGCCCGCAAGGATTACGCGCTTGCCGGTCTGGCGGGCGCCGTGATCGGCCTGAACTGGCTCTGTTTTGTCTATGCGGTGACCCTGGGCAAAGTAACAGAATTCAGTTTGGGCACCTTCTCAGCCCCCGCATTATCCATGATGCTGGGCTATTGGTCCTTCTCAGAAAAAGCGTCGAAATTGGATTTCCTATCCTTTGCCTTCGTCCTGCTCGGCATTGCGGTCTATGCGTTATCCATGTCTGATCTGCCTATCCTCGGCATTCTGGTGATGCTGACGACATCAGTTTACTTTGCCCTGAAGAAGGTGATCAGCGGGCCGGCTTCAACGGTCTTGCTTGTAGAAACGCTCACCTTGTTGCCGGTTGCCCTCGTGGTGCTGTACCTCCACCGGGGAGAAATTGCGGGTTTCGATCTGCGCACTTTGGTGCTTCTCCTTCTTATCGGACCGGTCAGCTTCGTGCCGCTTTACCTCTTTGGCGTTGGTGTCAAATTAACCCGAATGATCGAAGTCGGCTACCTGCAATACATTTCGCCCTTCCTAAGCCTTGCTTTGGCGCTGCTGTACTTTGGCGAAAAGATCACTGAAGTACGCATGGTGGCCTTTGGCCTGATCGGTTTGGCCGTGGCGTTGCGGCTGCAAGCGCTGCGGCGCAAGGCTAATGCCGTCCCCGCCGTCACGACCAAGACCTGATTACCCACGCCAACCCATCGGAACGCGAAGCCGCCGGCGTCTGGCTACCGCCCCGGAGCACGTTTGGCCGGGTGCGCGGCACGCTGCCTTGGTTCACCGCCATCGCCGCCCTGCCGCAAAGCGCTGTGGCGGCCGAGGCGATCCGCCAGACGCTCCGCGATGATGCAGCCAGTAGCGCGCGCTTCCGCTTGGCTAATTAGCGAGAGGGCGTGGCGAAACTAGCAGGCTCAACCTTCATGCGATCAGTCGCGATAGGAACCGATACGCCTTTCTGTGCCGGTCAGATTGGCACCGAAGCGTGAACCTCGCCCTCAATCCCCCGGCAGCGTCTTCTCACCCTCGCCCAGACTGCGCTGCATCGTCACCACATCTACCCAGCGGCCGAATTTCATGCCAACGGCGCGCATGGTGCCGATCTGCCTGAAGCCCAGCGAAGCATGCAGCCCAATCGAACCCACATTTTCCGAATCGCCAATCACCGCCAGCATTTGCCGAAAACCAGCCGCTTCCGCACGCGCGATCAATTCCCCAACTAGCGCCTTACCCACCCCTTGGCCGCGCACATCATCACGCACATAGATCGAATTCTCGACCGTGAATCGATAGGCTGAACGCTCCCGGAAGGCGCCGTAATAGGCATAGGCGCTGACCTGCCCGGCCTCATCCTCGGCCACCAGCCAGGCATCGCCTGGCCCGGCTAGCACCTTCTTCATGCGCCCCGCCATATCGGCCTGATCAGGGGGCACTTCCTCAAAAGTGCCGGCGCCATGCAGCACGTGATGCGCATAGATCGCAGTGATGGCGGGCAGATCAGCAGCGGTGGCGTCGCGGATCAGCATGGCTCAGCCCCCAATCCCCAAGGACGCCGCCAGCGCTTCGGCCGCTGCCAGCACGGCGCGGTCACGCCCCGGCGCGCCCACCAGCGAAAGCCCAACCGGCGCACCATCCACCTTGCCGGCGGGGATGCTCACTTCCGGCAGGCCGCAGAACCCGGCAATGGCCGTCACGCCCATGGTCCGTTCGCGCACCTTGTTTTGGTCAGCGAGGGATGAAGCCAAAAGCGGCGCCGGCGCGGGGGAAGTCGGGTAGATCATCACCGCCCCGCCACGCAGCAGCGCATGAAAGCGCGCCTGCGCCACGCGGCGGAAGGCGCGGCCGGCGGCGGATTTCACCGGGTCGATGGCGGCGGCCGCGTCAAAGCGTTCCTTCACGCCGGGGCCGAATTTCGGATTGGTCGCGGCAATCCAGGGGCCAAGCGCAGTCCAGGCCTGTTCGGCCTGGGCGCAACGGAAATGCTCATAGAAAGCATCAAGCCCCTCGGGCGCCACATGCGTGACCAAAGCCGGGCCGAACAGCGCTTCGGCTGCCTTCAACGCTGGCGTCAGAGCGGCCACGGTTGCAGGTTCCGCATTGGCCCAGGCTTCGGCAACGGAAATCAGCGGGCCAAGCGCCCCCGAATCGCCCGGCGGCAACAGCACATCCCCAACGCGGCGCAGCATGGTGGCACTTTGGGCAAACCAGCCCGGCGTATCGTAATCCGGGCCGAGGGGGCAGGCGCCGGTCAGGCTGATCGCGCCCCAGCTCGGCCGAATGCCGAAAACGCCGCAATAGGAAGCGGGAATGCGCACGGAACCGCCGGTATCCGACCCCATGGCAAAATCAACCAATCCCGCAGCCGCGGCAGCCGCCGAACCGCAAGAAGACCCGCCCGGGAAGCGATCAGGCGCGGCAGGGTTTTTCGGCGTACCCTGCCAGACATTCTCGCCGGTCAGGCCATAGGCCAGTTCAACCGTCTTGGTCTTACCAGTCAGCGAGGCACCCGCCTGCAAAAGCTGCGTAATCACCACCGCATCGCGGATGGCCGGCGCATGCGTCGCTGCCCAATCAGGATTGCCATAGCCGGTGACGGTGCCGGCCACATCAAACAAATCCTTGGCGGCGAAGGAGAGCCCCGCGAGCGGGCCGGAAGCGGCACCTGTGCGCTTGGTACGCTCACCCGGAATGAAGGCGCCAACGCTGTCTTCGGTCATGCCAAGCTCCCACCGCGATACATTCACCGCAAACTGCGACGGGGGCATGGCAGAGGCAAGAGCAAAAAAATCGGGACACGGGGGCAGGCCGGTCCCGACACATCAGGCTTGAGAACTGGCTACCTGGCTTCCTGGAAGGAAGTCCGGCGCCTTATTGATCAGGTGAGGTCCAGCAAAGCCGCCTTCACGGTCAGCGCCGCAATCCCGGCGGCGACAAAGGCCGCAGGCTCGCCGAAGCGCTTGGCCAAGAAATAGGCCATGCCAGCAAAAATCAGTGCCCAGCAGCCAATCTCACCAAGGCTTGGGGAGATGTTCATGATCAGCCCTCCGACAAACTGGAGGAAGACTAACACCTAGGTCATGAAAGTCCAGTCATATTTCGGCCAGTCCATTACGCGCGATCATCGCGAAAACTGGCGAGCGACCGGCGCGGGCGGCCATCCGGGCCGAAATTCGCGCCATCCAGCCAGGCGGCGATAGCATCACGCCGGCTGGGCCATTCCTCAGCGATAATGGAAAACCACGCCGTATCCCGCCGCCTGCCCTTCACCACCAAATGCGCGCGATGCGTGCCTTCATAAACAAAGCCAAGCCGCGCCGCCGCCCGGCGTGATGGCATATTCAGCGCATTGCATTTCCAAACAAGCCGCCGATAGCCCAGATCATCCATGGCATGGCGCATCAGCAGAAACATCGCTTCGGTGGCGGCGCGCGTGCGCTGCATGCGGGGTGAAAACCAGATATTGCCGATCTCGATATCCGCATGGGCGGGGGCGATTTGCATCAGCGTCAGCCAGCCATCCGCTGTGCCGGTGCGATGCGGGCGGATGGCCCAGGCAATCGGGTCATGCGTGGCGGCAAAGGCCGCGACATGGGCGCGCATGGCCGCCGCATCGCGAAATGGCCCATAGCCCATATAGGCCCAGCCCTCGCCGCCCGTGTCGCGTTCTGCCGCGCGCCACAAATCCTCGGCATGACGGATATGGAGTGGCTCCAGATCAACCGATTGCCCCTTATGGGCAATGCGCGCCGGCAAGGGGCGTGGCGTGGCATCCACCAGCGGGCCAAGTGGGGGATTGGTGGCGGGGTCCCAGGGGACGCCTTCGGGCAGGTTTTCCATCGCGCCAGAAGAAACGCCCGCCGCGCGGGATGCAAGCCATGATTGCCGGTTGCGCGCCGCGCCGCGCCGCCGCAAAACAGCATCCATGAACACGGCCTCCTCCCCCGCCCCCGCCATCCCCTCCGCCTATTTCGGGGAGCGTGTGACGCATGTGCATCATTGGACGGATCGGCTGTTTTCCTTCCGCTGCACGCGCGACACGGCGCTTCGCTTCCGTGCCGGGGAATTCGCCATGATTGGCCTGATGGTGGAAGGCAAGCCGCTGGTGCGCGCCTATTCCATGGCAAGCCCGACCTGGGATGAGGAATTGGAGTTTCTCTCCATCAAGGTGCAGAACGGGCCGCTCACATCGCGCCTGCAGCACATCAAGCCCGGCGACACGGTGCTGATAGGCCGCAAGCCGACCGGCACGCTGGTCACGGATAATCTGCTCCCAGGCCGCAGCCTTTGGATGCTGGCGACCGGCACCGGCCTCGCCCCCTTCCTAAGCCTGACGCGCGAGCCCGATGTCTATGAACGCTATGGCACGGTGGTGGTGGCCCATACCGTCCGCCAGGTGGCGGAATTGGCCTATCGGGAGATGTTTGAACACGGTCTGGCGCAGCATGAATTCCTGGGCGAGATCATCGCCGGCAAGCTCCGCTACTACCCCTCCGTAACGCGGGAGCCTTTCCCGACCCAGGGGCGCATCACCGATCTGATCGAATCGGGGCGGATTTTCGCTGATCTGGCCCTGCCGCCGCTGGACCCCGCCCATGACCGCGTGATGCTTTGCGGGTCTGAGGCGATGAACCGCGATTGCAAGGCCATGCTGGAAGCCCGCGGCTTTGTGGAGGGGTCCAATAACGCCCCCGGCAGCTATGTGGTGGAAAAGGCTTTTGTGACGAAATAGCTCGGCAGGCCCTTGGCGCTGCAAAAAAACATTGCGTCATTTGCCCGTCATCCATATGTCACGCCCGTGTTAAGACCCGCCCCAGCCTAGCCGGGGGGCACCTCAAAGGGAGAAGCAAATGACCGGTTCCACCACCGAAGCGCCAGCTCGGCGCGGGTTTTTGAAGGCGGCTGCCGCCACGGGCGCGGGCCTTGCCGTGCTCGCCACCCCCAATGTCAGCCGGGCGCAGACCACGACGCTGCGCTTCCAGTCCACCTGGCCGCAGCGCGACATCTTCCACGAATTTGCGGGCGATTTCGTGCGTCGCGTGAATGATATGGCGGGCGGGCGTCTTCGCCTTGAATTGCTTGCCGCCGGCGCCGTGGTTGGCGCCTTCCAGCTTTTGGATGCGGTCAGCGCGGGCACGCTTGATGGCGGCCATGGTGTGCCGGCCTATTGGTTCGGCAAGAACAAGGCGTTTTCGCTGTTCGGCACCTCGCCCCCCTGGTTCGGCGATGCCAATCAGCTGCTCGGCTGGTATCATTATGGCGGCGGCGAAGCGCTCTATAATGAGCTGCTGAATGACCTTGTTAAGGTCAATGTCGTGTCCTTCATGACCGGCCCGATGCCGACCCAGCCGCTTGGTTGGTTCAAGAATGCGATCGAACGCCCGGAACAGATCCGTGGCCTGAAGTACCGCACCGTGGGCCTCGCGGCTGACCTTTTTGCGGAACTTGGCGCGGCGGTGGTCTCACTGCCCGGCGGGGAAATCGTGCCGGCCTTGGAACGCGGCGTGATTGACGGGGCGGAATTCAACAACCCATCCTCTGACCGCGTGCTCGGTTTCCCGGATGTGGCGAAGAACTATATGATTCAGTCCTTCCATCAGCGCACGGAAAGCTTCGAAGTGCTGTTCAACAAGGCGAAGTTCGCGGCACTTCCGGCCGAGCATCAGGCGATCATCAAATTCGCTTCCGAAAGCGCCTCTGCCGATATGTCCTGGAAGCTGCAGGATCGCTATTCGCGCGATCTGATTGCCATGGCGCAGCAGCAGGGCGTGCAGGTACGCCAGACGCCGCGCCCGGTGCTTGACGCGCAGCTCGCTGCCTGGAACCGCGTGGTTCAGAAGTATGAGGGCGATGCTTCCTCCCCGGCTGCGGGCCCCTTCTTCAAGAAGGTCTGCGACAGCCAGCGTGACTGGTGCCGCCGTGTTGGCAGCTTCTTCTTGCGCTATGAAGCAAGCCCGGTGATTTCCTATAATCACTTCTTCGGCGCGCGCTGATTTGCAGTAACGGGGTGCGGGTTTCGGCCCGCACCCTTTTTGATGCCCCAATCCCCGGGGCCATGATCGAAAGCCCTTATCATGCAGCGACTGCTTCTTGGCATTGATCGCTTCAGCACCCTGGTTGGCCAGACCTTCGCCTGGAGCATCCTGGTACTGACCTTTGTCGTGACTTATGAAGTGGTGATGCGCTACGCTTTCCGCGCACCGACCACCTGGGCCTATGATACTTCCTATATGCTTTATGGCACGCTGTTCATGATGGCTGGCGCCTATGCGCTGTCACGCAATGGGCATGTGCGCGGCGATTTTCTTTATCGGAATTTCAAGCCTGAAAATCAGGCGAAGCTCGATCTTGTCCTTTATATCCTGTTCTTCTTTCCGGCGATTTTTGCCTTCATGATCTCTGGCTGGTCCTTCTTCACGCAATCCTATGCGCAGAATGAAAGATCCATGTTCAGCCCAACCGGCCCGGTGATTTGGCCCTTCAAGTTCCTGATACCGGTGGTGGGCGTGCTGTTGCTGCTGCAAGGCATTGTGGAAGTTGTGCGCTGCATCCAATGCATCCGCACCGGCGCCTGGCCAAAGCGGCTTTCGGATGTGGAAGAATTGGACCAGCAAATCCTTGCCGCCGCCGCCGAACAGGACCCCGAGGAATTGGCCCGCCGCATGGCCACATCCGGCCAGATCCCCTTAGACACGTCAAAGAAGGGCTGACGCGCCATGTCTGACGGTATGCTCGGGCTCACGCAGCTCTTTCTGTTCCTGTTCTTCATCATGCTGGGCTTCCCGATTGCCTTCACGCTGATGGCGATGGGGTTGTTCTTCGGTTATCTTGGCATGCAGGAACGCATTTTCGATTTGCTTGTGCAGCGCACCTATGCGGTCATGTCGAATGATGTGTTGATCAGCGTGCCGCTTTTCGTGCTGATGGGTTATATCATCGAACGCGCGAATATCCTGGACCGGCTATTCCGATCCTTGCAGATGGCGAGTGGGAATATTCCAGGCTCATTGGCTGTCGCCACACTCGCGACCTGCGCGCTGTTCGCGACCGCAACCGGGATTGTGGGTGCAGTGGTCACGCTGATGGGCCTGCTCGCTTTTCCGGCCATGCTCCGCGCGGGTTATGATGTCAGGCTGGCATCGGGGGTCATTTGCGCGGGTGGCTGCCTTGGTATCCTCATTCCGCCCTCCATCATGCTGATCCTGTTTGGCGCCACCGCCGGCGTTTCGGTGGTGCAGCTTTATGCTGCGGCCTTTATCCCCGGTGTTATGTTGGCGGGCTTATACATTCTCTATGCCATGGGCATCGCCCTTGTGAAGCCGCAAATGGCGCCCCGCCTGCCGCCCGAGGAAGTGAATATCCCCTTCAGCCAAATCGCGATTTCACTGCTGACCTCCTTCATCCCGCTCGCGGCGCTGATTGCCATGGTGCTGGGCGCCATTCTGATGGGGCTCGCGACACCTTCCGAAGCGGCCGCCATGGGCAGCCTTGGGTCCATTATCCTTGCCATCGTCTATCGATCCTTTTCCTTCGCCAAGCTCAAGGAAAGCGTGTTCCTGACCGCGCGTACCTCTGCCATGGTGTGCTGGTTGTTCGTGGGCAGTGCGATTTTCTCCTCGGTCTTTGGCTATCTCGGCGGGCAGGATCTGGTGGAGCAGTTCTTCAAATCCCTGCCGCTCAATACCTTCACCTTCATGATCTTGGCGCAGTTGCTGATCTTCATCCTGGGCTGGCCCTTGGAATGGACGGAAATCATCGTGATTTTCGTGCCGATCTTCCTGCCGCTTTTGGATGATTTTGGCGTTGATCCGCTGTTCTTCGGCGTGATGGTGGCGCTGAACCTGCAAACCTCCTTCCTGTCGCCGCCGGTTGCCATGGCGGCCTTCTACCTGAAGGGCGTGGCGCCGAAGCATGTCCGGCTGGAGGATATCTTCAAGGGCTGCATGCCGTTCATCTACATCGTGATCATGTGCATGCTGATGATCTATGCCTTCCCCGGCCTGGTGACCTGGCTGCCTGAACAGCTTTATGGCTTCACGCCGACAAGCGGCACGCCGATCCAATTGGATGTCCCGCCGGAGGGCGGCTTCCAGGAGGATGAAGTGCCGCGGATCGCTGATTAACGCCATGGACCAGGACCCCATCACCCGCGCCATTGGCTATTTGTCTGAGGCTTTCGAGACCGGCAATCCGCTGGCGCCGCTACCCCCAGAAATCGCCATCACCACCCAGGATGATGCCGAGGAAGTGGCCGGTGGTGTGCTTGCGCGGTTGGGCTTTGCTCCTTGTGGTGTGCGACTGGTCCCGGCGGCGGATGGCAGCCTGATCGCTGGGCCCATGCT
Source organism: Roseomonas sp. (assembly GCA_020249505.1). Lineage (GTDB taxonomy): Bacteria > Pseudomonadota > Alphaproteobacteria > Acetobacterales > Acetobacteraceae > Neoroseomonas. The sequence goes on along the minus strand of JADCFN010000005.1, from coordinate 46,434 downwards.
GGAAGCACGGTTTCTGGATGATGGCGCGGGGCTGTCGCTGGAAATCATGCGACATGGCCGTGCCTCGGCGGCCCTGCTTGGCGTGCTGGGCGCCGCGCTGGACCCTGAGGCGACAACGCCGCCTGAGATCATTGCAATCCATCCAGCACTGGATGTGAGCGCCAGCCGCTATACCCAAGGGCCGGCGGACCGCTTTGCCGAAATCGCCGATCTCGCCGGGCTTGGGTTGCTGGTGCTTGGCAAGCGCCGGCCCATGCCTGAAGCACCGATACGCGTGGCGCTTATCGAAGGGGATGCCAAGCCCAAGGGAATCCTATGCGACCTGCGCGCGGCTTTTGAGGCGGCGGCAGCAGAAGCACGCCGGCTTGGCGGCTTGCCGGCAGGGGCTGTGCTGGTGGTGGCCGGGCTCGGCGCGCCCGTGCTGGGGTTGAAGTCCGGCGCAAGCGTAACGGCCCGCTTCACCGGCCTTGGCAAGGTAAGCGCCAGCGTCGGTTGAATACTGCGATTATGTTAATCAATAACCGGCGCGTCGTTCAGGCGGCGCGGCGCTGAGCCGGCGCGGCAGGCACCTTCAGTTCCTGCGCCAATGCCCAAACCCGCCCGGCATCCATGCGGGTTTCCGGGTCATTCAAAAGCCGGTCAAGCTCGGCCAATTTGCGGGCCATTTCGCTATCGGACATGCGACAACTCCACCACGCCCGAGCAAACGCATCAGGCAAGATCCTTATGGCCCGCAAAAACGTCCGAAAAATGGAGAAATTCCGGCCGCGCCGTGATGTGACGCAGCCGGCGAGCCTGCTTCAGGCCGCGAGGCGCGCCGCGCGCACGCCGCGCATCCGCCCGCCGGGAATGGCGCCCTTGATCGCCGCCGCCATATCAGCCGCCGCCAAAAGGCTGTTCCAGGTGACGCCGGTTTCAACCCCCATGCGGCGGAACATCCAGACCACATCTTCGGTCGCGACATTACCGGTGGCGCCAGGCGCGAAGGGGCAGCCGCCAATACCGCCCGCGGCACTGTCAATCACGCGGCAGCCAGCGGCATAGGCCGCCGCCACATTGGCCACGCCCATGCCGTAAGTGTCGTGGCCATGAAAGGCAAAGCGATGTCCCCAGGCGCCCTGCGCCTTTTCAAAAACGCGCCGCACCTGATCGGGGCTGGCGTTGCCGGTGGTATCCGCCAGCGCGATTTCCATCTCCGGGTTCAGCGCCACGATGCGTTCCACCCAATCCAGCGCTTCCGCATCTTCCACCACGCCATCAAAGGGGCAATGGAACACGCAAGACAGGTTGAAGCGGATCAGTGTGCCATTGGGCGTATCGCGCACGAGCGATGCCAATTCGGCAAAGCTTTCTTCCCGTGTGCGGTTCAGATTGGCCTTGTTGTGCCCCGCCGTCGCCGACATGAAAAAGCCAAGCCGTTCCGCGCCCCCGGCAAGCGCCGCATCAAAGCCGCGCCGATTGGGGACCAGTACCGTGCTTTCCAGACCCGGCAGTGTCTTGGCGAAGGCCAGCACCGCCGCCGTATCCGCCATTTGCGGAATCGCCTTGGGGGAGACAAAGGACCCGATTTCCATCCGCCTGAGGCCCGCATCATACAGCGCCTGGATGAGGGCGGTTTTCACCTCGGTCGGCACGAAATCGCCGGTGATGGATTGAATCCCGTCACGCGGGGCGACTTCGCTAATGGTCACCTTGCCGGTCATGCCTGCTTCTCCTTCGCTTCACCCAGTAATTCGCCGAATACATGATCATTATGCGCCCCCGCCGCGGGGCCAGGCCAGCGCACCACATCCTGCGGCGCCACGCCATCAAAGCGGAAGGGTGCCGCCGGGTGCAGCACCTGGCCCAGCAGAGGGTCCGCCACTTCCATCACCCATCCGCGTTCACGGAAATGCGGGTCATTGGCGCAATCGGCCATGTCATATAGGCGGGAACAAGGCACTTCGGCCGCTTCCAGAATGGCCTCAGCCTCCGCAGCCGGTTTGGTGCGGGTCCAGGCGGCGATGGCGGCGTCGAGCTCGGCGACATTGTCGCAGCGCAGCCCATTGGTGGCGAAGCGCGGGGCCTCCGCCAATTCGGGCCGGCCAATCGCGGCCATCAGGCGCCGGAAGATCAAATCGGAATTGCCGGCAACGCAAAGCCATTTGCCATCGGCACAGGGGTAGGTATTGGTGGGGGCGGCGGTCTTGATCGCCGCGCCCTGCGGCTGTCTCACCCAGCCGAACAGCCCATATTCCGGCAGCATGCCTTCCATGAGCGAAAAAACGCTACTCACCAGATCCACATCTACCACGCGGCCCTTGGCATTGGGGTCGCCCTTCACCGCCCAACAGGCGGAAACCACGGCAAGCGCGCAGTAAATCCCGGCCAGATCATCGCTGATGGAAACCCCGCAGCGCGGCGGCGGCAGCCCCTGTTCGCCGGGATGGCCCGTGAGGTGCCTGAGGCCCCCCATGGCTTCGCCAATCGCGCCAAAGGCGGGCTTGTCCTTATAGGGGCCATCCTGGCCATAGCCAGAAATCCGCCCGATCACGAGGCGCGGATTTTCCCGATGCAAAACATCTGGCCCAAGCCCCACGCGTTCCAGATAGCCCGCGCGGAAATTCTCGATCAGCCCATCGGCGCGGCGGAGCAGGGCCATCAGCTTCGCGCGATCATCCGCCTTTTTCAGGTCAAGCGTGACGCTGAGCTTGTTCCGCCCATGGACGCTGAACCACACGGCATTGCCACTGATATTGCTGCCCCAGCCCCGCACCGGGTCCCCGCCTGGGGGTTCGACCTTGATCACCTCGGCGCCCAGATCAGCCAGCAGGCGGGTCGCGAAAGGGGCAGCGATGTAATGGCCAAGCTCCACGAGCTTGAGGCCGGCAAGGGGCAGGTTGGGGGCGGCGCTGGGCATGGGGCGTTTGTTAGCGGAGAATGGGCGCGCGGGAAATCGCCACCATCGAAACCGAACAGCAATCTTTCGCCGCTACACTCATTTCTGTTGCCAGTTTTCTAAGCGATTTAGTCTCTCCCATCTGGCGCCGTCACTCTCAAGCGGCGCAACATCCTGCACTATGGATGCCCCCCTGGGGTGAGGTCTTCGGACTTCACCCCTTTTTCGCGCCCCAGCGAGGGTTCCAGAAACCCGGCTTTTGCGGCAGGCTAGGCGCCGCAGCATGGGGGCGACCATTTCAATGACCGAAGAAGAAATCCTGGCCCGCGCAGCGGGCTTTACCGCGGGCCTCAAGGCCCATCCCAAGGAAGTGGCGGATGCCGTCGCCTCGGCCCGCCGCATGGCCGGCGCCTTCACACGGCCTGCCGATGAAACCGCTGAACCCATGCCGGCCTATGCCGCGCCAACCTCTGCCAAGGGGTCACGCGCATGAAGGCCTTGCATGAGCTTTCGCTGACCGAAGCTTCCGCCGGCATCGCGCGGCGGCGCTTTTCCCCCGTGGAATATCTCGATGCCCTGCACGCACGGGCCGAGGATGTTGGCGGCAAAGTCAATGCCATTGTGCGCCCATTGTGGGAGGAGGCACGTGAGCAAGCGGTGAAGGCAGGGCGGCGCATCGCCCGCAGCGGGCCGCGTTCTGCGCTGGATGGCCTGCCGGTGGGGCTCAAGGACATCATCGACATCGCAGGGCATCCCACCACCTGCCACTCGCGCATTCTACTCGATAATCAGAAAAGCGCCGATGCGGCGGTGGTCGCCAAGCTGCGCGCGGCGGGGGCTATTTTCCCGGCCAAGCTCGCCACGCATGAATTCGCCATTGGCGGCCCGGCCTTTGACCTGCCCTTCCCGCCGGCACGCAACCCTTGGAATCCGGCGCATCACCCGGGCGGGTCATCTTCCGGTTCCGGCGCTGCCGTTGGGGCGAATATTCTGCCGGCAGCCCTTGGCACCGATACCGGCGGTTCGGTCCGCCACCCCGCAAGCCATTGCGGCATTGTCGGCATGAAGGCGACTTATGGGCTGGTCTCACGCCGGGGCGTCTTCCCGCTCGCCTTCACGCTGGATCATGTCGGGCCAATGACGCGCACGGTGGCCGATAACGCGCTGCTGCTTGGCATGATGGCCGGGCATGACGCGCTTGACCCCGGTAGTGCGGCGCATAAGCCCGAAAACTATGCGCGGCAGATGAAGAAGGGGCTGCGCGGCCTCACTATCGGCTATGTGCGGCATTTCCACGAGGCGGATCAGCCGGCTTCTGCCGAAATGGCTGCGGCGCTTGAAACCGCCGCGAAGCTGCTCGCTAAGGAAGGGGCGAAGATCAAGACCATCACGCTGCCCTCACTCAATGAATTCGCCGGCGTCAATCGCGCCATCCTCATGGCGGAAGCGGCTGCCATTCATGGCAAATGGCTGCGCGAAAGGCCGGGTGATTACGCCAACCTCACGCTGCGCCGCCTGCTGCCGGGGCTTTTCATGCGCGCCGAGGATTACGTGCAGGCGCAGCGCCGCCGGCGTGAATTGGTGGCTGCGGTTGAAGCCGCCTTTGGGGAAGTTGATTTGTTGCTGACAGCATCATCCATGGATGCTGCGTGCAAGATTGATGATCCGGAAGCGGTGGAACTTACCTATCCGCGGCAGGCGCGCACGCCCTTCAATGTCACCGGCCATCCGGCCATGACCATGATGTGCGGCATTTCCAAAGCGGAAGGCTTGCCATTGTCGCTGCAATTGGTCGGCCCAAGCTTTGGGGAGGCGGCAATCTATCGCGCCGCTGCCGGTTATGAACGCGCCGCACCCTGGAAGGATCTGCACCCGGCGCTGTAATTTCGCGCATGTTCCTCACCAACCTTCTTGATCGGCGCTGGCGCCACCCCGCGCTGGTGCCGCTATTCTTTTTGGCGCTTGCGCTTTTGTTGCGGAGCTTTTCCTTCGTCGCCGCCGTGATTGATACGGATGAGGGGCTTTACATGCTCCAGGCGCGGGAATGGCTGGATGGGAACTGGCCCATTGTCGCGGTCTGGGACATGCATCCGGTTGGCGCACCGGCGATTTTCGCTGTGTTCATGGCGATCTTCGGCGACGATATCTGGGTGCTGCGCGCGCTTGGGGCGGCTTGTGTGGCGGCAACGGCCTCCGCACTATTCAGCGCAGTGCGCTATGCCGGCGGTCCACCGGCGTTAGGGCTGGCTGCGGGCGTGCTCTACATCGCCCATAGCGGCTTATTGGGTGGGCTTGCCACCAATACGGAAATTCTCTTTGCGCCAATGGTCGGCTGGGCCATGGCGCTGGGCTTGCGTGGTGCGGTGGATGCGCTGGAACGCAGCAAAGCCCCGCGCTGGCGCGATATGGTGGTGATGGGCGTGCTGATTGGCGCGGCCCTCACACTCAAGCCGGTCACCGTCTTTGAAGGCGCGCTCGCCTGGGTGATTTTGGTGCTGCCTGCCTTTCGGCTTGGGTTGATGAGCCTGGGTCGCCTTGCCGCCATGGCCGGTGCCTATGCTTTGTTATGCGCAGCCCCCACATTGCTCTGGGCGCTGGCTTATGCGCTGCGCGGGGAGTTTGGTTTGTTCCTGGAAGGCGCGTTTCTGGCGCCGCTTCGCTATGCGGGATCGCGGCTGAGCTCTGCGGATTCCTTCCGCTTTGCGCTTGTGGCCGTCTTGCTGTTGCTTTGGGCGTTTCTGCTGACGCTGCCCGCCTTGATCCGTCCGCGCAATCGCCAGGGGCCGCTTGCGCGGCTTCGGCAATTCGGCATGCTCTGGTTTTTGGCCGCAACTTTCGCTGTGGTGCTGCCCGGGCAATTCTACCAGCATTATTTCCTGATCTGGCTTTTGCCGCTGTCACTGCTGGCGGCACTCGGCGCGCGGCAATTGGCGCGGTATTTGCGCCCGGGGATGGTGGTGATCGGTTTTCAATTGCTGATCGGTGCGGTGGTGCTGGATGCCTGGCGCGTTGCTGCCCTGCCCCGGCTTGATCGCGGCATTGGCCTTGGCGCGCCTGATCCCGTGCGGCGCACCGCCGCGGCCGTGCGTGCGGAAATAGACCCGGGTGACCCGATTTGGGTCGTGAATTACCACCCCGTGATCTATGTGCTGGCTGAAGCCGCTGTGTCCACGCGCTACGCCTTCCCGGCGCATCTGGCCGGGCCGTTTTATCGCGTCACGGGGATCGATTCCTACGCGGAAATCACGCGCATTCTGGAAAGCCATCCGCGCGTTTTGGTGATTGATCGCGGCTGGTGGCCTAGCGTGCGCCGCCGCGCCGCGATATTGATTGAAGCGGCTTTGGATGAGCAATATGAATTGGTTGCAACAGTTCCGGAAGAACGTGGCCCCGTTGAAATCTGGCGCTTGAGATAGGCGCCACCAGAAGATTCTGGCGACGCCATCACGTTATTGCGCCTCAGCGGCAGCGGCTGGTGCGCTGGTTTCTTTCGGCGCAGCTTCGCGAGACCCGGCCGCGCCGGAACGTAGCACCACCATCAGCTTTTCAATCGCGGTTGCCTTGTCGCAGCGGTCAATCGCCGCAGCTTCGGCGGCCAGCCGGTCAAGCGCCAATTCATAAATCTGGCGTTCGCTGAAGGATTGGTCGGGCTGGCCCGCGTTGCGGAACAGGTCGCGCACCACTTCAGCAATCTGCACCGGATCACCAGAATTGATCTTCGCCTCATATTCCTGGGCGCGGCGGGACCACATGGTGCGCTTGATGCGCGCGCGGCCCTTGAGCGTATCCAGGGCAGGCTGGAAGCTTTCCGTGGTGCAAAGCTTGCGCAAGCCCGAAGATGACGCCTTGTTCACCGGCACGCTCAGCTTCATGCGGTTTTCCTCAAAGGTCACTTCAATGACCTGCAAGGAATAGCCGGCGGCCTCCACCGTGCGGATGCCCTGCACCGTGCCGACGCCATGCGTCGGGTAGACGACGTAATCGCCCGTCTTGAACTCCTGTTTTGGGGCAGGGGGCGGTTTGGGCGAAGAAGATGACATTGGCATTCCAGGACGAGGCGGGCCTCCGCCAGGCGGGCGCATGCCCATCTGGACATTCGGGCGCATGGTGGGCGGAGGCGGAGAAAGCGGCGAAATACTGGGCGGTGGCGCCGGGCGTGGCGCGGGCGCCGGGGCAGGGGGGGTTACCATGGCAACGGCAGGCGCTTGCACCAGCGCGGGCCGGGGCAAGGTTTCCGCTGCTGCTGGTGCTACCGGTGCTGGGCTCGGCGCTTCCTCAAGCCCGGCTTTGGCAGGCGCGGGCTCTGGCTTCGCTTCAGCCGCTGGCGCTGATGCTTCTGACTTGGTAGCGGGTGCGGCCTTTGCCTTGGGCTTGGGCGCAGGCTTGGCTGGCTCGGCCGAGGTCACAATTTCCTGGGCGGGCGCTTCAGCCGCCTGGGCAGAAGGCTTCGGAGCGGGTTTCGCGGGCTTCGGCGGTGCGGCCGGCTTTGCCGGTGCCTCGGCGACCTGGGGCAGGGGCTTCGCAGCGGGCTTTTCGACCTTGGGGGGCGTGGCGGGCTTGGCGCTGGCCACCTTTGGTGCGGCAGACGCTGCGGGTTTGGCCATTGGTTTGGACGCGGCCCGCGCTGTCGGCTTGCTGGCAGGCTTCGCCTTGACAGGCGCAGCAGCCTTGGGCGCGGGCTTCGGGGCCGGCTTAGCCGCAGGCTTGCCGGCCGGCTTCGCCGCGGGCTTGCTGACTGGCTTGGCCGCCGGTTTCGCACTTGGCTTTGTTGCTGGCTTGGCTGCCGCTTTGGTCACGGGCTTCTTCACAGGTTTCGGCGCCACCTTCTTGTTGGGCTTCGTGGTCGCCTTTGCCTTGGCGGAGGATTTCTTCGCAGCCGGCTTTGCGGCCGATTTTGCCTTGCTTGCGGGCTTCTTCGCCGCCGGGCGGGCCGCTGGCTTGGCGCGACCTTTGGCAGGCGCCTTGGACACTGGCTTTCGTGTCATGAAAACAGGACTCCCAACGCAGAACCCGGACCATCGCGATCCGGTTGAGAATGCAAACCATCACCCCCCGGCAGACACCTGGGTCAGACCAGACGAACGGATGGAGAAGTGTCTTGTTAACACAAAAAACGCTTGGGGTCACCCGCCCGAGGCGCCATTCGGGCGGAATTCATGACCATTCCGGTCAGATATTCGTGCCTTCGCCGGTGAATTGGGCTCAGGGCTTGCCGGGATTGGGGCTGAGCAAGGCCTTCTTGTCCGGCTTGTCCTTCCAATCATCCGCATCAGCGGGCGCTTCGCCCTTGCGGGTGATATTGGGCCATTGCTGGGCGTAATCCCGGTTCAATTCCACCCAGGGGGTCGCCTTGTCATCGCTATCGGGCAGGATGGCCTCGGCCGGGCATTCCGGTTCGCAGACGCCGCAATCAATGCATTCGTCCGGGTGGATCACCAGCATGTTTTCACCGACATAGAAGCAGTCCACCGGACAGACCTCCACGCAATCCATGTATTTGCAGTTGATGCAATTTTCGGTGACGACATAGGTCACTGGCGCGATTCCTTGGTGCTGAGCCTGTCCAAAACCGCGCCCAAAATGGCCGCAGACTGGAAATTAGACAAGGTGGGCTGACGCACAACTGATTCGTCTTATGTGAGAACCTCATAAAGCGATTGCGCTTCGCTAGCCGGGCCGCGCCGTTCGGCGAGCGCCAGCACGCGCCAAAGGATGATCTGCCCCGAAGCCCCTTGTCCCATCGCCAAAGTCAGAACATCCCCCGGACGAAGCTTGGCATGGGGCTTGTCGGTCGGCAGGCGGTTGATGCGCACCACGCCCTTTTCCACCTGACGCGCGCATTCCGCCCGGGTCTTGCGAAAACGCGCGCACCAAAGCCAGGCATCCAGCCGCTGATAATCCCGCCCTTCCGCCTCAGCCGCCACGGCGCGCTGTTCAATCCTTCTTGAGCTTCAGCGCGGCGAGTACCGCAAAGGGGCTATCGGGGCGCGGCATGGGGGGCAGGGCCACACGATCCTCACGCGGCGGGCGCGGACCACGCGGGCGGTCATTGCCGCCCTTATTGCCATAATGCTGGCGCTGCTGCTGTTGCTGCTGGCCGCCTTCGGGCTTCGGGCGACGATCCGGGCGTTGATCTGGCCGGCGTTCCGGGCGCTGCTGTTCGGGCGGAGCCTGATCGGGCGCGGCACCTTCGCCTGGCGCGGCTTCCTGCCGCCGCTGATCCGGGCGAGGGCCGCGTCGATCAGGGCGCCGGTCATCGCGGCGGGGGCCCTGCTGCTGGCGCGGTTCGAAGCGCGGCGTGCGCTGCTGGCCGATCCGTGCCGGGGCGGGTGGGCCGAAGTTCTTCTCATCGAGCGTTTCGGCCGGGATCAGCCGGAAGCCCATGGCATCCAGCACCGGGCCAAGATTTTCGCCCTTGATCCCCAAGCGGCTGGCCAGATCGCCCGGCAGCAGTGCCGGGGATTTGCGCGTCAGATGGCCCAATTCGCCGGCAATGCGTTCCGCCACATCCAGGCGCAGCAAAACGGGACCGGCGGGTAGCCAGCCCATGGTTTCGGCAAAGCCGCGTGGCCAATCGGCGGGCGGTGCCACGGCAATCAAACCGCCGGAGGGCAGCTTCGGCGTTTCAATGCCCCTGAGCAGCGACCAAAGCTGCGCACGCAAAGCCATGGCGCGCGGCTTCAAGGCCTCCGGCACGTAAAGCGCATAGCGCCCGGCACGAATGCCAATGCCCTTCAGTTTCTGGCGGAGATCAGGGCGGATTTCACCATCCGTGGCACCCATGGCCAGGCCCAATTCTTCGCGCAGGCGAAAGGCCGGACCGCGGAGCGTATTATCCTCGGCGGCCTTTTCCTCGGCGGTGAAAATCGCGCCCAGATCGCGCTTCACCAAAGCCTCGATCCAGGTGGCGAGCCTTGCGCGAATACGCTCACGCTGCGCGCCATCCAAAAATTCTGAGGGCAGTACTTCAATCAACGGCTTGCCGGGTTCGGAACCAGTCTTCAGCTTCGCCACTTCCGCGATATCGCCAAGCCCCGCGGGCATATTGGGTGCGTGGGAATAGGCCCAGGTCACGGCATGCTGGGGCGTGAGCGCAAACGCCTCATCCTTCGCGGTTTCCAGCATGGTGACACGGCGCGGGATTTCCGCCCCAAGCGCGCGGCGCGCGGCGCGCAGCACCACGCGGCGTTCTTCTTCCTTTACCGCCGCGCCATCGGGTTCAAACAGGAAGCCCTTCACATGGCCGACCGGATGGCCTTCCACCACCACTTCGCCACGGCGCGTGACGGCGGAGAGCAATTCCTCATCGCTTTCATCCAGCGCGCGAATCAGATGCGCCGCGCGGCGGTCCACAAAGCGCGCGGTCAGGCTTTCATGCAAAGCGTCTGAGACCATGTCTTCAACGCGCCGTGCATCAGCCTGCAAACCAGCGGCATCATCCAGCCAATCAGCGCGCGCGGCGACATAGGACCAGACGCGAATCGCCGAAAGCCGCGCCATCAGCGTATCAAGATCGCCTTCCGCCATGCCAAGCTGCGCGAGCGATGACGCCACCCAATCGCGCGGCAGGCGGCCTTCGCGCGCCAAATGCGTGAAAATGCGCGCGCAAAGCCGCGTGTGGCTATCATCCGCAAGCTTGCGGAAATCCGGCACCTGGCAGGCTTCCCACAGCAATCGCACGCGCGATGCGGTATCCGCCAGGCCGCGAATTTCTTCTTCCCGCACCAGCATGGAAAGCGTGATGTGGTCCACCGCATCATGGCCCTTGGCAAGGCCCGGCTGCGGTGCCGGTGCGCCAAGGCTATCAAGCAGGGTCTCAACCGAGGAAAAATCCAGATCGGCATTGCGCCAGGCGAGCGTCTTCAGCGGTTCAAAGGCATGGGTTTCGATCTGGGTGATGATCTCATCATCCAGTGTCGGCGCTTCCGCCGTGGTGCCAAAGGTGCCATCGCGCATGCCGCGCCCGGCGCGGCCGGCGATTTGGGCGATTTCCTGTGCGGTGAGCGCACGCGGCTGATGGCCGTCAAACTTGTTCAGCGCGGCGAGCGCCACATGGTCCACATCCATATTGAGGCCCATGCCAATCGCATCTGTCGCGACCAGGAAATCCACTTCCCGGTTTTGATAAAGGGCGACCTGCGCATTGCGGGTGCGCGGCGAAAGCCTACCCATCACCACGGCGCAACCGCCACGCCGACGACGCACGGCTTCGGCAATGGCGTAAACCTCCTGCGCGCTGAAGGCGACAATCGCGGAACGTGCTGGCAGGCGCGATAGTTTGGCGGGGCCGGCGTAAGTCAGTTGCGAAAGCCGCGCGCGGGTTTCGATTTCGGCGCGCGGAATCAGCCGGCGGAGCAAGGGCGCGATGGTCTCGGCCCCCAGGAACATGGTTTCCACCATGCCGCGCGCATTGAGCAGCCGATCCGTAAACACATGCCCGCGATCAGGGTCCGCACAAAGCTGGATTTCATCCACGGCGAGGAATTCCACCGGCCGATCCAGCGGCATGGCTTCCACCGTGCAGGCGAAATACTTCGCCTCGGGCGGGACAATTTTTTCCTCACCGGTGATGAGCGCGACGAAGCGTTCACCCTTCATCGCCACCATGCGATCATAATTTTCACGCGCCAGCAGCCTGAGCGGAAAGCCGATACTGCCCGAGGCATGGGCGAGCATCCGCTCAATCGCGAGGTGGGTCTTGCCGGTATTGGTCGGGCCGAGGATGGCGCGAACCCTGGGTTCGAACATGCGGGGGTCAATGTCCAAGAAAGAAAAACGCGATGCTCCGTGGCATGATGCGTCGCGCTTGTCCATGGTGGCGGCTACGGGCAGGGTGGTGGGCCTGTGATGAACCCCGCCACCCGCTTCGCCCTGATCTATGCCGCGCAATTCGCGGCCTTTGGCGTGATGATGCCCTTTCTGCCGCCGCTTTTGCTGGCGCGTGGGTTGACGCCGGCTGATCTGGGCACGGTTTTGGCGGCTGGTAGCGCGCTGAAATTGCTGGCGGGGCCACTTTTAGGGCGGGTTGCGGATTGGCTTGGCGATCCGCGACTGTTGCTGATCTGCTGCACCGGCGTAGCGGCGGTTTTCGCGGCGGGCTTTGGGCTTGCTTCTGGGTTTTGGGCGCTGCTGCTGGTTAATTTGGCGCTGGCGGCGGCGCTTGCCCCCACTACGGCGCTGGCCGATGCCATGGCTCTGCGCGCCGCCCGAGAGCCCCCAGGCTTTGATTATGGCCGCGTCCGTGCCGCTGGTTCCGCCAGCTATATCCTGGCCGCAGTCGCTGCCGGCGCGCTGGTGGGCGTTTTGGGCGCGAGCAGTGCTGCCTGGCTGATTGCTGCCATGCTTGGCCTTGGCGCGGCGGCGGCCTTGCTGCTGCCGCGCGTGGAAGGTTTCGGGCGCGGCGGCGCAAGCGGGTTTCGCGCCGCACTCGCGCTGCCCTGGCTCAGGCGCCTGATGCTGATTGCCGCGCTGATGCAGGGCAGCCACGCAGCTTATTACGCCTTCGGGTCCATCCATTGGCAGGCTTTGGGTTTCAGCGCCGGGGTGATTGGCCTGCTTTGGGGCTGGGGTGTGGTGGCGGAGGTAGCGCTGTTTCTGTGGGGGCGCAGCTTGGTGGAACGGCTTGGCGTGCGCGGGCTGATATTGCTGGCAGCCGGGGCGGGCTTAATCCGCTGGCCGATCATGGCGGTCAGTGAAAGCCTGCCGCCACTGATTTTCGCGCAGGCGCTGCATGCGCTGACCTTTGGCGCCATGCATCTGGCGGCGATCCGGCTATTGCAGGAACGCGTGCCGGCCAGCCTGGGCGGCACGGCGCAGACGCTGCTGGGGGCCGCCGTTGGGGCCATGACAACGCTGCTGACGCTGGCCTCTGGCCCTGGCTATGCTGCGCTGGGGGCGGGGATTTTCTGGGCCATGGCGGGGCTTTGCGGGTTGGTGGCGGTATTGGTGGCGGTGGGGAGCCTCAGCCGCAAGTGATCCGCGTCACCACGCCGTTTTCGATCAGCCCGGTTGCGCGATCTATCCGGTAATCCTTGGTCATTGGCGTGGTCGGCCCACCCATGCGCACGGTGCTGATGCCCGGCATGGCTTGCAGGGCAACGCGCACTTCCTCCGGCGCCTTGCCGAGCAAGGCAGGGAAGCGCGCCTCATGCCGCGCGCAGCCTTCGGGCGCCTGTGCCTGGCTTTGCGCCGGCGCAACTTCAGCGCAGGCCATGGTGAGAACGCCGATAGTCAAGGCGAGCAACCGCAGTTTCCAATTCATAAGCCATTCCTTCCAAGGCTGCCTTTAGCAGCGCAATTATGTGAACTTAATGCCATGGCGAATTTGCGGCGCCGCACGCCAGATTGCCGCGCGGCCCCGCAGGCGCCATTCTGGCCGGGATCAATGCACAAGGAACCCGCTCATGGCTCAGCCGCTTTCCATCATGTCCACCCTGGCGCTTCAGGGCGTGCTTGACGTGCTGGCGCCGCTTTGGGCCAAGACCAACCCGGCGCCGGCCATGGTGTTCGACCCGACCAAGAGCATTTCGCAGCGCATCACCGATGGTGCGCGCGGCGATATCGCGATCCTGACTGCTGCGGCCGTGGATGATTTCATCGCCAAGGGGGTTTTTGCGCAAGGCAGCCGACGTGATTTGGCCTTGTCCTACATTGGTGTCGCGGTCGCCGCCGGCGCAAAGCGGCCGGATATCAGCACGCCGGAGGCGTTTCGCGCGACGCTGCTGGCGACACCATCCCTCGCCTATTCCCGCGCAGGCGCCAGCGGGTTGTTCTTTGCGGGGCTGATCGAAAGGCTTGGCATCGCGGCGGAGGTGAATGCGAAAGCCACCGTCATCCCGCAGGGTTTTACCGGTGAATTGCTGAAGCGCGGCGAAGTGGCTTTGGCCATTCAACAAGTCAGCGAATTGATGACCGTGCCGGGGATAGACATTATCGGCACCCTGCCCGCTGAAATTGGCGAGGTAATGACCTTTTCTGCCGCGATCTTCGCCGAAGCGCCGCAGCCGGAAGCCGCGCGCGCCTTTATGGAGTTTTTGGTGCGAGGCGCGGATGCGAAGCTGCTCCGCGCCAAGGGGTTGGAGCCGGTTTAGCGGGTAAGCGCAAACCCCTCATACCCCTTATCCGCCACCTCATCACAAATCCGCCGATACCGCGCCATGCCGCCGATATAGGGCATGAAGACACGCGGCTTGCCGGGCACATTGGCGCCCAGATACCAGGAATGCAGCGTTTTCGTGAAAAGCGTGCGGTTGGCCACTTCCTGCACCTGCACCATCCAATCATCCACCGCATCGGGCTTGGCTTCGATGCGCGTCTGGCCGGCCTTGCGCATATCCGCAATGCAGCGCGTGATCCAATCCACATGCTGTTCGATGGCAACAGGCATATTGGTCAGCACGGAAGGGCTGGCAGGCCCGGTGATGGTGAACAAATTGGGGAAGCCCACCACTTGCAGTCCCAAATAGCTGCGCGGGCCTTCGCGCCAGACATCGCGCAAAGCCAAACCATCGCGCCCGGCGATATTCAGGTTGAAGAGCGGCCCGGTCATGGCATCAAAGCCCGTCGCGAAGACAATGATATCCAGCGGATATTCGCCCTTGCTGGTCTTCACGCCATTCGCGGTGATGCGTTCAATCGGCTCAGCCCGCAAATTCACCACATCAACATTGTCGCGGTTATAGGTTTCGAAATAGCCGGTATCAATCGGCGGGCGCTTGGTGGCGAAGCCATGATCAATATCCGCAAGGATCGCGGCCTTGGCAGGATCCTTCACGATCTGCCCGATCTTTTTCTTGAGGAAGTCCGAGACTATCCTATTCGCTTCCTCATTCGTCAGCACATCGCGGAATTCAGCGCGAAGCCTGAGGCCACCCCTCTCCCAGGCTTTCTCAAAAATCTCATTCCGTTCTTCATCGGACACATCCAAAACGGAGCGATCCGCAATGCGCCAGGGGTGGCCATTGACGGTGGAGCGCATCACGTCGCGAATTTCGGCGAAATTCTCCCGAACATATTTCTTGAAATCATCGGTCAGCGGCGCATTGCGCGCGGGGATCGAATAATTCGCGGTGCGCTGAAACACGGTCAGATGCTTGGCGGTGGCGGCAATCACCGGAATGGCCTGAATCCCGGTGGACCCCGTGCCAATCACGCCGACCCGCTTGCCCGAGAAATCCACACCCTCATGCGGCCATTCGCCGGTATGGTACCACTTGCCCTGAAAATCAGGGATGCCTTCAATCTTCGGCAGATTGGCGGAAGAAAGGCAGCCCACCGCCGTGATCAAATAGCGCGCCGCATATTCCGCGCCTTGTTCCGTGCGCACGCGCCACAGATTGGCGGCCTCATCATACTGCGCCGCCACCACGCGCGCGCCGAAGGTAATGTCACGCTTCAGGTCAAGCTTATCCGCAGCATAATTCAGATAGCGCAAAATCTCCGGCTGGCTCGGGTAGCGTTCGGACCATTCCCAGCCCTGCACCAACTCATCCGAGAAATGATAGCAATAGCTATGGCTTTCGGAATCACACCGCGCGCCCGGGTAGCGGTTCCAGTACCAGGTACCGCCCACGCCATCACCCGCTTCCAGCACATGGGCGGAAAGCCCCTGGCGGTCCCGCAGGGAATGGAGCTGATACATGCCGGCGAAACCGGCGCCGATGATCAGCGCGTCATAAAGCTTGGCGTCGGTTGAGGTGGCGGCAAGCGGGGCTACGGCATCAAGCATGTTGGGTTCTTCTGGTTGTTCATGGGCTTGGCAAGGCTACCCCACCCCGACCCCCGGCGCCAAGCGGGGGCAAATCCTTGCCATTTCGGCGGGGCAGCCCACATGGGGTCCTGTCGGCTCCGCAAAGCCCCCTGCCTTCTGGCGCCGTTTCGACCTTGGGAAAGACCAATACCGTGAATATTCAAACTCCTGCCTCTGGCCTCTCTACGGCCAATGCCTCTCTGGAGCCGCGCCCCTCCCGCGCGGAAGCCGAAGCCGCAGTGCGCACGCTGCTGCGCTGGGCCGGCGATGATCCGGACCGCGAAGGCCTGGCGGATACCCCCGCGCGCGTCGCCCGCGCTTATGAGGAATTCTTCGCCGGCTATGAAACGGACCCGGTGGATTTGCTCGCGCGGTCCTTCGAAGAAACCGATGGCTATGATGAAATGGTAATCCTGCGCGACATCCGCATGGAAAGCCATTGCGAACATCACATGGTGCCGATCATTGGGCGCGCGCATATCGCCTATCTGCCGCAGGGCCGCGTGGTTGGCATCAGCAAGCTGGCGCGCGTTTTGGAAGTTTATGCCAAGCGCCTGCAAATCCAGGAAAAGCTGACGGCGCAGGTCGCGAATACCATCGAACAGGTGCTGAAGCCGAAAGGTGTCGCGGTGGTGATTGAAGCGGCGCATCAATGCATGACCACGCGCGGCATTCACAAGCCGGGTGTCACCATGGTGACCAGCCGCATGCTCGGCGCCTTCCGTGATGATGCCAGCACGCGGCGCGAATTCCTGGCCATTATTGGCGGCCAGCGCGCCAGCGTGATTGAGGGCTAGGAGCATTTTCAAGCCAAGCGACTTCACTTGGCGGCTCGGAAAATGCGATCATAAAAAATCTAAGTCTTCCCCTCCGAAGCGTCGCTTGACCAAGGGGCGCTTCGGCGCGCATGAGCCTCCATGCGCTTCACCACCCCTCCCAGCCCCGAAGACCTGATCGAATTGGCCGAGGATGCGCTTGCCGCCATCCCGAAGCCGCTGCGCGATCTTTTGCGGGGCGTCGCCATCCTGGTGGATGACATCGCGGAGGAGGAGATGCTCCGCGAACTCGGCATCGAAATCCCCTATGAGCTGACGGGGCTTTATCTGGGCGTGCCGCTGACCGAAAAAACCAGCGCCGCAGTGCCGGCAGAACCGGACCGCATCCTGCTATTCAGGGAACCCATCCTGCTGGAATGGATCGAATCCGGGGAGGATCTGTTCCGCCTTGTGCGGAACGTGCTGATCCACGAAATCGGCCACCATTTCGGCTTTTCGGATGAGGATATCGAAAGGCTGGAAGGCGGGGAGTAGCCGGAACGAAAAGAGGCAGCGCCCCGGTTTCAACTTGGCCTCAGCCATCCTAAATAAAAATTCATGTCCATCACCTTCACCCTGAATGGCGCCGTGCGGAAGCTTCCCGCCGAAACGCCCCCCGCCATGACTTTGCTGGATTGGCTGCGCGCGGCGGGGCTGACCGGCACCAAGGAAGGCTGTGCGGAGGGGGATTGCGGCGCCTGTACGGTGGTGATTGAAGCACCGGATGGCGCCCGCGCCCCGGTCAATGCCTGCCTGATGGCGCTTGGCCAGGCGCATGGCCTGGCGCTGAGGAGTGTGGAGGGGCTTGCCGCCCCCGATGGCGCGCCGCATCCCGTCCAGGCCGCGATGCTGGCCGCGGAAGCGACGCAATGCGGTTTTTGCACGCCGGGCATTGTCATGTCGCTTTATGCCCATGCCCGCATGGGCGGTGATGCGCATGAGGCATTGGCGGGGAATCTCTGCCGCTGCACCGGCTATCGGCCGATTTTGGATGCGGTGGCGGCCTTACCGGTGACGGAGGACGCCACGCCGTCATCACCCACGACTGATGTCACCGCCCTTGGCCCGCCAGAACATCGCTTCTTCCTGCCGCGCAATCTGAATGATGCGCTTGCGCTCAGGCGCCAACACCCTGAGGCGTGGTTATTGGCCGGTGGCACTGATCTTGGCCTAAGGTTTTCGGAACATCGCGACAACCCCGCTGCCATTATTTGCCTGCGCGATGTTGCGGAATTGCGCGGGATCAGCGCGGGGCCGACGTGGCTTTCTGTGGGCGCGGCTGAACCTTATGCGGCGCTGCTTGATCAAATCGCGGATGATGCGGATTTCGCGGGTTTTGCCGGGCTGCTGCGTCGCTTGGGGTCACGGCAAATCCGCGCGCTTGGCACCCTTGGCGGGAACCTTGGTACTGCAAGCCCGATTGGCGATGGACTGCCCCCGTTGCTGGCGCTTGGGGCGCGGGTGACACTCGCCGGGCCGAATGGGACGCGCGATGTGGCTGTTGAGGATTTCCTGCTCGGCTATCGGCGCAATGCGCTGGCGGCGGGGGAAATCATCGCGCGGGTTTTCATGCCAAGACCAAAACCGGGTGCGATTTTCGCTGCCGAGAAACTCTCTCGCCGGCATGATCAGGATATCAGCGCCATTGGCCTTTCCGTGCTGCTGGAACGTGATGGTGAGGTGATTACCCGCGCGCGCATCGCCCATGGCGGCTGCGGGCCCATGGCAGCGCGCGCGCCGGAAGCCGAAGCGGTGCTGGAAGGCGCGGCCTTCACCGAAGCGCAAGCGCGCACAGCGGGGGATGCTTTGGCGCGCGCGATCACACCCATGGATGATTTGCGCGGCACTGCCGATTATCGCCGTGTCGCGGCGCGCAATTTGTTGCTCCGGCTTTTTTGGCGCGCAGCAAGGCCGGATGCGGCGGCGGAAATCATGGCGCTGCCAACGCCACACGCGCCGCGGTTCATCGCGCCATGAATGCGCCACTCGTCCAAGGGGCTGCACTCGCGCATGATTCGGCGCTTGGTCATGTTACGGGCCGCGCACCCTTCGCGGATGATGTGCCGGAAGCGCCAGGCATGTTGCATGGCGCGCTGCTGCTCTCGCCCGTCGCGCATGGGCGGCTTGGGGCTTTGGACGTCGCGGCGGCGCGCGCCATGCCGGGTGTTGTTGCGGTGCTGACGGCGCAGGATGTGCCGGGGGCGAATGATATCTCGCCCTCAGGCCGGGAAGTGGAACCACTTTTTGCCAATGGTGTGTTGCGCCATCACGGCCAGCCCATTGCCATGGTGGTCGGCGCAACACGTGATGCGGCGCTGGCGGCCCTTGCTGCGCTGAAGCCACAAATCGGAGCGCTGCCCGCCATTCTTTCCATTGAGGATGCGCTGGCGGCGGAAGCCTATCTATTACCGCCGCAGGAAATCACCGTGGGCGATGCCGCAGGCGCGATTACCGCCGCGCCCATGCAGGCATCGGGCGAATTTCGCGCTGGCGGGCAGGAGCATTTCTATCTGGAAGGCCAAATCGCCATCGCCCTGCCAGGTGAGGATGGCGATATCGCCATCACCTCCTCCACCCAGCACCCGACCGAGGTGCAGCATATCACAGCGCGTGTACTGGGCTGCGATTTTAATCGCATCACCGTGCGCTGCCGGCGCATGGGTGGCGGTTTTGGTGGCAAGGAAAGCAATGCGTCTTGGGTGGCGGCGGCGGCGGCACTCGCCGCGCGCATCACCGGGCGGCCGGTAAAGCTGCGCCTTTCGCGCAAGGCGGATATGGCCGCCACCGGCAAGCGCCATCCTTTTCTGTATCGCTGGCGCGCGGGCTTTGACGCGACAGGGCGCATCACGGGGCTGGAGGCGATGCTCGCCGCCGATGGTGGGCATAGTCTTGATTTGACCGGCGGCGTGGTGTTTCGCGCGCTGACGCATGCGCTGAATTGCTATGATGTGCCGGCGATAAAGCTGCGCGCATTGTCGCTGCGCACCAATATGGTAAGCCATACGGCGTTTCGCGGTTTTGGTGGCCCGCAAGGCGTGGTGCTGATGGAAGATGTGCTGCGCCATGTCGCAGCCGCAACCGGGCAGGATATGGAAGCGGTGCGCGCGCGCAATTTCGCGGGCGGCGATAACGGCAGCAAGGCGCCTTATGGCCAGGCCATGGAAGGGGATTTGATCCGCCGCGTTTATGCCGAAGCCATGGAAGATGCCGGCTGGGCGGCGCGGCGCGCGGAAATCGCCGCCTTCAATACGCGCCATCCTTTCTTGCGGCGTGGGCTTGGCAGTTTTGTGCTGGCCTTCGGCATTTCCTTTGGCCTGATGCATCTGAACCAGGCCGGCGCGCTGGTGCATGTTTATGCGGATGGGTCCATCCGGCTCAATCACGGCGGGACGGAAATGGGCCAGGGGCTCAATATCAAAATCGCGCAGGTGGTGGCGGATGCCTTTGGCGTGCCGGTTGGCCGCATTCGTATCACACCCACCAGCACGGCAGAGGTACCCAATACCGCGCCGACTGCGGCTTCCACGGGTTCCGATTTGAACGGTTGGGCGGCGCATCTTGCCGCAAGCGCCATCCGTGACCGCATGGCCGCCGAAGCGGCGCGGCTTTGGGAAGTGCCGGTAGAGGTGATTGGCTTTGGTGAAGGCCGTGTTTTTGTGGCGAAGCCTGGTGACAATCGCGCCATGGATTTCGGCGATCTGGCGCATCGCTGCTGGGTGCAGCGCATTTCGCTTTCTGCCACAGGGTTTTATCGCACGCCTGACATTCATTGGGATGCAAAAACCATGCGGGGTGAGCCGTTCTTCTATTTCTCCTACGGCGCGGCGGTGGTGGAAGTGGTGGTGGATAGGCTCACCGGCGAACATCGCGTGCTGCGCGCTGATCTGGTGCAGGATTGCGGGCGTTCGCTTAATCCCGCGATTGATCGCGGGCAGATTGAAGGCGGCTTTGTGCAGGGGCTTGGCTGGCTCACCACGGAAAGCCTTTATTGGGACAAGGAAGGGCGGCAACGCACGCTCGGCCCTTCCACCTACAAAATCCCAGGCAGCCGCGACGCGCCGCCGGATTTCCGGCTGCGTTTGCTCGCCAATGCGCCAGCGCGGGCGGAGACGATTTTTCGATCAAAGGGCGTTGGCGAACCACCGTTGATGTTGGCGACCGCGGTGTGGAACGCGCTGTGTGACGCAACCGGCCTGACGGCGCTTGATTTGCCGGCGACGCCGGAGCGGGTCTTGCTGGCGCTGGAGCGTTGCCGCGCCAGATAAAGGTATTTGCTGGTCTTGCCTGCGCGCTCCTTCATACAAAATTAGAAACCATTACATTTTGATCATATTGCGGGCATTCCAGCAGAAAAGCGCCGCCTTTTGACTTTTTTTTTATCTTTCGGCGCTAACTTGGTTTTCCTTGTTAGAAAAGGAATAACCTATGCTTTCAAGACGTTCAGCCCTTCTGGCTACCCCGGCACTGCTTCTTGCTTCGCGAGTCATGGCTCAATCAGGCATTTTTAATGATCGCATCGTATTCGGGCAGGCCGCGCCCTTGGATGGCCCAGCCGCCGCCCTTGGCACAGGCATGCGCGATGGCATCCTGGCCGCCTTCGCTGAGGCGAATAAGGCCGGCGGCGTCCACGGACGCAAATTGGAATTGATCGCCCGCGATGATGGTTATGAACCGACACGCTCAGCCAATGTCACCAGGCAATTGATCTCTGAAGATAATGTCTTCGCCTTGATCGGCCCTGTCGGTACGCCGACCAGCCAGGCGGCGCAGCCGATTGCCGCAGAAGCCGGCGTGCCCTTCATCGGCCCCTTCACCGGTGCCGAATTCCTGCGTGATGCAAAGCTTGCCAATGTCATCAACCTCCGCGCTTCCTATTTCCAGGAAACCGAGGAAATGGTGGAACGCCTGACGCGCGATCTGGGCGCTTCGCGCATCGCAATTCTTTTCCAGGATGACGCCTTTGGCCGCGCCGGTCTTGCCGGCGTTCAGCGCGCGCTCACCAAGCGTAACATGGCGCTGGTTGCTGAGGGCACTTATGAACGCAATACAGTTGCAGTGCGTGGCGCTGCCCTTGCCATTCAGCGTGGCCGGCCGGACGCCGTGATCATGGTTGGCGCCTATAAGCCCTGCGCCGAGTTCATCAAGACCGCGCGTCAGCTTCGGCTCAATGCGACCTTCGTCAATATTTCCTTTGTTGGCAGCGATGCGCTGGCACAGGAACTTGGCGCAGCAGGGGTCGGCGTTGTGGTAACCCAGGTGGTGCCCTTCCCCGGCGATGAAAGCCTGGCCATGGTCAAGCGTTATCGGGCCGCGCTGGCTGCCGCGATTCCCAATTCAACCCCTGGCTTTGTATCGCTCGAAGGTTATGCGGTTGGGCGCCTTGCAATCGCTGCACTCGCCAAGGCAGCCAACCCGCCAACGCGCGATTCGTTGCTGAATACCATTCGCACCAATAGTTTCGATATTGATGGCATGCCGCTGTCCTTCTCGGCTGAGAAGAACCAGGGCTCGGACAAGGTTTGGCTGACCGTCATCCAGGCGGATGGCAGCTTCCGCGCGGTGGAGCGTTTTTCCGGCACGCAGGGGTAAGCCATCGTGGTTCGTGATCTTGCCAAATCGGGCATGCAGATAGGTATAGCCAAAAGGCTCTACCTATCCTTCGGGGTGGTTGCCGGCCTGACGATTGCGGCGGCCGGCATTGCGCTTGTTGGAAACACACAAATCGCCGCAACGGTTAAGCAGGTGACTGAGGAGCAATTGCCGGCAACCCGCCGCGCCTTGCTGCTTTCCGGCGCCAGCACGGGTATCGCCGCAACCGCGCCAGATCTCGCCGCCAGCCATAACGCCGAAGAAGCACGCCGCAGCCGCGCCACGCTGGACACCGAAGCGCAGCGCCTGGCAGGGCTTGTTGCTGAAGTCGCCGCAACGCTTGGCGGAGATCGTGCCAATGAACTGAAGCAGGGTGCGGAGGCGATGAAATCCGCCTTGGCGAGCCTTGTGCAAGGCACGGAGACTCGCCTTGCCTTGACTGCTGCCATCGCCGAACGCGTAGGGCAGATGCGTGCCGCGCATCGTCAGGTGCTTGAACTCATCGCGCCCCAGGCGGATGAGGCGTTTTTTGACCTGACCTTGGGGCTGCGTGGCGTTTCGGATGCGCCCGATGCCAAGGCGATGGAAGAAAGCATCAATAAACTGACCGATCAGGAATTGGTGCGGCTTGCCGCCTTTATGCAAAGCCGAGCGGATGTGAACCTGATCGCGGGCCTCCTGGCCGAAGCGGCGCAGGCGCCTGATGCACATGCACTGATCCCGCTGCGCGACAGAATGCTTGCGGCAAGCCAACAGCTCGATAAGGCCTTGGCGGATTTCGGCACGGGCGATCAGGCGCAGGCCTTGCGACGCGCGATGGCTGTACTCACGGCTTTTGGCCAAGGGCAGGATGGCTTGTTTGAAATGCGTGGGCGGCAATTGACCGCGATCAACCAGGCAGAAGGCGCGCTTGGCATCACGCGCCGTCAGGCCACGCAATTGGACGCCGCGGTTTCCAAGGCTGTTGCTGATGCCGAAATTGCCGCGGGGCAGGCAGGCGATGAGGCGCGCGCCGCAGTCCGGCGCGTGACTGTGCTGATGCTGCTGATTTCCGCCGCCGCCATTGTCATCAGCGCCGGTGTGGCCCTACTGCTGATCCGCAAGGGTGTGGTTGGCCGGCTCGCGGTTTTGCGTTCTTCCATGCGCGAAACCGCCGAAGGCAAGCTCGCCGGTGAAGTTGACATTCAGGGCCATGATGAGCTTTCCGAAATGGGCCGGGCGCTGAATGACCTGCGGGTCAAGTTGCGCGCTGCCGAAGAAGCCGCTGCCGCACAAACCACTGAACGCGAAGCGGCACGCGCCAAGAAGGAAGAAACCCAGCGCGTCCTGGCCGATAGTTTTGAACGCGGCGTTGGCGTGATTTCAAACGAAATCTTGCAATCCTCAGACGCCACCAAGGCTTCGGTGGCCGAACTTGGCACTGTCACCCGCACCACCAATGATGAAGCGCGTGCCATTACCGCAGCGGCGGAACGCACCAGTGAGGAAACGGGCAAGGTCGCCGCCGCAGCGGAAGAACTTTCTGTCACGGTTGCAGAAGTTTCACGCCAGGTTCAGGAATCCGCCGCCATCGCCCGCCGCGCCGTAGCCGAGGCTGAGCGGACGGATGCCATTGTCCAGGGGCTCGACAAGGGGGCGGAAAAGGTTGGCGATGTGGTGCGGATGATCTCCTCCATCGCTGAGCAGACCAATCTTCTCGCACTCAATGCCACGATCGAAGCGGCACGCGCGGGTGATGCGGGGCGCGGCTTCGCCGTGGTGGCGAGTGAGGTTAAGACGCTCGCGACCCAGACCGCGCAAGCGACCGAGACGGTTTCCCGCCAAATCCAGGAAATGCGCGCCGCTTCCGAAGGTGCGGTAAGGGCGATTCAAAGCATTGCGAAGGTTGTCCATGAAATAGACAGCATCGCAGCGCAGGTTTCATCCGCCGTCGAACAGCAGGGCCTCGCCACGCAGCAGATTGCCGAAGGCGTTGCGGTGGCGGCTGAGGATGCAAGCCAGGTGACGGCGCGCATTCAAAAGGTCAGGGATGGTATTGGCGCTGCCGATGACGCCCTGACAGAGCTGCGCCGCATGGCCGATGGGCTTGGCGAGAAAGGCGAAGGCCTCAAGACCGAGCTTGGCAATTTCCTCGACAAGCTGCGCGCCGCCTGAAATGTGATCCGTGCTGGTGGCCTGTGCCATCAGCACGGCACGCAATTATCCTGGCCTGAAGCGCGCATAAATCGGCCGCAGCAGAAAGGGCGTCAGGAAAAGCGGAAATTGCCCAAGCGCGAAGAACAGCAAAATACGCTCATCGGTTGCCGCCGGTAGCACCGCCAGAAACAGCGCCATGTTTCGATTGCCGCCCAGCAAGCCTGCCGTCAGTGCCAGCTTCTTGCCGGTGGGTGCAAAAACCAAGGCCGTTGTGGCATTCAGGCCAAAATTCGCCGCGAAGGCCAAGGCCAATCCACCCATCACCCAGCCAGGGTCTGAGGTGATTTTGGCCAGCATCCCATCCATCACGCCGAAGCCAAAGATCACGACAAGCCACACCACGGACCCATCCAGGGCGCCGGCATAGCGTTGCAGGCGAACAGGCCCCAAAATCCGGCGCAGCGCGACCGCAATCAACAAGGGCAGCCCGACCACCAGCATCAGCCGGCCCATCAGTGCCGAAAGTGAAATCGCCAAATCAATGCCCATCAACCCAAGCGCCAGCGGTGGCGCAGTGAAGGGTACGATCAGCGTGGTGATGATCGCCACCACGAGCGAGATTTCACCATCCAGCCCCACCATGCGCGCGAAGGCGGGGGAGGATGTGGCCGCACAGCCCATGGCGCTGATCACCAACCCCGCCACCAAGGGCCCATCAAAGCCAAAGCCGCGCAGCACGAGGAAAAGCAGGATGGGGCAGACCAGCATCATCCAGCCCACCAGCAGCGCCACCAGCACGGGTCGGCGCAAATATGCCACCACCTGCGCCAAATCCACGCGCAGCAGCACAAGCGTCATCAGGGTGGCGACTGAAAAGGTGACCACATCACGAAACAGCGCGGCCAAGGGCGGGATGAACAGCCCCGCGAAGATGCCAAGCGCCAATAGCAGCCCGCCGCGCCGGGCGGACCATTCCAGAAAGCCCAGGGCCATCAGCTTGGGCGTTTGCGTGCTATCATAGTCGCAGCATTCCAATTCAGGGCGCGCGACACAAGCTAAGTCGGAATTTGCGAAGGAGAAATCTGGCCATGCTGGCCCATGAACCGCTGATCAGGCTCGCGGCCTTTCTGGGGGTGCTCTGCGCCATGCTGGTGCTGGAGCGTGCCTTTCCGCGCCGGGCACAGCGGCTTTCCTGGCGGCGCTGGCCGGCGAATTTTGGGCTGGTGGTGATTTCGTCCCTGCTGGTGCGGCTGCTGGCACCCGCCGCAGCGATTGGTGCGGCGCTTTATGCGGAAAGCCAGGGGCTTGGGCTGCTGCGTTGGCTGGGGCTCAATGGATTTGTCGCAGGCTTTTTGGCGGTGCTGCTGCTGGATCTGCTGATCTATTTCCAGCATCGCGTCTTTCACGCTGTGCCGGTGCTGTGGCGCTTGCATCGCGTCCATCACGCTGACCCGGAATTGGATGCTTCTTCCGGGCTGCGCTTTCATCCGCTGGAAATCCTACTTTCCATGGCGATCAAGATGGCGGCGGTGGTAGCGCTTGGTGCACCAGCCGAGGCAGTTTTGGTGTTTGAAGTGCTGCTGAATGCGACAAGCCTGTTCAACCACGCCAATCTGGCGCTGCCCGCCCGGCTGGATGGCGCGCTGCGCCTGGTGCTGGTGACGCCCGATATGCATCGCGTGCATCATTCGGAAGTGCGTGAGGAAACCGATAGCGATTTCGGTTTTTGTCTTTCCTGCTGGGACAGGGTGTTCGGCACCTATCGCGCGGAGCCAGCCGCCGGGCAGCTTGGCATGGTGATTGGCGTTGTCGAGTTTCGCGCGGATCAGGAACAGCGGCTTGATCGCTTGCTCACTCAGCCCTTGCGGCAGCCGGGATAGTTTAGGCGGTTTGGGCGGTGTGCGAGCCTCAATTTTCCAATTCACTGTCCCAATAAAGGTAATCCCGCCAGCTTTCATGCAAGTAATTGGGCGGGAAGGATCGGCCATTTTCCTGCAATTCCCAGCTTGTCGGCTGGCGCGGCGCCTGGCGCGGGATCATCTGGCATTCACGCGGCAGGCGATTGCCTTTGCGCAAATTGCACGGGCCGCAGGCGGTGACCACATTATCCCAGGAAGTCCGCCCACCGCGTGAACGTGGGATCACATGGTCAAAGGTCAAATCCGGCGTGGGATGGGACCCGCCACAATATTGGCATTCAAAGTGATCACGCAGAAAAACATTGAAGCGGGTGAAGGCTGGGCGCCGCGCGGCGGGGATGAATTCCTTCAGCGCGATCACGCTGGGCAGGCGGAGCGCCAGTGATGGCGAATGCACTTCCACATCATATTCATTCAACACGGAAACGCGGTCCAGAAAGACAGCCTTGATGGCGTCCTGCCAGGACCAGATGGACAGCGGAAAATAGGAAAGCGGGCGGAAATCCGCATTCAGAACAAGCGCGGGATAGGCATGCGCCCCCGCGAAGGTACCGCCATCTGGCAAGCCTCGCTCCTTCCAGCGTGGCGCCACAGCATGCGGGGGTTCTAGTCGGCGGGAACCCCCAGATGTAGTGGTGCCGCCGCGACTGGTGAATTCATGACATGCGGCGCGCCGGGCTGCAAGCCATGCCAGGTAGGTTTCATCCGCCTGAAACACGCGGAAGGCTAAGCGCCAGAAGCGCCGTGCCGGCGGCCAACCCGGCATCATCCAGCCCATGGCCGAGATCGGGGCGGAGCAGCAATTCATGCGGCATCGCTTCGGCCTGCAAAGCCCGCGCGGCCTGTCGGCTGGCCATGGAGGGCACCACCTCATCCGCTTCGCCATGCACCAGCAGCACGGGCGGGCGGGCGGGCGGTGCGTTCGGCGGCGAAGCTTTCCGGCGCCAAAAGCGCACCGGAATAGGCCAGGATGCAGGCGGGGGCCGGCACCGCGCCGCGCAGACCCGCGAAAAGCGCCACCATGGCCCCCTGGCTGAAGCCCATTAGTGCCAAGCGATCTCCGCTAAGGCCGAGTTCTGCCAGTTTCGCGTGGGTGAAGTCACCAAGGATGCCGGCGGCATGGCGCAGCCCCGTTTCAAGCCGTGCCGGGGTGCGGTCCGCAATGTCGAACCATTGCCGGCCGAAGGGGGCACCCTGGAAAGGGAAGGGCGCATGGGGGGCGATGAACAGCGTGTTTGGCAGGGCCTCCGCCCAGACTGGGGCCAGATCAATCAGGTCAAAGCCATCCGCGCCCACGCCATGCAGCAGCAGCACCAGCGAATCGGGCTTGCCGCCCGAAGCGGGGCCGTATTGCGGGCCTTCCAAAGCTGCCATCTGGGATTCTCCACTTGCCTCGCGCATGTACTGCCCGCTACCCGGCGAAAGCCATGGATGCAACGCCTGAAACCACACGCTTCGCGCCAAGCCCGACCGGGTATTTGCATCTGGGCCATGCGCGCGCCGCGCTTTTCGCCTGGCGCCGCGCACGCGCAACCGGTGGGCGCTTTTTGCTGCGGATCGAGGATATAGATACCACGCGCTGCCACCCGGAATATGAAGCAGCACTTTTGGAGGATTTGCGCTGGCTCGGCCTTGATTGGGAGGGGGCGCCGCGCCGGCAATCCGCGCATTTCGCCGAATATCGCAAGGTTTTGGATGCGCTGGCAGCGCGCGGGCTGACCTATCCCTGTTTTTGCACCCGCGCCGATATTGCGCGCGAAGTGGCCGCGGCGGGGGCTGCGCCGCAAGGCCCGGATGGGCCGCTTTATCCGGGCATTTGCCGCGCTTTGCCGGAAGCGGAGGCCGCGCGCCGCATCGCCGCCGGGCAGCCTTATGCGTTGCGGCTCAACATGGCGCGCGCTTGTGATGCCGTGGCTGGACCCTTGCAGGCGCATGAGGAAAATGCGGGCTGGCACACATGCCGGCCGGAAGTTTTCGGTGATGTCGTGCTGGGGCGAAAGGATGTGCCGGCATCCTATCATCTCTGCGTCACGCATGATGATGCGCTGCAAGGTATCACGCTGGTGACGCGCGGGGATGATCTGAAGCCGGCGACCGATTTGCATCGGCTGATCCAGGCGCTGATGGGCTGGCCCGCGCCGCGCTATGCGCATCATCCGCTGATGCGTGACGGGACCGGGCGAAGGTTAGCCAAACGCGATGGTGCGGAAAGCCTGCGGACGCTCAGGGAGAAGGGGCTTAGCGCCGCTGAGGTGCGGGCGATGGCTGGGGCGCCATGACGCCAGCGACGAGAAACGCTTATGCAGCGGGATCATGCTTCACCGACCATTTTTTCCAGCGGCTTCTTAGTGATGCGTGACCAAGTGATGGGCTGGCTACGGGAGTATCTTGTCCGATTCACCTTATTGAATGAGTTGGTCGGCACGCTCCGCAAACTCGGGCGGAATCCTGATCCCGATGTCGCGCGCGACTGCAAGGTTCACGACCAGCTCTGGCTGAAAGACGCGCACGATCGGTACCATGCCCGGACATTGTCCGCTCAGCACCCTGTCGATCATCCCCGACATGTGCCGCACTGTCGGGCTCGTCAAGTTCCCGGAAACAATCGCCCGCCCCCTTCAGGAATCGTCTGAACTCTCAATGCCCGTCTGCCGCTCACGCGACAGGCGGTGGATATCTGTTGCCCGTAGCGAGCCCAAACCCCGCCCCTGAGCAGCGCGACCCGCGCGCAGACGCTTTCGGCGGCCCCCAAGATGACTGCGGATCCGACTGCGGACCCGGAAACTGTCCCCGCGAAGGGGGAACGTCGAGAGGCCCTGGCGCTTGCCAAGCGAAACTGGATGGCGTTTGTTTTTTCTATCGAGCCCATCGCTCTTTATGAAGTTACCCTTCCAAGGTCCTGACCCCCAGCCTGGAGCCCCATCATGATCCGGATTCCCCACAGCGCCGTCCTTTTGGCCATTGATATGCAGCAAGGGTTTGAGGAGCCGCGCTGGCCGCCGCGTTGGAACACCCAATGTGATGCTAATGGCTTGGCCCTCTTGGCCGCTTGGCGCGGCGCGGATCGAACAATCCTGCATATCCGCCACGATAGTGTCGAGCCAGGATCAAGCCTTCGGCCCGACCGGCCCGGCAATGCGTTTCGTCCGGGATTTGAACCCCAGGCTGGTGAGGCCCTGGTGGCCAAGACGGTCAATTCAGCCTTTATCGGCACTGATCTTGATCTGAGGCTCCGGCGTCTGGGTGCAAGGGACATTGTTGCCTTTGGCATTTCGACGGATATGTGTGTCTCAACAACGGTTCGGGTCGGGGCCAATCTTGGCTATCATATGATTGTGGTCGAGGATGCCTGCGACTGTTTTGCCCTGCCTGATGGTCAAGGCGGCACGATTGACGCCTATGACTGTCACAGGGCCCATATTGCTACCCTGCGCGCCGAATTTGCTGAAGTGGTCACGACCTCTGACCTGATCCGTGCCCTGCAATCAGCCTCTTAAGACGCCGCTGAAAAGAATTGGGCTTACCAAGGGCGGATGGGTCATCGATGCCGCCCGGAAGTTTTCGGCGATGTGGTACTGGGGCGAAAGGATGTGCCGGCATCCTATCATCTCTGCGTCACGCATGATGATGCGCTGCAAGGTGTCACGCTGGTGACACGCGGTGATGATCTGAAGCCAGCGACTGATCTGCATCGGCTGATCCAGGCGCTGATGGGCTGGCCCGCGCCGCGCTATGCGCATCATCCGCTGATGCGTGACGGGACCGGGCGAAGGTTAGCCAAACGCGATGGCGCGGAAAGCCTGCGGGCGTTGCGGGAGAGGGGCATCAGCGCCGCTGAGGTGTGGGCGATGGCGGAGGCGAATTGATTACCCCGGCTCCCCCATCGCCGGCGTGCCGCCGCATTTTTGCATCAGCGCGAACACTTCCTGCACGGCGGCTTCAATCGCCGCCAGATCGGTGCCCTTCGCCACCACGGCCACACCGCCCCCGCCGCCTTGGCGGTAATAGGGGTAGGAACCAAGGTCCAAATCAGCATAGCGCTGCTGAATGGCGGAAAGCCCCTCGGCAATCGCGCCTTCCACCACGCCATGCGCATGCACACTACGCGAGAGAATGGGTGGGCCACCTTGCAGGCGCGGCGCAAGCGCTTCGAACATGGATTGCATGATGCGCGGCACACCCGCCATCACATGCACATTGCCGATGGTGTAACCCGGCGCGATGGAAACCGAATTTTCGATCAGGATCGCGCCACGCGGCATGGTCGCCATGCGTTGCCGCGCGGCGTTGAAATCACCGGGGGGATTCTGCCGCGCGTAATAGGATTCAAGCGCATGCCAGGCTTCCGGCTGCGGTTCCCACGGCACGCCAAAGGCGCGCGCGATGCATTCGCTGGTGATGTCATCATGGGTCGGGCCAATGCCGCCGGTGGTGAAGACGTGATCGAATTTCGCGCGTACTTCATTGACCGTATTGATGATCACTTCCGGCACATCGGGGATCACGCGCACTTCCTTCATGGGAATGCCGATCTCACCAAGGCGTGTCGCCAGGAATTGCAGATTGGCATCGCGCGTACGGCCGGAAAGCACCTCATTGCCGATGATCAGCAGGCAGGCGGTCGGGTTCGGCATGGGTTTCTCCTGTCGTTCGGCAAAAGCTCAAAGGAAATCGCGCAACATGGCAACCAGGGGGATATCGGCGGGCGGCATGGCGTAATCGCCAAGCCGTGCCGGGCGCACCCAGGCGAGCGCCTGGCCTTCCATCGCCGTCACCTGGCCCTGCCAGCGCCGGCACAGATAAAGCGGCATCAGCAGATGGAATTTCTCATAGGTGTGGGACGCAAAGGTGAAGGCGCCAAGGCAGGCGGCGCTGACATCAATGCCCAATTCCTCGCGCAATTCGCGGATCAGCGCTTCTTCCGGCGTTTCGCCGGGCGCCACCTTGCCACCTGGGAATTCCCATAAGCCAGCGAGGGGTTTGCCTTCCGGTCGGCGCGCCAGCAGCACGCGGTTTTCCGAATCGATCAGCGCTACCGCCGCCACCAATAGCGTCGGCTTGCCAGAGGCAGGCGCAGCTTCCACCGGGGTTGGCGCTTCGACGGCTATATCCATCCGCGTGGCGCTGAATAGCCGCACCGGCATGGCCCCACCGCGCGAGATAAACTCCTGACTGCCCGCGCCACTTTCCTTGAAGCCGATCCGCCGCAGCACAGCCGCCGAGCGTTCATTATCCACAAGCGCGGATGCCACCAGCCGATCAATCTCCAGATTGGCCAGCGCCCAATGGGCGAGCCGCCCCGCCGCTTCCGGCCCTAAGCCCTGGCCCCAATGGCGCCGGCCAATCCAATAGCCAAGCTCAGCCTCTCGCGGGTTTTTGGGATCAAGCGTCAGGCCAACACAGCCAAGCAGCGCTTCCACGCCATCCTCATCGCGCGTCACCGCCAAATGCCAGGCGGTGCCGGCAGAGATTTGCGCGCGGGTGGAAGCGATCCATTCATCCGCCAGATCGCGCGGATAGGGGAAGGGCACGCGGGCTAGGGTTTTCGCCACTTCCCAATCATTCACCAGCCGATGCAAGGCAGCGGCATCATCGGCGCGCAAGGGGCGGAGCGTGAGGCGCTCCGTTACCAGCGGTACAAAATCATTTTCCATGGCAGCGCTGCGGCGCGTCAGCTCCGGTAACTGCCATTGATGTCAATATAGCCATGCGTCAGATCGCAGGTCCAAACCGTGGATTTGCCTTTGCCAAGGCCGATATCCACGGTGATTTCCACTTCGCGCCCCTTCATGTGCTTAACGACGGGCGCTTCATCGTAGCCATCCACCACGCCGCCATTGCGCGCCATCCAGACACCACCGACATTGACTGAAAGCTTGTCGCGATCCGCGGGCTCACCTGCCTTGCCGACAGCCATGACAATGCGGCCCCAATTCGCGTCTTCCCCGGCAATCGCGGTCTTCACCAAAGGCGAATTGGCGATGGACATGGCAATGCGATGCGCGGAACGCGCCGTGGTGGCGCCGGTCACATTGATCTGGATCAGCTTCTGCGCGCCTTCACCATCGCGCGCCACCATCAGCGCCAATTCCATCAACACTTCATTGAGCGCGCGGGCGAAATCCTTCAGTACCGCGCCGCCTTCCGCCGGCACGCGGGGATGCTTGGCGGTGCCGGTCGCAAACACCATCACCGTGTCGGAAGTG
Organism: Roseomonas sp.; assembly: GCA_020249505.1. GTDB lineage: Bacteria > Pseudomonadota > Alphaproteobacteria > Acetobacterales > Acetobacteraceae > Neoroseomonas. The sequence goes on along the minus strand of JADCFN010000005.1, from coordinate 14,143 downwards.
GAGGTATCAGAATCCACCGTCACGCAATTGAAGGAACGATCAACGCCCTTCTTCAGCAGCGCCTGCAAGGCGGCGGCAGGAATTTTCGCGTCCGTCGCCAGGAAGGACAGCATGGTCGCCATATCAGGCGCGATCATGCCGCTGCCCTTGGCGATGCCGGCGATGGTGACCTCAGTATCTCCGATACGCGCCTTGCGGATGGCGCCCTTCGGGAAAGTGTCCGTCGTCATGATGGCCTTGGCGGCACCCTGCCAATCGCGTTCCGCCGCCGCATCAAAAATACGTGGCAGGGCGGCGATCAGTTTTTCGGTCGGCAGCTTTTCGCCAATTACGCCGGTGGAAGCCAGAAACACTTCCTTGGGCTTGCAGCCGAGGATAGCGGCGGCGGCCTTGGCGGTTTCCTCACAGGTTTGGCGACCGGCACGGCCAGTGAAGACGTTGGAATTACCGGCTGTCACCACCAGGCCACGCGCCTTACCGCCGGGCAGCGCGGCGCGGCACCAATCCACCGGCGCGCCAGGGCAGCGATTGCGGGTGAAGACGCCGGCCACCGAGGTGCCGGCAGGGAAGGCCATCACGGTCACATCATCGCGATCCTTGTAGCGAATCGCGGCGCGGCCTGAGGCAACGCGCACCCCCGGCACCGCCGGCATTTCCGGCAGCGGGAGGGCGAGTGGTGAGGTGGGGATATCATGTCCGGCCATGGGGCTTCTCTCACTTCAACGACGGGTAGGGGCCGCGGGGCGGCCCGCCGGGGCGGTTGGGGTTGGGGGTTCCGCCGCATCAATCGCGCGCGGTGTGGAGCCATCCATATTAAAGCGTTCGATCTTTGCCGTGTTGCGGGCCTGCTGCACCACAGCGTTGATTTCACCTTCGAACAGGCGTTGGCGGAGCGCTTCGCGCGCCTCTTCAAAGCTTGGCGGCGCCGATGCGCGGCGTTCATCTACGCGAATAATGTGCCAACCAAAGGGGCTGCGCACGGGCGCCGCACTCATTTGCCCCGCCGGTATTGCGAAGGCCGCTTCGGCGAATTCCGGCACCATATCGCCACGCTTGAAGAAACCAAGATCACCGCCTTCACGGGCGCCCGGCCCGGCAGAACGGCGCTGCGCCACGGCGTTGAAATCAGCCCCGGCGCGGATTTCGGCCAAGGCTTCCCGAGCCTCGGTTTCTGTCGGCACCAGAATGTGGCGGGCGCGGACTTCTTCTTCCGCCGGGCGGGCGCGGATTTCGGCATCATAAGCCGCGCGGATGCGTTCTTCCGTCACGAGCCCAGCCAAAGCGCGGGATAGGTAGGCCTGCTGCAATTCCTGTTCTTCGGCGCGGCGGATGCGCGCGCGCACCGCCTCATCCTTGTCCAACCCCGCGCGACGGGCGGCAGCCGCCACAGCGCGCCCGGCGATCATTTGATCGAGCAGCAGGGGATAGAGCATTTGCGGCGGCGCGCCGCGCAATTCTTCAGGCAATTCCTGGGCGGCATTGGCGAGGTCTGAGAAGCGAATCTCCTCCCCATCCACCTTGGCCACAATGGGGTCAGCCGGCGGGGCCGCTGGGGCGGGCTGGGCCAGGCCGGGCTGGGCAAAGGCCACCCCCAGCAATAGCGCCAGGGTGGCGCGAAGGGGGGCAGAGGCGGCAGGGCCGCGCGAATGGCGCATAGGGGCTGGTCCCAAATCGGTGATCGGCCCGGAACATGGCCGAAGCGCCCCTTCCCCACAAGGCGCAAGCGTTGACCCGCCCCCCGGGGGAGCCTATCTCTGCGGCCAATCCGAAACATGCTTTAGGCGCCCCGGCGCCACGAACGGGCGTGAGCCCGCCGGAGATTGACGCGCCAGATGTTTGCCCGCCTTGCAGCCGCTATTTTCGGCACCTCCAACGACCGCGCCTTGAAGCGCTATCAATCCCGCGTGCCCGCGATCAATGCGCTGGAACCTCGCCTGCAGGCGCTTTCAGATGAAGCGCTGGCGGGGCAGACCGCGCTGTTCCGCGAAAGGCTGGCCAAGGGCGAGGCCTTGGATGCGCTGTTGCCGGAAGCCTTTGCGACCGTGCGGGAAGCGTCACGCCGCGTGCTGGGCTTGCGCCATTTCGATGTACAGATGATCGGCGGCATGGTGCTGCATGAAGGCAAGATCGCCGAAATGAAAACCGGCGAAGGCAAGACGCTGGTCGCGACCCTGCCGGTTTACCTGAATGCGCTGCCCGCCAAGGGCGTGCATGTGGTGACGGTGAATGACTATTTGGCGAAGCGCGATGCGGAATGGATGGGGCGCGTCTATGGCTTCCTGGGCCTGACTGTCGGCGTGATTGTGCATGGGCTGACGGATGATCAGCGCCAGGCAGCTTATGCCTGTGATGTCACCTATGGCACCAATAATGAATACGGCTTTGATTATCTGCGCGACAATATGAGGTATCGGCTGGAAGATATGGTCCAGCGCGATTTCGCCTATGCCATCGTGGATGAAGTTGACAGCATCCTGGTGGATGAGGCGCGCACGCCACTGATCATCAGCGGGCCGACCGACGACACTTCCGACCTTTACCGCCGCACCGATGAGGTGATGAAGGAGCTGGTGAAGGACAAGGAGACTTACGAGAAGGACGAAAAGCAGCGCGCCGTGAGCCTGACCGAATTGGGCGGCGAAAGGGTGGAAGAATTACTGCGCCAATTTGGCCTGCTGACCGAAGGCAATATGTATGACACGGAAAACGTGTCACTCGTGCATCATGTGAACCAGGCCTTGCGGGCGCATACACTTTTCACGCGCGATGTCGAATATATTGTCCGGCAGGACAAGATCATCATCATTGATGAATTCACCGGCCGCATGATGGAAGGCCGGCGCTATTCCGATGGCCTGCATCAGGCTTTGGAAGCCAAGGAACATGTGACAGTCCAGCCAGAGAATCAGACGCTGGCTTCCATCACCTTCCAGAATTATTTCCGGCTTTATCCGAAGCTTGCCGGCATGACCGGCACGGCGGCGACAGAAGCGGATGAATTTGCCGAAATCTACAAGCTGGATGTGGTGGAAATCCCGACCAATGTGCCCGTTGCGCGCCTGGATCAGGATGATGAGGTCTATCGTAACGCCGAAGAAAAATACGAAGCCGTGGCGAAGCTGATCGAAGAAGCCCGCGGGCGCGGCCAGCCTTGCCTGGTTGGCACCACCAGCATCGAAAAATCCGAACTGATTTCAACGCTGCTGAAGAAGAAGAACATTCCGCACCAGGTGCTGAATGCGCGCTACCATGAACAGGAAGCGACCATTATTTCCCAGGCTGGGCGCGCCGGTGCGGTGACGATTGCGACCAATATGGCGGGCCGCGGCACGGATATTCAATTGGGCGGTAATCTGGAAATGCTGGCGCGGCAGGAAGCCGATGCTTCCGAAGGGCCAGAATTTGAAACCGCTTTGGCGCGCCACAAGACCGAGGTTGACGCAGCGCGGCCCATCGTGCGCGAGGCGGGCGGGCTTTTCGTTATTGGCACGGAACGCCACGAAAGCCGGCGCATTGATAATCAGCTTCGTGGTCGTTCCGGCCGCCAGGGGGACCCGGGTGCCTCGCGCTTCTTCCTTTCGCTGGAAGATGATCTGATGCGCATCTTCGGGTCTGACCGCATGGGCGGCATGTTGCAGAAGCTCGGCCTGAAAGAAGGGGAGGCGATTGTCCACCCCTGGATCAACAAGGCCCTGGAACGCGCACAAAAGAAGGTGGAGGCGCGGAACTTCGATATCCGCAAGAATCTGCTGAAATACGATGACGTGATGAATGATCAGCGGCGGGAAGTTTATGCCCAGCGCCGCGCCTTCATGATGGCGAATGAAGTCGCCGAAACCATCGCGGAAATGCGCGAAGAAACCATTGCCGATATCGTTGCGCGTGCCATTCCGGAAAACGCCTATCCCGAACAATGGGATTTGGAAAAGCTGGATCGTGACGTCAAGGAACTTTTGAACCTTGATCTGCCGGTGGCGGATTGGGCGCGCGAAGAAGGCATTGATGATGACGCGGTGCGCGAACGCCTGACGCAGGCGGCGGCGCAGGCTTACGCGTCCCGTGCGGCCAATGTGGGGCCGGAGATCATGCGCCAGATCGAAAAATCCCTGCTGCTGCAGATTTTCGATCAATCCTGGAAGGAACATCTTCTTTCGCTTGATCATTTGCGCCAGGGCATTGGGCTGCGCGCCTATGGCCAGCGTGACCCGCTGAATGAATACAAAAGCGAAGCCTTCCGCCTATTCAATTCCATGCTGGAGAATCTGCGCGAACGTGTGACGAGCCTATTGCTGCGCATTGAAATCCGCCCCGATGCGCCGCCACCCGCGCCGGAAGGCATTGGCGTATTTGACATGCGCCACCCGGACCCGACGCTCGCGGGGGCGGAGATGATGGAAGTGGATGGCCCGCCGGTTACCGCGCCGATCGGCACGGCAGCGCCACGTTCCTTACCCGCAGCGGTTGACCCGAATGACCCAAGCACTTGGGCGGGTACACCGCGCAATGCGCCTTGCCCCTGCGGGAGCGGGAAGAAGTACAAGGCCTGTCACGGGCGGGTTTGAGGCATTTGCTGGTCCAGTAATTCCATCTGGCTCGCAAAGGCTTTAGGCCAACGCTTCCTTGGCAAGGACCTCCTCATGCCGCTCTGCCGCGCCCTCACTGGCCTCGACCACGGCCTGGAACCGGCCCAGTGCCTGCCGTGCATCGGCCTTGAGAAGGCGCTTGAGCGGCTTTCATGATCGCGCTACGAACTGCGCATGATCCTCGTTGGCCAGTTCGACTCTCCCTTTGCGCGGCGTGTGGCGGTGACACTCAATCACTACCGCATGCCTTACACGCGCAATCCGATCTCGGTGTTCCGCGACATGGAGGAGATGCGAAAGATCAATCCGCTGGTGCGTGTACCTTCGCTGATTCTGGAATCGGGCGAGGTGCTGATCGACTCCTCCGCCATTATCGACCACTTGGACGAGTTGGCGGGACCAGCCCGCGCGCTGACGCCGCCGCATGGGCCGGAGCGGCGCAGGGTGCTGCAGGCGGTGGTGCTGGCGCATGGATTGATGGACAAGTGCGTTGCGCTGTCCTTTGAGCGGCTGTTCCACAGCGACAAGCACATCAACCGTGACTTCGAAAAGCGGCTGATGCAGCAGATTTCGGCCGCGCTCGACAAACTGGAGCATGACTGCGGCGCGCCTTGGTTCTTTGACGGGAAGATGACGCAGGCCGATATCACCGCCGGCTGCCTTGTTGGCTACATGAAGATGCGCGTGCCCGATATGTTTCCGGCGGACAAGTATCCGAAGCTTCACCACCTCGCGCTCCATTGTGAGAGCATGGAAGAATTCGTGAATGCCCGCCCCTCGCCAGACGAAACGGTGCCAGACCAGACGCGGAATTAGCCGGCTATAAGCCCGACCTCCTGGCAAAGGTCATACGGGCTAGGAAATTCAAGGCTTGTCACGGGCGGGCGTGAATGCCCATGGGGCGCGTGGCGTCACATCCGCGTTGACAGGCCTTCAGCCGTAACACTAGGCTTTGATTCATGAACGGGCTCCGCCACCGCAACGCTAACCGACGCCGTCGCTGCTTCTCAGCGGCGGCTTCTGTGGCTGCGTGTAGACAAGCCCCTCCCCTGGTGAGGTCCGCCCCGTAGCGGTCCACCGCCGAGGCGGCATCAGCCCGCATCTTTGAACCCCCGCAGCCCCTGGCCTCGGGGGTTTTTCTTTGCCCAGATCACAGGAGAACACCGTGCGAAACAGCAACTCCGCCCACTCCGATCCTTCACAAGCATCTAAAGATGGCGGGCACAAAACAGTGCGGCGCGCCATCACCGCTGATGCAGCGACCGTCCGCGAATTGACCCGCGCGGCTTACGCGAAGTGGGTGCCCATCCTTGGGCGTGAGCCGCGACCGATGACCGCCGATTATGATGCGGCACTGCGTGAACACCTCGTAGATCTGCTGCGCGTGGATGGCGAAGCCGTGGCGCTGATCGAAATGGCGCCTAAGGCTGATCACCTGCTGATCGTCAATGTCGCGGTGTTACCCACCCATCAGAGCTGTGGCCATGGCAGCGCGCTGATGGCGCATGCGGAGGAAGTCGCCCGCTCTCTCAACCTGAGCGAGATGCGGCTCTACACCAACGCGCGGTTTGCCGAGAATCTCCGACTCTACGGCAGGCTCGGCTATCGGGTTGATCGCGAGGAAGAGCACCCGCAGTTCGGTGCGACCGTATACATGAGCAAGCGCCTCGACGCCGCAGGCAACGAGCACTCCAGCAATAGGAAACCATCATGAGCATTCGCATTGGTATTGTCGGCATCAGCGGCTTTGGCGGGGGCGAAGCGATGCGCCTGGTCGCAAACCACCCGGCTTTCGAACTGGTCTACGCTGCAGGCGAAGGCAGCGCCGGCAGCCGCTTGGGGGACCGCTTCCCCGGTGCGCCAGCAAAGCTGGCCGAAATGATGATCGAGAAATGGGACCCGGCGATGCTCCCGAAGCTCGATGTGCTGTTTGCCTCACTGCCTACGGGCAGTTCGGCCGAGGCGCTGGCGCGTGTCCCCAAGGGCGTGAAGATCGTCGATATCGGCGGCGACCACCGCTATATTGAAGATTGGGTCTATGGTTTGGCCGACATCTGGCCAGCGCAGATCGCGGGTCAGACTCGCATTGCCAATCCCGGGTGTTTTCCAGCGGCGGCGCTGACAGCACTCGCGCCATTGCTGGCCAATAAGTTGATCGAACCCGGCAACATCGTGATTGACGCCAAGACCGGTATTTCCGGCGCTGGTCGGGGCGGCGGCGACAGCAGATTCGGCTATGCCGAGAGCAATGAGAACCTGGTGCCCTATGGTCTGCTGAAGCACACCCACATGCCCGAGATGGCTAGGACGATTGAGCGGCTGAGTGGCAGCAGCGCGGCCGGGCTGGTGTTTACGCCGCACCTGGTGCCGATGACCCGTGGCATACTCGCGACCATTTACTGCCGAGGCCGCGCTACCACGGACCAGTGCTTGGACGCGGCGCGGCGCTTCTATGCTGGGCGGGCCTTTGTTCGCGTGACCGACAAGCCACCGCAGACCAAATGGGCTACCGGTTCGAACCTTGCGTTCATCAGCTACGCGGCGGACCCAGAGCGCAACTTGGTGATCGCAATGGGCGTGGTTGATAACCTCGGTAAGGGGGCGGCCGGCCAAGCGGTGCAGAATGCGAATCTGATTTGCGGTCTGCCAGAAACTGCGGGGCTGGATGGCGTGCCTGTTTGGCCATGAGATACGCCAAGCGCATTCTCCAAACGCCCGGCTCGCCCCGCGCAAGGCTACGCATTTCGCGCTATAGGCAAGCAAGGAAAGTCAGAGGTCGGGCGCCGCCCGGAAATGCCGCATGAAATTGGCCCGCCATGGCCTGATCGTAGTGATGCTGCTGGCGTTCGCGCCGCCAGCTGATGCTGCCTGGGAATATACGCGCTGGGGCATGACGGAAGCGCAAGCGGTAACTGCATCGCGCCGCGCGGTACGCAGCCTGCCGGCCGCCGAGCGGCGGATGATGGATACGCGGGTGGAATATCGCGCGCGCGGCACCTTCAATGTGGAGGGGCTGCGTATGAATATCGCCTTCGGCTTCGACATAAAAACCGGTGGCTTGGCGTGCGTTTCAGGCCGTGGCGCTGCAGCGCAGGGCGATCTTCTGCGCCAAAGATTGATCACACGCTTCGGGCCGCCAGAGTTTGATGATCAGGATCCGCGCAGTAAGGAGCAGGATATCGGCTGGACCACACCGGATAAGATTGATCTGGTGATCACCTCGGCCGGCTTTACCCTGCTGCATTGCGCGCCGGGCTACTGAGCAGCGTCATCAGCGGCGCGATGGACGCCGCCTGGTCCAACGCCCAAAGTGCTGTGATCTGTCCTTCTACATCCGCAGTAGTGCCGCCAAGCGCCGCATTGGCGCGGTATTTCGCGGCAAGTTCCGTGTCACTCAGCGGGCGTTCAGCACTGCCGCGCGGGTGTTCGACATAGGACTGATGCGTACTGCCATCAATCAGCATGATGGTCACACGCGCAGCCCCACGCGGCAGGCTGGCATCGCATTCCGCCACCACTTTGGCGCGCAGCGCCGCAAGGGCAGGGTTCCGCACCGCAGGCATTTCAAAATCCGCGACATCGGCGCGACCCAGCAGCAGGGCAATCGCGGCGCAGTGATGAATGCTGACGCGCGTGTCGCGTTCATTGCGCACTACGCGATCCCCGCGCGCCAGCAAAAGTGCATCGCCGGCAACTGTCACGCTTTTGATTTGCGTGACCGCTTCGCCAAGCTGTTCGCACAGCGCCAGGCAGGCATCAATCACTGCGTGAAAGACAATCCCCGCCGCATAGGGCTTGTAGGTATTGCGCGCGATTTCCCAGCGCTGGCCAAGCCCTTCGGTGATCTCAGCCAGCACGGGTTCATCTCCCATGGCACGCGCCCAGCCCAGAGGCCCTTCAATGGCAAGCGGCGCGGCGCGATAGCCACGGGCGGCAAAGCGCGCAGCCAGAATGCCATTCCGCGCCGCATTGCCCACGCCGATATTCTTCGCCGCCGTCGCCAGGTTTTCGACGATGCTGCCGGATTGGCTGGCGGCAATGCCCAGCGCATGCGTGGTTTCTTCCACTGATAACCGCATCAGCCGCGCCGCCGCCGCCGCCGCGCCAAACACCCCGCAACTTGCGGTAATGTGCCAGCCCCGCGCGTAATGCCCAGGAGAGACTGCATTGCCGATGCGGCAGGCGATTTCCCCGCCCAGCAGGAAGGCGTGCAAAACCTCAGCGCCACTGGCGCCAGCTTCCTCACCAAGTGCAAAGGCCACCGGGGCAACCGGCGCGCTTGGGTGGATCACGGTATTCAGATGCGTGTCATCATAATCGAGCAAGTTCGAAGCGATGGCATTGACGAAAGCCGCTTCCATCACACCAAGCCGATCGCACTGGCCCAGTACGGTGGCGCGTGGCTTGCCTGAAGCTTCGCGCATGATCTCAAGCGCTGTAATTACCGCAGGATCACGCGCAACACCCAAGGCGCAGCCCACGTGATTGAGGATGGAACGCCGCCCTTCATGCCGCAGCGCCTCGGGCAGAGAATCAAAGCGCGATTCAGCGATGAAACGTCCCAGGATTTGCGTGGCAGAAACAGCTTCACCCATGGGACATTTCCTTCGGTTTAGTCAGCGATTTCACGCGCCATGACGCGTGCCGGCGCGCCATCCGATCCGGTGATGGAAAGCGCGCCAAAGATGAATTCCACGCGCTTGCCGGCAAGCGGGCGCGGCCCGCGCAAATGCTCACAAATCAGCACACCGTCACGCAATAGGCGCTGATGCACGGGCCAGGTAAAGCCCTCGGGTGGGCGACGATGCACGGGCAGATCAGGGGTTGGGAAATCACAGGCGAGCAGCTTTACCTGCTTCGCCACAATCCAATCCGCCGCTGCCAAACTAAGGCACGGATGCGCATCATAGGCGGGCGTATTGATGTGCGGCGAAGAACCCGTGTCCAGCGCCAGGATATCGCCGGGGCGCAGCAAGGGGCGCGCGGCTTCCAGATGTTCCGGTTCAATTAGGCTATTGGGCGGCAGATCAAAGCGCCAAACAACGCCCGGGCCATTCCAGCGTTCCAACGGCACTTGTTCCATGCTTGGCCCATCGCTGTAGAAATGGCAGGGCGCATCAACATGCGTGCCGGTATGCACCACCATCTCAAAGCTCGTCATCGTCAACGGATCGGCGGGCAGGCAGAACAGCTTCTTCACCTTGGGCGGGCCGAAGGTTGGCACACGCGGCATCGCCTCATCTATCGGGTGCGTCAGGTCCAACCAGGGGCCGAGCGCTGTGGTTTCCGTCCGGGGAGGCAAGGGCATCCAGCCGCGCCAGCCAAGCCCGCGTTCTTTTGCCTTGTCGCACATGTCGCTTTCCTTTCCTTAAACCGCCCGCAGCCAACCGCCATCCACATCCATCAGCGTGCCTTGCACATAGCTCGCGCGGTCGCTGACCAGGAAGCTGACGACCTCGGCAATTTCCTCAGGCGTGGCGAAGCGTTTGATGCCGGCTTCGCGTGCCAGATCAGCCGCTGCCGCAGCATCATCCGCGCCCAATTCCTTGGCGCGGGTTCGGATGCGATGCGTCAGCCGATCCGTATGAATATTGCCGGGATTGATGAGGTTGACGCGCACACCATCCGCCACGCCGCGATCCGCAAGCGCCTTGGTGAAATTCATGAGCGCCGCATTGACCGAACCGCCAATGGTGAAATCCGCACTCGCCAAACGCCCGCCAACGCCACCTATGTTCACAACGGCGCCCTTCGCCTTGCACAAATGTGGCCAGGCAGCGCGTGCAAGCCGCACAGCGCCAAACAATTTTAGCGCATAGCCATCCGCCCAATCATCATCGGAAAGCGTGAGGAAATCGCCGCGCTTTGTCGCACCTGCGCTATGGACAAGAATATCCAAGGCGCCGAAGCGCTGGGTGGCGGCTTCCACCGCTGCTTTGGCGGCGGCATCTTCGCGCAAATCACCGGGCACCACCACGCAATCCGCGCCGCAATCGGCGGCAACCTTCTGCATATCGGCCTCACTGCGCGCCAGCAGCACTAACTTGGCGCCATCACGCGCCAGGGTGCGGGCGATGGCAGCGCCTATCCCGCGGCTTGCGCCGCTGACAAGCGCAATCTTACCAGAAAGCGGCGCGGTCATTCCGCGGTGATCCCAGCTTCGCGGATGACCTGCCCATAGCGCGCGACATCATTGGTGATGAGCGTACCAAAAGCATCCGCCGTGCCGCCCACAACTTCCGCGCCGGAATCGAGCAGCTTTTGGCGCATCTCTGGCGCGGTGATGATGCCACCAATCAAGCTATTGAGGCGTTGCGCCGCAGCGTGGGGCATGCCGCGCGGCCCCACAATGCCGTACCATTCGGCAATCTGGTAACCGGGGATGGCAGCTTCGGCGATGGTGGGCGCTTCCGGCAGGAAAGGTAGGCGCTGCGCCGCCGTCACACCCAGCGCGCGTATCCGTCCACCCCGCACATGCGGCAGCGCGGATGTGGCATTGGCGAACATGATCGGCACATTGCCGGCCATGAGGTCCGTCAAGGCCGGCGCGCCGCCGCGATATGGCACATGGGTCATGGTGAGCCCCGTGGCAAGGCGGAACATCTCTCCACTAATATGCGTCGAAGTCCCGGTGCCAGATGATGCGAAGGCGAGTGGATTGGTCCGGCCCCAAGTTATCAGCTCCGGCACGGTGCGCGGTGGCAGGTTGTTGTTGATGCAGAGGATGTTATGGACATTCGCCACATGAATTATTGGCGTGATGTCGCGCACCGCATCGAAGGGGTGGTTCTTCACCAGATGCGCATTGGCGGCATGGGTGCTGATGATGAAGCCGAAGGCATGGCCATCAGGATCGGCGCGCACAATGGCTTCCGTACCGATCAGGCCGGCCGCACCGGCGCGGTTTTCGATGATCACGTTTTGGCCAAGCGCTTCCTGCAAGGCCGGCGCAATCATCCGCGCGACAATATCCGTGGTGCCGGCGGGCGGCCAGGGCACGATGAAGCGGATGGGGCGTGTCGCCACCCAGGTGCCTTGCGCGCTCACAATACTCGGTGCGGCAAGTAGCGCGCCGCCGACAGCGATAAATGAACGTCTTTTCATGGTGGCGTTCCTCCCCTCTTCTTGCGCTTATCGTGGACGGGCGCACCCTATCTGTCCAGTACGGGCGCCGCTTTCCCTGGCGCGCAACAGGGGCAATACTCGGCGCCGGAAAGTAAGGGATGGAACAGTATGGCCAAGGATGGCGGTTTGCTTTGCGTGATGAATGATATCGCGCCTGCTTGTGATCGGCGTGATTATGAAGCCTGGTATCAGCAGGATCACGTGCCGGATCGGCTTGGCATTCCGGGGTTTCTCTCTGCCCGGCGCTATCGCCGCCTGAATGGCCCGCGCGCGGAATTTCTCACCTTTTACGAAACCGCGACACCGCAAGTGCTGTGCTCCGCGCCGTATCTCAAGCGCTTGGCGGAGCCTACGGATTGGACCGCGCGCATCATGGCGCATTTCCGCACCATGTCACGTAGTATTTGCCGCGTGGCCTTGGATGAGGGGCAGGCCGGAGCCGGCGGCATGCTGGCGCTGATCGCGCAACAAGAAGCACCAGCGATGGGGCTGGAAGCGCAGTTATCTGCAATGCTTAAACAGCCGGGTGTGACGCGCGTGCGGATATGGCGCGCTGATCCGACCGTCACCGTGCCAAGCCCAGAAGAAAAACTGCGCCCAGGGGGCGATGGGTCCTTCGCCACGATCATCGTGGTTGAAGGCACGAATGCTGAGATGATCAATGCAGCGCTTGTGGCCCAAGGGGTATCGGACCCCGCCAGTTTTTACAGCCTGATTTACGCCTCACCAGCAGCGCCCCAGAAGGAAGAAACACGATGACCACGCGCGCCCTTGCCGAATTTACGGCTGGTATCGAGCCGGATGCGCTGCCGCCAGAAGTCATGCGCCAAGCGGCGCGGCTGGTGCTGGATGCGCTGGGTTGCGCCATGGCGGCCTGGACAGAGGATGCTGAAAAATCCCGCATCGCGCGCGATATTGCGGCGCTTTATCCCGGCGCGCCCGGCGCGCATGTCATGGGGACCAAGGGTGCTGCGGTGCAGCCTGCTTTCGCGGCACTCGCCAATGGTATCCTCATCAATGCCGCCGATAATGATGACACGCATAAACGCGCCTTATTGCATGTGGGGTCAGTGATGGTGCCAACCGCGCTTGCCCTGGCCGAAGCGCGTGGGCTTTCCGGCCGCGCCATGCTGGCGGCGCTGGTGGCGGGTTATGAAGTGGCGGTGCGTGTCGGCATGGCGGTGATGCCAACGCATTATCGTTTCTGGCATTCCACTGCGACCAATGGAACCTTCGGTGCCGCAGCCGGTGCGGCGCATGCCATGGGACTGGATGCAGATGGTGTGCAACGCGCACTTGGCCTTGCGGGCACGCAGGCAGCGGGTCTGAACACCTTCTTTGAATCCGGCGACATGACCAAATCCATCCATCCGGGCAAGGCCGCGCTGAATGGTATTCTCTCGGCGCAATTGGCGGCGCTTGGCGCGACCAGCCCGCCCGGTATTCTGGAACACCCCAAAGGCTATCTGGCGGCGTTTTCGCTGGAACCGAAAGCAGCCGTGCTCACTGCGGGGCTCGGGACGGAATGGGAAATTCTGCAAAACGGCTTCAAATACTTCCCCTCCATCCTGGCCAGCCATTCGCCCATTCAGGCAACGCTCGCCATCGTCGCCAAGCATAAGCCGGACCCGAAGCGCATCATCTCCATCACCAATGAAACCTATGACACGGTGAAATCACATTTCTCCAATAAGGATGTCACCACGCTGATGGGCGCGCGGGTTTCCGTGCCCTATTGCATTGCCGCCGCCGCGGTGGATGGGGAATTGACTCAGCGCCAATTCGCGCCTGGGCGTGTGCATGATGCGCTGATCCGCCAGGTGCTGGCGCGGACGGAAGTGGTGCCGGATGCGGAGTTGAATAAACTCTATCCGGCGAAATTTCCGGCGCGTGTCACCATCACCTTGGATGATGGCACGAAGCTGACGGAAACCGTGTTTCTGCCGAAGGGTGACCCCGGCGCGCCGCTTTCTGATGATGAATTGGAAGCGAAATATCGCGACAATGCCGAGCCGCTTTTGGGGAAGGTGGGCGCGGCGGCGCTACGGGATGCGATCTGGCGCCTGGATGATGCGCCGGATGTGGCAGACCTCGTGCGCGCTATGCAGCCAAAATAAACCCTAGGAGCCTGTCTGATAATGGCCGTCGGCTTTTTTTTCACGTTGACCCCAGCAAGGTTTCTGGTGCGTGTCCCCCTTTGTTTATCCTGTTGCCTTGTAGAGCTTGAGGATGTTGTGGGCGGTGCAGATCATGGCCCATTCGCCTTTGACCTGGTTGAGCCCTCGGAGGAGGAATTGCCGGAAGCCTCTGGGCTGCTTGATCTGACCGAATACCGGCTCGGCGGTCTGTTTTCGCAGCCGATATCGGCTACGTCGCCCAGCGCGTCTGATCTTGTCGGCCATTGCCTGCATCAGGGGCTTTCGTTTGAGCACGCG
>JADCFN010000049.1 GCA_020249505.1 Roseomonas sp. | reverse complement strand
GACCTGCCGATGCCGAAGCGTCGCCGGCAGGCCCTAGCGCAGCGGCACAATGCCAGGTAGCGCTCGGACCCGTGCGATCCAAGCCGACAGGGCGGGCCAGCGCTGGAGGTCGAAGCCACCCTCGTCGGCCACATGCGTGTAAGCGAACAGTGCCAGGTCAGCGATCGTCGGGCCGGGCTCCGTTAGCCAGTCGTGCCGCATCAGCCGTTCCTCCATCACCCCGAGCGCGCGCTCTCCGCCCTCGCGGCAGCGCTCGAGCCGCTCCGCCTCGGCTTTGGTGGTGCGGAGGTAGGCCCGGATGTTGCGTGCGACCGCGATGTAAGGCTCGTGGCTGTACTGCTCGTAGAACAGCCACTCGAACACCCGGGTGCGGGCCAGGCCAGGTGGCGGCAGCCAAGGCGTGCCCTCGGCGAAATGCGCGAGGATGGCGTTCGACTCCACAAAGACATTGCCGTCCTCAGTCTCCACCACGGGCACCTTGCCCATGGGGTTGCGATGCAGGAAAGCCGGTGTGCGGGTTTCACCCCCGTTCGTGTCCACCTCCACCCAACGGATGGGGTGGCCTGTGAGCCTCAGGATCTGAACCGCTTTCCAGCAATTGCCCGAAGGGGTCATGCCGTAGACCGTCGCCATGCTCGCCTCCTACGCGGACGCGCTTCGGATAGATGAGTCTAGGGCGCGTCAACAGGCCGGGTCAACCCGGCGAATTGCAGACCAGCCATACCCGACGCGCCGTGCCGGACGCGGCGTCAATCACCTCCGTACTCAAACCAGGATGCCCCATTATTATGAAAACTTTCATCCAACCGCGCGACAGCCTAGTGGTCCGATCGCTGCTGTCGGTTCCCGATAGCGGCGTGAATCGGCACACTAAATTCATGGCTAGTGGTACGCGGGCGCATTTTGGGGGCGGGAAAGGTCAGCATGAATCGCACCACTAGCGTTGGCCGTCCCCTATGCGGGCGGCGTCACTTCCGGCCAAGGTGTCCTGGTCGCCGTGCTCTTCGGCATGGCTGCCGTCGAGGTCAGCGTGATCTTCGACTTCGGCGTCGGCGCCATTGATTGGCGCGGGGCCTGGTTCAATCCGGGCGCCTGATCGCTCTTCGTCTTTCTCATCATCGCAATTTTGCAACGGGCGTCCTTCGGGGCGCCTGTTGCGTTTCAGGAGAACTATTCCATGCGTAACTTCATCCAGCCGGGCAATAGCTTGGCCATTGCCGTGCCCTATGCGACCGGCGTTTCCGCCGGTCAGGGCGTCTTGGTCGGTGCGCTGTTCGGCGTCGCCGCCGTGGATGGCGTGCAGAACGCCATGATCGAGGCGCAGACCATGGGCGTGTTCGACCTCACCAAGGAACCGGCGCTTGCCATCGCTGCTGGTGTGCGCGTCTTTTGGGACAATACCAACCGCCGCATTACCGCGACCGCCACCGGCAATTTCCAGGTGGGCATCTCCACCCAGGCGGCACTCGCCGCCGATGCCACCGTGCGTGTCTGGCTCAACCGCGTTCCCGCGGCGGGGGCGTGAACATGACGATCCTGTTGGCGCGCGACCATGAACGCATGCAAGGCGTGCATCCCCATCTGGTGCGCGTGGTGATCGAGGCACGCAAGGCCGCGCCCTTCATCGTGCTGGAAGGGCTGCGGTCCCGCGAAAGGCAAGCCAAGCTTGTGGCACTTGGTGCATCGCGCACCATGAATAGTCGGCACCTGACGGGCCATGCCGTCGATCTCGGCTATTGGCTCGATGATGGTGATGGCGTGCCGGAGAATGGCGAAATCCGCTGGGACTGGCCGCTATATGCGCAACTCGCCAGCGCCATGAAGGGTGCGGCACAAAAGCTTGGCGTGGCGATCACCTGGGGCGGTGATTGGGCGAGCTTCCCCGATGGCCCGCATTTCGAATTGGACCGGGGGAAATACCCATGATCGGCGCATTGCTGCCCGCGCTGGTGCCGATCCTGGGGGATGCGCTCAAGCGGCTATTCCCCGATGCCGAGGCACGGCAGCGAGCCGAGGCGGAACTGAATGCTGCCCTTCTCGCGCGCGCGGGCGAATTGGAAAAGGCCGCCGCCGATATCATCAAGACCGAGGCCCAATCCGAGCATTGGCTTGCTGCCTGCTGGCGACCAATCCTGATGCTGACCTTTGGCCTGTTGATCGTCGCACGCTGGCTCGGATGGTCCGCGCCGGGGATCAGTGAGGCCGAGGCGCTCAAGCTCTGGAACATCGTCGAGATTGGTTTGGGTGGTTACGTCATTGGCCGCTCGGCCGAAAAGACGCTGCCGCGTATTGTCGAGGTGCTGAAGCGATGAGCGCCTTTGATACCGCCATGGCAAGCCTGATCGCTGATGCGCATCTCGGCGTGGATGCGCAGTATCGCCAGGGCGGCACGGGCGCGCCGGTCAGCCTGCGCGTGCTGCGTTCCTCGCCTGACCGCATGGCGGATGCATTCGGGACAGAGGTGATTTCAGCCAGCGATATTCTCTCACTCGCCATCGCCACCCTGCCTGATATCGCATCGGGCGACACCTTCTCGATCGGCGGCGAAGTGCTCACCGTCCGCCATGCCGAACGCGACGCCACCGGCACGGCCTGGCGCATCTTTTGTCAGCGATAGGCACATGCCATGAGGCTTGGCGCGCAGCTAGTCGGTGATCTCCGAAAAATGCTGGCAGAAGAAGTACGCGCGGGCGAACGTGCTGCCATGGCCGCGATCCGTACCGAGACCGCCGAGGTCAAAGCCGAACTCCGCCAGCAGGTCACCACCGCCTTTGCCGGCAATGCGCGCGGTATCGCCAATGCTTGGCGGTCCATGGTGTTTCCACGGACGGGTCAGTCTCTCCGGCCTGCCGGTTTGGTATTCACCAAAGTCCCCAAGGTGATTGATGCTTTTGAGCGCGGCGCGCTGATCCGCGCCAAGGGCGGGCGGAAGTTCCTCGCTATCCCTACCGGCTTTAACGCCGCGCGTGGCAGGCGCGGGCGGGGCGAGAAAGGCATGCGCGTGACGCCAGCGCAGATGGTGGCCTCGGGCCAGGCGTTTCTGAGGCCATTCAAATCAGGGCGCGGCTTTGTTTGGTGCTTGCCACTCCGCGCCGGGCAACAGGCCGTACGGCGGCGCCAACGCCTGCGGTTGATTGCCGGCGGCGTCACCGAAATCGGCACCGCCCATCGCCGAGGCCGAGAGGCCTGGGCGCGCGGGCTGCTCGCGCGCGGCATGGTGCCCATGTTCCTACTGCTACCGCAGGTGAAGCTCACCAAGCGGCTCGACGTAAAGGGCGCGGCAGAGCGTGGCCTGCGCCGCCTGCCTGGGCGTTTTGTGGCGGCCTGGGCCGCCGAGGCAGGGAGGCCGCGATGAGCCTGCGCGAAGCCGCCCTGACCGCCCTGTTCGCGCGCCTGAACGCCAGCCTGGCCGCACGCAACCCGGCGCCCGTCATCCGCCGCAATGAAACCGTGCCGCAGCGCCTGCCCGCGGGTGGCCTGGTGGTGCTGCGTGATGGGGAGAGTGTGGCGGAAACGCCAATCCTCTCGCCCTTGGCCTATGCGATTGAACATCGCGCGGAAATCGAAGTGCTGGCGACGGATAATACGCTGCTGGATGCGCTGCTGGTTGCCATCGCAGCCGCCATCACCGCCGATCCCATGCTGGACGGCGCAGTGGAATGGGCGCAGCCCGGCAGCGCGGATATCGAGGATGTTGAATTCGAAGGCGCAGCCAGCGCGCGTGCCGCGAGCCTGCCTGTCGCATTGTTCTTTACCGCCACCGGCTCACCGCTGGCCTGATCGCCCACCAGGAGAATTCCCATGCCCCGTGCCATTGGTGCGAATGCGCGCCTGCTCATGATTCCCGAGGCCAGCTATGGCACCGCGCCAAGTGGCAATTGGCGGCGCATGCCCTTTCTATCCTGCAACCTGGGCGCGGAGCAACCGTTGCTGGATGCGGATGTGATTGGCATTGGCGGCAATCGCGACACTGGCGCACCGCTCTTGGATACGGTGACGGTGGCAGGCCAGGCGGTGGTGCCGATTGACCTGATCAATTTTGGGCATTGGCTGCGCTTGCTGTTCGGCCCACCGACCACGAGTGGCACCAGCCCGAACTTCATCCATAGCTTTGCCTCAGGCCTTGCTGCGCTGCCTTCCAACAGTATCGAAATCGGCTATCCGGATGTGCCGAATTACGATGTGTGCACGGGCGTGCGCGCTGATACGTTGGAGATGGATTTCACGCCGACCGGTGCTGCCAGTGCGACAATTGGGCTGCTGGGCCAGGGCTCGCTACGCGGTGCGGCGAGTTCCGGCGGCACGCCAAGCGGCGCGGCCTTCACGGCCTTTAGCAAGGCGCAGGGTTCCATCACCCGTGCTGGTGCTGCGCTGGCGCAGGTGACCGGCGCGCGGCTCAGTTTTTCGAATGGCATGGAGACGGTGCGCACCATCCGCGCTGACCGGAAGGTGGAGGGTGTGGACCCCGGCATTGCGCGCTGCACCGGGCAAATCACGGTGCGGTTTGAGAATACGGTGCTGCTGGCGCAGGCCCAGGGCGGCACG
>JADCFN010000048.1 GCA_020249505.1 Roseomonas sp. | reverse complement strand
TGGCGAGGGTCCTCAAGCGCAGAAAAATGATCCAGGAGTGACGCAGAAGACATGG
Source organism: Roseomonas sp. (assembly GCA_020249505.1). Lineage (GTDB taxonomy): Bacteria > Pseudomonadota > Alphaproteobacteria > Acetobacterales > Acetobacteraceae > Neoroseomonas. Next base: position 44,780 of record JADCFN010000048.1, on the reverse strand, counting down.
AGAAACCTCATCAAATCGAGGTAACCCATGAATCACATTACGCCGCAATCAGGAATCCCGACCAATCTCAAGCGATTGCCCTGGCTCGGGCCCGAAAACCCCTTGACGCCAGCGCTCGCTTGGGTAGGAAGGGGGCTCGGATGCTCGAGGCCCCCTGGCCCCGGGCTTGGAGTTTTTAGCCATGGCAAAGTCAAACACGATCCTCATTCGCCTCGTCAGCAGCGCGGAAACCGGGTATTTTTACGTGACCAAGAAGAATACCCGCAACATCACCGGGAAGATGGAAAAGAAGAAGTATGACCCGGTGGCGCGCAAGCACGTCGTCTTCCGCGAAGCCAAGATCAAATAATCCCCCCCGCCCCAAAGGCGGAGGTCTCATAGTTGGGTCAGGGGCGGGATTTCCCGCCCTTTTTGCGTTTGCGGTGCCAATGACGGAACCCCGGCGCTAGAGCATATCACGTTCAGATGGGATCATCTGAACATGCGAAGATGCTCAAAAAACAACGATGTAGAGCGGGTTGCGTGAACCCATGTGAACGCAACACGTTCTGACGCCACAACTGTCCTGGTCAGTTCCGCCAAGACGCCATTACACTGCGCGCACATCAACCTCGCGCGCCGCTTCCACACAATTCCGGCCCGAAGCCTTGGCGCGATACATGGCCGAATCGGCCGCGGCGATCAGCGCCTCGGCATCCGTGGCCTGGGCCGAAAGGGCGCTGCCGATGCTCACCGTGACCGGCAATTTGGCCTGGCCGAGATCAATCGGCCTTTCGCCAATGGCGGTGCGCAGTCTTTCGGCAATGACCGCAGTCTCCTCAGCCCCGGCGCCCGACATCACCACCAGAAACTCTTCCCCGCCATAGCGTGCAACCACATCGGAAGCGCGCACATGTTCACGCAGCCGCGCCGCCACTTCGCGCAAGGCAGCGTCGCCCGCCGCATGACCGTAATAATCATTGAGCGGCTTGAAGCGATCCACATCAATCATCAGCACGCCGCAGGCCGTGCCTGCGCGCAGAAGGGATTCAAGATGGCGAAAGACATAGCGGCGATTGCGCAAGCCCGTCAGCCCATCGGTCACCGCCAATTCAAGTGAGCGATCAAATTCCGCCCTGAGGCGCAATTGATAGCGCCGGCGCCGCACCTGGTTGCGCACGCGCGCGCGCAATTCTTCCTCATTGATCGGGCGCAGTACATGGTCGGATGCACCCAATTCAAAGGCGCGCAACACAAGATCACGCTGCTCATCATCGGCAATCAGCATCAGCGGTAGATCGCGCGTCTCCGCTTCTGCCCTAAGGCGTGAGGCAAGGCGTAGCGGATCCCCCTCTGACATAGGGAGCGAGGCCAGCACCAGATCGTAATGCGCCTGCGGGTCTTGCAGCTTGGCCCAGACTGTTTTCTCGTCGCGCGATTGCTCAAGCGTCATGCCATCGGCGCCGAGCGCGGTGGAAAGTGCTGCTGCCTCGGCGGCATTATCCGACAGCAGCAGCACCTTGGCGCCCTCAAAATCCTCAGGTGGCGCGGTGGGCGGTTCAAAGCCCAGATCGCGCACCGTCTCGGCGCGCAGCCGCCAGGCATCCAGAACCTGCTTCACACGCAACAGCGCGCGCAGCCGGGCAAAAAGGGTCGCCTGATCCACGGGCTTGACCAGAAAATCATCCGCCCCGGCATCCAAGCCGCGCACCCGCTCACTTTGGTCATTGAGTGACGTCACCATGACCACGGGGATATGCGCCGTGGCCGGCTGCGCCTTTAGGCGCCGGCAGGCTTCGAACCCATCCATCACGGGCATCAGCACATCCAACAGGATGATATCCGGCGACCAACGCTGCGCGAGGGTAATGGCCTCGGCCCCTGAAGCGGCGCCCAGAACCTCAAAATACTCCTCTTGTAGGCGGGCTTCGAGCAGCTTGCGGTTGGGCAGGCTGTCATCCACCACCAGGACCCTTGCCGTCATGCTGGGGCGATCCCCAAGGTCAAAGGAGCAAGCGCAACAGGGCGCGGCCTTTCCATTGCACCCAATGGAAAAGCCGATAGTGCGCCCGGCGGGCAGTGGCGTTTGGGGTCAAAACTTCTTCCCATGCGGGAAATATGTCCCGAAACTACGCGAAAGGATAGAGTGTTCAAAGGCCTTTACCCGCCGGCCTCAGGCGCTGGCCAGCACGGCTTCCCGCCCATCCCGATGGCGCAAATGCGCGACCAGCCTTAGACTTGGGCTTTGCCGGAGTTTCACTGCCTCCTCGAGACCCCGGACCGCGATGGCTTCCCGCAGCGCATCCATATCCGGGTGCTGCGCCTCAAATCCGGTCAGGCGCCAACCGGAATCGGGAATTTGCGCTGCTGCCCTTGCGCCATCCCACTGGATCAGCGGCGGGATCAGATTGCCCATATCCTGGCGTTGCGGCGGGAAGGCCATGCGCCAGGAAAGCGCCCCGCGGCGCATGGCGCGCACCTCACCACCGTGGGAGGCACCAAGCCGCGCCACCACCGCCTCAATGGCCGGCGTCGCGGCGACATAGGCGATCAGTTGCGGTTCCGCTTCCAGCGATAGTTTCATCGCGGGGTCATCCAAATCGAAAGGGCGGGGATGGGCGGGCGTGCCCTGGGCAGGATCGGGAGCAATGATTTCGATATACTGTTCCGGCCCCAGGCCCAGCAGCATGTTATGCGTGCCAACGCCAGGATGCGCCCCACCCGGAACCGGGCGCAGGCCCAAATGGCGTTCGAGCCAGGCGGCACCTGCTTCCAAGGTCGCGGCGCCAATCACAAGATGATCAATTTCAGCCATAAATCCCCCAAAGCCGCGTCTGGTTGTGCTGCGCGGCCGCTATCGTTGCGCCGAACTGAAGCTCGACTTTGCCATCATGCCAAGGGGTAGGGGCCGCATATTGAGCAAGATCAAGAACCTGCCCCAATCCGACTCCGTTCCGCATCGCCCGACCCCGCGCATGCCCCGGCGCTGCTCTGGACCAAAGGGCCAGGGCACGGCAGGAAGGCGCCATGACACCCATGGAAATCGCCCTGGAAGAAGCCCGCGCTGCCGCCGCCCGTGGCGAAGTGCCGGTCGGCGCCGTGGTGACCGACAAGGCCGGCAAAGTACTGGCACGCGCCGGAAATGAGGTGGAAGCGCGCCAAGACCCCTCCGCCCATGCCGAAATGCTGGCCTTGAGAGCGGCCTCGCAGCGCCTCGGCCAGACCCGCCTTGCCGAATGCACCCTGACGGTCACCCTGGAACCCTGCCCGATGTGCGCCCAGGCGGCATCCTTCTTTCGCGTCGCGCGCGTGGTATTCGGGGCCTATGATCCTAAGGGCGGCGGGGTGGATCATGGCGCGCGGGTTTATGCCGCATCTTCCTGCCACCACCACCCGGAAGTGGTGGGCGGCATGCGTGAAGGCGAAGCCGCTGCGCTGCTGCGTGCCTTTTTCGAGGCAAGGCGTTGACGCCCCGCATGGATCACCACAGTAAGGCTTGGCCCGGTGGTCCCGGGTGGGAAGAAGCCGCATGCGCCTGCTAAAGGGTTCCGAGCTGCTGCAAGGCTCGGATCACGAATTCATCCTCACCATTTATCGGCAAATCCTGAACCGGGGGCCGGATGAATTCGGCTATCGCCATTTCCGCGACACGCTGGAAGCCGAACCCGGCGCCAGGCGGCGCATCGCGGATGATATGGTGGCGAGCCCCGAAGCCCGGCGCCTGGGGGAGGAAGTGCTGATCCTATGGGATGAGGGCGCTTCCTTTGGTCGGGCAGTGGAGACACTTTCGCCCGAAGCGCTGCTGGCCCTGTTCCGGCAGAAATTCGAAAAGCTGGATGGCCCGGGCCGGGCGCAGCTCGCGCCCATGCTGAAGGAATGCCTCGGCTTGGCTCGCAAGCGGCGCCGCTGGTGGCCCTTCTGAAGGCCCCTGTATCGTGGGACCTGAAGTGAGCTGTAAGAAATAGTGATGCTAGAAAGCTTGGCAGCCAAGCAATTGGGGTTCAGTTTGGCCCCTGATTTTTTGAAAGGGTCCTGTGCCTGATGAGCGAACCTCGCCCCATTCAATTGTTTGATGTCATGGCGCAGCAAAAGCTGATCCGGCCAGAGCTTGATCGGCGCATCGCCGCGGTGCTCGATTCGGGCCGCTTCATCATGGGACCCGAAGTGGCTGAGCTTGAAGCGGGCCTCGCTGCCTTTGCCGGCGCCGCACATTGCGTGGGCGTATCCTCCGGCACGGATGCACTACAAATCGCCATGATGGCGGAAGGGATTGGGCGGGGCGATGCGGTGTTCCTGCCCGCCTTTACCTATACCGCGACCGCCGAAGTGCCTTTGGTGCTGGGGGCAACGCCGATTTTCGTGGATGTGGACAAGTTCAGCTACAATATGGACATCGCCGATCTGGAACGGCGGATTGAAGAAGTAAAGCGCCGCGGCTGGTTGCGCCCGCGCGCCGTGGTTGGCGTTGATCTGTTTGGCCTTCCGGCAGATTGGCCGGCGATTGAAGCGATTTGCGCACGCGAGGATATGTTCGCCTTGGATGACGCCGCGCAGGCATTTGGCGCCAGCATCAATGGCAAAAAGCTTGGCCGCTGGGCGCATGCGGCGGCTCTTTCCTTCTACCCGACGAAGACGCTTGGCGCTTATGGCGATGCGGGGGCCTTGATCACCGATGATCCGGTGCGGGCAGAATTGTATCGCAGCCTGCGGACCCATGGCGAAGGCAAGACCCGCTATGAGGTGGAGCGCACCGGCATGAATGGCCGGATTGACACGATCCAGGCGACGATCCTGGCCGCGAAGCTACCGCTGCTGGCCGGAGAACTCGCCAAGCGCGCCAAGATCGCTGCCGTCTATAACGCCGCTTTCGGCGCCAAGGTGGGCATTCAGGCAGCCCCTGCCGATGCGGTGAATGCCTGGGGGCTTTACGCCATTCGCCTGCGCGATAGTGACCAGCGGAGCAAGGTTCAGGCGGCGCTGACCGCGGAACGCATCGGCAGTGGCATCTATTACCCCAAACCTCTGCATCGCCAGCCCGCCTATGCCGCGCATCACGCGGTTGCCTTCGCGGGCGATGCACCGCCGCTTGCCATCAGTGAAAGGTTGGCGGGCCAGGTCCTGTCGCTGCCCATGCATGCTTATATGGGCGAAGAGGACGCTGCCCGCGTGGCTCAGGTCGTACTGAAAAGCTTGTAATTGGGTTCTGGCTTCGGCAGCATCATGGCGCTCAGCAAAAGGGGCGCATCATGCATCGTCGCAGCCTTCTCGCCGCCACCAGCGGCGCCGTTCTCGCTGCCAATACCAGGGCGCGCGCCACGGAATCCGTTGATGTCGCCCTGGTTCTCGCCGTTGATGTCTCACGTTCGATTGATGAGGATGAGGCAAAACTGCAACGTGAGGGCTATCGCGATGCGGTGACAGATCCAGCGGTGCTTGCGGCCATTCGTGGCGGCATGGTCGGTGCCATCGGCATTGTCTATGTTGAATGGGCGGGAATCGAATATCAGCGCACCGTAATCCCCTGGACGCGCATCGCGACCGAGGCCGACGCACGACATTGGGCCGAGACCCTGGCCCGCGCGCCACGCGCCTCCCTCTCCTGGACCTCCATTTCCGGTGCCATCATCCATTCCCGGCGCGAATTGGCCGCCTGCCCGTATGAGGCCACGCGGCGCGTAATTGATGTCTCCGGCGATGGTCAGAACAATAGTGGCCCCCCGATTGACGTCATACGCGATGAGACGGTGGCCGAGGGCATCGTCATCAACGCACTGCCGATCGTGAATGACCGCCCAACCTTTGGCCGCCCACCACCGCCCAATCTCGATCTATATTTCAGGGATCATGTAATCGGCGGACCGGGCGCTTTTTACATTGTGGCTGAGGATTTCAATAGTTTCGGTCAAGCCGTCAGGCGCAAGCTGATCAGGGAAATCGCTTAGAGCATATCACGTTCAGATGGAATCATCTGAACGTGTGAAGATGCTCGAAAAACAACGACGTAGAGCGGGTTGCGTGAACCCATGTGAGCGCAAAACGCTTTAGAGCATATCACGTTCAGATGGAATCATCTGAACGTGTGAAGATGCTCGAAAAACAATGACGTAGAGCGGGTTGCGTGAACCCATGTGAACGCAACACGCTCTAAGCCCGCAGGCTCTGCGCCGTCACATCCGCCGGTTATGACGCGTGATGATAATGGTGCTTTCGCCCCGGGCGCGCGCCTTGCGCAGCCGCCACCATAATGTTGCGGCACCAATTGCGCCGGCGGTCAGTACAATAGGCAGCAAGACCCCAATCGCGAGCAATGCAAGGGCTGCCACCAACAAGCCGCCTGTGGCAAGGGCCACCAGCATCGCCGCACCGCCAAGACGCGCCAGGACCAAATCGAGCCCGCGCGGCGCCGGGGGCGGCGGCGGATCCCTGAATTCGCCCTCGGGCGTCATGTCGATAATGATGGGCGGGCGCTTTTCGCTCATGGCAAGAGACATGGGGCGCAGCCCGCCCTTGGGTCAAGGCCGAATTTGTTACAGACGGTGACGCACTGCATCCAGCCGGGCAAAGACATCGGCATGGGGCAGGCTGGTCAGGTCGTGATGCTCTTCGCCGGTCACTGCCTGGCGGGCGGGGGTCGGCAAATGGTTGGTAATGGCCTCGGCCACTCGCGCCGGGGCGATTAGGGTGATGCTGTCGATTTCCTTGGCAGCCAGCGCCGAGGTCAGATCATGGGCCAACCCTTCAAGGAAATCGCGCCGGGCGTGTTCCTTCGGGCTATCATCCTTGCCATCACGTTCCATGGCGCTGCGGTGCATGGCGCCGGCGCTCGCAAAGGCGCGGCCGGGCTTGTCTTCGCCCAATTCCGCATCGCGCATGCGCGCTTCCGGCGCATCCCAGAGTCTCACCTGATCATAGCCGGAATCCTCCCGGCGCTTCACATAGGCTTGGGCGCGGCTGCCATTGGCAAGGACAAACCAATGGCGGCGGGGATCAGGGCTGTGTGCGGCATTGGGCATGGTTGGGCTCCTCCAAATCACTTTTGCTTTCTGCCGCAAAGCGCCGGTCTTGTATTTGCGCCTGATCAAGAATGAAGCGGCGCGTTGTTTTGGGTTGACGTTGCTGTCACCCACGCCCATTCGGGGGGCTTGAAGACCGATCTTTCCATCCTGCCGTTGCTCGCCCTGGCTGCTTTCGCGACCGGGGGCGGCATACGTATGCTCGACCCGTTGCTGCCTTTGCTCGCCTCGGATTTCGGCGTGACGGTGGCGGGCGCGGCGCCGGTGCTGGCTGGATTTTCGATTGCCTATGGCGCAGGGCAGGTGGTGATCGGGCCGCTTGGCGATCGCTACGGGAAGCTTCGCGTCGCTTGGTTTGCCCTGCTGCTTTATGGCTTTGGCTTGGCGGCCTGCACGCTGGCCTGGGATCTTTCGGCCATGGTGGCGCTGCGCACGCTCACGGGCTTGCTGGCGGGCGCGGTGATTCCCCTTGCCCTCGCCTGGATTGGCGATGCGGTGCCCTATGCAGAACGGCAGGCCACCATCGGGCGGTTTTTGACCGGCATGGTGATGGCGCAATTGCTGGTGGGGCCGCTTTCCGGCGTGCTGGCGGAATTCTTTGGCTGGCGTGCTTCCTTTCTGGTACTGGCGCTGCTGGCGCTGGTGGTTTCCGTGCTGCTGGGGCGGCGGTTGGGGGCAGAGCTTTGGCAGGCACCAGCATCTGAGGCCGGGCGCGGCTTTCGCGGCAGTTTCCGGCCTTACCTGACGCTGTTCTCGCGCCCTAACGGCCAGCGCCTGATGGTCGCCGCCTTCATTGATGGCGCGGTGCTGTTTGGTGGTGCTTTTCCGCTCACGGGATCCTTATTGATCGAACGTTTCGGTTATTCACCGGCCATGGCGGGCTTGGTGGTGGCGGGGTTTGGGCTTGGTGCCTTCACCTATACGCGGCTGGCAAAGACCCTGGTGGCGCGCTTTGGGGAGACGCGCTTGCTGACCTTGGGTGGCGTGCTGCTGGCCTTGGGCTTGGTCGGAACAGCGCTGGCGCCGAATGGGCTTGTGGTGGCGGCGATGCAATTCTGGCTCGGCCTTGCCTTCTACATGCTACATGGCGTTTTGCAGGCGCGCGCGACGGAAGCGCTACCGGAAGCGCGCGGCACGGCGGTTGCGGCCTTCGCCATGGCGCTATTCTTCGGCCAGAGCATCGGCGCCCTGGTCTTTGGAACCATCCTGCATATGGCGGGCTATGCGGCGGTTTTTGTCGTTGCCGCCATCGCGACATTGGGCCTGATGGTCTGGAGCCGGCGGCTGCTCAGCGCGTGATCCTCAGCCGAAGAATAGTTGCCACAACAAAGGCAATAACAGCGCAGTGGCCAAAGCATTCAGCCCCATCGCCAAACCGCTGAAGGCGCCGGCCACTTCATTCACCGAAATCGCCCGCGCCGTGCCAATGCCATGCGCTGCCGTGCCAATCGCAAGCCCGCGCGCGCGCCAATCCGTCACCCCCAACAGCGTGAGCAAGGCCGGCCCCAGCGCCGCACCGACAATGCCGCTGCAAATCACAATCGCCGCCGTGAGAGACGGCAAGCCGCCAATGCGTTCCGCCACACCCATCGCAACCGGCGTGGTGACGGAACGCGGCGCAAGCGATGCCGTGACCTCAGGCGCCGCCGAAAACGCCAGGGCCAGCGCCACACCCGCCGCAGCGGCGAACACACCCCCCACAACCACCGAAGCAATCGCTGCGGGCGCCGAGCGTTTCACCTGCCGCCATTGCCGCGCGAGTGGCACGGCCAGTGCCACCGTGGCCGGCCCCAACAGGAAATGGACGAATTGCGCCCCTTCAAAATAGGCGCGGTAATCCACGCGCGCGAGCAACAAGCCCCCTGCCAGCAGCGCCACCGCGAAAAGCACTGGATTGGCCAAGGGGTGAAACCGCGCCGCGCGCGCGAGCCGTTGCGCGGCAAGCCAGGCGAGCAAGGTAGCGGTGAGCGCGGCGAGTGGTTCGCGCGCCAGATAGACCCAGATCTCGGCCAGGTTGGTCATGGGTCAAGCCGCCGCAGCAGTGCCTGTGCGAGCAAGCCGGTGACGCCAATCGCCGCCAAGGTGCCGGCCAGGATCGCGAGTGAGAGCGGCGCCCAATCCTGCGCAAGTACGGGCAAATACAGCACCACACCAACCCCGGCGGGCACAAACAACAGGCCAAGATTGGCCAAAAGCCCATCAGCGCTTTGCGCGAGGTCCCTCGGTGCCTCCCCGCCACGCAGCAGCAGTGCCAAAAACAGCAAGGCCATGCCGATAACGGGGCCGGGGACAGGCAGGGAAAGCCAGCGCGCCAGCACCTCCCCGATCAATTGGCAGCAAAGCAGCGTGGCGAGGCCAGCGATCATGGGTCGGGACCTTCAACAGAAAAGGGGCAGTCCAGGACTGCCCCTTTCCCTTAGCACGGATGCTGGACGCGCGAGTGTTTCAGCGCAGATCCACCGTCGTCAGATCCTGGAACCAGGATTGGGCCGAGGTGAAGCCCGTCACGCGCCGGCTCATGGCGCGGGGATTCAAATCATGGACAATCCAGAGCCAGGGCGGATTATCCACCAGCCGCGCATGGGCCGTGGCAAGCAGTTGGTTGATCTTCGCCGGGTCGCGTTCGCGTTCCAATTCAGCAAACGCGGCATCAAACTGCTCATCCCGCCAATGGCCATTATTCGAACCGCGCGGCGCGAAATTGGACGAAAGGAACCAACGCGCAAAAGCTGAGGCATCCGATGAATAAAGGCTGATATTCACCGCATCCGCGCCAAGCCAGGCTGGCTGATCCGGCGGGAAGCGCAGCGCCGCCAATAGCGTATTCCATTCCACCACTTCAAAATTCACGCGCACGCCACAATTCTGTTGCAGCGATTGCTGAAGGAATTCATTCATCGGCAGCGGCAGCATCTGGCCCGAGCCGGAATTGGAAATCCCGACCTTGAGCGTCAGCGGGCGTTGCGCATTATAGCCCGCTTCCGCCAGCAAGGCGCGGCCCCGTGCAGGGTCCAGCCGATAGCGGTTTTGCGGATTGCCGAAGGTTGGGTCATTCGCTTTCACGAAGCCAGCGGAAGGCTCGGCCGTGCCGCTCAGCAATTGCACCATGCCATCGCGGTCAATGCAGTAATTCAGTGCCTGACGCACGCGCACATCAGCCACCGGGCTGCTCGCACGGCCCGTGGCGAAAACCCAGGGCCAAACATGCGGGTAGGAATTCGTCACGATATTGAAGCCCGCCTGACGGAGCGACCCAATCGCATCAGGTGGCGGCACCTCAATCCAATCCACCTGACCCGAACGCAGCGCGGCCAGCCGCGTATTCGCTTCCGGCATCGGCAGCAGGATGATGCGATCAAGCTTCGCGCGGCGCGACGCATCCCAGTAATTATCGTTGCGCGAAAGTTCTGCCGATTGGCGTGGCACGAAGCGGGTCAGCCGGAAGGGGCCAGTGCCCGCCGGCGGCAAAGCCGCGACCCGCGCCCAATCACGCCCCGCCTGTTCGAAGGAATTGGGTGAGGTGATCAGGACATAAAGCGCAAGATAGGGCCAATAGGAAACCGGGCGGGTGGTGGTCGTCTCAAAAGTGAAGTCGTCCACCTTGCGATAGGATTCCAGCACCGGGATGCGCCCGCGCGTGATCGCGCTGCCGGTTGCATCGAATTGCGGGCTGTCATTCTTGAAGAAGCGGTCGAAATTCCACAGCACCGCATCGGCATTGAAGGGCGTACCATCATGGAAGGTCACGCCACGGCGCAAATGGAAGCGCCAGATGCGCGGGTCATTGGCATCCTGTTCCCAGCGTTCCGCGAGGCCCGCCTTGATCCCGGCAGGCTGATCAGCGCGCGACAAATCCCACAGCACAAGGGATTCGAACACTGGATAGCCAAGGAAGCGCATGCCCTCAAACCCATTATTCGGCATGCCGGTTGTGGTCGGCACATCCGTCGCGGTCATGGCGATGCGCAAGGTTTTGGGCTGCTGCTGGGCTTCAGCGCCAGCAACGCCCATGGCCATCAGGGCAGCGGTCAGCGCCGCGCCCCAAAGGCGGTTCTTCCAGTTCATGTTCTGTCTCCCGATCATGGCAGCGCGAGGGCGCTACCCTGGGTGGAAGCGTAGCAAGCTTTGGGCCGGGGCCAAGCCCTGCTTATTCAGGTTTGATGTTCTGGCTGCGGATAAGATCGCCCCACATGACCAATTCTTCGGCAAGGGTGCGCGCCAAAACCTCAGGACCGCCGACCTCAAGCACCACGCCCTGTTCGCCCATGCGCGCGATCAGGTCACGGTCCTGTGTTGCCACCGCCAAAGCTTGCGCGGCGCGCGCGACGATGGGTGCGGGCAGGCCTGCGGGGCCGAATAAACCCTGCCAGAACACCCCATTGAAGCCGGGCAGCGCATCCGCCACGGGCGGCAGATCGGGCAGCAGCGCCAAACGATCCTTGGAAGAAATCGCCAATGCGCGCGTTGCCCCTTCCCGCACCGCCGGCAGCGCTTCCTGCACCGCGCTGAACATGGCCTGCACGCGATTCTGCCGGAGATCAATCAAGGCCGCCGCTCCGCCGCGATAGGGCACATGCACCACATCAATCCCGGCGCGCGCGCGGAATAATTCAAGGCAAAGATGGTTCACCGCGCCTGTGCCCGATGAACTGAAATTGACCTTGCCCGGATTGGCCTTGGCATAGGCAATCAGCTCTGCCGTTGTTCTGACGGGCAATGATGGATGCACATGCAGGATGAAGGCGGAGCGAAACACCATGCCAATCGGCGTGAGCGCCGCCACCGGATCGCGCGGTTGCAGATTGGGTTGCAGCGCTGGGTTGATGGCAAGCGTGGAGGTACCCATCAGCAGCGTATAGCCATCAGGCCGCGCCTGGGCGGCGGCATTATTCGCCACCGCGGTCGCAGCACCTGGGCGGTTATCCACCACCAGGGTCTGGCCCAATTCGCGGCCCATGCGGTCCACAACGCCACGCGCGCCGAAATCCGTGACCCCGCCGGGCGGGTAGCCGAGCAGCACGGAAACGCTGCGATTGGGCCAGGCTTCCTGGGCGCGAGGAAGTTTGGGCAGGGCCGGCATGGCCAAGGTAGCGGCAAGCAGGGTGCGTCTTTTCATTGGGTTCCTCCCGATCATGGCGGGAAGGCTGCTTCAGCCGACAGATCGGATCAAGCCCCGGCGCCGTTTGACCTCAGGTTTCCGAACCTGCAAGGCGGCGTTCACGAAACGCAATGAGTTCAAAGCCGATCGAACGAAAGGGCTCTGGTGCCACCCAATTGGCGAGCCCCCAAACGGCGCGCACCTCATCCTGGTTGCACTGGCCAAGCACCAATTCGGCAAGACGCTTGCCAAGAATACTGCCCTTCACAATGCCAGAACCATTGCAACCCGCTGAGGTGTAGAGCCCTTCTTCCACCTGGCCCCACCATGGCGCGCCATTCATCGTCAGCGCCGTGGTGCCGCCCCAGACCTGATCCAAACCTATATGGGCAAGCCCTGGATAGCGCCGATGAAAACAGGATAGCAGCGTTTCCCGCACGCGCGGCGCAGGCACCGGCCGTTCATGCGCATACATGGACCGCACCAAAAGCCGATCCGCCCCAACGCGCCGCACCGTTGTTCCCAAACGATGCGAAGGCAGCAAGCCCCAAACAGGCATGCTGCCAAGTTGCAGCGCATCCTTGGCATTCAAGGCTTCCGTGATTGCCGCATAGGTGTAGATGGTGACCAGCCTGTCACGTAGCCGGCCGAAATGCCGGATGCCGGCATTGGTCGCCATGATCACAGATGGCGCGGTGATGCGCGCGGATGGTGTTTCCAGATACCAATTACCCCGACGCTGCATTGAAAGCAGCGGCGTATTTTCATGCAGCGCGATATTGGCGGGCAAGGTATCAGCCAGCCCCCGGATCAGCGCCGCAGGGTCGAGCAAATATCCTTCTTCCGTGTACAGCGCGCATTGGTAATAGCTTGTGCCGATGCGTTCTTGCAGCGCGCTGCGATCCCAAAGCTGATGTGGCACGCCCGCCGCCTTGACCGCTGCTTCCAAGGCGCGGACCTGTTTCGCCCCAAGATCGGTTGCGGCAGCCTTGATGCGACCGGAAACTTGCAGGCCACAATTAATTCCGTGCGCTTCGATGGGCGCCATGAGCCAAGCCCAGCCTTCTTCCGTGAAACGGTTCAGCGCCTCGGCACGCTGAAGGTCGGCGGCGCTCGAACCTGAGGGAAGATCACGCGGGCTCGCGAAACCCGAATTGCGCCCGGATGAGCCTTCACCGACTTCTGTCGCTTCAATCACGATAATACGCGCCTGAGGCGTGAGTTCAGCCAAGCGGCGCGCAGCGGCAAGCCCGGTATAGCCGGCACCAACAATAACGTGATCCGCGGCGATATCCCCCTTCGCCGGGGCGCATGCCGCGCGTGGCGGCAGCAGGGCATTGAAACCGCAGCGGTCAGTATAAAGCGGGAAAGTCGGGTGCTTCATCGCGTTCTGTCTATGGAACCTGTCATCAAAGTGCAATCATGCCGCCGTCTTGGAAGCGCTGCCTCGGATTGGGGTGAAGGTCACAGGTGAGCCTCCGAACTCCCCAAGGACTCCGATCCTTCATACGGCTGTCATTCACGTGTCACACAGCATTGCTACGCCCGCGTCATGAAAACCGGGGTCTCCATGCTGGAAATCGAACGATTGACGCGACGCTTTGGCAGCAAAACAGCGGTGGATGGCGTCAGCCTGTCTATCCCAGCCGGGCAGATGGTGGGCGTGATCGGGCGTTCTGGCGCAGGCAAATCCACGCTGCTCCGCATGATCAATCGCCTGACGGAGCCGAGCGAAGGGCGCATCATCTTCGATGGCCAGGATGTGACCCAGCTGAAGGGCCGGGCTTTGCGCGATTGGCGCATGCGTTCCGCCATGATCTTCCAGCAATTCAACCTGGTGCAAAGGCTGGATGTGCTGACGAATGTGCTGGTTGGGCGGCTCAATCAGCGCCCCATGCTGACTTCCATGTTCAAGATGTTCACCGCCGAAGAACGCGCCATGGCGCTGACCGCGCTGGATCGCTTTGACCTGGCCGAGGCCGCGTTGCAACGCGCCGATACGCTCTCTGGCGGGCAGCAGCAGCGTGTGGCGATTGCGCGCGCGCTGATGCAGAATCCGCGCCTGATCCTGGCCGATGAGCCGATTGCCTCGCTCGACCCGCGCAATTCGAAAATTGTGATGGATGCGCTGCGCGATGTTAACCGCGATGGCATCACCGTGCTGGTCAATCTGCATGACCTGACCACGGCGCGCGATTACTGCGACCGGATTGTCGCTTTGAATGCCGGGCGCGTGGTGTTTGATGGCCCGCCTGCGGAACTGACAGCGGCGCGCATTCGCGAGGTTTACGGCGTGACCGAGGAAGAATTCGCCGAAGAAGCCGCTGAGGCCGTGGGCGCGACTCCACGCAATCTGGTCGCTGCCTGATTTTCCCCCAAATAGGAGATCAAACCATGATCACCCGCCGTTCCCTTGCCGGACTTGCTGCTGGCGCTGCCCTGCTGCCAAGCCTTGCCAATGCACAGACCTGGACTCCGCGCCGCACGGAAAGTTTCACCGAAGGCTTCCCCGCGCCGGGCCGCCGCCCCTGGGCCGATCAGGTGCCGCAGCTTCGCATCGGGCTGATGGGTGGTGAGAATGAAGCCGATCGCCTGGGCCGCTTTGGCGCCTATCGTGAATTGCTGGAACGGACCTTTGGCGTGCCGACTAGGTTGTTTCCAGCGTCTGATTATGCCGGCGTGCTACAAGCCTTCAGTGCGAAGCAGATTGAAATGGCGGCGCTTGGCGCATCTCTCTATGCGGGCGCCTGGCTTGATACCAATGGCGGGATGGAACCACTTTTTGTCGCAGAAGAAGCGGATGGTTCCATCCATTATCTTTCCGTGATGGTGGTGCGCGCGGATAGCGGCATCACGAATTTGGAACAGATGCGCGGCAAGGCGCTGGCCTGGGCGGATGCCAATTCCGCTTCCGGCTACCTTATTCCGCGCTTCTCACTCCGCCGCGCCGGTATTGGCGTTGAACCCGGGCAGTATTTTTCGCGCACTGGCTTTGGCGGTGGGCATGAACAGGCCGTGGTTGCCGTGCTGCAACGCCAATATGATGCTGCCGTCACCTGGACCTCTGGCCAGGGTGATGAGGCGCAGGGCTTCAGCCGCGGCAATCTGGCCGCCATGGTGCAAAAGGGTCTGCTGAACATGCGCGATTTGCGCATCATCTGGCGGTCTGAACCCATCCTGAATGGCCCGATGGGCACGCGCACCGATCTTCCAGCGGCCTTCAAGGAAGATATCAAGCGCTTCCATTTGGCGCTGCCCAAGACGCATCCGGATATCTACAAGCAGATCGAACGCGGCGGCGGCATGGGGTATCGCGAAGTACGCCATCAGGATTTCGAACTCTTCGTCGAACTCCGGCGTGAGGAAGCCGCGGCGCGTCGTCGCCGTTCCTGATGATGCAGGCAGCCTATGCCACCAGCCTTCCCGCGGTGATCCGCGGGGAGGAAGCCTTTCAGGCCGCGCGCCGCCAGAAGCGTAATGCCGCACTTCTGGGCGCGGCGGTGGTATTGGTGTGCCTGGTTGTTGCGGCTTGGATCAGTGAGGCGCATCCAGCGACATTATGGGCGGGACTGCCGCGCATTGGCGAGTATTTTATCCGCATCCTGCCAGATTTGCGCTGGGCTGCGCTGTTTGCGGATGCGGAGACGGAAGGTTCCATCGCCTTCTGGTTCTATCGCCTGCCGGAATGGGCGTTGTTGATTGTAGAGACTGCCAATATGGCAGCGCTGGCAACCTTGCTTGGTTCCGCGCTGTCGCTCGCGCTGGCCTTTCCGGCGGCGCGTAATATCGCGCCTTCGGGCATCATCTATCAGCTCACGCGGCGTTTTTTGGAAGCGCTGCGTACCATTCCTGAAATCGTCTATGCGCTGATTCTCGTTTGGGCCTTTGGCGTTGGTGCACTCGCGGGCATTTTGGCGATCGCGCTCCATAGCGCTGGCGCCAATGGCAAGTTATTCGCTGAGGCGATTGAGAATGCCGACATGAAGCCTTGGGATGGTGTGACAGCAGCCGGTGGCAGTTGGTTCGCTGCCTGCCGCTTCGCCATTCTGCCTCAGGTGCTACCCAATCTCCTGTCCTATCTGTTGCTGCGTTTCGAAGTGAATATCCGGTCCGCCAGCGTGATCGGCTTTGTCGGCGCCGGCGGCATTGGTGAGGAGCTCTATAAGGTGATCTCCTTCAATTATTATGAGGAAATCAGCGCCATCATTCTGCTGATCATCCTGACCGTCGCCTGTATGGACCTGCTATCCGAAAAGCTGCGCCACGCCGCGATTGGCCGGCTGGAGGCGGCGCGATGAGCGACAGCACTATCGCCGCCTGGCGCACACGCATGCCAGCTGCCTTTGGGCCTGGGCCTATGCAACGCGGCCTGCGCTTTCTGGGCCTCGCGCTGTTCCTGGCTTGGTTCGTTGGCACGCTCTGGTATTTTGATTTCTCACCGACACGGCTTTGGAATGGCTTAAGCGGGCTTGGCAAGATTATTGTGCTGATGGTCCCGCCCTCCCCCGGGGAGCTTTGGGTCGAAATCATGAAGGGCATGGCGGAGAGTGTCGCCATGGCGTTCCTCGGCACCTTCCTGGCCGCGATTGTCGCCATTCCGCTTGGCTTCATGGGTGCGCGCAATGTGGTGACGGTGACGCTGCTCCGCTTTTCTTTCCGGCGCGTTCTGGATGGTATGCGCGGCGTGGATCAATTGATCTGGGCGCTGGCTTTTGTGCGCGCGGTGGGGCTTGGGCCTTTGGCCGGGGTGCTCGCGATTTTTGTCTCGGATATCGGGATCCTGTCAAAGCTTTATGCAGAAGCCATCGAAAACGCCGAAAAGCGCCAAGCGGAAGGTGTCACGGCCGCTGGTGGTGGGCGCCTGCTTGGCATTCGCTTTGGGCTTTTGCCCCAGGTGGCCCCTGTCATGCTGGCGCAGGCGCTTTATTTCTTTGAAAGCAATACGCGTTCCGCTTCCATCCTTGGCGTGGTGGGCGCGGGCGGGATCGGGCTGCAAATCGCCGAGCGCATTCGCGTGCGCCATTGGGATGAGGTGGCCTTCATCATCATCCTGATGATCATCACCGTCGCCGCGATTGATTGGATTTCCGGGCGCATCCGTCGCCGCCTGATCAGCGCCTGACCTGCCCGGCCCTAATTCCCGGGTGACGGCAGCGCCCAATCCGGCCTAGGCTTCCCTATGGGGAAACCGGGACGGGCATGAGCGAGGCAGCGACTCAGGGCGGCATATTCAGCATCAGCGGCCGGCAATGGCTGATCCTGCTGATGGTGCAATTGGCCAATCTGCTGTTCGGCATGACCATCACGCTCGCCAATCTTGTGCTGCCGGATATGCGGGGCGCGCTTTCCGCGACACAGGATGAAATCTCCTGGGTCATCACGCTCAATCTTGTGGCGACAGCGGTGGCAACACCGGTGACAGGATGGCTCGCCAGCCGGCTTGGCTGGCGCAATCTGATGTTCGGCACGGTGCTTGGCTTCACCATCTGTTCGCTGCTGTGCGGCTTGGCGACCAGCCTTGATATGCTGATCCTGGCGCGGATTGGGCAGGGTGCGTTTGGCGCGCCGATCATGCCCATGGGGCAGGCGATATTGCTGGCGTCCTTCCCCAAGCATTTGCAACCGACCGCGATTGTGATCTGGGGCGTGGGCGCCGTCTTCGGCCCTGTGCTTGGTCCCATTTTGGGCGCCATGGCGACCGAGGCCTGGAATTGGCGCGCGGCGTTTTTCATGATTGTGCCGCCGGGTATCGCGACGCTGGTTTGCATCTGGTTTGCGCTGTCTGATCGCACCGAACGCCAGCCGATTTCCTTCGACTGGACTGGCTTTCTGGCGCTTTCGGTGGCCATCATCTGCATTCAGCTTATTCTGGATCGCGGCCAAAGGCTTGATTGGTTTGAAGCACCTGAAATGATCGCCTGCGCCGTGATTGGCGCCATCAGCTTCTATATCTTTGTCGCCCATTGCCTGACTGCGTCCGCGCCCTTCCTCAATCCCCGGCTATTGCTGGATCGCAACTTCGCCATCGGAACAGCCATTGCCTTTGTGATGGGGATGCTGGCCTTCACCAGCCTCACGCTTTTCCCGACCATGCTGCATGATTTGCGCGGTTATCCGGATGACGCGGTGAGTATCCTTATCGCAGCGCGCGGCATGGGGAATTGGGTGGCGTTTCTGGTGGTAGTGCAGCTCACGCGTTGGGCGCCGCGCTTTACCATTGGGCTTGGACTATTTTTTCAGGCGGCATCTGGCTTCTGGATGGCGCAATTCGACATCAATGTGACGGAGAGCCAAATTTTCTGGTCGCATCTGCTGCAAGGTTTCGGCCAATCCATTGCCTTCACACCCATGACCGTAATGGCCTTTTCCACCCTGCCCACGCATCAGGTGACCGAAGGTTCCGCCATTTTCACGCTGATGCGCAATTTTGGATCAAGCCTTTTTATCTCCATCGCGGTGATGATGCTGATCCGTTCAAGCAGTGAAAACTACGCACGACTTGGCGAATTCGTGACGCCCTATAACAAGCTGCTGTTCCTGCCGAGCTTTCCGGCAAGCTGGGATCTGGAAAGCGCATCCGGCCTGTTTCGCCTGGCAGGCGAAATCCAGCGCCAGGCGGCGATGATTGGCTATGTGAATGCGTTTTACCTGATGGCGCTGACAGCGGCACTGAGTGTGCCGCTTGCTTTCTTCATGCAGCGCGCGCGGCGGGTGAGTTAGACTCTGGCCCTATGCCGGTCGCGCGTGGGGCTGGACTGGGCGGCGCTGCGGGTGAAAGCTGGTGCCATGAACCGAAGCCCTTCCGACATCCTTGCTGCACTTTGGCACCAGGCCGCGCTTGATCCTGCTGCGCTCGCGCAGATCAGCCTGACAGGGCAGGAACCTATCCAGCCTTCCAGCTTTCGTGTGGATGCGGCGGCGCAAAGCAGCATTGCCGCTTCAAGCTTGGCGGCGGCGCTGATCCATCAGCGGCGCGGCGGTGGCGCGCAGCGTGTTGCGGTGGATATGCGCGATGCCGCGATTGAGTTTCGCTCAGAACATTGTCTCAGCATCGCGGGCCGGCCTGCCGGCGCGCGCTGGGATGCGATTGCGGGGCTTTATCAATGTGGCGATGGGCGCTGGGTGCGGCTGCACACCAACTTCCCGCATCATCGGGATGGTGTGCTGCGTTTGCTTGGAAATGTCGCGCATGATCGCGCGGCGGTCGCCAAGGCACTCAGCACCTGGCGTGCGACAGATTTCGAAGCGGCGGCGGCGGAAGCAGGGCTGGTCGTGACGATGACGCGGAGCCTGACCGAATGGGATGCCTCGCCCCAGGGCCAGGCTGCGGCCAGCCTGCCGCCTGTGCTTATCGAGAAAATCAGCGATGCGCCGCCCATCCCCTTGCCGCCCGCTGCTGTGCGCCCGCTTGCGGGCGTGCGCGCGCTTGACCTGACGCGCGTGATTGCCGGGCCTGTGGCGGGCCGCACGCTCGCGGCGCATGGCGCCGATGTTTTGCATATCAGCGCCGCGCATTTGCCGAGTTTTGATGAATTGGTGATGGATACCGGGCGCGGCAAAAGAACCGCGTCACTTGATTTGCGTGCGCCTGATGATCAGGCGCGTCTGCGCGAATTGGCCGCCAGCGCCGATATTTTTCTGCAAGGCTATCGGCCGGGGGCGATAGCCGAACATGGCTTTGCGCCAGAAGCCCTCGCCGTGCTCAAGCCGGGCATCATCTGTGTCTCGCTTTCTGCCTATGGTCATCTTGGTCCCTGGGCGGCGCGGCGCGGATTTGATTCACTCGTGCAAAACGCCAATGGCATGAATGACGCTGAAGCCGTTGCGGCCGAGGAAGCCAAGCCGCGCCCCTTGCCTTGCCAGGCCTTGGATCATGCTTCGGGTTATCTGCTGGCCCTTGGTGCCATGGCCGCATTGCTGCGGCGTGCGGAAGAAGGCGGTTCCTGGCTGGTGCGTGTCTCGCTTGCCGGCACGGGCGAATGGATCAAGCGCCTGGGCCGGCTGGATGCAGGCTTGTCCGCGCCGGGCCTCGCGCCCGCTGACATTGACGCTGCCTTGGAAGAAAGTGACAGCGGCTTCGGCCAGATGCGCGCCACACGCCATGCCGCGCGGCTTTCCGCCACACCGCCGCGCTGGGATTTGCCGGCCATGCCGCTTGGCAGCCATGCGCCGGCATGGCGCGACGCTTAACGCAGCGTCACTTCAAACAGCGCAGAAACAGCGTTGAAGGATGCGCCACTTCGCCCACCGCATCGGCGGCGCGCGGCGCGTCATTGGCAGGCCCTTGCGTCACCGCGACATTCTGCTCGCGCAGAAACTCCAAGGCCTCCGTGTGCTTCACAGCAAAATTCACATTCTGCGGAATATCGCCCGTCTGTCGCGCAACCTGCCCGGCATTGAGTTTTGAAACCACAACCCCAATCACCTGCCCACGCATATCCAAAAGCGGCCCGCCGGAATTGCCTGGCTGCACCGGTGCGCTGATCTGAAGATGGCGCTGATTATCGGCGAGCCCGGCAAGGGCCGATACCTCTCCGGTGGTCAGCGTGGGGCCGGATGAAAGCAAACCGGCCAAGGGAAAACCATAAGTCACCACGCCTTCGCCGCGGCGATAGGCGCCTGTGCTGCGGAAGGGCAGGATGGGCCCGGCATCCGCTTCGGTGCTGAGCAAGGCAAGATCACGCGTTGCGTCGCTTGCCATGACACGCGCCGGCACCTCCTGCCCATCGGGCAGGCGCGCCGCAACTTCGGCGCAGCCTTCAATCACGTGATGATTGGTCATAATCCGCCGCGCGGCGACCACAAACCCTGTCCCGGAAGAAACCGCGCGCCGTGCGGCGCGTTCACCAGGGGCAAGCGGCGGTGGCTTGTCGCGTGGCAGTTCCGCCCCGGCGCCTTGGCGTGGCAAGGGTGGGGGTTTTTCGCTGGGCAGCGCCGCGCGCGGCGCCTGTGCCGGCGGCAAGGGCGGCGGCTTCTCTGCCACGGCCGCGGCGGCGAAACCAAACCCGATCAATCCCAACAGAAAAGCGCGCTGGATCATAAAGGGTTTGTGCCGCGCCAAGGCCCTGCCGGTCAATGTGCCGGTTAAAGATGCCCTTCGCGCCGGAAGGAATAATGGCGACCATTGCCGATGATCAGGTGATCATGCAGCACAATGCCAAGCATGGTGGCGGCCTGACCGATTTCCCGCGTCATGTCCACATCGGCGCGAGAAGGCGAGGGGTCGCCCGAGGGGTGATTATGCACCAGAATCAGCGCTGTTGCCTGCAATTCCAAGGCGCGGCGGACCACTTCGCGCGGATAGACCGGCGTATGATTGACCGTGCCCTTGGCCTGCGCCTCATCCGCGATGAGCCGGTTTTTGGCATCCAGGAACAGGATTCGGAATTGCTCGATCCGCTCGCGCGCCAGCACTGCGTTTAAATAGGCGAGCAGCTTTTCCCAATTGTTCAAAACGGGGCTGTCGCGCACTTCTTCCCGCGCCAGCCTAAGCGCGGCGGCCTGGATGCAGCGGAGTGCGGCGATGCCGGCCTCCCCCAAGCCCTCAATCTGGCCGAGTTCCTGGACCGGGGCGCTGATGGCGCCCGCGAAGGACCCAAAGCGCCCCAGCAAGGCGCGGGCGATCGGCTTGGTGTCGCGCCGGGGCAAAGCCAGGAACAGCACCATTTCCAGCAATTCATGATCCAGCAGCGCATCCGGCCCGGCGCGCAGCAGCTTTTCGCGCATACGGGCGCGATGCCCCAAATGGCCGGGGGGTGCCTCGGCCATATCGGTGACAAGCTCCAGCCCCGGCAGGGCGCTGGCCTCAGCGAGGCCCTTGGTCTTGCGGATAGCCATGTTCCAACCCGTTAGCGCCTTGCCTTAAGCGCGAAACTGGATAGGTAAATAAAACCTACGGTAGAAAATTACCAGCCAAAAACAACGCGCCCCAGGATTCGCCCGGGCAGCAGGGTGAAGGCTCCGGTGACCAGCAATGCCCCCAGATAGAGTCCGATCATGGACCTACGATGCGCGCGGATGTTTCGCCGCCGCGCCATGAACACCGCCGCTGCCAGGCCGCAAAGGGTGAAGGCCGAAAGCCCGTGGATCCAACTGAACCGCCCTGGCCCGGCAACCCCGGTAATCCCGATGGATGAAAGCGCCACAACGGCCATCAGCAGGACCCAGCACCAACCGAGCAGCCGATGCGCGCCGGTGCCCTTGGGGCAGATGAATTGCACCAGGCCGATAACAATAGCCGCCAGCGCCGCCGCCACATGCGCCTGCACCAGCCATGGTGCGGCCAGCAGAGGCGCCAGACTCATCCGCTATAGGGCGGCTTATGCAGGCCCTTGGGCGATAGGGTGAAAATCTCCACCCCATTTTCTGTCACGCCAACCATATGTTCGAATTGCGCGGAAAGGGACCGGTCGCGCGTCACGGCGGTCCAGCCATCATCCAGGATTTTTACCTCGGGCCGGCCGGCATTCACCATGGGCTCCACGGTAAAGAACATGCCGGGCTTCAGCTTCGGCCCTTCGCCGGGGCGGCCGAAATGCAGGATATTGGGCGGTTCATGAAAGTGCCGGCCAATGCCATGGCCGCAAAAATCCCGCACCACGCTGAAGCGGTGCTTTTCCACATGCACCTGAATGGCGTGGCCAATATCGCCAAGCGTCGCCCCGGGGCGGATGGCCGCGATGCCCTTCATCATGGCGTCATAGGTCACATCCATCAGCAGCCTGGCCTTGGTGGAGGCTTCCCCCGCCGCATACATGCGGCTGGAATCGCCATGCCAGCCATCCAGAATGACGGTCACGTCAATATTGATGATATCGCCATCCGCCAGCACACGATCCCCCGGAATGCCGTGACAAACCACGTGATTGACCGAAGTGCAGGAAGATTTTGTGTAGCCCCGATAGCCGAGCGTCGCCGGAATGGCGCCGCGCCCCACCATGAAATCATGGCAAATCTGATCAATCTCCCCGGTGGAGATCCCCGGGCGCACATGGGCCGTGATCATATCAAGCGCCTCGGCCGCAAGCTGCCCCGCGCGGCGCATACCGGCGAAATCCTCAGGCTTGTGGATGGTGATGCGGCGAGATTCGCCGCCTTGCTGCTCCATGGGGTCTCAAGGCTCGTGCAGGTTGGACGCCCAAAATGCGCTGTGGGGCCGCAGGATGCAAGGCTTCACTTGGGCTTGCCGGCTTTCTCGCCGGTGCTGATTTCCTGAGCGCCCAGGGCATCCGCAAGCCGCGCGGTGGCACTGCCGGGCCGCGCGGGTTTTTGCTGGGTGGGGGCGGGTGCCCAGCCGGTCAGCACCAAAAGCCTGAGCGGCAGGTCAACCTCGGCGCCCCCAAGCCGCGCTGCCGCCATGGGAAACAGGGCGCGGGGCGGTATGCGGCCATCGCGTGCCAGCACGGCATTCGCCTCCCCAGCGGCGCGCAGATCAGCGAAAATCCCGAAGGCGGATTTGTAGCGGAGCGCCATATCCTCGGCATCCGCAACCGGCAGGGCAAAGCCCGCGCGCTGCAACAGCGCCGCGCCATCGCGCAATTCCGGGAAGGGGGAGATGCGGGGCGATATGCCGCCGCGCAATTCCGCCTCGGCCTCGGCCAGCGCCGAACGCAGCGCGCCAAAGCTCGGCAGGCCGGGCAGGCTGGCCAGGAACAGCCCATCGGGGGCCAGCGCGCGGCGGATTTGGATCAGCGCCCCTGGCAGGTCATTCACCCAATGGAGTGAGAGGGAAGCGACCACCAGGTCAAAAGCGCCTTCCGCAAAGGGCAGGAATTCCTCATCCGCTGCCACGGGAAGGCCGCCGCCACGCGCCGCCATGCCCGGCGCCAGATCGGCCGAGACGATGAAGGGAATGCCGCGTGCGGCGAGTTTTGGCGCCACAAAGCCGCGCCCGCCCAAATCAAGCGCACGGGTGAAGCGGCGCGTGGTGTCATCCAACCGATCGAGCAGCCTATCCGCCGCATCTTCCAGAATGGGCGCCACCTGGTCCACACGCGCAGCGGCCCGCGCTCGGCGGCGCGCGACAAGGGCTCGGTCAAAGACGCGCATCTGGTCGGTCATGGGGCCTTGGGATGCACCCTGTTTCCCAAGGGCGCAAGACGGGGTAGGGTTTTCGTTGAATTTGCCTTTGGAGGAAAAAACCATGAACGCATCTGATGTGAAGGCCGCCCGCGCTGCGGCCATTGCTTCCACCATTGACCGCATTCGCGCCATTGAACGCGCGCAGGGTGTCACGCGGCCCTCGCTGGCCGCGATCAAGACGGAATTGATGGGGCTCGCCGCGCAGGAACATCTTTTTCCTTCCGCCGAATTTCCGCCGCCGCCGAATGGCGAAAAGGGGAGCCGTCGCTACATGTTGCAGGAAGATGAGAACAATCTTTTCGCACTGTATCTGAATGCGCTCAATCCCGGCAATGAAACCAAGCCGCATGACCACACCACCTGGGCCTGTGTGGTTGCCGTGGATGGGCAGGAATTGAACAAGGTTTACGATCGCCTGGATGATGGGTCAGACCCCGCGCGCTGCGAATTGCGTCTGCGCGAAGAAATCATGGTGGAACCTGGCCGCGGCATTGCGCTGATGCCGGAAGATATCCATTCCATCCACACCACGGGCAGCGTGCCGACGCGGCATTTGCACATGTATGGGCTGGCGCTGGAAAAGCTGGATGACCGCAAGGCTTTCGATGCGGAAACCGGCGAAGTGAAGCCATATAACAAGAATTTCATGGCGCCCACCGCCGCCCCCAAGGGCTGATCCCGCCATGGCGCGCATGATTGACGCGGCCAGCCTGAAGGGCTGGATCCGCGATGGGCAGGAATTGGCCATTCTGGATGCGCGCGAAGATGGCGAATTTGGCCGTTCGCATCTTTTCTGGGCCAATCCTTGTGGGTTGTCGCGCATGGAACTCCGCGCCCGCGCCATTCTGCCGCGCCTTGCCACGCGCGTGGTCTGCGTGGATGGCGGGGACGGGCTGGCGGAGCGCCTTGCGGCCTATCTGGAAGGGGTTGGCTGCGCGAATGTGTCTGTGCTGCAAGGCGGCACGCCCGCTTGGGTCGCGGCGGGCTATGTCGCGTTTTCTGGCGTGAATGTGCCATCCAAGGCATTCGGTGAATGGGTGGAACATCATTATGAAACCCCCTCGGTTGATCCCGAGGAATTGAAGGCCATGATCGACGCCGGCACCGATATGGTGATCCTGGATAGTCGCCCGATGGAAGAATTCAACCGCATGTCCATCCCTGGCGCGGTGGATGTTCCCGGCGGTGAATTGGTCTATCGCATTGGCGAATTCGTGAACCGGCCGGAAACCACGGTGGTGGTGAATTGCGCCGGGCGCACGCGGTCCATCATGGGCGCCGAGTCACTCCGCAGCGCTGGCATTCCGAACAAGGTCGTGGCGCTGCGCAATGGCACCATGGGCTGGGAATTGGCAGGCTTTACGTGTGATCGCGGCAAGACCGCGAGCTTCCCGCAAGGCACGCCGAAAGGTGCGGCGGAAGCCTTCGCCCGCGCGGATGCCTTCGCGAAGCAGCATGGTGTGGTCTTTGGCACGCGCGCTGATTTGGCGCGGTGGCAGGCGGATGCGTCGCGCAGCACCTATGTGATGGATGTGCGCGACCCTGCGGAATATGCGGCGGGGCATATGCCGGGCAGCCGTTCCGCGCCTGGTGGGCAATTGGTGCAAGCCACCGATCAATGGGTCGCGGTGCGCCATGCGCGCATTGTGCTGGTGGATGATACGGGCACGCGCGCACGCATGACCGCTGGCTGGCTCCGCCAATTGGGCGGCTGGGAGGTGATGGTGCTGACCGATGGGCTGAATGGCGCGCTCGCCACCGGCCCCTGGCAGCCGGAAAGCCCGGAAGCCGCGGCGGTGAAACTGCCCAGCCTGACGCCGGAAGAACTCGCCGCCGAAAGCGTAAAGGGAGGGGTGCAGGTGATTGACCTCGCGCGCTCCATTGATTTCCGAGATGGGCATATTCCCGGCGCGCAGTGGGTCATTCGCACGCGGCTGGATAAGCTGCGCGGTGCGCTTTCGGGCGCGCGGCTGATTGCGATTGCCGCGCCAGATCCGGCGCAAGCTGCTCTCGCCGCACCGGAAGCCGCCGCGCTGACTGGCCTGCCGGTCTATATTCTGGAAGGCGGCACCAAGGCCTGGCGCGCGGCGGGGCTGCCGCTGGAAGCGGATCGGCGTAACCCCACGGATGCGGATTGCGCGGATTTCTATCTGCGCCCCTATGACCGGAATGACGGGGTGGAAGCGGCGATGCGCGAATACCTCTCCTGGGAGATTGATCTGGTGCATGAGGTGGCGAAGGATGGCGATGCCCCCTTCGGCCATTGGCACTGAATGAAGCCTTCCGGCGCTTTGCTGGGTCGCCTTAAGGGCGTACTTGGCCAAGCGCCGGAGAGGTTTCTTGATGTTTTGCTCCCCCCGCATTGCTTGACTTGCGATGCGCAAGTGGAACGGCAGGGTAGTTTTTGCGCCACCTGTTTCAGTGGGCTGAACCTGATCTCCGCCCCGTTTTGCGCGCGCTGCGGTGTACCCTTCGCCCATGAGGGTGAGGCTGAGCGTGGCGTGGATGGCGCGCTGCTGTGCGCGCCCTGCCTGACCTGCGCGCCGGGCTTCGCGGTGGCGCGGGCGGCCTTGCGCTATGATGAGGGGGCGAAGCGCCTGATCTTGCCCTTCAAGCATGCGGACCGCACCGAAATGGCATTGCCGCTCGCGCGCCTCATGGCCCGCGCGGGGGCGGAGATGTTGGCGGGGGCTGATCTGCTGGCCCCCGTGCCGGCGCATTGGCGGCGGCTGATTGCGCGGCGCTATGACCAGGCGGCTCTGCTGGCGCAACGGCTGGGCCGGCTTTCGGGCCGGCGCGTTGTGCCCGATTTGCTCCGCCGCACCCGCGCCACCGTGCCTTTGGGCGATAAGGGTGCTGCGGAACGCGCCGCACTGGTAGCGGATGCCTTCAGCGTGGCCCGCCCTGCGCGCGTGGCCGGCAAGCGCGTCTTGCTGGTGGATGATGTCATGACTTCCGGCGCCACGGCGGAAGCCTGCGCGCGGGCCCTGCTTGCTGTCGGTGCCGCGCGGGTGGAGGTACTGGCCGCGGCGCGGGTGCCGGACCCCCGCCTTCGCACGGCTTGACCATAGGCACTTAAACGCCAATCTTGCGCGTATGGCCAAGATCGAAATCTACACCACCGATTTCTGCCCCTATTGCTCCCGCGCCAAGGCGCTGCTGGAAAAGAAGGGCGTCACCTATCAGGAATTCGACTCGCCGCACGGGTCTGATGCCCGGCGCCGCGCCATTGAGAATTCCGGCGGGCGCACCACCGTGCCGCAGATTTTCATCAATGGAAAATCCATCGGCGGTTCGGATGATCTTGTGGCGCTGGACCGCGCCGGCAAGCTGGATGCGCTGCTTGCGGGCTGACGCTTCGGGTCAGCCCTTCACCAGCCGGTCATAGACTTCCGGATCGGTGGCACCTTCCGTGCCAAACAGCAGCACGCGGCTATCCGGGCCAAGCCCGAGCGCCCCGCGCGCATAGGGTTCCTGCATCGCGAGCAGCAGCGCTGCCAAGCCCGCCACCGCGCTTTCACCCGCGACAATCGGCGGCGTCTGGTGTGCCAGCAGCTTCATGCACTCCACGGCGCTTTCATCTGACACGGACATGAAGGCAAAGGCGCCGCGTTCCAGTTCCTGCCAGGCCAGCAAGGAAGGCTCGCCACAGGCAAGCCCGGCCATGAGGGTATCAAGATCACCCGGCACGGTCACGGGTTCTCCGGCCTCTGCACTCGCCAGCAGGCAATCCGCCTTGTCGGGTTCGGCGACAATCAGCTTCACGCCTGCGCCAAACCGCGCGCGCATTTGCACAGAAACCGCAGCCGCCACACCGCCCACACCGCCTTGGATGAACACATGCGTGGGCGCTTCGGCGATTTGATCCGCAGCTTCATCCGCCATCAGCCGATAGCCCTGCATCACGTCGCGTGGCACTTCCGTGTAGCCGGGATATGAGGTGTCGGAGACGACGAACCAGGAATTCACCTCGGCCTGCTTCTGCGCTTCACGCACGGCGTCATCATAATTGCCCGGCACCACGCGGATTTCTGCGCCATATTTTGCGATGGCATCGCGGCGGCCTTGGCTGACCGTCTCATGGACGAAAATCACGCAAGCCGCGCCAAAGCGCTGCGCACCCCAGGCGACGGAGCGGCCATGATTACCATCCGTCGCGCAACAGACCGTGATCTTTGCGGTTGCATCCTTGTAGCGGCCTTCGATCAGATCGGCACTCGTCGCCTCCCGCGCTACATCCCGCTTGGCGAGTTCTGCCTGCAAAACCCGCATCACCGCATAAGCACCCCCCAGCGCCTTGAAGGAAGCCAGGCCAAAGCGCCCAGCCTCATCCTTGTAATCCAGCCGCGCGACGCCGGCGGCCTTGCCGATGGCATCCAGCGCCACCAGCGGGGTGGGCGCATAGCCGGGCCAAGTCATGATTTCGGCCTTGGCGCGGGCATAGCCAGATTCTGGGAGTACCGCGATGCCCGGCACGCCATGATTGCGGTTCAGGAAATAACGGAAAGGGCGCTTTTCGATCATTTCCCCATATTGCGCCCTTCCGCGCCGCGCGCCAAACCTTGCACTGTAACGGGAGGGCAAAGCGATGCGGATCACCATTCTGGGCGGGGCTGGCTTTTTGGGGCGTAAATTGGCGACGCGGCTCGCCAAGGATGGCGCGCTCGGCGGGCGGGCCATCACCGGCCTCACGTTATTCGACCTTGCCGCGCCTGCAACCCTGCCAGCGCCCTTCCCGGTAACCTGCCTTGGCGGCGATGTGGCGGACCACGCCGCCGTGGCCGCCGCCATCCCGGCGGGGACCGAGGTCGTGTTCCACCTTGCCGCAGTGGTGAGTGCTGCGGCGGAAGCGGATTTCGATCTGGGCATGAAGGTCAATCTGCATGGGACGCTAGCGGTGCTCGCCGCCTGCCGCGCGCTTGGCACCAGGCCGCGCGTGATTTTCACATCTTCGGTTGCGTCCTTCGGCGGCGGTCAGGATGCGGTGGTGCCGGATGATGGCCGGCAAATCCCGACCAATTCCTATGGCGCGCAAAAGGCCATTGGCGAATTGCTGCTGCATGATGCATCGCGCCGAGGCTTCCTTGATGCGGTGAACCTACGCCTGCCGACCGTGATGGTGCGCCCGGGCCGGCCCAATAAGGCAGCGTCATCTTTCGTTTCCGCCATTGTGCGCGAACCCTTGCTGGGACTTGAGACGAATTGCCCGGTGCCGGATGATTTCGCTGTCTGGATTTGTTCCCCCCGCGCCACGATTGAATGGTTTTTGCATGCGGCCGCGATGGATACTGCACCGCTTGGGCTCGACCGCGGCATCAATCCACCCGGTCGCAGCCTGACAGTCGCGAAAATCCTGGGCGCGCTGGAACAGGTGGCCGGCAAGGCGGCGCGCGACCAGGTCGGCTTCGTCTTCGACAAGGAAGTGTTTGACATCGTCAATGGCTGGCCCGGCGCCTTCGCCGCGACGCGCGCGCACCGCCTTGGCTTCAAGGAACAGGAACCGATGGAGGAGATCATCCAAGGGTTTATCGAGGATGATCTGGCCGCAACGAAAGCAGAGAGGGGCTTGTAACGCCCCTTATTTCTTCGCGGTAAAGCCGCGAAACATCTCAAGCAGCGCCACCACATCACGCCCGCGATAGCCGGTTGCCAGCGCCTGCGCCATCAATTCGCGCACCGCTGAGGTGGCTGGCGTGGGCTGGCGTAAGGCGCGCCCAAAATCAATTGCGAGTGCCAAGTCCTTTTCGCCAAGTTCCATCTTGAAGCCGGGATCGAAATCATTCTTGAGCGCCTTTGGGAAACGCTTGGTGAAATGAAAGGATCGCCCGCCGCTTTGGGAGAGCACCTGATACAGCGTCTCCGGCGCGACACCCGCCGCTTCACCTAGCGCGAAGGCTTCGCAGGCAATCAGCACATTGCCCATGGACATCATGTTGTTGACCAGCTTGACGGCCTTTGCAGTGCCGACCGGCCCGGTATGGGACCAGGATTGCCCAAGGCTTTCCAGCACCGGCTCCGCACGGCGGATATCCGCGACATCTCCGCCCACAATCAGCACCAATTCACCACGGAGTGATTCCATCGGCCCGCCACTCACGGGGCAATCCAAAACGGCAATATCCTTGGCGGCAGCAGCGGCGGCGATTTCGCGCATCGTGTCGGGATCAAGGGTTGAAAGCTCGATCATCAGCGTGCCGGGCGCTGCCTGATCCACGAGGCCTCCGGGCGCGAGCCAGGCGGATTTTGCGGCGGCAGGATCGGGCAGGCTGGTCAGCACCACGGGGCGGCCGGCGAGCGCGGCTTCCACCGTATCGGCAACCGCGATCTGGCGTTCGGCCAATTCCTGCCGGCGCGCTGGGTTGATGTCATAACCCAGCACATCGAAACCCTGTTCGGTGAGGCGGGCGGCCATATTCGCCCCCATCTGGCCCATGCCGAAAACGGCGATCTTTTCCTTCATTAGCGCTCTCCGTGTAGTCTGTTCATCAGTCAAGAATTTTCAAGCTTTTTACATGGCGCCTTACATATTCCGCCAATTCGGTTTGCGCTTTTCAGCAAAGGCTTTCGGGCCTTCGATATAATCCTGGCTGTCGCGATTGCGCGCTTGCGCTGGATACATGGTGCCGATCGCGGTCGCGAGGCTTTCCTCATCCAACCCCGCATAAACCGCCTGTTTTGAAGCCCGGATCGCAAGCGGCGAGCATTCCAGGATCAGCGCCGCCCAACGCTTCGCCGCCTCCAGGGCCTCACCTTGCGGCACAACCTCATTCACGAAACCAAGCTTGAGCCCCTCCGCCGCTGGCACGCGCCGCCCGGTCAGGATCATGCCGAGCGCCTGCTTTTGGCCAATCATGCGCGGCAGGCGATGCAAGCCGCCAGCGCCCGCAACAAGCCCAACACGTGGTTCGGGCAGGGCAAAAAGCGCATTCTCGGCGGCGATAATCAAATCGCAGGCGAGGGCGATTTCAAAACCGCCGCCCATGGCAATGCCATTCACCGCGGCGATCACCGGTTTTTCCAGATCAAAGCGATTGGTGAGGCCGGCAAAACCGCTCGGCGGCATGGGCCGACGCTTGCCGGCGGCCTGGACTTTCAAATCATTGCCGGCGGAAAAGGCGCGATCCCCGGCGCCGGTGACAATGCCGACCCAAAGCTCAGGGTTTTGTGCAAACTCATCCCAAACCTTCTCCAATTCCTCATGCGCATCGGCATGCAGTGCATTCATCACTTCGGGACGATTGAGCGTGACAACGCGCAAGCGCCCTTCGTCGCGCACGTCGCAGAATTGATGGGCCATGGCGTGTCCTTCCTGTTTTTAACCCTCGGCAATCGCCTGATCACGGGTCAGCATCAATTGGCGCAGCGCGTCTGAAATGGGTGCCTTGGCACCGGTCGCGTTATTCACAATCACGCAAACGGCGCGCCCGGAACACAATAACCCATCGCGCCACAACCCGTATTCATGGATGAAGGAACTCCGCCGGAAACTCACCGCGCGCACGGTCAGCAGCACATCCTCATTGAAATGCCCGGGGCGGAGGTATTTGGCTTCGATTGAACCCACCACCGGCCCTTCCGCATCCGCCCCAAACCGCCCGCCCGAGGCAAGCCACCAATCAATCCGCATATCCTCAAACATCGTGAAATAGGCGGCGTGATTGATATGGGCGTAGATGTCGCATTGGATCCAGCGAATGCGATGCCGCCGCGCCATGGCCCAATGGCCTTCCACCTGAAATTCCGCGCGTGTTGCTGCGTCCAGCATTCCGATCCCCCGTGCTTGCAAGCCCCTTTCTAGCCTGATCAGGTGCCGCTGGCATCACGCGGACGGGCAAGCGCTGAATTTTCTTGCCGCCGGGGCAGGGGGCGCTAACATCGGTCTCAAGAAAACCATCCGGGGGCAAACATGGTCACGCGGCGTCAAGCATCGTTTCTGGCAGGCGGGCTGCTGGCAGCGCCTTGGGTCAAACAGGCGCAGGCGGCCTGGCCGCAGGATCGCGCCATTGAAATGATTGTGCCCTTCCCACCAGGGGGTGGTGTGGATGCGACGGCGCGCTTTGCGACGCATCAGGTCACGCCGCGCCTGCCCGGCGTGCGCTTTGTCATCAGCAATCGTCCCGGCGCGTCTGGTCAGCTTGGCATGGAGGCGATCTTCAACGCGGCCCCTGATGGCTATACGCTCGGCACCATTGGCAGCTTGAATGTCTCGACGCTCCCATTGGAACGGCCGGTGCGCTGGAAGGCCGAGGAGTTTACCTATATCGCCAATATCGTAGATGATGCCTGCGGTTTATGGGTGCTGGCGAATTCGCCTTTGCGCACGCTGGGCGATCTTGTCGCAAGGCTGCGCGAAAAGCCCGAAGCGCTTTCGGTCGGCAGCGCCGCCGGCGTTGGTTCCGATGATCATCTGGTGCTGCTGGGCCTGGAAGAGGCCGCCGATATCCGCGCCCTGCATGCGCCTTTCAATGGCACGGCACAGGTGCAGCGGGATTTGCTCTCGGGCGCCGTTGATGTCGCTTCCTTCAACATGAGCGAGGGGATCGTGCTGATGCGCGAAGGGCGCATCCGTTGCCTGGCGCAGGCTTCACCCACGCGCTGGTCGGCTGCCGCGCAGGTCCCGACCTTTCGCGAATTGGGCTTTGATGTGGTGATTGGCAGTGCGCGCGGCATTGTCGGCCCGCCTGGCCTGCCTGCTGCCACGGTGCGGATGCTGGAAGCCGCCTTCCGCGAAACCTTGGCCGATCCTCGCTTCGCGCAGGAAGCGGAAAAGGTCTCACTGCCGCTGCGCCCTCTGGTGGGTGCGGAATATCGCGCCATGGTGCTGGCGGAAGGGGAGGCTGTGCGTGCGCTTTTCGCCCGGCGGCCCTGGCGGCGGTGAGCAGTTTTTGATCGGGTAAGTTGCACTTCGGCGTCCATCGCCTTTAGGCTTCGCATTCAAGCACGGGAGGAAAAACAATGATCAATCGCCGCAGCCTTTTGGCATCCGCAAGCCTGCTTGCCACCCCCTCCATTGTGCGGGCGCAAACCGCCTGGCCGGGTGACAAGCCCATGGAAGTGATTGTGCCTTTTCCTGCCGGCGGGGGCGTGGACATCATGACACGGCTGGTCATGCCGCTGGTGGCGGCGCAAATCCCGGGCCTGAGGCCCGTCATTATCAACCGCACGGGCGCCGCCGGGCAGATTGGTCTGGAAGCTACCTTCAACGCCGCGGCGGATGGCTACACCATCGGCGCCACCACCATCCCTGCGCATAACGCCATTCCGCTGGAACGCCAGGTGCGTTATCGCGCCATGGATTTCACCTTCCTCTGCAACATCGTTGAAGACGCCAATTGCTTTTATGTACGCGCCGATAGCCCGCTGAAAACCTTGCAGGATCTGGTGGCTGCGGCGAAGGCTCGGCCCGAGCAGATCACTTATGCCACCACTGGCATTGGCAGCGATGATCATCTTTTTGTACTGCATTTTGAGGAGCTGGCGGGGCTGAGGCCCATGATCCAGGTGCCCTTCGCCGGCGCCGCGCCGCTTATTCCGCAATTGCTCGGCGGCAACATGGATGTCGCGGCGATCAATGTGAATGACGCGCTGCAATTGGCGCGTGAGGGCAAGGTGCGGATGCTGGCCCAGGCGGCGGTAGCGCGTCAGCCGGAAGCCGCTGATGTGCCGACCTTCCGCGAATTGGGCTTTGACCTGGTGCATGGCGCCAGCCGCGGGATTATCGGCCCGCCCAATATGCCGCCCGCCATTGTGGCGCGGCTAGAAGCAGCCTTCCGCACCGCTTTGGCAGATGAGAATTTCAAGCGCGAAGCGGCGCGCAATTTCATGCCGCTCAATACCCTTGTCGGTGCTGAATACCGCGCCTTCGCGCAATCCGTGGATGATCGGCTGAAGCAGCTTTGGCAGGTGCGCCCCTGGCGCGTGGGGTGACGGGGGGGCTGTTACAGCCCCGCCTTTTCAAGCCGCATGATGGCGCGCGCCATGGCCTGGGCGCGCGGGATCATACTGTCAATTTCCAGATATTCTTCCGGACTATGCGCCTTGCCGCCCACGGGGCCGACTGCGCAGATGGTGGGTGCGCCAATCGCCGCCGTAAAACCGCTATCGGCGCAGCCACCGGAAAACTCGCCAGCCACTTTCAGGCCGCTATCCGTGGCCGCGCCCTGATACAGCGCGAAGACACGCTCACTGGCCGGTGTTGCATTCAGCGGCAGGAATTCACCCTTGATGACCAGCTTGGCCTTGGTGCCGGGCACGTAGGATTTCGCGACAATGTCGTGCAGCTTGCCGACAACCTCATCGCGATCCGCCAATTCCACATAGCGCAGATCAATCTGGAATTGGCAGGCGGGGGCGACGGTATTCACGCTTTGCCCCCCACTCACCAAACCGACATTCAGCGTAATGCCGCGCTTCAAATCCGTCAGCGCATGAATGGCGACGATCTTCTGCGCAGCCTCGCCAATGGCGCTGATGCCGGCTTCGAAATTGCCACCGGAATGCGCGGCCTTGCCTTCAATATCCACCACGGAAAACACGCCACCCTTGCGCCCCGTGACAACATTGCCGGAAGGCCGGCCCGGTTCGCTATTGAAGACAACACGCGCGCTGCGTGCTTCATTTTCTATCACCGGGCGGCCTTCGGGGCTGCCGATTTCCTCATCCCCGGTGAAAAGCCCAACGAGCGGCCCCGGCGCGCCGCCGAATTTATGGAAGGCGGCAAGGACGAACATATTCATGACAATACCTGCCTTCATATCGGCAACACCTGGCCCATAGGCGATATTGCCCTGAATGGTGAAAGGCCGGCGTTCCGGTTCGCCTTTTGGGAAAACCGTGTCCCGATGCCCCATCAGCACGATATTCTTCTGCTGATTACCGGAAGCGATTTCATGCGCACCGGGCACAATCCCGCGCAGGCAATCGCCATGTTTTTCGCGTGGTACTACTTCCACCGCGATGCCTTGCCCTTCAAGAAAGCGCTTCACCTGGGCGCCGGTGCGATCCACGCCCGCCTTGTCATAGGAACCACCATCGGTATTCACCATTTCCTTGAGCTCAGCGAGCATGGCGTCCTGTTGCGTGGCAAGCCAAGCAGTGATTTGCGCTTCGGTGGTCATGCTATCCTCAAAATTGTCAAAACTAGAATCAAGCCTGCGCTAGCGACGCAGCGCAGGCAAGGGCGCTATTCAATCTTGCCCAGCGCCCGGATCACGCGCAGCAACCTGCCCGCATCCTCATCATAAAAACGGCGGAAGGCATCGCCTTCGCGGAAATCGAGCGTATTGCCTGATGCTGCCATAATGCGCTGGAAATCTGCGTCCTGCGCCACTTGCCGTGCGGCATCGCGAATGCGGTCAATGATGGCGGGCGGCGTGCCGGCGGGCGCGAAAAGCCCGACCCAGATGTAGAATTCCACATCCGCAAAACCCTTTTCCACGAGCGTCGGCACATCCTCAAAACCCTTGAGGCGCTGGCGCCCCCAGGTGGCAAGCGCGCGCAACCGCCCATCACGCACATGCTGCGCCACGGGGCCGGGGCCGGAGGAAAGCGCCTGCACCTGCCCGCTCAAAATCGCGGTCAGCGCCGGGCCTCCACCTTGGAAGGGCACATGCAGCATCTGCAAGCCTGCCGCTTGAGACAGCATCGCCATCGGCACATGCAAGGCAGAGTAATTCCCCGCCGAGGAATAGGCGATCTGACCTGGCTTCGCGCGCACTTCGGCGATGAATTCTTCAATCGTGCGAATGGGGCTTGATGCCGGCACCACCAGCACGGTGGGATCGGCGGAGAACAATGCAATCGGCGTCAGCATCTCAGGCGTATAGGCCGGGGTGCGGCCATTGATGCGGGCGGCTTCCGGCAGGAAGGTCATGGAAGAAAGACCCATCAGCAGCGTATAGCCATCGGGCGCGCTGCGCGCGACGAAGCCATTGCCAATTTCGCCCGCCGCGCCACCGCGATTGGTGATTGGCACTGGCACGCGCCAAATCCGTTCCAGCGTGGCAGCGGCTGGGCGGCCCACCACATCCGCCTGCCCACCAGGCGGGAAGGCGACCACCATGGAAACCGCGCGCGATGGGAAATTCTCTTGCGCCAGCGCCGGCATGGCGAAGGGGAGCGTTGTGGTCCCGACCAAAAGAGAGCGTCTTTGCATATTGTATCCTCCCGTTTATTGTTGTTTCAGGCGACAGGATTTTCGAGCATACCAATCCCGCTGATTTCAATCCGGACCATGTCGCCCTTTTGCAGGAATTTCGGCGGGGTGAAGCCAATGCCAACGCCAACCGGCGTGCCGGTTGCGATCACATCGCCGGGCTCAAGCGTAATCGCGGCGCTGATCGCTTCAATCAGGGTTGGCACATCGAAGATCAAATCCGCAACAAGCGCATCCTGGCGCTTTTCGCCATTCACATGCGTGATCAGGCGAAGCTTCGTTGGGTCCGGCGCTTCATCGGCGGTCAGGATGGCGGGGCCCATGGGGCAGAAACTATCCAAGCCCTTGCCCAATACCCATTGGCTATGGCGCTTCTGCAAATGCCGCGCGGTCACATCGTTGATGATGGTATAGCCGAATACATGCGAAAGCGCGGCGGCTTTGGAAATGCCGCGCCCGCCCTGGCCGATGACAATCGCCAATTCGCCTTCGTAATCAAGGCCGCCCGTTGGGTCCAAATGGCTGAGAATAGATTCGCCCGTTGCGATGATCGCGGTATGGGGTTTGGAAAAGACAACAGGGTAGGGCGGCACCACATCCTTGGCCCCGCCATCAAAGCCTGAACCTGCGAATTCCTTGGCGTGTTCGTGGTAGTTCTTGCCGACACAGAACACGTTTTTTGGTGGGCGCGGAATGGGCGCCAAAATCTTGGCCCCATCCACCAACGGCGCCTTGCCGAGCGCATCGCGCGCAGCAGCCAGCGCTATCGGCCCCGCCGCAATCAGCCCAAGCATATCACGCGGCAGCGATGGGGCAGCGGCGGTGATGTCGCGTAGTGCGCCTGCCTCATCCATGGCACCAATACGCGTGCCCGAAGCATCCGAGAATGTGACCAAACGCATCAGCCTATCCCTTTTTCAGAGCAGGGTTCGGCAGATGGCTTCACCCTTATTTGAGCGTCCCTTATGGAGCAGTGATTTCCCTGTCAATGCGCCAAAGGATGGTGCTGGACGCCACTACGCATGGCTTCGCAACGCCATGCTGCGGCGCGGCAGCTCGAATTCATGCCAGCCAGAAATTCGGGCATGGAAGATGCGTTCATCAGGATGTACCCTGCGTTAGCGCAACACAAAATCCTTCAGCACCTCCGGCTTGAAGGTCAGCCCGTGCCCCGGCGTTTCCGGCGCGGCGATCATGCCATTGGCGATTTTCGGCAGGCTGATGAAGGCATCATCCAATAGCCCCATCTGTTCGGCCCAAATGCCATTCGGAATGCTCGCCAGCAGGTGCACATTCAATTCGGGGAAAAGATGCGGCGCGATGGTAATGCCCCAGGTATCGGCAACGGTCGCAATCTTGCGCAACTCCGTCAGCCCGCCGCGCATTGGATCAGGCTGCAAAATGGGCAGGCGCGGATTTTCCAGGAATGGCTTCAGATCGGCGCGGCCGAAATGCGTCTCCCCACCCACCACGCGCATATCAAGCGCTTCGGCACAGCGCAGATAGCCGGCGTAATCATCCGCCAGCACCGGTTCTTCCAGCCAGTAGATATCGTATTCCTCAAACTTACGGCCCATGGTGATGGCGATATCCGCAGTCCAGCCCATATTCACATCAATCATGATATCAATATCGGGGCCAACGGCTTCGCGCATGCGCCGTACATTATCAAGATCAGTGTTGAGATCACCAATATGCGCGACCTGCATCTTGATGGCGCGGTAGCCTTGTTCGATGTAATGCTTCGCTTTCGCAATCATGCCGTCGCCGCGCGCGCCGCGAAAACAGCCGCTGCCATAGATCGGGATTTCGGACCGGAAATGCCCCCAAAGCCGATGCAAGGGCAGCCCTGCGGCCTTGCCCAGAATATCCCAAAGCGCAATGTCAATCGCCGATTGCGCCATCATGGCAACACCGCCGCGCCCGCCGGTCAGTGTCGCGCGCCACAAATCGCGCCAGATTGCTTCAATGGCCGAGGCATCGCGCCCGATGATGCGCGGCGCCATGGCTTCGGCGATGCAGGCGCCGATGGTGCGTTGCAAAGGCAGGTTCAGCAAATGCAGATAGCCCATGCCCGTGATGCCTGATTGCGTGGTGATTTCCACAACCACCAGATCACGCATTGGCCCCAGCGCATGGCCCGCCAGCCAAGGATCATCCGCCCAGGGCATTTGCAGGAGCGTGGTTTTCACCTCGCGTATCGTGAGATCGGCCATGTCCGCTTCCTTCGCTGGGGCTAGCGGGGTCAGCATCGGGCGATATGGCGCAGCCGGTCAATCGCCTGATCTGCCCAAGCTGGTCTAGGCTTCCGGTCCATGTCGCTTCGATTCGCCCTGACCCATCGCAGCACCTATCGCTATGCGCGCGCGGTGGGGCTTGGCCCGCAGCTCATTCGCCTGCGCCCAGCGCCGCAATGCCGCACGCCGATCCTGTCCTATGCGCTGCAAGTCGAACCGGCCACGCATTGGCTGCATTGGCAACAAGACCCGCTTGGAAATTTCATGGCGCGTGTGCTGATGACAGAACCGGTTGCGGCCTTCAGCGTCACGGTTGATCTCACGGCCGAAATTTCCACCGTCAACCCCTTTGATTTTTTCGTTGAACCGGAAGCTGCCACTTGGCCCTTCACCCCGGAACCCTGGCTTGCCGAACAGCTTTTACCCTATCGCCGGCTTGATCCGCTTGGTCCCTTGCTTGACGCGTTTCTTCAGGAAATACCGCGCACACCACGCGGCACGGTAGAATTTCTCGTCAACCTGACCGCCCGCGTGCATCAGCGCGTCGCCTATGTGCAGCGCCCTGAACCTGGCGTGTGGGATACCGAAAAGCTACTCGGCGAAGGCTGCGGGTCCTGCCGCGATTCCTCCTGGCTTTTGGTGCAAATGCTGCGCAGGCTTGGCTTTGGCGCGCGCTTTGTCTCCGGCTATCTGATCGAACCCGTCATGCTTGGCCGCGATGATGCGGAATTGCACGCCTGGGCAGAGGTTTATCTGCCTGGCGCCGGCTGGATCGGGCTTGACCCGACCTCTGGGCTGCTGGCGGGGGCGGGCCATATCCCGCTCGCCGCCGCACCAGACCCCGCCAGCGCGGCACCAATCTCGGGCACGGTGGAGCCGGTTGAAACCGAAACACGGTTTGAGTTGGCGCTGCGGCGCTTGGGTGAGGGGCCAGATTTCCCCATGCCGCCAGCCCCCCGGTAGCGGTCCTGCCATGCCCACCGCGCGAACCCCACCCTATTTTGGCCAATGGGAAAGCCCTGAGCTGATTGGCGATATCATTTCAGGGCAATACCGGGCCGAGGATGATCCAGCCTGGGCGGAATCTGGCGCGGAAAGCCCAAAAGATTACGCGCGCTGGGCGGACCATCTTTGTGGTGTGGCGTGTCTCCGCATGGCGCTCGCCGCGCGCGGCATCAACCCACCGCCGGCGCGGCACTTGGCGCGGGTGCTCACGCGTTATGGCGCCTATGTGGAACAGGAAGATGGCTACATCCGTGGCTTGATCTACGCGCCGGCCATTACCTGGCTGGCTGAAACCCATGCCATGCCAGCCGAAATCATCCTGGACCGCGCGGCCGAGGATATCCCGCCCTTGCTTGCGAATGGCGGGCTTTTTATCGCCTCCGTCCATCCCGCCATTCGCCGCCCGACAGAGCCCGCGCCGGGGAAGGGCGGGCATCTGGTGCTCGTTTTTGGCGCAGAGGGCGATGCGCTCCGGCTCCATAACCCCTCCGGCCATGATGCTGCGTCCCAGGCCGCTGCGCGTGTGCCGATGCCCGATTTCGCGCGGTTTTTCGCCGGGCGCGGTATTTGGCTACCCGGTGCACCATTGGCGCAGCGCGCGTGAGGCCGTAACACTAAACCCATGCGAAGCCTGCGCTGCCTTTTGCTGATGCTGCTATGCTGCCCGCTGCTTGCGCTGCGGGCCGAAGCGCAGAGCACGGGCCGCGTCATCACCGGTATCCCAGGCTACAACCTTCAACAAACCGCGAACGGGGTACTTGGCCTGCTTGGCTATAATGTGGTGCCGGATGTCACCGCTTCCTCGCTCACCATCAGCCGCGGCGGGCAGGAAGATACCGGGCTGCAGACCACGCAATTTGGCCTTGGCTTCACGGTAGACCCTGATTTCCCGCTCTATCTTGAAGGCTTTCTTGGCTATTCGCGTTACGATCCGCGCTTTGTCTTTTCCGAAGGGGAAAAGAAGTCCTACCTACCGACGCGCTGGAACAATTTTTCAGGCACTGTCGGTGTGGGCTGGGATTTTCCCATCATTGAAGGGCTGGTGTTCCGCCCCATCCTGAATGCGGCGCTTGGGCATGTGGAAAGCGATGTCTCCTTGATCGGGCGCCTTCTGGAATTGAAATATAATCGCGAATTGGCCTTCCTGGATCGTGGGCGGATGAATGCCTATGGGCTTGGCGGTTCGCTGATGCTTGATCTGAACATCCCCCGCCCTGGTTACGAAGTTGATCTGGAATTGCGCTACACCGATATAAGGCTTTCGACCTTTGGCGATACCTCCAGTCTGGTGCGCGGAGAGACCGAAGCCAAAACCTTCAACATCTGGGGCCGGGTGCGCTGGCCGATGGATGCCGAGATGTTCGGTCGCCCGCTCCGCTGGGTGGTGGATTTTTCCCATTCGCGCTTCTTCGGCGATCAGGTGGCGCTTGGCTTTGATCACCTGACCAAGGTGGGCGGCGGGATTGAGATGAATGTCGGGCGCTATGAATTGGGGGTTTGGGATTTCAATATGCAAAGCATCCGGATCGTGGCGCGGTATCTGTTTGGCCAGAATGTCTCTGGCGCCTCAATCGGGCTGGCGGTTTCCTTCTGAACCCAACCCCATTCGGGGCAGGGGGCCGCCGCCTTGACGCCCCGCCCCGCAAGTGATGCTTTGGGCGCATAAGGAAGGATCAGTCGCCATGGACCATAACCCCTTGCCATTCGCCCCCACTGAAGAAACGCGCATGCTGCAAGACCTTGTCGCGCGCTTCGTGGACAAGGAACTTATCCCGCTGGAACCCACGATTCTGAAGCGGGAAGCCGAAGGCAAGGGCTTTAAGCTCTCGGAAGAAGAAGAAACGCGCCTGCTCGCGCGCTGCAAGGAATTGGGCCTTTGGGGGCTTGATGTGCCGGAGGAATTTGGCGGCGCCAATCTATCCCTCACGTCACTTGCGGCGGCCGAGGAAGAATTGGGCCGCGCCTGCGTGCCCTTCGTCATCCCGCCCGATAGCCCCAATCTGCACATGATGCTCTCGGTCGCCAATTCCATGCAGCGGGAACGCTATCTGGCGCCTTACGCTGAAGGCACGGCGCGTTCCGCCATGGCGATCTCAGAACCCGGCGCGGGCGGTGACCCCGCCGGCATGACGACCCGCGCAGTGAAGGATGGCAATGATTGGGTCATCAATGGCCGCAAGATTTGGGTGAGCAATGTGCCGCGCGCGGATTTCATCATCCTGATGGCGCGCACGGGCGATGGCAAGCGTCAGGAAGGTGTCACCGCCTTCATCGTGGAGAAGGGCACGCCCGGCTTCATCATTGAACGCGAAATTTCCATGATCGGCGGGCGCAAGACCTATGAATTGGTGTTTGAGGATTGCCGCGTGCCGGAAGCCCAAGTGCTCGGTGAATTGGGCCGCGGTTATGCGCCCATGCAATTGCGCCTGAATGTGCGCCGCCTGCAAATGGGCGCGCGTTGCGTCGGCATGACGCGCCGCGCTTTGGACATGATGGCCGATCAGGCGCGCAACCGCGTGACCTTTGGCGTGCGGCTGGCGGACCGCCAGGCCATTCAATGGTGGGTCGCGGAAGCGGCGACGCGCATGCATGCCTGCAAGCTGATGGTGGCCGATTTGGCGGCGAAGCTTGATGCGGGAGCCGATGTGCGCATGGAAGCTTCCATGCTGAAGGTGGAAGGCACGGAAATGGCGCAGGATATTCTGGACCAGGCCATGCAGACCTTCGGCGCCATGGGCGTGACTAAGGAGCTACCGTTGCAATTGATGCACCAGCAGGTGCGCCTGATGCGCGTTTATGAAGGCCCGTCAGAGGTGCATCGCAGCGCCATTGGCCGGCGCATCCTGGGTTCCAAGGTCTAAGCCCGGATGGCGGAACCGCATCGCCCGCTGGATGGGATTCTCGTTCTCGATCTCGGGCAGATTTATCAGGCGCCGTATTGTTCCTTCCTGATGGCGATGGCGGGCGCCACCGTCATCAAGATCGAACCACCAGGCGGAGAATCACTTCGGCGCCGCACCATGGTTTCCGGCGGTTCGGTGCCGCAGGCCATGTTGAATTCCAACAAGCTTGGCATTTCGATTGACTTCAAGAATGAGGCAGGGCGCGAGCTATTCCTTTCCATGGTGGATCGCGCCGATATTCTGATTGAGAATTTCGCGCCGGGGGCAATGGATAAGCTTGGCCTGGGGCAGGAAGTGCTGAC
Organism: Roseomonas sp.; assembly: GCA_020249505.1. Classification (GTDB taxonomy): domain Bacteria; phylum Pseudomonadota; class Alphaproteobacteria; order Acetobacterales; family Acetobacteraceae; genus Neoroseomonas. The sequence goes on along the minus strand of JADCFN010000048.1, from coordinate 2,008 downwards.
CAAACGCAACCCGCGCCTGATCTATGCGGCGGCATCCGGCTATGGCCGTTCCGGGCCGGATCGCGACAAGCTGGCGATGGACCTGACCGTGCAGGCGGCATCCGGCATTATGCACACCACGGGTTTCCCAGATGGCCCGCCGGTGAAATCCGGCCCGGCAGTGGTGGATTTTCTGGGCGGCACGCATCTTTACGCTGCCGCCATCACCGCCTTGTTTGACCGTGAGCGCACCGGGCGCGGGCGCTTTGTTGAAATCGCCATGCAGGATACGGTTTATCCCTGTTTGGCTTCCGCGCTTGGCATGCATTTCGGCGGGCTGCGCGGCAAGATCCCGCCGCGCACGGGCAATTCCCATGCGGGTTTGGCGATGGCGCCCTATAATGTCTATCCGACGAGTGACGGGTATCTGGCGATCATTGTGGTCAAAGAAGACCATTGGAACCGCCTGCTGCGCGCCATGGGGCGCGAGGATTTGATGGGCGATCCGCGCTTCGCAACCAACCCCGCGCGCGTGCAAAACATGGCGGAGGTTGATGCCATGGTGACCGCCTGGCTTGCGGGCATGACGCGTGAGGAAGCGGTCGCCGCCACACGCAAGTTCGGCGTGCCGGCCGCCCCCGTGCGCGATTTGGATGAGGTGATCAATGACGCCGGCATGCATGAACGCGGCATGCTGCATTGGATGGACCATCCTGAGGTTGGGCGCGTTTGCCTGCCATCCTCGCCCTTGCGCTTCACCGATGCGCCGGCGCCGGCGTTGAAGCCGAGCCCGTTCCTGAACCAGCATGAGGAAGAAGTGCTGGGCGGGATTTTTGGGTTTACGCCAGAACAGCGCGCGGCGCTGCGGGAGGCAGGGGCGATTAGTACAACGGCGCAGGTGAAGGGGTAGGGGGCAGGGCCTGAAAAGCCTCTTTTGCAACTAAAAACGGTTGCAATACCCCACCCGAGTTTGCATAATGCCTCCCGCAAACAAGATTGGCGTGGCAAATTGGCATGACCCGGCGCGACAAGCTGGCGGCCCGGCTTAAGGGCAGGCCGAAAGACTTCACCTGGGATGAGTTGGTCAAGCTGCTCGAAGGCCTTGGCTATGCCGAAGCCGTGAGGGGCAAGACAGGCGGTTCCCGCCGGCGCTTTGTCCATGCCACCGCGCCAACCATAGCGTTGCACAAGCCGCACCCCGGCAACATCGTGAAGATGTATGTCATTGATGATGTGCTACGGGTTCTGACCGAAGGGGGTCTGATATGAGCACGATGCTGGAATACAAAGGCTATCTAGGATCGGTCGAATACAGCAATGAGGATGAGGTGCTGCATGGCCGCCTTGAATTCATCCGTGATCTGGTGAGCTATGAAGGCAAGGACGCCAAGGGGATCAAGGCAGCCTTCCAGGAAGCCGTGGATGATTATCTTGAGCTTTGCGAGGCCGAAGGCCGCAAGCCCGATGTGCCGCTGAAAGGCAGCTTCAATGTCCGCCCCGGACGCGACCTGCATCGCCGTGCGATGCTCTACGCTAGGCGCCGGGGGGTCAACCTTAATACTGTGGTGAGTGATGCGCTGCGGCGGTATCTGGAAGGTGAGGATCGTGCGGCTTTGGATGGACGATCCTGAGGTTGGGCGCGTGTGCCTGCCATCCTCACCTTTGCGCCTCACCGATGCGCCGGCGCTGAAGCCGAGCCCGTTTCTCAATCAGCATAAGGAAGAAGTGCTGGGCGGCATTTTTGGGTTTTCCACGGCAGCACGTGCGGCGCTGCGGAAGGCGGGGGCGATTAGATCGGCGGCGCAGGTGAAGGGGTAAAGGGGCAGAACCTCTTGTGGGCTGGTTTGAGTGCGCTTGCAGCAATCACAGAAAAATCGGCTTTAGCAGGCTGCTGAAAAGCTGTCATTGAGCATCGTAATTTTGGGGCGCGAGTATGTTTTCAGCGCTGCCTGCGCCAGGGCACAAGCATTTTCAGTGATTTTTTGGCCCTGTCGGCACGCTCAGGACAGAGTCCCGGCATCACGCCGCC
>JADCFN010000047.1 GCA_020249505.1 Roseomonas sp. | reverse complement strand
CGGGGGGTACAAACTGATGCAGCGAAGCAGGAAGTAGCCACCCCTGGTCCACATCCCACGCTCGGAAAGTCTTGCTCATGAAAACAAATGAATCAGAATTACAGAGAAGAAACTAGGGAATTCTCAGACAGGCTCCTAGCCCCGGAAAAACAACACCGGGGCTTCAAACCATGTCCATTTTTCGCTTTTCGCGCCGTGCCCTGTTGGGTGTCGGTGCTTCTGGCCTGACCCTGCCGCTTATTCCTGAGGCGTTCAGCCCGGCTTTTGCCCAAGGCGCAGGCGAAAGAACGCTCCGCTACGGCATTTCCATGGCCGATATTCCGCAAACCACCGGCCAGCCGGATCGTGGCGCGGGTGCTTATCAATTCACCGGCTATACGCTTTATGACCCGCTGGTTGCCTGGGAAATGGATGTAGCGGATCGGCCCGGCAAGCTGATGCCAGGCCTCGCGACATCCTGGGAAACCGATCCAGCTGATCGCAAGCGCTGGATTTTCAAGCTGCGTTCAGGCGTGAAATTCCATGACGGGTCGGATTTCGATGCCGATGCGGTGATCTGGAATTTCGAAAAAGTGCTCAATCCGCAGGCGCCGCATTTTGACAATCGCCAGGCTGCGCAGGTTCGCCCGCGCCTGCCTTCCGTCGCATCCTGGCGCAAGATTGACGCCATGACTGTGGAAGTTACGACCAAAACCGTGGACAGCATCTTTCCCTATCAGATGCTGTGGTTCCTGATTTCCTCACCCGCGCAATATGAAAGGCTTGGCCGTTCCTGGGAACGCTTTGCCAATGAACCTTCCGGCACCGGGCCTTTCCGAATGGGGCGGTTGGTACCGCGCGCGAGTGTCGAATTGTTGCGCAATACCAGCTATTGGAACCCCGCACGCATGGCGAAGGTGGACCGTATTGTGCTGGTCTGCGCGCCTGAAGCCGTCACCCGTTCCAATGCGCTGCTGACCGGGCAGGTGGATCTGATCGAAACGCCGGCGCCCGATATTGTTGGGCGGCTTCGCCAATCCGGCGCGCGGATTATGGAAAACATCACGCCGCATGTCTGGAATTATCATTTGAGCCTGCTGGAAGGCTCTCCCTGGCGCGATATTCGCCTGCGTCAGGCGGCGAATTTGGCGATTGATCGCGCTGGCGTTGTTGCGCTGATGAATGGTCTCGCGAAGCCGGCCGTTGGCGTGGTTGACCCGTCATCGCCCTGGTTTGGTAATCCAAGCTTCAAGATCCGGCATGACCCGGCCGAGGCACGGCGCCTGCTCTCAGCCGCCGGCTTCACACCACGCAATCCGCTGCGGACGAAATTCATCGTCGCCACCGGCGGCAGCGGGCAGATGCTGTCCATGCCGATTAATGAATTCATCCAGCAAAGCTGGCGCGAAGTGGGGATCGAAGTTGAATTCGTGCCGGTGGAATTGGAAGTGCTCTATACCTGCTGGCGTCAGGGTGCGGCGGGTGAATTGGCGCGCAACAATAACGTCACTGCCAATAATGTCGCCTATGTCACTAGCGATCCGCTTTACGCGCTGATCCGCTTCTTCCATTCCAACCAAATCGCGCCCACAGGCGTGAATTGGTCCCATTACCGCGATGCGGAAATGGATCGGTTGATTGATACCGCGCTCAATACCTTTGATGAGGCCGAGGTGGATCGCCTGATGGCAAAGGTGCATGAAAAAGCGGTGGATGAGGCGCTATTGGTCTTTGTGGTGCATGACACGAACCCGCGCGCCCTTGGCCGCAATGTGCGCGGCTATACCCAGGCGCAGCATTGGTTCCAGGATTTGACGACGCTTTCCTGAAACCCGGCGCATTATCTGGCTTCTTGAATCAACCCAAGCAGCCGCCGCTTATCGGCGATATCGCGCGCGAGCCTTGCCGCAAGGCTCGCCGCATCGGCCTCTGGCCGCGTTGGTTGGAACATGCGCACGCCGACATTGCGGTGGGCCTCGTCGCGCGCCGCTTCCAGGCAGGCGGCTTCCAGCCTGGCGATGGCGGCGGGCGGCGTACCGGCGGGGGCGAAAAGCCCGCCAAAGCTGGTGGGAGCGACAGCAAAACCCTGTTCCATCACGGTTGGCACTTCGGGCAGCAGCGGGTGACGCTCAGGCGCAAAAACGCCAAGCGTGCGCAAGCCCCCGGCAGCGAGCGATCCCATCACCAGCACGGCGAAATCCACGCGGCCGGCACGCAAATCCGTCACCACCGCGGGCTCTCCACGATAGGGCACATCCTGCACCTGCACGCCTGCGACTTCGGCCAATTCAATCGCGGCCAGATGCGGGATGGAGGCGACACCCTGATGCCCATAGGTGAGTGCGCCGGGCCGCGCACGGGCGGCGGCGACAAGGTCAGCCAGGGAAGTGAAAGGACTTTCCGGGCGCACCGCAATCGCCATGGCATTTTCGAAGCTTTGGCAAACCGGCACAAAGGATGCGGCGGTAAAGCCGACCTCGCCGCGTGCGGGCAGGACGGAAAAAACAACCGCTGGGGCGAAAAGCAGGTAATGCCCATCGGGCGCGGCGCGCGCTGCTTGCGCGGTGCCAACACCACCCGCCGCGCCATCGCGATTGACCACCACCACCGGCTGCCCAAGTCGCGGCGCCATGCCGGCCGCCAGGGCGCGGGCCAATTGGTCTGTGGTGCTGCCGGCTGCATAGGGGTTCAGGATGGTGACTGGCCTATCCGGTGCCCATTGCTGCGCCGCGGCGATATTCAGGCTGAAAACTGTTGCAAATACCATGACCCAACGCAGCATGATTTCCTCTCCTGGCCTTATGGTGGCTTTGGCGCCATTATGGCCGCAAGCAAGGGGATTGCGCCATGGCCATTACCGCATTGGGCTATCTGGAACTGCGCGCCAGCCAATTGGATGATTGGGCCGGCTTCGGCCCGCGCCTGCTTGGGCTGATGCTCGCCGAAAAATCCGCGACCGAAATCGCCTTCCGCATGGATGATCGGCGCCAGCGCGTGATCATCAGCGCCGATGCGCATGATGGCCTTGGCGCCTTTGGCTGGGAAGTGGCGGATGCGCCAGCGCTGCAAGCCATGGCTGCGCGCTTGGAAGCGGCGGGGCATCGCGTGGCGCTTGGCAGCGCGGCGCTGGCCGCGAGGCGACGCGTGGCGGCGCTGATTGTCACCGCCGATCCGCTCGGCAATCGGGTGGAACTGTTTCATGGGCCGGAAGTGTCGGATCGGCCTTTCGTGCCCGGGCGCGCGATTTCCGGCTTTCGCACCGGGCCGCTTGGCATGGGCCATGCGGTGCTGAATGTGCCGCGCATTGAAGATGTGCTGCCCTTCTATCGGGAAGTGCTCGGCTTTGGCCTTTCCGATTGGGTGGAAAATCCCTTCCGCGCCTATTTCATGCATGTGAATGGCCGGCATCATTCGCTGGCCTTGATCGAAACCGGCAAGGCTTCCTTGCATCACCTCATGATGGAATGCCTGAGCCTTGATGATGTCGGGCAGGGCTATGATGTTGCGCTTTCGGAAGAAGGCCGCATCGGCACTACGCTCGGCCGCCACACCAATGATTGGATGACGAGCTTTTATGCCCGCACGCCGGGGGGCTTTCTGGTCGAATATGGCTGGGGCGGGCGACATATAGACCCTGGCTCTTGGCAGCCGGTACGCATGGATAGCGGGCCAAGCCTTTGGGGCCATGATCGGCATTGGGCCGGGGCGGAAGCCGTGGCCAAGGGTCGGGAAATGCGCATGGCGGCGGCTGCGCGCGGCGAAAGGGCACCGGTGCAGGTGCTGCCCGGCAATCACACGCTCATGCCCGGCGCCTGCCCCTGGTGGGATGGGCTGCGCGGCGCGGCAGAATAGCGCGCTTCTTTTCCCCGCCATCCCCGTAATCCCCAGGGGGCGACTCCTCCGCGCTGGGCTATAAGGGGGCATGAATAGTTTTGACCCTTCGCCCGGCGCCGTCCCCGGGGCCGGTTTGCTCGGCCTTTCGCAGCGTATCCCGCCCTCAAACCTGGCGGCCGAACAGGCGCTGCTCGGCGCGCTTTTGGCCAATAACAAGGCGTTTGAGCGTGTGGGCGAATATCTGGCGCCGGATCATTTTGCCGATCCGGTGCATGGGCGGATTTTCCACGCCATCAAACGGCGCGTGGAAGCAGGCCAGCTTGCTGATGCAGTGACCTTGCGTGCGGAGTTTGAGCATTCCGGCTTGTTGGATGAGGTCGGCGGCCCTGCCTATCTGGCGCAGCTTCTCTCCGCTATGGTGGGTGTTATCAATGCCGGCGAATATGGCCAGGTAATCTATGATGCCTGGCTCCGTCGGCAATTGGTGGATCTGGGGGAAGTGGTGGTGAATCGCGCCTTTGGCGCGGAGGCTGAGCTGGACGCCAAGGGGCAATTGGAAGCCGCCGAACAATCCCTGTTTGAATTGGCCAAGGAAGGCGGCGCGGGTGAGGGCGGCTTCCTGACCTTTGAGCGTGCGTTGACGCTGGCGGTGCACCACGCGGAAAAGGCTTTTACAACGCCGGGTGGCGTTTCCGGCCTGCCCACTGGCTTGCGCGATTTGGATAGCAAAACGGGTGGGCTGCATCCATCCGATCTGATCATCATCGCGGGCCGGCCAGGCATGGGCAAAACCGCGCTGGCCACCAAAATTGCTTTCGGCGCAGCGAAAGCCGTACTGCGCAGCGCGCAGGAAGCGGACCCGAATGCGGTGCCCAAGGGCGGGGTTGCGTTATTCTCGCTGGAAATGAGCGCGGATCAATTGGCGACACGTTTGTTGGCCGAAGAATCACGCATTTCTGGTGACCGCATCCGACGCGGCGAAATCAGCCAGCGCGATTTTGACCGCTTTCTGGAAGTGAGCCGCGAATTGGCATCCTTGCCGCTGAATATTGATGACACGCCCGCGATCAGCATCTCCGCGCTCCGCACGCGCTGCCGGCGCTTGCAGCGCACCAAGGGGCTTGACCTGATTGTGGTTGACTATTTGCAATTGATGCGTCCGGCCGCGGGGACGCGGCCGGAAAGCCGTGTTTTGGAAATCAGCATGATCACGCAGGGGCTAAAGGCACTCGCCAAGGAATTATCGGTGCCGGTGATCGCGCTGTCCCAGTTGTCGCGTGCCGTGGAAAGCCGCGAAGACAAGCGCCCGCAGCTTTCGGATTTGCGTGAGTCTGGGTCGATCGAACAGGATGCCGATGTGGTCATGTTCGTCTATCGCGATGAATATTACCTGATGCAGCGCGCACCGAAGGAGCTTTCCTTCGACAATGCCGAAAAATTCCAGGGTGCCGTGGATAAATGGCAGAAGGATATGGAAATGGCGCATAACAAGGCGGAGCTGATCATCGCCAAGCAGCGCCATGGTCCAACCGGGACCATCAAGCTGTTCTTCGAAGCCGAATTCACGCGCTTTGGAGATTTGGATACGCAGCATGATGATGGTTTTGCCGGCTAAGTCCGGTAGTCGCTGATGGACCCTACCGCCCTTCTGCGCATTGACTTGGGCGCGATTGCCGAGAATTGGCGCGCGCTCGCCGCGCGTGCCGCGCCATGGGCCGTGGCAGGGGTGGTGAAGGCGAATGCCTATGGGCTTGGCGCTGCGCGCGTTGCGCCGGCGCTTCATGCCGCGGGCTGCCGGCATTTCTTTGTGGCGCATCTTTCGGAAGGCATGGCGCTGCGCGCCGCCCTTGGTGCCGGGCCAATGATTGCCGTGTTGAATGGCTTTGCGCCGGGCGCGGATCAGGATGCCGCGCTGGTGCCGGTGCTGAACAGCCTTGGCGATGTGCTGGCCCATGCCGCCGCCGGACGCAGCGCGGGCAGGGCGCAACCTGCGCTGTTGCATCTGGATACGGGCATGGCGCGTCTTGGGCTGGATGCGGGGGAACAGGCGCAGCTTTCCGCGGATCATTCCTTGCTGGCGGGGCTCGATCTGCTCTACGTCATGACACATCTGGCTTGCGCGGATGAACCGGGCCATCCTTTGAATGCGGAACAGGCAGCGCGCTTTGCCCGCGCCTGTGCGGCGCTGCCCAAGCTCAAGCGGTCCTTCGCCAATTCATCGGGTTTGTTTCTGGGCGCGGATTACGCCTCAGACCTCGCCCGGCCAGGCTGCGCTTTGTACGGCATCAACCCCACCCCCGGCGCGGCCAACCCAATGCGCCAGGTGGTCCGGCTGGAAGCGCCCATTCTGCAAATCCGCGATATCCCGGCCGGCGCCAGTGTTGGCTATGGCGCTTCCTTCGTGGCAACGCGGCCCAGCCGGATCGCCACCATTGCGGTCGGCTACGCGGACGGCTACCTGAGATGCCTATCCGGGCAGGGTGTCGCGGCCTATCGCGACATGATCCTGCCCATGGTGGGGCGCGTTTCCATGGATTTGATCACGCTGAATGTGACGGATGCGCCGGGCATTGCGCCTGGCGAGACCGTGCAGCTTATCGGTGGTGCGGCGCCTTCGCCCGATGATCTGGCGGCGCGCGCCGGCACGATTGGCTATGAGATTCTGACCTCCCTCGGCGATCGCTACCGCCGCGACTATGGGGCGGGTTGAGCTTGGCCGCGATCCTTGATCCTGTAGCGGCACTCGGGCGCGGCGTGCTGGGCGCGCTGCAACGTATTGGTGCGGTAGTGCTGTTCGCGTTGGAAGCCGTTTCGCATTTGTTTCGCCCGCCCTTTTATGGCCGGCTATTCCTGCGCCATGTGGTGGAAATTGGCTATTTCTCCTTGCCTGTCGTTGCCCTGACCGCGTTTTTCACCGGCATGGTGCTGGCGCTGCAAACCTATACGGGTTTTGCGCGCTTCAATGCCGAAGGGGCGGTCGCGAATGTGGTGGTGCTTTCCATCACGCGCGAATTGGGCCCGGTGATTGCCGGGCTGATGGTGGCCGGGCGCATCGGCGCTTCCTTCGCCGCTGAAATCGGCACCATGCGCGTGACGGATCAGATAGATGCGCTGACCACGCTTTCCACCAACCCCATGAAGTACCTGGTGGCGCCTCGGCTTTTGGCTGGCGCCATCGCCTTGCCCTTCCTGGTGCTGATTGCCGATACGCTGGGGGTGATGGGCGGCTGGCTGATCGGCACGGCGAAGCTTGGCTTCAGTTCGGCCGGGTATTTGCGCGCCACGCTGGATTTCATGCAGACCATGGATGTCGTCTCCGGCCTCGTGAAGGCATCGGTGTTTGGCTTTGTGATTGCGCTGATGGGCTGCTGGTGCGGTTACAATAGCAAGGGGGGCGCGCAGGGCGTGGGGGCTGCGACAACTTCGGCGGTCGTGATTTCCTCCATCCTTATTCTGGCGCTGGATTACATCATCACCGAAATGTTCTTTGCGCGATGAGTGGCGCGGTACCGAAAATCCGCCTGCGCGGGCTATCAAAAGCCTTCGGGCCGAAGCAGGTGCTGGATGGCGTGGACCTCGATATCCGCGCCGGGCATGGCATGGTTATTCTGGGCGGTTCGGGTTCCGGCAAATCCGTCACCATCAAATGCATCCTGGGGCTGATTGAACCCGATGCCGGAAGTATCGAGATTGACGGCCAGAACATCCTGAAACTGCCGCGGCGTGAACGTGAAGCGCTAAATGACCGCATTGGCATGCTGTTTCAGAATGGCGCGCTGTTTGATAGCCTGCCGGTTTGGGAGAATGTCTGCTTCAAGCTGCTGGCGCAAAAGCGCATCACGCGCGCCGGCGCGCGCGACAAGGCGGCCGAGGTGCTGGCACAGGTTGGCCTTGCCGCTTCGGTGGGCGATCTTTCGCCATCGGAGCTTTCGGGCGGCATGCAAAAGCGCGTGGCCCTTGCGCGCGCCATTGCGGCAGAGCCCGAGATCATTTTCTTCGACGAACCCACCACCGGCCTTGATCCCATCATGGGCGCGGTGATTGATGGGCTGATTGTTGATGTGGTGCATCGGCTGGGTGCGACCGCTGTTTCTATCACGCATGACATGGCGAGCGCGCGGCGGATTGGCGATGATGCCGCCATGATCCACAAGGGCCGCATCATCTGGACTGGTGAGGCCGCGAAGCTTGGCGATACCGGCAATGCCATGGTGGACCAATTCGCCCGTGGTGAGCGGGAGGGGCCAATTCAGATGGAGCTTAGGAAGTAATCCATCAGGCGTCAGTGCGAAGAACTATCTTCGGCCTTCTGGCCTAAAATCCAGCCTTCGAAATTGCGAATGTCCGGATCATGAGGGGCGCCAGCGGCACGGCAACCATTGGCAATCTCAATCATGCCACAGGCGCCACAGAAGGCATCAAACCTGTCCTCGCCATCCGCGGCGGCGCCGAAACCATTTTGCAACTGCGCCGCAACATCCGGGGAAAGTCGAATGTTTTGTTTTTCCATCCATGCTCGGATTTGGGGAACGAATTCGGACCGTTTCTCTTGGGATTTCTTACCGCCTTTGCCTTGGAATTTGATGTCGATCCAACCATAGATTTCGGCCGGATAGGTCTCAGCGATGGTCAAGCCGTTGAAGCTTTCCGCGCTCAACTCTCCGTCAAAGGGCCAAAGACGTGCCCCTTCATTTACGCACGGTATGACGACCTCTCGCCAGCCCGAAATCGCCCCCTTGCCGACCTGATTTGCCCCCAATGTCCAGAATAACGGACACGCGGCCTGGCGGTGCTTGGTGCGGGCTTCGCATTGTCGGCGTAGCTCTTCGAAAGCTTTTAGGCCATGCGCGGCATAGAGATGCTCTTGCTTAACGCCAGATATCGCTTTTGCGGGGTAGAATGGTCGCTCTGGACTTATTTCTTGCCGTGATCCAGCGACCTTAAAGAATACTGGATCAGGGGCCTGTGCAAGTTGATCAAGAAAACTCCGGAAACTTCCAAGTTTCACCTTATCGGCCCATTTGGCAGGCACCCCGATAGGGAAATCAAAGCCCGCGAGTACTCGGCTATGGCGTGCCTCCCCCAATAGCACGTCAGCAAGCTGACAAGGAGCAATTGCCAGCGAAGATATCTCCCAGCCGCTTTGGTTTCTTTCAGCCTTCGTTAGCCATCTTTTGGATTTGCTGACGCTCCAATCCGCATGGAATATGGCATCAAACATGCGTCTCTCCGCTGGGTGAGTTCAGTGTATAGGGGCGCACTAAGTAAAAGCGCCAGGAGGGGGCTTTACGATATTCATTTCTTTCTCCCATTCCTCTGTCGTGAAAGGCCTTCCGTTGCTGATCGCTCGTTTCAATGCCGCTTTCACTTTCTCTGGCGGCACGTTTAACGCCCAAAGTTCGGGCAGGTCGTTGAACTTTTGACGATAGGCGTTCACGAGGTCCAAAAGGTCCTCCTCGGGATTAGGATCACAAAGAGCCATGATTCGATCACCCAGTTCGACAACGACGCTTATTTCTTAAGCGGCAGCGCTTTTAGTAGAACAAAAGAGCCTTTGGCACAAAGCTTTTCTGCTACCCTTGTTCTCAGATATGCAAGGTTTGTTTGAAGCGTCTCTTCCGACTTTCATCAAACTCAGTAACCTACGTCGCCGCTAATTCGTGCGATTTTTCATGGAACCGCTTGCCTTCTTGCCACTAATGAGGGTGTCAGCATTAGCAAACATTTCAGCTATACGATTTAGGAATTAGGAGGACCATATTTTTATAAATGGCTCAACCGGTCTCGCAGGGGGCGGGGTTGTCGCTCGGCTAAGCCGCAAACCCCGCATTCAAGCCTGCAATCGCCTCCGCATATTCCCGCCGCAGCCGCGCCACCAATTCCGCCGTGCTCGGCACATCATGAATGGCGCCCACCCCCTGGCCGGCGGACCAGATATTCTTCCAGGCGCGTTTTTCGCTGCTACCCAAATGAAGTTCCCTGTTGAATTCGGGTAAATTCGCTGGATCAAGCCCCGCCGCTTCCAGTGACGCACTCAGGAAATTGCCATTCACCCCGCTGATCGCATTGGTATAGACAATATCCTTCGCCGTCGCGGCCAGGATCATTTGCTTGTAGTCTTCGGGCGCGCGGCTTTCCGTGGTTGCGATGAAGCGCGTGCCCAAATACGCAAAATCCGCCCCCGCCGCACGCGCCGCAACCACATGCGCCCCGGTGGACATCGCACCCGAGAGGATAATGGTACCCTGATAGAATTGCCTGATTTCATGCAGGAAGGCGAAGGGGTTATAGGTGCCGGCATGCCCGCCCGCGCCGGCGGAAACCGCAATCAGCCCATCAACGCCGGCTTCCGCGGCCTTCTGCGCATGGCGCAGATTGATCACGTCATGAAACACCAGCCCGCCATAGCCATGGATGGCCTCCACCACCTCAGACACTGCGCCGAGGGAGGTGATCACGAAGGGCACGCGCTGGCGCACGGTTTCCGCCAAATCCGCATCCAGCCGTGTGTTCGACCGATGCACGATCAGATTGACGCCAAAGGGGGCGGCTGCATTGCCGGTTCTTTCGCGAATTTCGGCGAGCCATTCCCCATAGCCTTCCGTGCTCCGCTGATTGAGTGCCGGGAAACTCCCCACCACGCCCGCCTTGCAGGTTTCCACCACCAGATCAGGGCCAGAGACCAGGAACATGGGGGCGGCAATCACCGGCAGGGCAATGCGGCCCTGAAACAAGGCGGGGATGGGCATGGGCGATCCTTCAAAAGGGCAGGGGCCAGCCTGCCGGGGTAGGGCCAAGGGCGCAAGGCCATTACCTTATTGCATCCGGGCGCAAAGCAAGCCTAGGCTTCCCCCTGAGGCACCGTCAGCGTGCCATGGGATGAAACGGCGCCAGGCGCCAGGGTAGAGGAAGTCCGGTATGAAACTCGGCGCGGCCATTGCGGAAATCATGAAGCGTGAGGGGATTCAAATCCTCACCGGATATCCGGTCAATCATTTGATCGAATATGCGGCGGATGCAGATATCCGCCCCATCATGGTGCGGCAGGAGAGAATCGGCCTGCATATGGCGGATGCGATTTCGCGCGTGACATCGGGCCGTACCATTGGCGCCTTCTGCATGCAGCATGGCCCGGGTGCCGAGAATGCCTATGGCGGTGTGGCGCAATGCTATGGCGAAAGCGTGCCGGTGCTGGTGCTGCCCATGGGCTATCCGCGCCGCATTGCGCATATTGACCCCAACTTCAATTCTTCCGTACAGATGCGTGGCATTACAAAATCCGCCGAACCCATCATGAGTGCGGCTGAAGTACCGAATATTCTGCGCCGTGCCTTCGCGCGGCTGCGCAATGGCCGAGGCGGCCCTGTGCTGGTCGAAATTCCGACCGATATGTGGAATGAGGAAGTGCCGGAGCCGCTCGCCTATCACCCGGTGGCCGCGACACGCTATGGCCCCGATCCGGTTGATCTGGAACGCGCGGCAGCGCTGCTGGCCAAGGCGAAGCGCCCCGTGATCTATGCCGGTACCGGCGTGCACTGGGCGCGCGCCTGGCCGCAATTGCAGGCTTTGGCGGAGATGTTGGCGGCACCTGTCACCACCAGCCTTGGCGGCAAATCGGCCTTCCCGGAAGACCATCCCTTGGCCTTGGGGTCAGGTGGCCTCGCGATGCGGCGTGGTGTGCGGCATTTCCTGGATAATGCCGATGTGATCCTTGGGATTGGCTGTTCATTCACTGAGACGAATTTTGGCGTGAAAATGCCAAGCGGCAAGAAGATCATTCACGCGACGCTCGACCCTGACCATTTGGGCAAGGATATCCCGATTGATATCGGCCTCGTCGGCGATGCGGGCCTGACCATGGATGGGCTGATTGCGGACCTTGCCACGCGCATCAAGAAGCCGCGCAGCCGCACGGCGGTTGCCAAGGAAATCGCAGCGCTCGACAAGGAATGGCTCGCGGCCTGGGCGCATAAGACGGATAGCGATGCCTCCCCGCTCAACCCCTATCGCGTGCTGCGCGATTTGTGGCGGACGGTGGATGTGGACAATACCATCATCACCCATGATGCCGGCAGCCCGCGTGATCAGCTCTCACCCTTCTGGGTCAGCCGCAAGCCGCTGACCTATCTCGGCTGGGGCAAGACAACGCAGCTTGGCTATGGGCTTGGGCTTGCGATGGGGGCGAAGCTTGCCGCACCTGATAAGCTTTGCATCAATGTCTGGGGCGATGCGGCGATTGGCTTTACGGGGATGGATTTTGAAACGGCAGTGCGTGAACGCATCCCGATCTTGTCTATCCTGCTCAATAACTTCTCCATGGCGATTGAATTGAAGGTCATGCCGATCAGCACGAAGAAATATCGCTCGACCGATATTTCCGGCGATTACGCGGCCATGGCGCGCGCCTTTGGCGGTTATGGCGAAAGGGTGGAACAGGTCGCGGATATCATTCCGGCCATCAAGCGCGGCATTGAACAGACCAAGAATGGCACGCCGGCGCTGCTGGAATTCATCACGTCGAAGGAAACTGAAGTCTCACGCCAATAGAAGCGGTGACCGCAGGCCGGGAAGGGGTAGGGTATGGCGACAGTAGAAATTCGCGAAGTCAAAAAGGCCTTCGGTTCCACGCAGATATTGCACGGAGTGAGCGTGGATATCGCAGATGGCCAATTTGTGGTGCTGGTCGGGCCTTCCGGTTGCGGCAAATCCACGCTGCTTCGCATGTTGGCGGGTCTTGAGAATATTACCGGTGGTGAGATCGCGATTGGCGGGCGGGTGGTGAATAAGGTGCCGCCCAAGGACCGTGACATCGCGATGGTTTTCCAGAATTACGCGCTTTATCCGCACATGACCGTCCATGAAAACATGGCCTTTTCCATGAAGCTGGCGGGCGCGCCCAAGGAAGTCATGGATCAGGAAGTGCAGAAGGCCGCGCGGATTTTGGGGCTGGAACAGCTTCTGCATCGCTATCCGCGCCAGCTTTCCGGTGGCCAGCGCCAGCGCGTTGCCATGGGGCGCGCCATTGTGCGCAACCCGCAAGTGTTTTTGTTTGACGAACCGCTTTCCAATCTTGATGCCAAGCTTCGCGTGCAGATGCGCGCCGAGATCAAGGAATTGCACCAGCGCCTGAAGGTCACCACGGTTTACGTGACTCATGATCAGATTGAAGCCATGACCATGGCGGATAAGATCGTGGTCATGAATCACGGGCGCATCGAACAGGCTGGTGCACCGCTTGAGCTTTATGACCGACCGGCCAATCTTTTCGTCGCCGGCTTCATCGGGTCACCCGCGATGAATCTGCTCGCCGGGCGCATCAAAGATGGCAGCTTCATTGATGGCGGCGGCACAAGCTGGCCCTTGCCGCCCGCCTATGCCGGCCGCGACGGGGCGGAAGTGATTTACGGCATCCGGCCGGAGCATCTGCGCCTCGATCCCGATGGCATCAAGTCTACCATCCAGGTGGTAGAGCCCACCGGTTCGGAAACGCAGGTGATTCTGCGGGTCGGAGACATCACCGTCATGGGCGCGTTTCGTGAAAGGATAGCCGCTCATCATGGTGAGGCGCTTGCGATATCGCCCGAGCTTTCCCTTGTGCATATATTCGACAAGGCAAGCGGGAAAAGGATTTAGTTTCGGTCCAACCAAACATCAGGGAGTGAAAAAATGGCCAATATCATCACAAGACGCAGTATCCTCGGTGCCGGTGTCGGCATGGCGGCACTGGCCGCAGGCGGCGGCGCCATGGCGCAAAATCTGGTGCGCGGCGATGCCAGCGTTGCCGCGCCACGGCTGCCGATCGAAAACGGCGCCACGCTGCGCATCCTGCGCCCGGTGCGCTTCGTAGCACCAGATGAGGAAGTGTTCCGCGCCAATGCCGCACGCTTCACCCAGCAAACCGGCGTCCAGGTTCGCGTGGATTTCGTGGGCTGGGAAGACATCAACCAGCAAACCGCCGTCACCGCCAATACCGGCGCGGGGCCGGATTGCATCATCGGCTTTGGCGATGCGCCGCATATCTACGTGGACAAGCTGGTTGAGGTTTCGGATATCGCTGAATATCTCGGCCGGAAATATGGCGGCTGGATGTTTGGCGGCGAAAAGCTCGGCAAGCGTCACGGCACGAATAACTGGATCGGCCTGCCCATGGGCGGCACTTCCGGCCCGCTGATCTGGCGCAAATCAGCCGTGAACGAGGTTGGCTTCCAGGCGCCACCGAATGACCTGCCGGGCGTGCTTGAACTCTGCCGGCGTCTGCGCCGCATCAATAAGCCGGCCGGCTTCGCGCTTGGTAATGCGATGGGTGATGGCAATGGCTTTGCCAATTGGCTGATGTGGAGCCATGGCGCTTCCATCATTGATGAAAGTGGCGCGGTTTCGGTGAGCAGCCCGCAGACTCTGGCGGCGCTGAACTACCTCAGGGAACTCTACCCGACTTTTGTGGATGGCGGCACGATTGCCTGGGGCGATATCAGCAACAACCAAGCCTATGCGGCGAATACCTGCTGGCTGACGCAGAATGGCGTGTCGCTTTACTTCGCGCTGAAGAATGACCCCGCGACGCGCGCGATTGCCGATGATTCGGAACACAGCGTCATGCCGCTGGGTCAGGCGAATAGCTGGCCCAATGCACCACTGACGCTGAACGCCATGGTGTTCCGCCATAGCCGCTTCCCCAATGCGGCCAAGGCCTTCCTGACCTTCATGATGGAAACGGAACAATACGAACCCTGGCTCAATGCCAATCTTGGCTATTGGGCGCATCCGCTGAATGCCTATCGCGCTTCTGCCGTTTGGACCAGCGATCCGAAGGTCACGATCTTCCGCGATGCCATGAACAATCAGTTCTGGAACGGCTATAAGGGGCCGATCTCTGAAGCCTCTGGCCAGGCCAATGCTGAATATGTGCTGGTGCAGATGTTCGCATCCGTCGCAGCCGGCCAGGCAACGCCTGAAGCGGCGATGCGTGAGGCCGATCGGCGGTCACGCCGCATTTTCCGTCGCGCGTGAACCAAACAAGGGCGGCCTTCAACGTAAAGGCCGCCCCCTTGCCGGAGCCCTGCTGATGTCAAGCAATACCACCGGATGGGTCAGGCCGAAGATCGAACAGAACTGGCTCACCAGGCTGCTCGATTGGAAGCCCTTCCTGATCATCATCTGCCTGCTGCCCGCTATGGGGCTGCTCGCGGTATTTCTGACTTATCCGCTGGGGCTCGGCATTTGGCTGGCTTTTACCGATACCACCATCGGGCGCAGCGGGCGCTGGGTGGGGCTTGAGAATTTCGAATTCATGATGGAAGACCCCATTTTTTGGAATGCGGTGTTCTTTAGTGTTTTCTATACGGGTATTGCCACTATCGGGAAATTCGCGCTCGGCCTTTGGTTGGCGTTGCTGCTGAATAATCATTTGCCGTTCAAATCGCTGCTGCGTGCCATCATTCTGCTGCCCTGGATTGTGCCGACCGTGCTGACGGCAGTGGCCTTTTGGTGGATCTATAATCCGCAATTTTCTGTCATTTCCTGGATGCTGATCGAACTTGGTCTGCGCGATACCAATGTGGATTTCATCAATACCGCCTGGCCCGCGCGCTGGTCCCTGATTGCCGCCAATATCTGGCGCGGCATTCCCTTTGTCGCGATTTCGCTGCTCGCTGGCTTGCAGACGATTTCGCCATCGCTTTATGAGGCCGCACTTTTGGATGGCTCCACCGCCTGGCAGCGCTTCCGTTATATCACCTTCCCGATGCTGCTACCGATCCTCGCGATTGTGATGACTTTCAGCATCATCTTCACCTTCACGGATTTCCAGCTTGTCTATGCCATCACACGCGGCGGGCCGGTGAATTCCACCCATTTGCTGGCGACACTCGCCTTCCAGCGCGGCATTCCCGCGGGGCAATTGGGGGAAGGTGCGGCGATTGCGGTTTCCATGATCCCCTTCCTCGTTTTCGCGACCCTGTTCAGCTATTTCGCCCTGGCGCGGCGCAAGTGGCAGCAGGGCGAATCCAATGACTGACGCCGGGAACAACAAAAAATGAGCGCGACAGCCGAAGCACCCGAAACCCAATCCAGCGCCGCAGCCCCGCAAGAGGCCATGGCCTGGGACAGCAAGGCACGGCGGATGGTGACCATCTATCTGCCGCTCGCCTGCTTTCTGATCATCCTGTTGTTTCCCTTCTATTGGATGACCATCACATCCTTCAAACCGAATGCGGAGCTCTACGACTACAAGACGCATAATCCATTCTGGATCACCTCCCCCACCTTGGATCACATCAGGTTGCTGCTGTTCAATACGGCCTACCCAAGGTGGCTGATGACAACGATGATGGTGGCGATCGGCGCGACTATTCTCTCCCTCGTCAGCTCCACACTTGCGGCCTATGCGATCCAACGTTTGCGGTTCAAGGGCAGCCAATATGTCGGGCTTGGGATCTACCTCGCCTATCTGGTACCGCCTTCCATCCTGTTCATCCCGCTCGCGACCATGGTGTTTCAGCTTGGGCTGTTTGATACGCCCTTCGCGCTGATCCTGGTTTATCCGACCTTCCTTGTGCCCTTCTGCACCTGGCTGCTGATTGGCTATTTCAAATCCATTCCCTATGAGCTTGAAGAATGCGCGCTGATTGATGGCGCAACACGGCTGCAAATCCTGCGGGAGATCACGCTGCCCTTGGCGGTGCCGGGCCTTATCAGCGCGGGCATCTTTTCCTTCACGCTCTCCTGGAATGAATTCATCTATGCGCTCGCCTTTATTCAATCGAGCGAGAACAAGACCGTCCCTGTAGCGATCCTGACCGAATTGGTCACCGGCGATGTCTATCAATGGGGCGCGCTCATGGCGGGCGCC
Source organism: Roseomonas sp. (assembly GCA_020249505.1). Classification (GTDB taxonomy): domain Bacteria; phylum Pseudomonadota; class Alphaproteobacteria; order Acetobacterales; family Acetobacteraceae; genus Neoroseomonas. Next base: position 21,426 of record JADCFN010000047.1, on the reverse strand, counting down.
TTGCTGGGCTCGCTCCCGGTTGCGATCTTCTATTCCTTCTTTGTGGATTACTACGTTTCCTCCCTGACCGGCGCGGTCAAGGAATGATCTGAAAAGGACCGATGACATGGCTAAATTCACCATCCTGACGCCCGCGGCGGCGTCCTTCACCACCACTGGCGGCGGCTATGATTATGAGCTTGAAGCGCTGGATGGCATGGGCGTCGAGATCATCGAATGCCAGCCGACCGAAAAGGATTTCATCGCCAAGGCAGGGCAGGCCGATGCGGTTTACGCGAAGGGCATGCAATTCACGGCCAAGATGATCAAGGCGCTGAAGAAGTGCCGCATCATCGCGCTTGGGTCTGTTGGCGTTGATTATGTGGATGTGGCGGCAGCGACCGCGCAGGGCATTCCGGTCACGAATTGCCCTGATACCTTCATCGAAGAAGTCGCTGATCACGCCATGATGCTGTTGCTGGCCACGCATCGACGCTGCATTGAACAGGACCGCATGGTGCGCGAAGGCCGTTGGGGTGAAGGCCGCCCGCAATTGCTGCAAATCCCGCGCCTCATGGGCCAGACGCTTGGCTTCATCGGCTTTGGTCGTGTGGCGCGCGCCACCGCGCATCGCGCCCGCGCCTTCGGCCTGCATATGAAGGCGTTTGACCCCTTCGTGGAAGAACTGACCATGTCCGCCCTTGGCGTGGAACCGGCCAGCCTTTCCGATTTGCTCTCGACCTCTGATTTCGTTTCCATGCATTTGCCGGACACCCCCGAAACGCGCGGCTTCTTCAAGGAAAAGCACTTCAAGCAGATGAAGAAGAATGCGCTTTTCATCACGACGGGCCGCGGCCCCACGGTGGAAGAAGCGGGCTTGATCAAAGCGCTGCAAAAGGGCTGGATCGCCGGTGCCGGCATTGATGTGTTCGAAGTCGAACCGACCAAAGCGGATAATCCGCTGCACAAGATGCAGAATGTGATCCTGTCGCCGCATAATGCCTCCGCCTCCGCGCGGTTTGATCCGGCGCGCAAGCGCCGTGTGGGGCAGAATGTCGCGCTGGTGCTTTCGGGCCGTTGGCCGCTTTCCTGCGTGAACCCGACCGTGCTGACTGATTCCAAGCTGAAGCGTTGGCAGCCCTATTCCATGGAACGCGGGCCGAATTCGTAATAGCCAGAGGCGCATCACATGTCTGAAACTGAAAACCCCGTTCTTCTGACTCGGGAAGGGCCGGTGGTGCGCCTGACACTCAATCGGCCGCATCGGCGCAATGCCATGTCGGCCGCGATGGGTGTTGCTTTGGATGCCGCGCTGGATGCTTTGGAGAAGGATACCACTGCGCGCATCATCATCTTCTCAGGCGCTGGCGGGCATTTTTGCGCAGGGCTTGATCTGACCGAGGTCGGCTCTCAAGGGACCGAGGCGGAACGTCTGGCCGCCGCGCAGGAACGCAACCGCGCCACGGGGCAGCGTTTTGTACGGCTTTGCAACCTGCCGCAGGTGGTGATTGCCGCCGTGCAGGGCTCGGCGCATGCGGGCGGGCTTGGTTGGGTCTGCGCGGCTGATATCGCGATTGCCACAGCCGATGCGCGTTTTGCCGCGCCGGAGGCCAAGCGCGGCCTGGTGCCGGCGCAAATCCTGCCCTGGATGGTACGCCGCATGGGCCGCAGCAATGCCGCGCGCATGGTACTGCAAGGCAATGTCATTGATGCCGCTGAAGCGGCGCGCATTGGCCTGGTGCATCAGGTGGTTGCTGACGCGGCTGCTTTGGAAGCGGCCGTCGCTTCGGTGATTGCAGATTGCCGGCAGGGCGCACCGCGCGCCTTGGCGGAAACCAAGAAGCTGATCGCAGCCCTCGGCCCGCTTTCGCCCGATGGCTATGCGGAAGCCGGGGCGCTGGCCTTTGCGCGTTGTGCCTCCGGCGATGAAGCGCGCGAAGGCATTGCTGCTTTCAAGGAGAAGCGCCCCCCTAACTGGGCTTCCTGAGCGTTAGCCCAATCAGTGCCGAGACCAGCAAAAGCTGTGCTGCCGTCAGAATTTGCGGCAAGGCCCAGCTTCCAGTCAGGCTGACTAGGGTCGCGAAAATCGAAGGCCCCGCGACATAGCCGAGAAAGATGAAAATCGTCGAACCCGCGGTTGCATCCGCAACCTTGCCGGGGGGCGCAAGCCGCGCGACTTCCGCCAGCGAAATGCCATTCCAGGAAGCGCCAAAAAATCCAGTCAGCACGCATATCAGCGCGAGTGGCCAGAAACCGGCATCCGCTGGCAACAGCGCCAAGGCAAGGATGGCGCAGCCCGCAGCAAAGCCCTGCGCCACCAGATTGGCCAAAGCATTGCCGGTGCGGTCCGCCACCCAGCCCAATAAAATGCGCGCCACCACCCCGGCGAATTGCATGGCGGCAAATACGCTGCCCGCCAGCACCAGATCGAAATTACGCTTTTCGACAAGCCAGGTGACGGTGAAGGAAAACAGGCAGCCCTGACAAATGGCGAAGGAAACCGATAACGCCGTGACGCGCCTCAGCACTGGGTTCTGTTTGAAGGTCGCCAATGGGGCGCTGATGGCGCGCGCTGAAAAAATGTCATGTAGGCGTAACCGTTGCGCGCGATTGCGCTCCGCATCAAAGGCAGGGCGCAGCGGCTGGATCACCAGAATGGCCAGCACGCCGACGCCAAAGGCCAGCATCAGTGCAGCAGGCCAGCCATAGGCGAGTGCCACGGGCGCTGCGATCAGCCCGGCCAAAGCGCCGCCGGCGGGCGCGCCCGCCTGTTTGATGGAAAAAATCAGTGACCGATGCGCAGGCGGCGCGGTTGCCGCCAGCATGCGGCTGCCGGCGGGCGGTGTTGGCCCATAGCCGAGGCCCAGCATGAAGGCGGCCAGGAATATCGCCCAGGCTTGGCCCAGGCTTGCCACCAGCAGCGCGGTCACCGCCACGGCAGTGCCCAATTGCAGCATGCGCACCGGCCCCATGCGCGCCAGGAACACACCGCCAATCAGCAGATAAAGCACGGTCGCAAGCGCCGTCAGGGAAGAAAGATTGCCGACCCGCTCCGGCGCCAACCCCGTGCTCGCCATGATCAGCGGCGCGATCACCGGCAGGCTTTGGCCCATGAAGGAGGCGACCATTTGCATCAGCATGGTGGCGCCAAGGGCAAAGAGCCAGTGATTCATCACTGCATTTAGCCAGCTTCACAGCATCCGGACCAGGGGCGCCCTGCTGACATTCTTGCAAGGCCGCTCTATGTCAGCGTTAACCTGACATCTAGCCGAGGACCCCCATGCCCCCTTCTGACGAGCTTAAGCCGCTTCGCCCCCTAGCCGCGCTGATATTCGGGTCACGCTGGCTGCAATTGCCGCTCTATCTTGGGCTGATCGTGGCGCAATGCGTCTATGTCTATAAATTCCTCAAGGAACTGACCCATCTGGTGCTGGATGCCGCGACCTTCACCGAACAGCAGATCATGCTGATTGTCCTCGGCCTGATTGATGTGGTGATGATCGCTAATCTGCTGGTCATGGTGATTGTGGGCGGGTTTGAGACCTTTGTCTCCCGCCTCAACCTGGCAGGCCACCCCGATCAGCCTGAATGGCTGAGCCATGTGAATGCCAGCGTGCTCAAGATCAAATTGGCCATGGCGATCGTCGGCATATCTTCGATCCATCTGCTGCGGACCTTCATTGAGGCCGGGAACCTTGGTTCGCCCCAGGCCGCCTTCACCGAAACGGGCATCATGTGGCAGACCATCATCCACACGATCTTTATCCTATCGGCCATCGGCATCGCGCTGGTGGATCGGCTGTCCACCGTGCCGACCGGGGTGAAATCTCATCATTGAGGGCGTTTTCCGGGCCAGATTCGGCTTTTCTGCCGCGCCCCGGCGTATTAGAATTGTAACTTCCAAGGCCCGGCATAAGGGTGCTGGTAGACCACATCAACCACACAACAGGGGAGCTTCCCGCAGTGGAACGTCGTAATTTCATCAAAAAAGCTGGCTTCGGCTCTACCGCCGTCGCCGCGACTGTACTGGCGAGCCCCGCCATCGCGCAGACCATGCCGGAAGTGCGCTGGCGCATGACCTCGGCCTTCCCGAGATCCCTCGACACGCTGTTTGGCGGGACTGAACAATTCGCCAAGGCCATCAATGAAATGTCGGATGGCCGCTTCCAATTGCGCATCTTCTCCGCGGGTGAAATTGTTCCCGCGCTGCAGGTTTACGATGCGGTGCAGAATGGCACGGTCGAAATCGGGCAAGATGCGGCCTATTACCACTTCGGCAAGGACCCCTGCTTCGTCTTCGAAACGGGCCTGCCCTTCAGCCTGAACCAGCGGCAGTATTATTCCTGGCTTCGCAATGGTGGCGGGCATGAATTGATCAATGAGTTCTATCGCCCGCTCGGCGTGCGGTCCTTCACCTTTGGCGGTACGGCCTGCCAGATGGGTGGCTGGTTCCGTAAGGAAATCAACACGGTTGAGGATCTGCGCGGCCTGAAATTCCGCGTTGGCGGCTTTGCCGGCAATATCCTGCGCCGCCTTGGCGTGGTGCCGCAACAGATTGGCGCTGGCGATATCTATCCCGCTCTGGAACGCGGCACGATTGACGGCGCCGAATGGGTCGGGCCGCATGATGATGAAAAGCTCGGCTTCAACAAGGTCGCGCGCTTCTATCATTACCCCGGCTGGTGGGAAGGCGCGTCCTGCGGCACGCTGTTCATCAACGAACGGGCCTGGAATTCCATCCCCAAGATCTACCAATCAATGATCGAAACCGCCGCTGGGCTCGTCACCGCCTCCATGGTGCCGAAATACGATGCGCTGAACCCACAGGCCATGAAACGTTTGCTTGCTGGCGGTACGCAGCTGAAGCCCTTCTCGACACCTGTTCTGCAGGCCTGTTATGATGAGTGCTGGAAGTATTATGATGAAGTTGCCGCCCAGAATGCCCCCTTCAAGCGGATGCTGGACAGCCTGAAGGCGTTCCGTCCCGATAACGTCGCGTGGTTCCGTGTGGCAGAGGGCAGTTTCGACAGCTTCATGCACAGGATGTCGGCTGCCAATCGCATTTGATCCAGCCGCGTAGTTGGTTTTTTGGAACCGGTCAGGTGGTAGCACCTGACCGGATTTTTGTTGCCCTAGAGCAGATCACGTTCAGATGGAATCATCTGAACGTGTGAAGATGCTCGAAAAACAATGATATAGAGCGGGTTGCGTGAACCCATGTGAACGCACCACGCTCTATTGAGACCAAAGAAAAACCCCATGGCGGTGCGCCACGGGGTTTTGCGTCGAGGGCCTGGCCAGAATTTATCTTGGCGGCCCGAAGCTTGGCGGTGGTAGATCATCCTCCTCGGGTGGCGGTGCGACCTCAATCCTCACTGTATTGGGGTCAATACCGTGCGGTTTATCCAGGAAGAAGGTCACGGTGATCGGCATGAAGATGACAATCGCCACCATGATGAGCTGCAAACCCACCCAGGGAATGGCACCCCAGTAGATATCCGCGCTGCTGATGGTTTTTGGAATGACGCTCCGCAGATAGAAAAGCGCAAAGCCAAAGGGTGGGTGCATGAAGCTGGTCTGCATATTCACACACAGCATGACGCCAAACCAGATCAGCGCCGCATCCGCGCCAACCACCGGGGTCAGCAGCTTTTGCGCGACGGGCGCCAGCATCGGCACGATGATGAAGGCGATTTCAAAGAAATCAAGGAAGAAGGCCAGGAAGAAGACCAGCAGATTGACGGCGATCAGGAAGCCCCAAACACCGCCCGGCAGGCTGGTCAGCCCATGTTCCACCCAAAGATTGCCATCCACGCCGGCGAAGACAATGGAAAAGCAGGTGGCGCCAACAATAATGAAAGCCACCATGGAGGTAATGCGCATGGTCGCCCGCATACCTTCCACAATCAGGTCATGCAGCGCCTTGTCCTGCCATGCGCGCCAGCAGAGCCAAATGACCGATGCGAAGAATACGGAGAAGCTGATGCGGAACGGCACAGTCTTCATGCCGACCGTGTAGGCAGCGACCAGACAGCCGGCCACGGCGACCAGACCGGCCGCATACGCCAGCCGATCCAGCTTGGTCATTTGCGTATTGCGCAGCACCGCCAGGATGATGGCGCCAACCGTACCCAGCGCCCCCGCTTCCGTTGGTGTCGCGAGACCCAGCATGATGGTGCCCAGCACCAGGAAGATCAGCACGCCAGCCGGGATGATACCCCACATGCATTTGATGAGCAGCGGCCGACCCGTGAGGGTGCGCGGCACAGGCGGCAGATCTTGAGGGCGAATGATGGTCAGGAACCACGTGTAAAGCGCAAAAAGTGCTATTTGCAGCAGCGAAGGTCCCCAGGCGCCGAGATACATATCACCGACGGACCGCCCAAGCTGATCGGCCAGCACCACCAGCACCAAGGATGGTGGCACCAACTGCGTAATGGTACCGGATGCGGCCAGCACCCCTGTCGCGTAGCGGATATTGTAATTGTAGCGCATCATCACCGGCATGGTGATCAGCGCCATGGCGATCACCTGTGCCGCGACGGTGCCGGTAATGGCGCCCAAGATGAAGCCCACGATAATGACCGAATAGCCAAGCCCGCCCTTCATGGGGCCGAACAACTGCCCCATGCTTTCCAGCATGTCCTCCGCCAGCCCGCATTTTTCCAATATCGCGCCCATGAGGGTGAAGAAGGGAATGGCGAGCAGCAGATCATTGGCCAGGATACTACCGAAAATGCGCCCCGGTATGGCTTGCATGAAGTCTATGGTGAAAAAGCCCTGCGCCATGGAAATCATGCCGAAGAACAGGCCCACGGACGCGAGCGAAAAGGCCACCGGAAAGCCAATAATCAAGAATACAATCAGCCCCGCAAACATCAGGGGCGGCATCCACTCCAAAGGTATCATTGCACTGGCCTCTCGTAATGGGCTTCAAGGTCGGGGATGTCATAGCCCCGCAACGCGGCAACGCGCTTAATGAGTTCCGAAATGCCTTGCAGCGTCAGCAGGCCAAAGCCCAGAGGGATCAGGAATTTCACCGGCCAGCGCAGCAAGCCGCCGGCATTGCTGGACCATTCATTCATATGGAAGGATTGCATAAAGAAGGGCCAGGAAAGCCAGCCAATCAGGATGCAGGCCGGCAACAGGAAGACGATGATGCCCGCGATATCGAGCTGTATCTGCCCACGCCGCGATAGCATCATATACAGGATATCCACCCGCACATGTTCATTGCGCTTCAGCGTATAGCTGGCACCGAGCATGACGATGGCGGCGTACATATACCATTGCAGTTCAAGCCAAGCGTTGGAGCTTATGTCGAAGCCGTAGCGCATCATGGCGTTGACGGAACTGACCAGGACGGCGAGCAGCACAAGCCAATCGCAGACCTTGCCGATATTCTGATTGATCCAGTCGACAAAACGACTGAACGCCAAAAGTGGCGCCATGAAGCAAGTACCCCCTGTTGGAACTGCCGCCCCGCTCAGATGGCGGGATTCTTGTCTGATTTGCCTTAAGTTACCGGAGGCTCACGCAAAAGGGAACCTCTTCAATGGGGTGGGCGCGTGAGTTTTCCGTAATACGCCCCCTGCGCGCACCCTCAGTACCCCGCCTGGGTAGGCGCTGCCGAGCGCAAGGGGGGCAATGCTAACGGTTATCACCCGTTGGGGGGGCGTAGGGCGCCGTCGTCCAGGCCTGGTGTCATTGGCGCAGCGACCTTCTGGCCGGTTCGGTCAGGCGCGTGGTGCGCAGAGTGGGGCGCGTCTGCGCGCTGTTGATCCAAGACCTCCCTCCCGCCTGGCAAGGGCGTGATCTCACGGATGCAGGTTGCGCGGCGGATGGGCGCGCACCGCTTCCTCATTGATCTCCGCGCCCCAGCCGGGCCGGTCAGGCACAATCAGCGCGCCATCACGGATCACCGGCGGATGCGTCACCAAATTATCCTTCCATGCCACATCATCAATATCGATTTCCATGATGCGGAAATTCGGGATGGCGGCGCAGAAATGGGCGCTCATCAGCGTCGAAAGATGGCCATAGAAGTTATGCGGCGCACAGTTCATTTCATAGGTTTCAGCCATGGTGGAGATCTTGTGGCTTTCAGCGAGACCATTCCAGGGCACGTCCACAATCGCGACATCCATGGCGCGATGTTCGAAGAAGGGTCGGAATTGGCGCCGGCCGAAAAGCGACTCACAGGATGCGATTGGCATGGACGCACGATCCCGGATCAGGCGCAGCCCCTCAGGATCGTAGCTGTCAATTTCCAGCCAGAATAGGTTGAAGGGCTCACAGGCGCGCGTAACCTTGATGTAGCCTTCGGTCTTGAAGTTGAAATTTGTGTCCAACAAAATGCCCATATCGGGGCCCGCGCCCTGACGGAAGGCAGCGAGCCCGTCCTTGATGGCTGCGAGTGTCGCGCCATCGGCATTCAATTCAGGCCCACCGGGGGAACGTGCGAAGCCAGGCTGATACATATTAGGTGGATCAAGATCAAAGCGGAAAATATTCGTCTTGAGCGCCTTGAAACCGCGTGACTTCACATGCGCACCAAGCGCCACCAGGTCATCAAGGGAGCGGATGGGATCAAGCCCCATCACCGCCGCATGATGAAAGCGATAACTGCCACAATGTGACCAATAAAGCGGAAGGGTATCGCGCACCTTGCCGCCAAAAAGCTCATAGACTGGCACACCAAGCGATTTCGCCTTCACATCCAGTAGCGCATTTTCAATCGCTGCCATGGCTTGCTGGTTGATGCCACCGGGCGCCTGGCGCGTGATCGCGTATTGCGCGCTCATGATGCGTTCAACGGCGCGCGGGTTTTCGCCAATCAGCCCGGCGGCCATGCGGCGAATGACGGCGGTAATGCCGGCACTGCCATAGCCTTCATTGTATTCTGACCAGCCGATGATGCCTTCATCTGTTGTGATCTTCAGGAAGGAGAAATCACGCCAACCGGCATTGCAGTGCAAATCTTCAATCTTGACGATTTTCATCGCTCACATCCTATCGCATGATCACAGGGAAGACCCGCCACAGATGAAGATCTGCTGACCGGTAATGGCGCCAGCCTCCGGCCCAAGCAGGAAGCAGGAAAGTGCCGCCACCTCTTCCGGTTCAATCAGCCGGCCAATAGGTGGAATTTTCGGTGCATTATTGGCACGTGCGGGATCACGCAGCATCGCCGTATCTGTCGTCCCAGGAGAGACAACATTCACCGTAATGCGGCGCGGCAGAAGTTCCTGCGCCCATGCGCGCGCCATGGCAACCAAGGCTGCCTTGCCAGCGCTATATTGCGAACGTCCTGCAATACCAGTGGCGGCGCGGCTGCCGATCAGCAAAATGCGCCCGCCATCAGAAAGCCGCGGCAGCAATGTGTTCACCATGCGTTCAGCTGCTTCCACATGCAAATGCCAGAGCGTGGCACTTACCTTGGGATCAAGTGACCCAAGTGGCGCAGCGCGCATCATGCCTGCCGCGTGAATGATTGCATCTGGGGAAAGCCCTTCAAGCGCCGCTGGAATCGTATCGGTCTGCGATAGATCAACGCTGAGATGTTGATAGCCTGAAGCCTGCCAGGAGGGTGCCCTTCGGCTCAAGCCAGTAACGTGCCAGCCCTCTCGCAAAAGGCGCTGGCAAATCGCCTCTCCAATGCCGGAACTGGCCCCGCTGACAATGGCGTGGCGGGGTGTGGCTGCTGACATGGGCTATCCTTGAAATGAGAGGTTGTTTCAGCACGCCTATTCGGGCTTGATATCCGCATCCTGCACAACTTTGGTCCAACGCTGCACTTCGGATGTGATGTGCTGCGTGAATTCCGCTGGCGTGCTGCTGCGTGGTTCAATCCCCTGCCGTTCCATGGCCTGACGTATCTCTGGCATGGCCATGACGCGAATGATGGCAGCGTGCAGGCGTTCGAGCACGGCTGGCGGCAGGCCAGGTGGCGCCATGATGCCGCCCCAGCTTGTGGATTCAAAACCTGGAAACCCTTGTTCCGCAATGGTTGGAATTTCGGGTGCCTGGGTAATGCGATTGAGAGTTGAAACCGCAATAGCGCGGATGCGCCCTTCGCGAATCTGCGGCAGCACCACCGGTGCCGTATCCATGATGACCTGCACCTGCCCGCCAATCACTGCCGTGATCGCTGCCTGGCCACCACGAAAGGCAACATTCACCCAATTGATGTTGGAAAGCGTACCAAGCTGCGCCAGCGTGAGATGCGGCGCGGAACCAATCCCGCCGGAGGCATAATTCACCTCCCCGGGTCTTTGGCGGGCATAGGCGATCACTTCCTGAAGATTGCGCGGCGGAAAGCCAAGGAAGACGCCCATCACCAGTGGCACGGATGACACCAGTGAAATCGGGGTAAAGCCATTGATCGAGTCGTAATTGAGCCGCCGCCCATAAAGCGCCTGATTAAGCGCATTGGGTCCGGCATTACCCATGAGTAGCGTTGTCCCATCGGGCGCTGCGCGGGAGACAAGCTCGGCAGCGATACCGCCATTCGCACCTGGGCGATTTTCGACCACCACGGTCTGCCCCAAAATTTCGGTCATGGGTTGGCTCATCAGCCGTGCGATCACGTCGCTGGCACCACCGGGCGGGTAGGGCACGATCATGCGAATACTGCCCGCCCCGGTTTGCGCTAGCGCCGGCGCCGCGAGACTTGCCATGCCAAGGCCAATAAGGCCGCGACGCTTCGTATTCACCATCGTATCTCTCCCTTTTTGACAATCCCTGTTTCGTTGATTTTGTTACTTCATCCTAACCGGCGGTAATGCCTCGGGCCTTGATGACGCTTCGCAGTGCTTCGGTTTCCTTCGCGATATTGGCAGTGAAAACCTCGGGCGAGGTGATATCGGGCGACATATCGGGGGTCATGCGGCTTCGCACCGCATCGGTCAGAATGGCCGCCGAAAGATCGCGATGGAGCCTTTCATAGATGGGTTTTGGCGTTCCTGCTGGAACGGCAAGGCCATGACAATATTGGAAAGTCATGGCGGGCAGGCCGAGTTCAGCGAAGCTCGGGACTCCGGGCAGCACAGCTACGGGCGCTGGGGCGCTATGCGCAATGATCCTGATCTGACCAGCAAGATGCTGCTGTAGTAGCGGCATCAGGGAAGCCATGACGGCCGGGATGCTGCCGCCAATCATGTCCTGCACTACCGCGGCTTCGGTACGATAGACGGCGTTTTCGAAGCGGGCTTGGGTTTCGCCTGCCAACATTTCCATCAGGATATGTCCAGGACCACCCTGGCCCACCGTGCCGTAGGCAACCGGACGATTCTTGGAATAGGCGACAAGGTCAGCCACGGAATGCACCGGCATGTCCTTGGCGACCGCAAGAAACTGCGCTGCGCGAAAAATTGCTGTCAAAAGCTGAAATTCATCAAGCCGATAGGAAAGCTGCTGCCCAAGGGCCGGGCCTGTCACCATGGAACCATAGGCCATGTAGCCAATGGTGTAGCCATCCTTGGCTGACCGCGCGACGTGTTCGGTAGCGATCACACCGTTGGAACCAGGCTTCGGGTCGATCAGTACCTGCTGACCAAGCAATGGCCTTGCTTGTTCCGTAATAAGCCGCGCCAGCGTATCGGAAACGCCGCCGGGGCCAAAGGGCAGTACCAGCCGCATCGGCCTATTCGGGAAGCCTTCTTGCGCGCGGAGAATGGAAGGCATGGCGAGCATGGCGCCGCCAAGCGCAAGGCCCCTACGCGATATGTGGCTTTCACCCATCACGCTTTTCCCCCAAATTCTTTAGGCAAGTGAAACCCGCCCCAGTTGGCGGGTCAAGCATTTGCCATGCTGCGCTGCAATAAAGACTTCCGCTTGACTTGGGCGCCTGGCTGCCTCACGATTTTCCGTGTTGGCGAAGGCGTTTTGGCCCAAGCCCGCGATGCGAGCACAAGGAATGAAGCCATGCCCGCCGCAACCTCTGGCGCGATTGATTGTGATCTCCACCCGGCTATCCCTGGGTGTATGGCGCTACTGCCTTATCTTGATGAACATTGGCATGAGGAAGTGGTCAGCCGTGGCCTGGATGACCTTGATTTGGCGCTTTGGCCACGCGGCGCACCACTGACAGCGCGGGGCGATTGGCGCCCAGAAAAGGGCCTGCCTGGTGGGTCGGTGGAGCTGTTGCGCAGCCAAATCCTGGAACCCTTCGGCACCAGCATCGGCATCCTGAACACCATGTTCGGTGCGCCGGCCTTGCATAATGTGGACATGGTGGCCGCCCTTTGTCGCGCAGCGAATGATTGGGTGGCAAAGGAATGGCTGGACAAGGATGCGCGGCTGCGCGCCGGCATTCTGGTGCCGGTCGAAGACCCCGCTCTTGCAGTGCAGGAAATTGAACGTCGCGCTGCGGATAGCCGCTTCGTGCAGGTGCTGCTGTTTGGCGCGACTGAAACGCTGCTGGGTCGGCGCAGTCATTGGCCTATTTATGAGGCAGCGCAGCGCCATGACATGCCGGTCGCCTTGCAAGTGACCAGCGCTGTGCGCCACTCCCCAACCGCCAATGGCTGGCCGAGCTATCTGATCGAAGATCATGTGAATTTTGCTCAAACCTTCCAGAGCCAGTTGCTCTCCATGATCTCTGAGGGCGTATTCACGCGCTTTCCGAAATTGAAGGTGGTACTGCTGGGTGCCGGGATTGGCTGGGTGCCGAGTTTCCTCTGGCGCGGCACGAAGGAATGGCGCGCATTGCGCCGCGAAGTGCCTTGGGTGGATCGCAGCCCAGCGCAAATCCTGCGCGACCATGTGCGGATTTCCTGCCAGCCCTTGGATGCGCCGCCTGATCCAAATGACCTTGCCACGCTGCTTGAGATGATCGGCTGCGACGATATGCTGCTTTTCGCGACAGATTGGCCGCATTGGCGCTTTGACGGTACGGAAGCCTTGGCGCCTGGCCTGCCGGAAGACATGCGCGCGCGGCTTTTGCGTGATAATGCGCTTGCAACCTATCCCCGCCTGAAAGGGTCCTTGTCATGAGCTCTACCGCGCTGCCCAAACAGGAAACCAAAGCGGAATCTCGGCTCCGGATCGTGGATTGTGATATCCACCCGGCCCTGCGTTCAGGGGCGGAGCTTGATCGCTGGCTGCCGCAGCGTTGGCAGCAGCATCGGCGCGAATATGGTCTCAGGCTGCGTCAGCCCTTCACCAGCACTTATCCCTATCCGAAATCTGCCCCGGCCCTTTCACGGCGCGATTCCTGGCCGCCGAGCGGCGGGCCGCCGGGAAGTGATCTTGACTTCATGCGTGCGCAGCACCTTGATTTTCATGATATCGAATATGGAATGCTGCAACCGCTTTCTGTGCGCGGCATGGATCAGCGCGTGCAAGGCTTTGCCGAGGCTGTTTCTTCCGCGGTCAATGAATGGCAGCAGGAAGATTGGACCAGCAAGGATAAGCGCCTGAAGGGCACTATTGCGGTTGGCGGTGAAGATGCGGCGGCTGCGGTCAAGGAAATTGAACGTTGGGCGGGGCATCCTGATTTCGTGCAGATTTCCCTGGTGACGCGCGCTTTGGAACCGCTTGGGCGTTCACGCTATTGGCCGATTTATGAAGCGGCCGAGCATTACGGGCTGCCGCTTGGTCTGCACACGCTTGGCACCAGCGGCCATAGTGTTGCCGGCGGTGGCTGGGCATCCTTTTACTATGAGGAACACCAGGCAGTTGCTATGTCGCTTTCCGCCATGGTTGCCAGTTTCATCATGGAAGGTGTCGCAGAGCGCTTTCCGAAGCTGAAAATGGTGATCATTGAAGGCGGGTTTGGTTGGGTGCCTTCGCTTGGCTGGCGCATGGATAGCCACTGGCAGTCCTTGAAAAGTGAAGTGCCGCATTTGCGGCAGAAGCCATCCGACTATCTGAAATCGCAATTCTGGTTCACGACACAGCCCGTCGAAGAACCCGATAACCCTGAGCATTTGCGAAAGCTCATTGATTGGATCGGTTGGGATCGCTTGCTGTTCGCGACCGATTATCCGCATTGGGACAGTGATGACCCGCGCTACGCCTTCAAGTGCCGGCTGAGTGAAGAGGAAAAGCGCGCGATTTTCGCCGGTAATGCCAAGGCGGTCTACGGGCTTTAGGCTTTATGGCGCTGATTACAGAAAGCTGCGCAAGGGCCGCGCTGTATCGGCGAGTACTGCCATGTCGAAAACCTTGCCGCTTGCGATCATGCGGCGGCAGGGGGTCGCGTCCCGCCCATTATTGATCAGCACCGCGCCGCAGAGGCGACCATCGCTGTCACAGGCAAGCAGCGTCAGTCTTTCGCCCTCAGCTCTTTCGATCTGATGTATCGCGTCGCTGGGCTCGCCCAAAACCTGCAAATTACAATCATACTGGTCAGTCCAGTGCCAGGGAATGTCGTCATAAGGCCTATCCTGTCCCATGATCGCATGCGCAACGGAAACTGGCTGCTGCTGAGCGACCTGCCAACTCTCCTGCCGCGTTGAGGTTTCAGTACTTAGCGGATGAGGGAAACGCGCCACTTCTCCGGCGGCATAGATATCAGGCTGGGATGTGCGGCCGGCGCGATCGGTGATGATACCATCCGCAACTGCAAGTCCGGCTGCCTCGGCCAAGGTCGTCTCCGGCGCTGCGCCAATGCCAACCAGCACAAGATCCACCGCCAAGCATTCATCAGCGAGGTAAAGCGTGAGTTCCTGCGCATTACTTTCAATCCGATCGAGCCGGGCCCCCAGATGGAGCCTGACGCCGTGCTGCTGATGCAAGGCGGCCATGCGTGCGCTGATGGAAGCCGGCAGGCCGCGCGCCATAAGCCTCTCGCCCGCTTCCAATACATTTACAGCACAGCCTAATTGCTGCGCAGATGCTGCAACCTCCAAGCCGATCAATCCGCCCCCAATCACGGCAAGGCGTGGCTTTTCAACAAGCCGCGCGCGCAAGGCCAGCGCATCATCCAGGTTGCGCAGCAGCATCACCCGCGGATCATCTGCCCCTGGCATGACAAGGTGACGCGCCTTGGCGCCGGTGGCAACGACAAGCGCATCATAGGTGAGACTTCTTCCCCTTGCGGTCTCAACACGCTTTTCCACAGGTGCAACGCGCGTGACAGCCTCATCAAGATAGAGTGCGATGCGCTGATCCGCATAGAATTCTACCGGCCGCACAAAAAGAGCTGTGCCTGGATCCTTGCCCAACAACACCGCCTTCGAAAGCGGCGGCCGGTCATAAGGCAAATGCGCCTCAGCGCCGAAGATCATGATTTCCGCAGTCGAGTCCAATTCCCGTAGCGTTTCAGCGCAGCGCCGCCCTGCCTGGCCTGCACCGATGATGATGATGCGTCGTGCCATTTACATCATGACAAAGACATCGCCATTTTCGCATTTCACCGGATAGGTGGCGATGCCGGCGGTGGCCGGCGCGGATAGCGCCTTGCCGGTGCGGATATCAAAGCAGGCTTGGTGCAACGGACATTCCAGCTTGCCGTCTTCGCAAAACCCCTCTGACAGCAGCGCATATTCATGGCTGCACACATCATTCACGGCGAATATGCCATCAGCCAGACGAATGATCGCTAATTGCGCTTCGCCAATGCGGGTCGCGAAGGGCGTGTCGGGCTGAAGTTCTTCTTCCGAAGCCACGCGATGCCATGCGGCCATGGTGCTGTCCTTCACGCCCTAAACGTCAATCAGGATATACTGGTCTTCGACCGTCACCGGGAAGGTTTCCGCCACGAATGGACCTTTGGCCAATTCCGCTCCGGGTTCAACTGTTACCTGATACGTGCGCGCCTTGATGCTTTCGGGGTCGCAATAGGATTGACCGGTGCGGATATCAAACTCCCAGCCATGCCAGGAACATTGCACAAACTCACGCGGGCGCGACAGATCATAGGTGCCAGGTTCTTTTGACGTGAGCCGCCCGACAAGCAAGCCGGCACAGAGTGAACCGCCTTCATGGGGGCAGCGATCGGTCAATGCGTAATACGCACCATTCACGTGAAACAGGGCAATCTGCCGGCCCCGCACGGTCACCAGCTTGCTGCCATTCGGCGGGATATCGCCAACCTTCGCAACGATATGACGGGCCAAGGGTTCCTCCGCGCAGGTCGCTTGATGCTTTTATTGATACGAAACTTTGCATGAATCCTCCGCTGAGGAAAGCTGCGGCGCAGCCATGATGGCGGGGATGGATATTTCTTGCCGCTGCTGCGGCAATCCTCTGGTGGGCTGTTGCGCGCGGCTATTGGGAAGGGGCATCAACCGTCGGACCAAGAGCCTTGCCTTCCCAGACTGTGAACCATAGGGCGGCATCTGAGGCACGACTTGCGAAAAATCGCGATTGTCACGGCGCCAAAAGCGCCTTGCGTCGCGCAGAAGGCTTTTCACTTCGTGTCGCCGCTTGCCACCTCAGGATTGGCAAGTGGCAGGCTCGCCGCGCGTTCCAGGGCTCGCGCCCCGCGCAGCGCCAGATCATCGCGGTAGAGCGGCGCCACAATTTGCACCGCGCGCGGCATGCCCTCAGCATCCAGGGCCACGGGCACGGAAATCGCCGGTTGGCGTGTCAGGTTGAAGGCGAAGGTCCAGGGCGCCCAATCGCGCCACAGCGCCTCCGCCGGGCGGATGGTCGGTTGATCCGCCGCGAAGGCAGCCGTTGGCGTGCAGGCAGTCAGCACCAGATCATAGCGCTGATGAAACCGCGCCATGGCATGGGCGGCTTCCAGGCGCATCGCCTCAGCGGCTAAATAATCCACGGCAAGCATTTCGCCTTCTCGTGCCGCAACCTCGGCAATGCCGGCATCGAGCAATTCGCGCTTGTCGTCCGGCGTGGTGGCGATGATGCGGGCCAAGGCAACGCCCCAGACGCGGCCGAAAATGGCGCGCGTGTCGGGCAGGCCGGGATCGGCTTCCTCCACAATCGCGCCTTGGTCTTCCAAAAGCCGTACTGCGGCGGCCAATACGGCTTCGCCCTCCGCATCCAGTGGCGGCGCGAAGCCCATGCGCCGCACCACCGCCACACGCAGCCCCGCGACACCATCTTCAATGCCAGTCAGCCAATCGCGCGGATCATCCGGCAGCGCATAGGGGTCGCGCAGATCGTGCCGCGCCATGGCGCCAAACATCAGCGCGGCATCGCGCACCGTGCGGGTCATCGGGCCGGCCACCGCGACATGGCCAAAGGCACCCAGCGGCCATTGCGGAATGCGCCCGAAGGAAGGCTTAATGCCGACCAGCCCGCAATAGGCCGCCGGGATACGAATGGACCCACCGGCATCGGTCCCGATATGGAGCGGTCCGAAGCACGCCGCGGCCGCCGCCCCGGCGCCGGAAGAAGACCCGCCCGGCGTGCGCTTGGGATTCCAGGGATTGCGCGTGATGCCATGCAGCGGGCAGTCGCCCGGCGATTTCCAGCCGAATTCCGTGGTGGTGGTCTTGCCGATGATCACCGCACCCGCCTGCTTCAGCCCGACCACGGCGGGGGCGTCTTCAGTCGCTTGTGTCGTATCCGTGCTGCGGCTACCGCGCCTGGTCGGGAAGCCTGCCATGTTCAGCAAATCTTTTACCGTGGCGGGCACACCATCCAGCATGCCCATGGGCCGGCCGGCCTGCCAGCGCGCCTCAGCCTCACCAGCGGCCTGCAAGGCGCGCGGGTTCATCGTGGCAAAGGCATTCACCCAAGGATTATAGCGCGCGACGCGTTCCATCACCGCCTTAAGCGCCTCCACCGGCGAAAGGCGCCGGCGTGCGTAAAGCCCCAGCAGGGTCTCGGCGGACATAAGGGCGGGATCGGTATCGCTCATGGGGGTTCCGATATGCTTTCGATGGGTGCAGCATGCCGCCTGATTGCAGGCAGGAGAACCCCCGATGAACGACAAAGCCGCCAAACCCTGGGAATGGCCCGAAGCGCAATGGCGCGAAATTGTGGGTCGCGCTCGCGCCGGGCGGTCCTTGGCGCCCGCTTCCTGGCCAAATGGGGCGCGCTGTTGTGTTTCGCTTTCCTTCGATGCGGATCATGAGACGATTCCGCTGCGCGATGCCGATGAAAGCCCGATGCGCATCAGCCAAGGCCAATACGGCGCGCGGCAAGGCGTGCCGCGCATCCGCGCGCTGCTGGCGCGCCACGACATCAAGGCAAGCTTCTTCTACCCCGCTGTCTCAGCCCTGCTGCACCCGGATGAGGTGCGCGGTGTCGCGGATGAGGGCCATGAGATTGGCATCCATTCCTGGATTCATGAGGCCAATACGCAATTGCCGCCAGGCGTGGAGCGAGACCTTACCTTCCGCGCTGCTGATACTTTGGAAAAACTGACAGGCCGCCGGCCCGTGGGTATCCGCACGGCGTCCTGGGATTTTTCTGTCGATACGCTTTCGATCATCCGCGAATTGGGTTTGCTTTATGATTCGTCGCTGATGGCGGATGATGATGCCTATGAATTGCTTGATCAGGGCAAGCCCACTGGCATTGTGGAATTGCCGCCGGAATGGATCCGCGATGATGCGGTTTACTTCAATATGCTGCGTTTTTCGGCACTCCGCCCGTATACGCCGCCGTCAAGCGTGGAGGAGGTGTTCACCGCCGAATTCGAAGGCGCCTATCGCGAAGGTGGCTTGTTCCTGCTGACCATGCACCCGCATGTGATCGGGCATCGCAGCCGCATCGCGCTGCTGGATCGGCTGGTGCAGCACATGAAAAGTTTTGGTGATGTGTGGTTTGCCACGCATGAGGAAGTAGCGCGCTGGTGCAAGACCCAGGCGGGCATGAAGTGATGGGGTTCCCCGCCCGAGCGTAGGCTCGGGCGGGGCTGTTTGCATCAGGTCACAACAATATCGAATTGCTTGGCGACCGCGGTCCATTCCGTGATCTGCTCCTGCATCATTTTCACGAAATCGCCATTCAGGGGCGAAGGCCGGCGCGGCAGAGTCTGCAAATCCTCAAACCGCGTCATCAATTCCGGCCGTGCCAGAATGGGGTTGACCAAGCCGGCAAGCCGTTCCGTGATGGGCTGAGGCAGGCCCTTCGGCGCGGAAAGCCCAAGCCATTGCGCTGACGTCAGCTTCGGGAAGCCAAGCTCGGCAAAGGTCGGCACATTCGGGAAGGCGGGCAGGCGCTGCGGCGAGGAAACCGCGAGCGCGCGCAGCACGCCATCCTTCATCAACTGTACATTGGTGGTGATGGGATCAATCAGGCTTTCGATCTGATTGGCCATCAGATCCTGCATCGCGGGCGCGCTGCCGCGATAGGGCACGTGATCCAGATTGGTGAGCTTCGCTTCGCCAGACAGCATCGCGCCCAGCAGATGCGGCGCCGAACCAATGCCCGAAGACCCGAAGCGCACCGGCTGCTTCTTTGCCGCTTCAATGTAGTCCGCCAGCGTCTTGAAGCGTGACTCGGACTTCACCAGCAGCACATTCGGCGCTTCGACCAAAAGGCCGATATGGGTGAAATCGGTGATCGGGTTGAAGGGCAGCGTCGGCATGGTCGCCGCCGAAAACACATGCACCGAAGCGTGGGAGACCAACAGGGTATAGCCATCGGCAGGCTGCTTTGCCACGAAATCCGTGCCGATCACGCCACCGGCGCCAGCGCGGTTTTCCACCACCACGGTCTGGCCAAGCGCCTGAGAAAGGGCAGGGGCCATCAGGCGGCTTACGGTATCCACCAGGCCACCCGGCGGGAATTGCGCGATCAGGCGGATGGACCCGCGGGTCGGCCAGGCGCCGCTTTGCGCGGAGAGAATGCCTGGGCTTGCTAGCGCGCCGGCAATGGCGCCCCCGGTGAGGCCAAGAAGACGACGACGGTTCATGCGAATGCTCCTTGCTGCAAAGTCGGCATCTATCGCCTAAAAAACGGGCAAAATGGCCCGCATTCCCGCGATGTCGCCGCCTATGCCTCAGGACTAGGCAATCACCGTGCCAAGCAGGTTAGTCGGCTTTGATCCCGGCTTCGCGCACAATCTGCGCCCAGCGCTTCATGTCGGCTTCAACCAGTGCGGTGAAGGCAGCGCGGTCCAGCCGATTGGGGGCAGCACCCAATTCGATCAGGCGCTCAGTAATGGCGGGCGCGGCCAGGCTTTCCACCAGCGCGGCATTCAGCCGATCCGCAACCGGCGCCGGAATACCCGCCGGGCCGCTGATGCCGAACCAATTCGCTGCGACCAATTGCCCCAGGCCAAGCTCCGCGACGGATGGCACATCGGGCCAGCGCGGCAGGCGTTCCGGGGTGGTCATGGCGAGCAAGCGCAGCCGCTCATTCCGCCCGACATCGGGAATGGCCGCGATCAGCCCATCAATATTGCCGGCGATCACATCCGTCGCCGCCGGCGCCGCGCCACGATAGGGCACATGGGTGATATCCACCCCCGCCAGCCGCTTCAGGATCTCAAGCTTGGCGTGAGACGATGTGCCATTGCCATTGGACCCGAAGCGGATGCTGCCCGGCTTGTCGCGCGCGGCGGTGAGCAGCGCGGGCAGGGTCTGCCAGGGGCCGTTGGCGGAAACCGCAATGGCACTCGGCACCGCGGCAAGCAGCCCGATATGGGTGAAATCGCGCAGCACATCGTAAGGCATGGAAGGCAGGATGGCCGGGGCGATGCCTTGGGAAGCGATGTTGGACAGCAAAATCGTGGTGCCATCGGGGGCGCTTTTGGCGACCGAATCACTGCCAACCACGCCACCCGCGCCAGCGCGGTTTTCCACCACGACGGGCGCGCCAAGGCGGTTTTCCATCTCCCGCGCCACAAGGCGCGCCAGCAAATCCGCCGTGCCACCGGGCGGGAAGGGAACAATGAAGCGAATGGGCCGCGCGGTTTGCGCGCCTGCTGCCAGCGCAGGGGTGGCAAGAATGGCGGCCAGCATGGCGCGGCGCTTGGTGGTGTTCATGTCGTGATCCCCCGGAAATTCGCACGTTCCATAGACCGAAAGGCGCGGCCATGTCTTCATGGTGGCGGAGGATCGAATGTCTCTCGCCTATGCCAAAGATGGCCTGCTTGGGGTGCTGACCCCTCAGGCCAATACCACGGTGGAGCCGGAATTTTCGCTGCTGCTGCCGCCAGCAACCGCGATGCTGACCGCGCGTCTGGTGAGCACGCGGCCCAGCCTGAATGACCGGCTGCGCGATTATGTCGCGGGGCTGGATGCGACTTGTGCGCAATTCGCCAATGCGCCGCTGGGTGCCATCGCCTTTGCCTGCACGGGGTCTTCCTATCTGGTGGGGCCGGCAGCCGAGGACGCCGCCGTGGCGCGGCTTTCCGCGCGCGCGCCCTTCATCACCGCGGGGCGCGCGGTGTGTGACGCCTTCGCCGCGCTGGGTGCTAAACGCATTGGCTTGGTGTCACCCTATCCGCCTGATTTGACCGAAGAGGTGGCTCGGTTTGTTTGAACAGTTCCTGGGCGTCTCCTAAGTGTATTCCTACCTTGGTTAGGCCGCCATCGGAATTGATGGCAGCGCGGTAAAATAGGCCTCGTCCGGTGTCTG
>JADCFN010000046.1 GCA_020249505.1 Roseomonas sp. | reverse complement strand
TCGCGCAGCAGCCTTGTGCCGGCGATCGGGCGCTGATCCTGCCGGATGCGGCGGAGCGTGATGTTGCCGCCATCAATCTGCTCGCCCAGCGCTTCCAGGCGCGCGATGGTTTCTGGCTTCAAGCCACCATATGCCAATTCCTGAATGCGATAGGCGATGCGCCTTTCCAGAAAGCGCCGATTATAGGGCGGTGGCTCCGTGCCAAAGAGGCTGCGCCACTGCTCCTTCAAGTCGCGGATATCGGCGTTCGGCAAGGCGGCAAGCCGGGCTGGCACGTCCTGCTTCGGAATGGCGGGGATGATGAGCGGTGGTGGGCTTCGCTCGCTTGGTGCGGTTCGTTTCATGCGGTTCCCTTTCTCTTGGGGTTCGCATAACGGCGCTGGGGGGCCTGAAAGTGTAGGCGAATGTCTCCGCTATCGACCGCGGGCGGCGCTTCTCGCGCGGCAGCGCGGCTGCGCAACCGCAGCAGGCCGCGGGCGAGGATGTCGCAGACCTCGCGGAGGTGGGGTGGGAGGTGGGGATTGGTGGGCGCCGGCTTCATACTTAGCCCTACCCACCCAGACGGCGATCCGTCCCACTCAAGCGGGGTTGCGGGCAATCGCCTCGTGATACTGGCGCCAGAAGGTCGCGACTTTCCGTTTCACCGTCGTCGGGTCGGGATAAAGGTTCTGCTTGCCGAACCAATCCATCATGCGGCGGGTCAATTCGGTCTGGGTCTCGGGGATGCCCTCGGCATGGGTCATCACGGCCAAGGCGCAGTAGAAATCATCCCATTTGTATTTCGCGGGTGCGCCACGGCTCGGTCCCTGCGATTCGGCCGAAAGCGGTGCGGCGCTCGGCGCAGCCTCCAGGGCAGCCTGTGCCGCCTCAAAGCGCACCAACTCGGCATGACGCACAATCAGCTGGTTGCGCACGACATGTAATTCACCGTTTTCGTATTCGCGACCCTCGATGCTAATGTATCCGTCGCCGGCTGCCTTAAATGAGTTGATGACTTGCGCCCCCTCAGTGAGAATGGACCATGCGTTTACAGGGTGGAGATCTAAAGCCCCAGAAAGGTGCCGTCGTTCTTCGGGAATAGAACACCAGTTTTTGTGATCAACTTCCTCGATCGTACCAATTTCCACCAGGAGGCTTGCGACAACGATTGAAAGCGTGATTTCACGTTCAATCACAAAGCCAGCCAGATCGGCCTCTGAGATTTCCCAGCGCCGACAGACTTCCTCGATTGCGTAATATGGCTTCCTGAAGATGCGGACGCCCATGACATTCATCTCTTTCCCATAAAGCGCAAACGCCGATAGGCCAGCACAACCCGCCCAATATCCCTGCGCATATCCGGCGGCAGCCGCTGCGCTTCGACAAAGAGTTCGTCCACCTGCACACCAAGAATGGCGGCGGCACGCTCTATCAATTCATCGCGCGGCGGGTTTTCATGATCGCGTTCAATCCGCGACCAATAGGCCGGGGAGATTTCCAGCCTTTCCGCAAGGTCATTCAAGCTTATGCCAAGCGCAGTCCGGCGATTGCGAATGACCGACCCAAAACTCTTCCTACCCCTCCTTGGATTAAGCCGTAGCGGTCCAGCCGCACGGCGATGAAACGCTCCGAGACACCAAAATCGATCGCCAGCGCCGCAATCACCCCCTCAATCGCTTCCATCGGATTTTCTGCCGCCAGCACGCGAGAGCCCGGCCTGCCGCGATGCGGCGCATTGACCGTGCGCAGCCGCTCGGCATGCGCATGCACCAAAAGCCGCAGATGCAAGGGAACAGGCGGCACCAATAACGCGCCCATGAATTCATTCGCCCTGCGTTCGGAGGCGACCGCCCGCTTGTCGAGCAGCGCAGCAGGATCGGGCGTCACGGACCGATAGCGCCGCAACGGCGCACCAAGCGCTGCCGGGACATCAAAAATGACATGCCCCAATTCATGCGCGGCGGTGCTCACCGCGAGATCATCGCGCCCGGCAATCAGGCTGCCATTGATGGAGACCAGCGCCGCGCCAGGAACCTCCGGGTCAGTCTCGCAGACGCCCAGGACAGCCCGGCCAATGCCATCATGGACGGGCTGGCCGAGTTCCCAGGAAACAGTAATGGCCTGGCCATTGGCCAGAACCCGATCAGCAGCCGCGACCAGGGCAGCAACCGGCACGGCAAAGCCCTTCTGCCGGCACATGACTTGGCGGCGCACCTGCGCTGCGACGGCCCAAAGAGCCTCTGCCAGGAGGGGCCGGGGCGCGCCTGAGTGGGGATGATGGGGATAATGCACGGTGATTGACATAGGACTATTATGATAAGCGTCTGCGTAGGTGGTCAATAGGTTTGTTCGCTTCTTGTTCTCTTTTCCCCGATATCCACAGCCCGGCCTTGGGACCAATTTCCCGCATCGCCCTGGGGCATAAATCCCATAAATCCTTGTATTTCCGCCCCAAATAGGGCTAACCCATTGATCGGCTTAGGGGGATTAAATCAGCAGAGGCATTTATTCCCCTTTCTGCCCATTTCCGCCAATACCGCCCCCACCCCCCTGTGTTTGTTTCCTGACGTCATAGCCAAAACGACAGGAGCGATACCCATGCTGACCCGGCTTTCACTCGCCGATCTCGACCTCATCCGCCCCATCGCAAAAAGCCAGGCCAGCCGCCTGCGCCGCACCCTGGGGCGTCCCGGTCATGAGCAGGAGGATATCGAGCAGGACCTGCTGCTCGACCTGATCACGCGCCTGCGATCCTTCGATCCGGCGCGTGGAACCCTCGCGGCCTTCGCCACGGTCTGCTTCCAGCACCGTGCCGCGCGCCTCGCCACGCGCCTTCGGCGCGAGAAACGCGAAAGGCATAACGCGACGCTGGATGACGCGGTGCCGGGCCAGGAGGAGCCGCTGACGCTCGCGGACATCATTCCGGAAAGCGAAGGCTATGCCGCCTGGTGCGGCCAGAACACGAATGCGGTGGCTGCGCTGGAACGCCGCCTCGATCTCGATCGCGCAAGTGCAATGCTTGATGAGCGCGACCACAGCATTTGCGCATCGCTCTGCCACGCCACACCGCACGAGGTCGGGCGACAGGGACCGCTGCCACGCTCCGTTCTCTATCGCCGCATTCGCGAAATGCGCCTGCGGCTGCTCATCGGCGGAATCAGCTCGCCAGGCTGAGACGGATTTGAATGTGCCTGGGTAGGGCTAAGTATGGACACACACCTTCCTGACCCCCGCGCAGTGCCGGAGCTTCTTGCCGAAGCTTCGCTCTGCTCCTGGCTTGGCGCTGCGGCGCCTGGCGATCGTCTCACCTACTTCCGCGGCGCGCTCGCACGAAGCATCTGCCCGCAGCTGAAGCTTATGCAAGATGAGGAAAGGCTTGCGCTGATCCGGCTTGCTGAAAGGGCATTGAAGCTCTCCGAAGGTTGCTTCGCTCATCTCGTGCAAATCCGCCACGGCTTTGAGGATTACGAGTATCTCGTCATCGCTCGCCCCCGTCCGCGCAATGGCAGCCGGAACCTGATCGCCATGATCCTTGGGGAGACCGCCTGATGCACGCGCTCTCTAACCGCCCAACGCTCGAAGCCCTGCGTCACATGCAAATGGGCGATATCATCGCGCTACCAGCCGAGCATCTTGCGCTGCTGCAATCAGATGCCCGCGAGGCGGCTGACGCTGCGAAACGCATGCAAGCCTGGATCGAAAGTGCGATTGCCCTTCGCTATCAGCAGCGCGCCATCGCGGCACGCGGCATGGCCGGCAAGGATACCGGCACGGTGCGCTTTCAAGATGGCTCGGTGGAAATCACCGCCGAGTTGTCGAAAAAGGTCGAATGGGACCAGGAGAAGCTTACGCGGCTGGCCGACGAAATCCATGCCGGTGGCGAAAACCCGCGTGATTACCTTGAGATCACCTTCAAGGTTCCCGAGCGCGCATACACCGCCTGGCCCGAGCGCACTCGCAAAGCCTTTGAACCAGCACGCATCGTTCATGCCGGATGCGCCACCTATCGCCTGACCTTACTCAACGAAACCGCGCAGCGTGATGGACAGCATTGCGCACCCATCCCCGGCACGCAGGGAGGCCAGTGATGGCGCGCAGATTACATGAATTGGAGGCCCCGCACATGACGCTCACCACAATTCTTGAGGTGACCGAATAATGGCCCTCAGGATCATCAGCGCCGAAGAGCGCCTGGCAGAATCGCGCGGCATCAAGGCGGCGATCTTTGGTGGCAGCGGCCAGGGCAAGACCAGCCTGCTTTGGACGCTCCCTGCCGATCGCACGATTTTCATGGATCTGGAGGCGGGCGATCTCGCGGTCGAAGGTTGGACCGGCGATACCATCCGCCCGCGCACATGGCAGGAATGTCGGGATTTCGCCGCCTTCATCGGAGGGCCCAACCCGGCGCTGCGCGATGACCAGCCCTATTCGCCGGCGCATTACGCTTCAGCCTGCGAGCAATTCGGCGACCCGGCCAAGCTTGATCGCTACGAGACACTGTTCGTCGATAGCATCAGCGTCGCCGGGCGGCTTTGCTTTCAATGGTGCCGCGGCCAGTCCGAGGCATTCTCAGAAAAAAGCGGCAAGCCCGATATTCGCGGCGCCTATGGCCTGCATGGGCGGGAGATGATCGCCTGGCTTACGCATCTGCAGCACACGCGCGGCAAGAACATCATCTTTGTCGGGATCCTCGACGAGAAACTCGATGACTTCAATCGCAAGGTCTACGTGCCGCAGATTGATGGCAGCAAGACCGGGCTCGAACTGCCGGGGATCGTGGACGAGGTTCTGACGCTCACCGCGATCAAAGATGAGAACGGTCAACTGCGGCGCGCCTTGGTTTGCCACACGCTCAATCAATGGGGCTATCCCGCCAAGGATCGCAGTGGGCGGCTTGATCTGATCGAGGAACCGCATCTCGGCAGGCTGTTTGCAAAAATCCGCGGCCCTGCACGCCCCATCGCGGAAAGGCTTCAGCTTGCGCTGCCCGCCCCTGAAGCACCGGAAAATACCCCAACCCCCACCACGAATCAGTAAAGGAGAAGGACCATGGCAACATGGAATGACTATAATGACGCGCGGCAGAACCCCAACCTGATCCCGAAGGGGGCGCTGGCGAAGCTCCGCCTCACCATCCGACCAGGCGGCTTTGATGATGCAAGCCAGGGCTGGCATGGCGGCTATGCCACGCGCGGCACTACCGGCTCGGTGTATCTCAATTGCGAGTTCACCGTCCTTGAAGGCCAATACGCCAAGCGCAAGATTTTCACGAGGATTGGCCTCTACAGCCCGAAGGGTCCCGATTGGGCGAATATGGGCCGCAGCCTTATTCGCAGCATGCTGAATTCCGCGCGTGGCATTTCCGACAAAGATATCTCGCCCAATGCGCAGGCGGCACGGCGCATCACCAGCTTTGCCGATCTGGATGGCATTGAATTCGTCGGCAAGATTGACGTGGGCCCTGATGCCAATGGTGAGGACAAGAACGAAGTCCGCATGGCGCTGACGCCCGATCATCGGGATTACGCGCAAATCATGGGCCGCGTTGCACTGCCTGGCCTTCCGCCTCAAGCGCCAGCCCCGGCGGCCATTGCTCCGCCCGCCATGCAGCATGGTGCCTATCCTGCCGCACCACCGCCGCAGGCGGCCGGTGGCGATCCCCGTCCCAGCTGGGCGCGCTGAAGCAGGAGCACCCCAGCCATGATGCTTCGCCCCCGCCAGAAGCTTTTCGTCGAGCGCAGCCTGGCTGCGCT
>JADCFN010000045.1 GCA_020249505.1 Roseomonas sp. | reverse complement strand
GCCGCACCACGCACTTGCGCATCCCGATCAACCGGGATGGGCACGATCGAAATCTCGAAGGGTTCCCAATCCACGGCGCGGTAGATCATCTCGCCGCTCACCGGATCGGGACGCTGGTCATAGCGATGCACGCGATAGCCGATGCTGACGGCACGCAGCGTGCCATCGGCAATGCGCTGCCAGAGCGGTTCCACATCGGCAGCGGCGGAGAATTGCAGCCGCGCATGGCCGCGCCCGCCTTCAAGCCGGGCGGTGATCACGCGGCCGAGCACATCGCGCGCATCACTGCTGCGGTGGGTATTCAGTACTGGCGCATTGCCGGAGCCTAGCTGTGCCATGCGTACCGCATTGGGCGACATGTCCAATTCCTCGGTAATGCCGCCGAGGGACGGGACAAAGTTCCGCGCCCGCGCGCCGGTGGACCAGACGACCTCCACCGTGCGTGCGGCACGGTCCACGGTGGCGGGTGCTGTGATGGCGCGGCGGGCGGTGATCGATTGCCCATCAGGGGGAAGTCGATCGGGCAAAGCGGGATCAGCCGGCGCGGGATCGCTCCCGCCCGGGTCGGTTGTTTCGGTCATGGTGAGTCCTATGCTGTTTGGGTGTCTGGCGGCGTTGGCGCTGGTGTCCCGGCCGCGCCGGTTGCGGCGATTTCCACCGCCGCCATTTGCGCCGCGTCCTGCGCACCACCGGATTTGGCGACGCGCCTTGGATCGGTATCAAGCGAGATGCCAGCGGCATCGAGCGCTGCATTGGCTTCGCGGATCATCTCGACCGCGGAGCGGAAATCATAGCCAAAAGCACCGGCGGCTTCGGGCTGCGGCACAAAGCCGGCACGCACCTGCGCGATCAGCGCGGTGGTGTCCTTGAGTGGATCAATCATTTCATGCGCTGGCGGCACATGCGCGACACCCTTTGGCATGGCATCCGCCCAAAGCCCGATCAGCGCGCCCTGCGCGTGAAAGCGCTCGGCAATTGGCCGCACCAGCATCGGGATCAGCATGCCGTATTGCATCTGTTCGCACAGCCGGCGGAATTCGATCTTGCCGGCGCGGAGGCTCGAGTAATTCGCCTGGGTCAAATCGCCGGAGACCTGGTCGTAGGTCAGGCCCGCGCCGACAGCAGCGGCTTCAAGCGAGCGTCGTGCAAAAGCAGTATGCGATCCACCGCCCGAGGGGTTGACCACACTTACATCACCCTGGCCGCGCCGATAGAGGATCATGCCAGGCTCGAAGCTTTCCACCGCGCGGCCCTGCGCGTCGCGTAGCAGGCCAGGGTTGGCGTCGCTTGGTTTGGTCAGCGTTTCCTCGCCGTCGTCGGTCACTACGGCGGCGAGGCAGGCCTCGATCTTGGCTTTCATCAGCAGCGCGCCTTCGTAATCACCAAGATCACGCAACCGCAGCAGCACCGGTGCAAGCCAGGAGACATCGCGCAATTGCCCGGGGCGGCGCTTGCGAAACACATGCAGCACGTCGCGCGCGGGGATGAAATTGCTGGCAAGCCGCGCGCCCGGCAGCATCCAGGCGCCGGGATGGGTTGGGAATAGCCAGTAGCCAATCGGCTCGCCCGTCGATCCAAGGGCGATGCCCTGGATGGTCGGCGCGCCATTCACCACGCCATTGCGCGCCGTATCCAGGTGATCGCTTTCCAGCACCTGCAAGCTGAGGCCGATCGGGTTCCGCGGCGATGTCGGCACAGTCAGCAGCCGGATGAAGCATTCGCCGCTTTCGACGACCGCGCGCATGGCCAGCGCCTGCAGGCCATAGAGATCGAGCTTGTCCTCCGCATCGCAGGCGGTGCTTTCCGCCCAGGCCTGCCAGGCGTTGCGATGCGCGGTTTCAGGCCAGCGCGTGGTGATGCCCGCGCCGACCGCATTGCCCGTCCAGAGATCAACGATGCGCGCGGCATAGGGGTCATTGCGTACCGCATCGCGCGCGCGACGTGCAACGCTGGCGGCGGCCATGCCGACCTCGCCATTCGCGCTGCCACCCGAGGGCGACCAGGTCGAGGCACGGTTCTCCTGCGCAGCCGCATAGCCCCGGAGGGCATTCCAGGCAGCGCGCAGGTGGAGCTTCATCATGCGTTCCTTGTGAAGCTGGCGAGCGTCACGCCCGGCCGCCGCGCAGTGGCATTCTCGGCGCCGTAAAGGGCAGCGATGGCACGCCCCAATTCATCCAGGCTGCGGTACTCCACGGTGCGGCCTTCGAAGGTCACGCGCGTGACGCCGCCGGTATAGGCAGCGGCCAGGACAGCAGCGCGGCTGCCCGCAGGCTGCGCCAATGCCCAGGCGAGGGTGGCGGGGTCCAAGGCTGCTCACCCGCCCGCGGCGCGCGAGAGGGCACGCAGGATCGGCAGGATCTGCGCACCACCTGCACCAAGCGCTACCAGCACCGCGACGATGCCCCAGATGGCGGCCTCAATCCGACGCGTCTGCTTGCGCAGGCCACAGATCTCCGCACGCACCGCCGTGTAGCGCTCGGCGCAACGCTCGACATGCAGCGCCAGATCCTCGCGCTCACGCGCATGGAGTTCCCCGTTACTCATGATTTCCTCCGAAACTTGATCGGCGTGGTCGATAACCGCGCCACGCGCCTGTTCTGATGACTAGCGGTAGAGCGCTAGGGTTGTGCTTGGAGTACAATTGGACAACAATCATCCAAAAGGCTTCAGCCTAGAAAGACAGGGAAATCAAATTATGACCGTATGGCTCATTCGTGCCGGGAAGAATGGCGAGAGAGAAGAATTAGCACTGAAATCAAACGTGGCTGCCGTTGGCTGGGAAGAGATGCCTGATCTAACGCCCTGCACGACCCGCGAAGCGCTCAGGGATTTATTGAACGCAACCTATCCGGACTACAAACCCAAAACGATATCTAATTGGGAAAGCCAACTTTGGCCGATTAGGGACACCATCAAGAAAGATGATCTTGTAGTCTTACCCCTAAAGACACGATCTGATGTAGCAATTGGTAAGGTTACTGGCACATACCAATATCGGACGGGCTTAGCCTCTAAGGCATTGCATACAGTACCAGTCAAATGGCTCGCCGAGTTTCCCCGCAGCGCTTTTGACAAAGATCTTCTCTTCTCGTTTGGCGCTTTTATGACTGTTTGTAGAATTGAAAGGAACAACGCTGAAGCAAGAATTCTCGCAAAACTGAAGGGAAAAGCAATAAAATTACCACAATCCCAAGAAGATAAAATAACGGGCGAGATAGATACGTCGTCCGTTGATGCGACCGATCAAACTGCCTTTCCCGATCTTGAGCAGCACTCCGCTGATCTCATCAGAGAGCGCATCGCTCAACGTTTCAAAGGCCATGAGCTGACTAATCTTGTGTCTGCGATCCTAGAGACTCAAGGATATAGGACCCGTGTATCTCCTCCGGGTGCTGATGGTGGTGTGGATATAACGGCGGGTAGTGGCCCTTTGGGTTTCGATGCTCCTCGCCTGATTGCTCAGGTCAAGTCGCAAGACTCCAAGGTAGATGTCAAAGTTCTGCGTGAACTCAAAGGTACCATGACAAAGTATCATGCGGACCACGCTTTGTTGGTTGGCTGGGGTGGTTTCACTGGCGCGGCAGTCGCTGAAGCGACTGCCGATTACTTTAAAGTTAGGCTTTGGGAAGCGGCTGATATTGTGCGAGCAGCTCAGGAAAACTACTCCGGACTGCCTGAGGCAATTAGGGCCGAAATGCCACTTAAGCAGGTTTGGGTGCTGGTGCCCGGGGAGAGCGAAGTTTAATTTCGTTGGCTGTTATCACCGCAGCCACCCACCACGCGGCGCGAGCCAGCCAGGCCGGCGCATCATTGGCGGTGTTTCAGGGTTTGGCGCCGCAAGCGGCGCGGCAGTCTGGATGGCTTGGCTCTCCATCGGCGCATTCGCGATATCCTCACGCAGCCTTTGCCAGAACCGCTCGCCATACCGATCCGCACCTAGCAACCACAGCGCCGCGCGCGCCAGCACCGCGCAATCCAGCGCCTCATTCCGATCGCGCAGCTTCGCCCATTCCTGGCGCACAAAGCCGCGCCGGTCCTTCACCTGATGCAGTTGCTCGGCCACCAACTGCTTGACCCACTCAACCTCAATCCCCTGCGGCAAATGCACCCAGCCGGGTGGGAATTCCGCCGCCTCGCCACGCCCGAGCCAAAGCCGACGATAGAGATCAACCTTCCAGGTGGAAACCGACACCGTCCAAAGCTTCAAGCCGCGCCGCAGCTTCCGCCCATCTACCAGCGCATCCACCGGCGTCGGGCCTTGCACCGGCTGAGCCCTATTCCAACCATCAACTCCTTTGGTCGGCGCAATGCGCGGATCGCGCAGCCGCCGCAGATGGCCATAGACCGCCGCCGTATCGCGTCCGCCCGTATCAACGCAGGCCTTGGAGATGCGGATCGCGCCGCCATTCGCCCGCGGCCAATCGCGCGCCAGTAATTCCGCCAACGCATCCCAGGGCGCACGGTCACGCGGGCTGCCAGCGATGACAATGTGATCGACAAGCCAGGAGGAATAACCCTCAGCCCAGGCCCAGATATCGCATTCCAGCCGATCATCCTGCACGTCCACGCCAGCCGTCAGCACCAGCGCATCCTGCGCCACAACGCCCAGCCGGAAATCCTCGCGCCGTTCCACCAGGCGTTCCCAGTCCGGTGCCTCGCCACGATCCTGCCAAGTCTCGCCAAGCACGGTGTTGCGGAAGGTTTTCAGATCCTCAGCCTTGCCCTGCGCTGCCTCCCAATCGCGCGCGATCTGCTCCCAGGAGAGCCAGCCAACGGGTGAGTAAAGCGCCGAAATATGGAAGCCGATCGTGTGCGGGCTCTCCGCTGCCGCTGTCGGCCGCCATTCGCCGGCGGCGAGCATGGCGGTCTTGTGATGCTCCTCAATCGGCGTGTCGCATTCCTCGCAATGGTAGCGGACGCTGCGTGGATCGCCCTTCTCCCAGATCAGGCGCTCGAATTTCAGCCATTGCATCGCGTTGCATTGCGGGCAGGGCAGGAAGAAGCGTCGCTGGTCAGAGGCCGCGTATTCCCGTTCAATCCGGCTGCGCCCGGCGATGGTCGGCGTCGAGACCAGAAAGGCTTTCCTGCGCCAGCCGAAGGTGCGCGCCCGAGCCTCCGCCAAGGCAATCGGATCGCCTTCGCCTTCGATGTCGCCGGGATAGGCATCCACCTCATCCAGAAACAGAAACCTGGCCGGCATGGAGCGCAGCCCGACCGCGCTATTCGCGCCCGTCAGCACCAGAATGCCGTCGGGGAATGCCTTGGACAGCATGGTATTGCCACTGTCCCGCGCGCGGGCTGGCGCCACACGATCCCGCAGCGCCGGCGTTTCCTCCAG
>JADCFN010000044.1 GCA_020249505.1 Roseomonas sp. | reverse complement strand
GGCGACAATATCGGCGCGCTGCTGCGTGGCACGAAGCGTGAAGATGTGGAGCGTGGCCAGGTTTTGGCGGCGCCGGGCTCCATCACGCCGCACACGAAGTTCAAGGCGGAAGCCTATGTGCTGACGAAGGAAGAAGGTGGGCGTCATACGCCGTTCTTCACCAATTATCGTCCGCAATTCTATTTCCGCACGACGGATGTGACTGGCGTTGTGTCTCTGCCGGAGGGGGTGGAGATGGTGATGCCGGGCGACAACGTGTCGATGGATGTGGAATTGATTGCGCCGATTGCGATGGATGAAGGCTTGCGCTTCGCCATTCGTGAAGGTGGCCGCACTGTCGGCGCCGGCGTTGTCGCCAAGATCACGGCGTAAGAACAGGGTATCGGGTTCCAGATCATGGACAGCCAAAATATCCGCATCCGCCTCAAGGCGTTCGATCACCGCGTGCTGGATGGCAGCACGCGGGAAATCGTGAATACCGCGAAGCGGACCGGTGCGCGCGTACGGGGCCCGATTCCGCTGCCGACGCATATTGAGCGTTTCACCGTGAACCGCTCGCCGCATGTTGACAAGAAAAGCCGCGAGCAGTTCGAAATCCGTACGCATCGCCGTCTTCTTGATATCGTTGACCCCACGCCGCAGACGGTGGACGCGCTGATGAAGCTCGACCTCGCCGCTGGCGTGGATGTCGAAATCAAGATCTGAAGGGCCGGGGGAGTTTACCATCATGGCCGCGAAAAATGGCCGCACTGGCCTGATCGCCAAAAAGCTGGGCATGTCCCGGCTGTTCAATGAGGATGGCTCGACCGTCCCTGTCACGCTGTTGCATGTTGATAATGTGCGCGTGGTGGCAAAGCGCAGCGCCGACAAGGATGGCTATGAAGCCGTTCAGCTTGGCATTGGCATTGCGAAGCCCAAGAACGTCTCCAAGGCGAATAAGGGTCATTTCGCGAAGGCCGGTGTGGAAGCGCCGCGCAAGGTGATGGAATTCCGCGTGGCATCTGATGCCATGTTGGAGCCTGGCGCCGTGCTGTCTTCCGCGCATTTCGTTGCCGGGCAAAAGGTGGATGTGACCGGTGTGACGGTTGGTAAGGGCTTCGCCGGTGCGATGAAGCGCTGGAACTTCTCGGGGCTTGAAGCTTCGCACGGGGTTTCCATCAGCCACCGCTCGCATGGTTCTACCGGTAACCGCCAGGATCCGGGCAAAACCTTCAAGAACAAGAAGATGGCGGGGCACCTTGGCGTTGAGCGCGTGACCACCCAGAATTTGGAAGTGGCGGGCGTGGATGCCGAAAAGGGCCTGCTGTTGATCAAAGGCGCCGTGCCGGGTTCCAAGGGTGGCTATGTGCTGGTGCGCGACGCTGTGAAGCGCGCGCGCCATGCTGACGCGCCCTTCCCAGCGGCCATCGCGTGAACGAGGCGAAGATGCAAACCCCTGTCATCACCCTCGAGAACACCCAAGCTGGTGAGATCGAATTGCCGGAAGCGCTGTTTGGCGCCACGCCGCGCGCCGATATCATGGCGCGTGTTGTCCATTGGCAATTGGCCAAGCGTCGCGCCGGCACCCACAAAGCCAAGGGTATGGGCGAAGTTTCTGGCACGACCAAGAAGCCCTATCGTCAGAAGGGTACTGGTAATGCGCGCCAGGGTTCCTTGCGTTCACCGCAATTCCGCAAGGGTGGCGTGGTGCATGGGCCTGTGGTGCGTGACCATGGCTATAGCCTGAATAAGAAGGTGCGTCGCCTTGGCCTGATCAGCGCGCTGAGCCAGAAGGCAGCCGAAGGCAAGCTGGTTGTGCTGGAAAACGCCGCGCTTGCCGCCGATGCCAAGACCAGCGCTATTGCTGCCAAGGTGAAGGCGCTTGGCTGGAAGAGCGTGCTGGTGGTGGATGCCGCGGCAGATGAGAATTTCGCCCGCTGCATCCGCAACCTGCCTAAGGTGCAGGTGCTGCCGACCATTGGCGCCAATGTCTATGACATTCTGAACCACGAAGTGCTCGCGGTGACGCGCGCCGGCGTGGAAGCCCTGAAGGAGCGGCTGGCATGAGCGAAACTGCCGCGAAGCCGAAGAAGCCGGTGATCAGCAAGGAAAGGATGTATCAAACCATCCTGTCCCCACTGGTGACCGAAAAGGCGACCCTTAATAGCGAACGTGGCCAGGTTACCTTCAAGGTGGCCGGCGATGCGACCAAGCCTGAAATCAAGGCGGCCGTTGAAACGCTGTTTGGGGTCAAGGTGCTTGCCGTGAACACCATTGTGGTGAAGGGCAAGACCAAGCGTTTCCGCGGCCGTCCCGGCCAGCGGTCTGATTGGAAGAAGGCGATGGTGCGGCTTGCTGAAGGCCAAAGCATCGACCTCACAACGGGGCTCGCGTAAGCCATGGCGCTCAAGAGTTTTAACCCGATCACGCCTTCGCTGCGTGGCACGATTCTGATTGACCGTTCCGAATTGTGGAAGGGCAAGCCGGTCAAGGGGCTTACCGAGGGCAAGTCTCATTCCGGTGGCCGCAATAATCATGGCCGCATTACCTCGCGCTTCCGCGGCGGTGGACATAAGCAGTCCTATCGTATTGTGGACTTCAAGCGCCGCGACAAGTTCGGCGTACCCGCGCTGGTGGAGCGGTTGGAATATGACCCTAACCGCACGGCCTTTATCGCGCTGGTGAAGTATGAAGATGGGGAGCTTTCCTACATCATCGCACCGCAGCGTCTGAAGGTGGGTGATACGGTGGTGTCTGCGGAACGTGCGGACATTAAGCCGGGTAATGCGATGCCGATGGCCGCCATTCCGGTGGGGACCATCATCCACAATATTGAAATGAAGCCGGGTGCTGGCGGGAAGATTGCACGCTCTGCGGGCACTTTCGCGCAGCTTGTCGGCAAGGATGCCGGCTATGCGCAGGTGAAGCTGATGTCTGGTGAATTGCGCCTGATCCGTGCTGAATGCATGGCGTCCATCGGTGCAGTGTCCAACCCGGACAATAGCAACCAGCAAATGGGTAAGGCTGGCCGTAGCCGTTGGCTGGGCCGCAAGCCGCATAACCGCGGTGTGACCATGAACCCGATTGACCACCCGCATGGTGGTGGTGAAGGCCGCACCTCTGGTGGTCGCCATCCGGTGACGCCGTGGGGCAAGCCGACCAAGGGTGCGAAGACGCGCAACAACAAGCGGTCCGATGGATTTATTGTCCGTCGCCGCAACGCGACGAAGGGCTGATCGCGATGCCGCGCAGCGTATGGAAAGGCCCGTTTGTTGACGGGTATCTGCTCAATAAGGCGGAAGCCGCTCGTGCTTCTACGCGCAACGAGATCATCAAGATCTGGTCGCGTCGCAGCACGATCCTGCCGCAATTTGTTGGTCTGACTTTCGGCGTCTATAACGGCAAGAAGTTCTTGCCGGTGCAGGTCTCCGAAAACATGGTGGGCCATAAATTCGGTGAATTCTCGCCGACGCGTACCTTCACGGGTCACGCGGCGGATAAGAAGACGAAGCGGGGCTGAGACCAATGAGCAAGCCGAAACACCCGCGCGGCCTGGCCGATAGCGAAGCTCAGGCTGTGACTTTCAATATTCGCGTGAGCCCGCGCAAGCTGAACCTGGTTGCCGCAATGATCCGCGGCAAGAAGGCGCAGGATGCCGTGGCGCAGCTTACCTTCTCCAAGCGCCGCATTGCCGGCACGGTGAAGAAGACGCTTGAAAGCGCCATTGCGAATGCTGAAAATAACCATAGCCTCGATGTAGATCGGCTTGTGGTCTCACGCGCTGAAGTGGGGCGCGCTTCGGTGATGAAGCGCTTCCATGCGCGTGGCCGTGGCCGGTCCGCAACTATCGAAAAATGGTTCAGCCATTTGAAGATCGTCGTGGCCGAACAGGTTGTGGCCGAAGCCGCTGAAACTCAGGAGGCCGCGTAGTATGGGCCAGAAAGTTAACCCCGTCGGGCTTCGGCTTGGCATCAATCGCACTTGGGATAGCCGTTGGTTCGCCGACGCCGACTATGCCAAGATGCTGCATGAAGATTTCAAGCTGCGTGAAAAGCTGCGTGATCGCCTGAAAGGCGCTGGCGTTAGCCGCGTGGTGATCGAACGCCCGGCGAAGAAGCCGCGGGTGACGATCCATGCTGCTCGCCCCGGCGTCGTCATTGGCAAGAAGGGTGCAGATATCGAAGTACTGCGCAAGGATTTGCAGAAGATGGCGGGTGCCGAAGTGGCGCTCAACATCGTCGAAATCCGTAAGCCGGAAATCGATGCCGTGCTGGTCGCCGAAAGCATCGCGCAGCAGCTTGAACGTCGCGTGGCTTTCCGTCGTGCGATGAAGCGTGCGGTGCAATCAGCGATGCGTCTCGGCGCGCTGGGTATTCGGATCAACTGCTCCGGCCGCCTGGGTGGCGCTGAAATTGCGCGCATGGAATGGTATCGCGAAGGTCGCGTGCCGCTGCATACGCTGCGTGCCGATATTGATTACGGTACGGCGACGGCGAAGACCACCTATGGCACCTGCGGTGTGAAGGTTTGGGTCTTCAAGGGTGAGATCATGGGGCATGATCCGATGGCGCAAGACAAGCGCGCCGCCGAACAGGCGCCGCAGCGCTAAGGGTAGAGGACAATGCTGCAACCTAAGCGCACCAAATTCCGCAAGGCCCATAAGGGCCGTATCCATGGCTTGGCCAAGGGCGGGTTTTCCTTGTCTTTCGGCGGTTTCGGCCTGAAGGCACTGGAACCTGAGCGCGTGACCGCGCGGCAGATCGAAGCGGCGCGCCGCGCGATCACCCGCGCCATGAAGCGCCAAGGTCGCGTCTGGATTCGTATTTTTCCGGATGTGCCGGTTTCCACCAAGCCTGCCGAAGTCCGCATGGGCTCCGGTAAGGGGGCTCCGGAATATTGGGTGGCTCGGGTGAAGCCCGGCCGCATCATGTTCGAGATCGATGGCGTGAGCAACGAAGTGGCGCGTGAAGCGCTGACGCTCGGTGCGGCCAAGCTGCCGATCAAGACGAAGTTCGTGACCCGTCTGGGTCTGGAGGCTTGATCATGGCCATGACCAAGATCGGCGATGTTCGCGCCAAATCGGCTGATGAGCTGAACACGATGTTGCTTGATTTGCGTAAGGAGCAGTTCAATCTGCGTTTCCAACGCGCAACTGGGCAGCTTGAAGCTCTAAGCCGCATTCGCCAGGTCCGTCGGGACATTGCGCGGGTGAAGACCATCATCGGTGAGCGCAGCCGCGCCGCCGCAACCAAAGCCTGAGAGGAGACCGACGGCAATGCCGAAGCGCGTCCTCACCGGGCGGGTCGTTAGCGACAAGATGGACAAGACCATTACGGTCTTGGTCGAACGTCGCGTGATGCATCCGCTCTACAAGAAATTCATCCGCAAGTCGAAAAAGTATGCGGCGCATGACGATGCCAACCTGTGCAAGGAAGGCGACGTGGTGCAGATCGAAGAATGCCCGCCGATTTCCAAGCGCAAGGTTTGGACGGTAGTTGCACGCAACGGTGAAGCCGTAGCGCCGGCGGCGGGGGGCTGATCCATGATTCAAGTGGAAAGCAATCTGGAAGTCGCTGACAATTCCGGTGCGCGTCGCGTCCAATGCATTAAGGTGCTGGGCGGTTCCAAGCGCAAGACCGCGGGTGTGGGCGACGTGATCGTAGTCTCCATCAAGGAAGCGATTCCGCGCGGTAAGGTGAAGAAGGGTACGGTGGAACGCGCGGTGATCGTGCGGACTTCCTTCCCGGTACGCCGCAATGATGGTTCTGTGATCCGCTTTGACCGCAATGCGGCCGTGCTGATCAACAAGCAGAATGAACCGATCGGTACGCGTATCTTTGGCCCAGTGGTGCGTGAACTTCGTGCGAAGAAGTTCATGAAGATCATCTCTCTGGCACCGGAGGTCTTGTAAGCCATGGCTCAGAAGATCAGGAAGGGTGATCGGGTCCAGATTCTGTCGGGCCGCGACAAGGGGCGCCAGGGCGAAGTCATTCGCGTGATGCCGACCGAAGATCGCGCGCTGGTGCAGGGCGTGAACCTGGTGAAGCGTCACCAGAAGGCGACTGGTGTCGGCAACCCCGGTGGCATCAATGAAAAGGAAGCGCCGATTCATCTTTCGAATCTGTCGCTGATTGACCCCAAATCCGGCAAGCCGACGCGGGTTGGCTTCAAGGTGCTGGAAGATGGCAAAAAGGTCCGGGTGGCGCGCGCCTCCGGCGAGGTGCTTGACGCATGAGCGACGTGAAGGAACAGCCCCGGCTGCGCCAGCACTACGATAACGTGGTGCGCAAGCAGCTTTCTGAGGAATTCGGCTACACGAATCCGATGGAAGTGCCGAAGCTTGAGAAGATCGTGATCAATATGGGCGTCGGCGAAGCCGCTGGCGACCAGAAGAAGCTTGATGCCGCGGTGGCCGATCTGACCCTGATTTCGGGTCAGAAGCCGGTGAAGACCAAGGCAAAGAAGGCGATCGCGGGCTTCAAGATCCGCGAAGGCCAGGCGATTGGCTGCAAGGTCACGCTGCGCAAGGAACGCATGTATGAATTCCTTGACCGGCTTGTGACCATTGCGCTGCCGCGCGTGCGCGATTTTCGCGGCATTCCCGGCAATCGCGGCTTTGATGGTCGGGGCAATTACGCCCTTGGCCTGAAGGAGCAGATCGTGTTCCCCGAAATCATCTATGACAAGGTGGATACGGTGCGCGGCATGGACATTGTTTTCGTCACCACGGCGAAGACCGACAAGGAAGCGAAGGCGCTGCTCAAGGCGTTCCAGCTTCCTTTCCAGAATTGAGTTTTTTGGAAAACCGCCGGGTAAACCCGGCAGGTTCCGGAGGGTTATGACGTATGGCTAAGACATCGTCTGTTGAAAAGAACAAGCGCCGGGAGCGGCTTTCAAAGCTGCATTCCGCCAAGCGCGCTGCATTGAAGGCTGCGGTGATGAATCGTGAGCTGCCAATGGAAGATCGCTTTGAAGCGACGTTGAAACTGGCGCAATTGCCCCGCAATGGCGCCAAGAATCGCGTTCGTCTTCGTTGCGAGCTGACAGGGCGGCCGCGCGGTAATTATCGCAAATTCAAGCTCTGCCGTAACGCGTTCCGTGAGCTGGCCAATCAAGGTCAGATTCCGGGCGTCGTGAAGGCGAGCTGGTAAGGAAGCCCGGCATGTCCATGTCCGATCCGCTGGGCGATCTGCTCACCCGCATCCGTAACGCGCAATCCGCGCGGCAGACCCGGTGCAAGGCGCCGGCGTCCAAGCTGCGTGAGAATGTGCTTGACGTGCTGAGGCGCGAAGGTTTCATTCGCGCTTGGCGCACCGAAGAACTCCGCCCCGGCGTGAAGTTCATCGATATCGAATTGAAATATTCCGAAGGCGAGCCCGCCATCCGCGAAATTACGCGCGTGTCGAAGCCTGGTCGTCGCGTCTATTCGAAGATCGCTGAGCTGCCCAAGTTCTATAATGGCCTTGGCATGTCCATCCTTTCCACGCCGCGTGGCGTGATGAGCGAAAATGAGGCCCGCGCTGCCAATGTTGGCGGCGAGGTTCTCTGCCGCGTATTCTGACGGAGGGTTTGGCAATGTCTCGCGTCGGAAAATATCCGGTTCAGGTGCCATCGGGCGTTCAGCTTGCGCTTTCGGGCCGCACATTGGTCGCCAAGGGCAAGCTTGGTGAATTGAAGCTCGACCTGACGGATGATGTGGATATCGAAATCAGCGCTCAGCAGGTGGCGGTGAAGCCGCGGCGTGAAGATCGCCGGGCGCGCACCATGTGGGGCACCACACGGAGCCTGATCAACAGCATGGTGACGGGTGTTTCCACGGGCTTCGTAAAGTCCATGGAAATCAACGGTACAGGTTATCGCGCCGCGGTGCAGGGCAAGGACCTTGTGCTGAGCCTCGGCTATAGCCACGAAATTCGCTACCCGATCCCGGCTGGCATCAAGATCACCTGCGAACGCCCAACCGCGATCAAGGTTGAAGGGTCTGACAAGCGCCAGGTGGGCCAGGTTGCCGCTGAAATTCGTGCCTATCGAGGGCCGGAGCCTTACAAGGGCAAGGGCGTCAAGTACGAGAATGAGCAGATCCTCCGGAAGGAGGGGAAGAAGAAGTAATGGCCAGCAAGCTCGATCTTCAGGAGCGGCGCAAGCGTCGGCTCCGTTATCAGATCCGGATGAAGTCTGGTGGGCGTCCGCGCCTTTCCATCTTCCGCTCCGGCAAGCATATCTATGCGCAAGTCATTGATGACGCGCAGGGCCGCACGGTCGCTGCCGCGTCGTCACTTGAAAAGACCATGCGTGAAGCCTTGAAGACTGGCGCCGATACCGAAGCCGCAACAGCCGTTGGCAAGTTGATTGCCGAGCGTGCCATGGCGGCGGGTGTGACAGCGGTGGTCTTCGATCGCGGACCTTATCTTTATCACGGGCGCGTCAAGGCGCTCGCGGACGGCGCCCGCGAGGGCGGGCTGTCGTTCTGAAGGATTGAACAAGATGGCACGTGAACCAAGGAGCGGTGGCGAAGGCGGCGAGGGCGGTGAACGTCGTCGTCGCGGTGGCCGTGATCGTGATCGGGAACAGCGCACGGAACGCCAGGAAGGCGATGAGCTGAAGGACAAGCTGGTTACCATCAATCGCGTGGCGAAGGTGGTGAAGGGTGGTCGTCGGTTTAGCTTCGCGGCACTGGTTGTGGTGGGTGACGAAAAGGGCCGCGTTGGCTGGGGTGCTGGTAAGGCACGCGAAGTGCCGGAAGCGATCCGCAAGGCGACTGAACGCGCCAAGCGCACGATGATCCGTGTGCCGATGCGTGAAGGCCGTACGCTGCATCATGATGTGGTGGGCGAATTTGGCGCGGGCCGCGTGATTTTGCGTGCGGCGCCGGCGGGTACGGGCATTATTGCTGGTGGCCCGATGCGCGCCGTGTTCGAAACCCTGGGCATGGGCGATGTTGTCGCCAAGTGCACGGGTTCCGCCAATCCGCACAACATGGTGAAGGCCACTTTTGCCGCGCTGCAGCGCTGCACCAGCCCGCGGGCTGTTGCGTCACGTCGTGGCAAGAAGGTGGCTGACATCCTCGGCCAGCGGAAGGAAGCCGCCGCTGAGGCGCAGGAGGCCGCGAATGTCTGAGAAAAAGACGGTGAAGGTGACCCAGCTTGGGTCGCCGATTGGGCGCAAGCCCGGCCAGAAGGAAACCCTTATCGGCCTTGGTCTGAACAAGCGCCATCGTACGCGTGAACTGGAAGACACGCCTGCGGTGCGCGGCATGATCCGCAAGGTTGCCCACCTGGTGAAGGTGGAGGATTAAGTCATGAAGTTGAATGAAATCCGCGACAACGCGGGCGCGCGTCCCAAGTTCAAGCGCATCGGCCGTGGGATTGGCTCTGGCAAGGGCAAGACCGGTGGGCGTGGTGTGAAGGGCCAGAAGGCGCGTACCGGCGTTTCGCTGAACGGGTTTGAAGGCGGCCAGCTGCCGATCTATCGGCGCCTGCCGAAGCGCGGTTTCGTCAATAATTTCCGCAAGCTCTACGCCACGCTGAATATCGGGACGCTGGATGCCGCAATTGAAGCGGGCCGGTTGCCGGCGGGTCAGGACCTGGATGAAGCGGCCCTGCGCGCAGCTGGTGTTGTCCGTTCCAGCGCCAAGTTTGAAGGCGTGCGTTTGCTCGGCAAGGGCGAGATCAAGCGCGCGGTTCGCATAACAGTCTCTGGCGCCTCGGCGGCAGCGATTGCTGCGGTAGAAGCCGCTGGCGGCAGCGTGACGGTTACCGCTCCGGCAGCCCCGGCTGAGGCCGGCTGAGGCTTGTTGGCACCGCACCGCCTGGTCGCGATGCAGGGTTGATTCTTGGCGGCGCGCGGGGTTCCTCGGGCGCCGCTTTCATTCGAGTGGGGTGCGCTTGTTAAGCGTGATTCCCACGCCACATATGGCTTGAAGGCACGGGCGCGGGCTAAGCGCGCTCAGCAGCTTTGGGAGAATGCGCATGGCGTCCGCCATGGAACAGGCGATGTCCAACCTCAACCTCGGGGTGCTCTCCAAGGCGACCGAGCTCAAGAAGCGTATCTGGTTCACGCTCGGCGCGCTGATTGTCTATCGCATTGGTACCTATATCCCTGTGCCGGGTGTTGATGCGGCGGTGATGGGCGAGATTCTCGCCCAGCATGGCGGCGGCATTCTTGGCATGTTTGACATGTTCTCGGGCGGTGCGCTTGGGCGCATGACCGTCTTTGCGCTGAACATCATGCCCTATATCAGCGCGAGCATTATTGTGCAGTTGATGACTGCCGCGATTCCTGCCTGGGAAGCCCTGAAGAAGGAAGGCGAATCGGGGCGGAAGAAACTCAATCAATATACGCGCTACCTCACGGTCGCGATCGCCATCTTCCAGGCCTATGGCATCGCAATTGGGCTCGAATCCATGCGCGGGCAATTTGGCGCGGCAGTTTATGATCCGGGGATTTTCTTCCGGCTGTCCTGCGTGATTACGCTGGTGGGCGGCACCATGTTCCTGATGTGGCTTGGGGAGCAGATCACGGCGCGTGGTGTGGGCAATGGCATCAGCCTGATCATTTTCGCGGGCATTGTTGCCAATCTGCCATCCGCCTTGATCAGCACCTTGGAATTGGGCCGCACTGGCGCGCTTTCCACGATTTTCATCATCGCCTTCCTGATCATCGCGCTGCTGGTGATTGCCTTCGTGGTCTTCATTGAACGCGCGCAGCGCCGCATTCCGGTGCAATATCCAAAGCGCCAGGTGGGCAACCGCATGTTCGGCGGTGAGGCAACGCATCTGCCGCTAAAGCTCAATACCTCGGGCGTCATTCCGCCGATCTTCGCGTCATCGCTGCTGCTGCTGCCGGCGACGGTGGCGGGGTTTTCGCAGGATATGTCGGATGGCTGGCTGCAAACGCTGACCGCCATGCTGGCGCATGGGCGCCCCGCCTATATGATCCTGTATATGGCGATGATCATCTTCTTCGCCTTCTTCTATACCGCCATTGTCTTCAACCCGACCGAAACGGCGGATAATCTGAAGAAATATGGCGGCTTCATTCCGGGGATCCGGCCGGGGCAGAATACGTCTGATTATCTGGACCGGGTGCTGACACGGCTCACGGTTCTGGGCGCGGCTTATCTCTGCCTCGTTTGCATCATTCCTGAAATCTTGATCAGCCAATATGGCGTGCCGTTTTATTTCGGCGGTACGTCGCTGCTCATCATCGTGTCAGTGACCATGGATACGGTGGCGCAGGTGCAATCGCATCTCTTTGCTCATCAGTATGAAGGCTTGATCAAGAAAGCGCGTCTTGGCGGCCGTGGGCAGCCGCGCGGGCGTTGAACGGAGGAAACGGATGAACCTTATCCTTCTTGGCCCGCCAGGCGCGGGCAAGGGCACTCAGGCCAAGATGCTGGAAGAGAAATTCGGCATCGCGCAGGTTTCGACCGGCGATATGCTGCGCGCCGAGGTGAAATCGGGCAGCGAGATTGGCCTCAAGGCCAAGGGCATTATGGAACGTGGCGAATTGGTGCCGGATGAGGTGATCACCGCCATGTTGAAGGCGCGTGTGGCGCGCCCCGATTGCGCCAAGGGCTTCATCCTGGATGGTTTTCCGCGCACCGCCCCGCAGGCGGCTTCGCTCGATGCCATGCTGACGGAAAGCGGCCTCAAGCTTGATCATGTGATTGAGCTTAAGGTGGATAGCGAGGCCTTGGTCGAGCGCATTTCCGGCCGCTATAGCTGCGCCAATTGCGGCGCAGGCTATCATGACAGCTTCAAGCAGCCGGCCAAGGCCGGCGTGTGCGATAGCTGCGGTGGGACTGAATTTTCC
Organism: Roseomonas sp.; assembly: GCA_020249505.1. Classification (GTDB taxonomy): domain Bacteria; phylum Pseudomonadota; class Alphaproteobacteria; order Acetobacterales; family Acetobacteraceae; genus Neoroseomonas. Next base: position 6,539 of record JADCFN010000044.1, on the reverse strand, counting down.
CGCCGTGCGGATGACAAGGCAGAAACCGTGGCAGCACGGCTTGAAGCCTATCATCGCCAGACTGCCCCCTTGCTTCCGTATTATGCGGGGCAAGGGAAGTTGAAAGCCGTTGATGGCATGGCTTCCATGGCGGAAGTCGCGCGCCAGATCGGTGAAATTTTGTCAGGAAAGGCTTGACGGGAAATTGCTCTGGGGCTAATCCCGCTGCTCCCGCGGCGGGGGGTAACTCCGGCCGCTCTTTGTCGTTGAAAAATCATTCGGAACACTCCGCCGGCTGGGCCCCATGGGCTAACGCGGCGGTATCGGGGGGCTCGGCCCCAGGAGAGGCACTGTGGCGCGCATCGCCGGCGTGAATATTCCGACCAACAAGCGGGTGCTGATCTCGCTTCGCTATATCTATGGCATTGGCCCGCAGAACGCGAAGGTCATCTGCGATCAGTTGAGCATCCCGGCCGAACGCCGCGTGAATCAGCTGACCGATGATGAGGTTATGCGCATCCGCGAATTGATCGACCGCGAATACCGCGTGGAAGGCGATTTGCGGCGTGAGCAGGCGATGAACATCAAGCGCCTGATGGATCTGGCTTGCTACCGCGGGCTCCGCCATCGCAAGGGGTTGCCGGTACGTGGCCAGCGCACCCACACCAACGCGCGTACCCGCAAGGGCAAGGCGGTCGCGATCGCCGGCAAGAAGAAGGTGACGAAGTAAGATGGCTCGTGAACCCCGCGGCGGTGCCGCTCGTGGCCCGGTGAAGCGCAAGGAACGGAAGAACATTTCTTCCGGGGTGGCGCATGTGCTGTCCACCTTCAACAATACCATCGTGACCATCACGGATGCGCAGGGCAATGCGATTGCCTGGTCATCCGCTGGCGCGCAGGGCTTCAAGGGCAGCCGCAAATCCACCCCCTATGCAGCGCAGGTCGCTGCCGAAGATGCTGGCCGCAAGGCGCGTGAGCATGGGATGGAAGTGCTGGACATTATGGTGAGCGGCCCTGGTTCGGGCCGTGAATCCGCGTTGCGTGCCCTGCAGGCTGTTGGCTTTCAGGTGACCGCCATTCGCGATGTGACCCCTATTCCCCATAACGGTTGCCGCCCGCGCAAGCGCCGCCGCGTCTGATACGCGCGCCACGCCTGACCGCCGCAGCCCGATAGGAGAGACATGAACGTGCTTGACCGCAACTGGCGTTCCCTGATCGAAACGCAGAAGCATATCGAGCCGACGATCAACCCGCTGCGCAGCGCCACCTTGGTGCTGGAGCCGCTGGAACGTGGCTTCGGCATGACGCTTGGTAATGCGCTGCGGCGCGTGCTGCTTTCCTCGCTGCTTGGTGCGGCGGTGAAGGCCATTCGCATTGATGGCGTGCTGCATGAATTCAGCAGCATCCCCGGCGTGCGCGAAGATGTCACCGACATCGTTCTGAACGTTAAGCAGCTTGCGCTTCGCTATCAGGGCGAAGGTGAGAAGCGCCTGGCGCTGATGGCAACCGGCCCTGGTGAAGTCACCGCGGGGCAAATCCAGACTACGGGCGATATTGAAATCGCCAATCCTGATCTGGTGATCTGCACGCTGGATGATGGCGCGAAGCTTTCGATGGAATTGATCATCGATTCCGGCAAGGGCTATGTGCCGGCGTCTGAAAACCGCCCGGAAGATGCGCCGATTGGTCTGATCCCGGTGGATGCGATTTATTCGCCGGTGCGCCGCGTGGCCTATCGCGTGGAACCGACCCGCGTTGGCCAGCGTACGGATTATGACAAGCTGATCCTGTCGGTGGAAACTGACGGCACGCTGGCGCCGGAAGATGCCGTGGGTGTTGCCGCGCGCATCATTCAGGAACAGCTGCAAATCCTGATCAATTTTGACGAACCGCGCCCTGAACTCGGTGCGGAAATGCAGGATGATCTGCCGTTCAACCGCAATTTGCTCCGCAAGGTGGATGAGCTTGAGCTTTCCGTCCGCAGCGCGAATTGCCTGAAGAACGATAATATCGTGTATATCGGCGATCTGGTGCAGAAGACCGAACAGGAAATGCTGCGCACGCCGAATTTCGGCCGCAAGTCGTTGAACGAAATCAAGGAAGTCCTCACGGCCATGGGGCTTGGCCTTGGCATGACGGTGCCGGAGTGGCCGCCTGAAAATATCGAGGATTTGGCGAAAAGGGCAGATGAGCCGTTCTGATCGGCTCGTTCTGAAGGGTAAGAAAGATGCGTCACGGATTGTCAGGGCGGAAGCTCAATGTCACGTCAAGCCATCGTGCGGCGATGTTCCGCAATATGGCGACCTCTCTGCTCAAGCATGAGCAGATCACGACCACGCTGCCCAAGGCCAAGGAATTGCGCCCCTATGTTGAGCGTATGATCACGCTCGGCAAGCGCGGTGGCCTGCATGCGCGCCGCCAGGCGCTGTCGCAGATTCGCGATGAAGCGGTGGTGACGAAGTTGTTTGGCGAAATCGCTGAGCGTTACAAGGCGCGGCCCGGTGGCTATTGCCGCGTGCTGAAGGCCGGCATGCGCTACGGCGATGCAGCCGATATGGCGGTGATCGAATTGGTGGATCGCAACCCGGGCGCCAAGGGCCTGGATAGCGGGCCGAAGCCGGAAGCGACTGAAGAAGAAGCTGAAAGCTGAGGGTATTCCACCCCACAAAAAGGGCGGTCCCGATCAGGGGCCGCCTTTTTTGTTTCAGCGCTTGCCGATGGCTTCCGAAAGCGTTGGGGAAACACCCGCCAAGGGCACGGCCAATTCGCGCGGCCAGGCGCGCGGGTCCGGCGGGATGGAGGCGCGCACGCGGCCTTCTTCTGTCACCAGCATGAACATCCGCTCTCCCTTCAAATCCCAGGCGAGGAAAATTCCGCGCACGCGACAGCCTTCCGGGTTGCAGCCATGGCCATGCAGGTATTGGCCATCGAGCAAGCCAACGCCAGGGCCGGGTTCGCGCAAAGCCTCGGCGATCACGCTGCGATGCCCGCCACTTGCGGGGCGCAATACCGCGCCCACTTCCGGGCGCTGCGCGAGGGCAAGCACGGGCTGGCCGATTACGCTCATGATATCGGGGTCCATGGCGCGGGCGGGGGCGGCGCCAAGCAGCGCCAGCAGGGCCAGGAACGCCCTTTTATTCCACACGGATATTGGCTTCGCGGACCAGCACGGTCATGGCAGCGCGGCCTTCGGTGACGAAGCGCGTGAAGGCCTCGGGCGCGCTGCCGACCGGCACGGCGCCAAGCTGGGCCAGGCGCGCGCGTACCTCAGGCTCGGCCAGGCTGGCGGCAAGGGCCTCATGCAGGCGGGCGATCATGGGGGCAGGCGTGCCGGCGGGAGCGAAAAGCCCGACCCATTCGCTGATATCAAAGCCGGGGAAGCCGCTTTCGGCGATGGTTGGTACGTCGGGCCGCGCGGCCAGCCTCGCGGCGCTGGCAACCGCCAGGAAGCGCGCGCGGCCACTATCCACCACCGGGCCGGCGGAAAGGGCGGTGATGAAGACGCCATCCAGATTACCGCCCGCAAGGTCACGCGCCGCATCCGCGCCACCGCGATAGGGGGCGTGGATCACCTCAATCCCCGCCGCGCGGGTGAATTGCACAAGGCCGAGATGCCCCGCCGTGGCATTGCCCTGCGTGCCCATGCTGATCACACCGGGTCGCGCCTTGGCGGCGGCGATGAAGCCCGCCAGATCGCGCGCGGGGAAATCCGCCTTCACGGCAACCACCTGAGGGAAGCTGGTCGCCATGCTGATCGGCGTGAAGGCCGTGGCGTAATCGAAGGAAAGCCCGCGCAGCAGCGCGTGGTTCACGATATGCGACGACGCATCCCATAGCAGAGTCGTGCCATCGGGGGCCGCGCGCGCGACTTCAGCGCCGCCAATCGAACCACCAGCGCCGGTGCGGTTTTCCACCACAATCGTCGCACCCAGCCGTTCCGCCATGCGCGGCGCCAAGGTCCGCGCTGCCGAATCTGCCGCCCCGCCGGCGGCGAAGGGCACCACAAGCCGGATGCTGCGCGCCTGCGCCAAGGCAGGCATGGGCAGGGCAGCGGCGGCAAGCAATGCTCGGCGAGACAGTTTCATGGGCAGCGTTCCTTATCTTGGCCCCCGATGTGCGGGTGTGGGCAGGGCGCGTCAAGCCAGGGGTGATGCGCGGCGCCGCTTGGGTCTAGACTGCGGGCATGAAGACTCCGCCACGCTATGACGACCTTCCGCGCCCCGAGGGCGATCCCACCGGCCTGCCGCTTTCCTGGGGCGTTTGGGGGCCTGATGATCAGATCGGCACGCTGAACCGCATCACGGACGCCACCGTCGTCGCCGCACGCGATGAAATCCGCACCGGCCGCCGCTTCAACGTGAACCTGCCTTTGGACGAGCCCTTCGGCGCCGCGCATGAAGGCGCGCATCGCCGCCGCGCCGCCCCCACACCAGTGATGGTGAGTGAAGAGCACCCCGGCCGCATCACGCGCGATGACAAGCTGGATGGCTTCTGGTTGCAAGGCAGCACGCAATGGGATGGGCTTTCGCATTTCGCTGACGCCACGCATGGTTTCTACAATCACGCGCCGCTGTCTTCCATTGTGCATGGCCCGCAAAGCCGCAACGGCATAGACAAGGCACTGGCACATGGCATCGCCGGGCGCGCGGTGCTGGCTGACCTCGCGCGGTATTTCGCGCGCACCGGCCGCGATTGGGGCGCCATGGGCGGGCGCCGTGCGACTGCCGAGGACCTTGCCGCCTGCCTCATGGCGCAAGGTGTCACGCTCCGCCCCGGCGATATCCTGCTGGTGCGTACCGGCTGGCTGACGGCCTTCCGCGCCGCGCCGGACGCCGATGCACGCCACTTGCTGATCCAGGGCGAAGCCGGCGCGCGGGATTATTCCGGCCTGGATGGCGGGGAAGGTATGTGGCGCTTCCTTTGGGACCAGGGCATTGCGGCTGTCGCCGCCGATAACCCAACGGTCGAAGCCTGGCCGATCTTCCCCTGGAAGCCCGCGCTTCATCTCGCCATCGCCCGGCTTGGCTTGTGCCTGGGCGAGTTCTTCGATTTCGAAGCGCTCGCCGAGGACAGCGCCGCGACCGGCCGCTACACGGCGTTTTTCACCGCCGCGCCCCTGAACCATCGCGGCGGCATTGGCAGCCCCGGCAATGCGCTGGCGATCCGCTGAAGCACGCCATGGCTCGTGCCCCCGCCACCCCTGACCTGTTCGGCGCGCCAGAGCCCGCCGCCGCGCCCAGCGAAGGCGCGCGCCCGCTGGCCGATAGGCTCCGCCCCGCCACTTTGGCCGAGGTTGTGGGCCAGGATCATCTGCTGGGGGCGGAAGGCAGCCTTTCGCGCATGTTGGCGCGCGGGTCGCTCGCTTCCTTGATCCTGTGGGGGCCGCCAGGTGTCGGCAAAACCACCATTGCGCGCTTGCTGGCGGAAGCGGCGGGGCTGCGCTTCACCGCGCTTTCCGCGGTGTTTTCCGGCGTCGCCGATTTGAAGCGCGCCTTTGAAGAAGCCCGCGCGCGCAAATCCAACGGCCAAGGCACGCTGCTTTTCGTGGATGAAATCCACCGCTTCAACCGCGCGCAACAGGATGGCTTTCTGCCCGTGGTGGAAGACGGCACTGTGACGCTGGTGGGCGCCACCACGGAAAACCCATCCTTCGCACTGAACGGCGCCCTTCTGTCCCGCTGCCAGGTGCTGGTGCTGAAGCGCCTGGATGATGCCGCGCTTGAATTGCTGCTGACCCGCGCCGAAGCGCTGATGGGCCGCGCCCTGCCGCTTGCGCCCGAAGCGCGCGCCACGCTGCGCGCCATGGCGGATGGCGATGGCCGCTACGGGCTGAACATGGCCGAGCAATTATTCGCCCTGCCCGAAGCCACACCGCCGCTTGATCCGGCTGGGCTTTCAGCCTTGCTCGCGAAACGCGCCGCACTTTACGACAAGGACCGCGAGGAACATTACAATTTGATCTCCGCGCTGCATAAATCCATGCGCGGATCAGACCCCGATGCGGCGCTTTACTGGTTTGCGCGCATGCTGACGGGGGGTGAGGACCCGCGTTACATCGCCCGGCGCCTTACGCGCTTCGCGGCCGAGGATATCGGCATGGCCGACCCGCGCGCGCTGCCGCTGGCCATCGCCGCCTGGGAAACATTTGAGCGGATGGGATCACCCGAAGGCGAATTGGCGCTGGCGCAGCTTGTGGTGCATTTGGCGACCGCGCCGAAATCCAACGCGGTGTATCAGGCGTTTAATGAGGCGATGCGCGCCGCGCGGGAAACCGGCAGCCTGATGCCGCCCAAGCATATTTTGAATGCGCCGACGAAGCTGATGCAGGAAATTGGCTATGGCGCCGGCTATGCCTATGACCATGAGGCGGAGGGCGGCTTTTCCGGCCAGGATTACTTTCCCGAGGAAATGGGAAGGCGCGTTTTCTATCGCCCGACCGATCGCGGGGCTGAGGCCGCCATTGCCGAGCGCTTGGCGCGCTTCGCGGAATTGCGCCGCAAAAGGCAAGGCTGATGGGCACAGCATTTTCGCCCTTGTCCTTGCTGCTGGTGGCTTTGGGC
>JADCFN010000043.1 GCA_020249505.1 Roseomonas sp. | reverse complement strand
GCGCCTCGGCGATAAGGTTTTTTGCCCTATCAAAGCGCCGGGTTAGGTCGTCGCCTTCATCTTCGGAAAGCGCGGCTGCTTCAAAGCGTTCCTGAACGAGGGCCACCATGTCTTCCAGCGCGGCCAGTAGTTCCGGCGCCAAGGCGATTGTCAGCGCGTCACGCGCGTCAGTGTATTCCGCCGGTGGGGTATTTTCGCCGTTCCAGGGCACGCGCGCCACGGTGCGGCCATTCGCGGCCTTCACGGTGATGTAGCTGCCAAGGGCTTGGCCGCGTACGCGCCACGGCGCCGGGGAATGCGTGGTGCCGGGTGCGGGAAGTGGGGCTGGTTGCGTGGTCACTTGGGCCTCCGTCTGTGTTTGACGGGGGCACTATGCAGATTTTCTGCATGCCACGCAAGCGTAAAATGCAGAAATTCTGCCGTTGACGGGATTTCCCGTTTTGTTCTAGTTTTGCGACATGTTTCCTAATTCATCAAAAAGAGGCTTCCGGGAGCCTGGATCGCCGCTGCCGCCAAAGCCGCCAGCTATGCCGGCTCCGCCGCCCGCAAATATGCCGCCACGCCGGCCGCCACGCCCGCGCGAGCCCCCCGATAAAACCAATCGGTGGTAAGGCCGAATTCGTCACACACCCTCACAAGCCAAATGGGGTCTGGGTAATTGTCCCCGCGAAGGTAATTGCTGAGTTTGTTTGGGGCGATTCCGGTGCGGCGGCAGAATTCAGCTTGAGATAGCCCAAGCGCATCTATCGCGATGCGGAGGTTATTCCCAACAAAGGTTTTGTGTGGGGTTGCGGCCATGGCAGAGATACTGCCTGCAGCTTTTTTGCTTTTCCATGCAGAAGGTGATTGACACGATATGCAGAAATCCTGCATGGTCGCGCCATGTCCGATCCCTTGTCCCGTGCAATCGAAGCTGCTGGTGGGCTTGATGCCTTCATCAGCAGTATTGGTATTTCCAGCCGAACCCTTGCGGATTGGCGCCGTTATGGAGTGCCGGACACCCGCTGCCTTGCGGTTGAAAAGGCGACGAATGGGGCGGTGACCGCCCAGGAATTGGCGGTGCACCGCGTTGATCGGTTGCGGGGTGCCGCCTGATGTCATCTCCGCGTGACCTGGCTGTTATCGGCTTCCGCCCCCTGGCGGCAAAGTTCCGCAAACCAAGCGTAAATCTCCGCGCGGCGGCGAATCGGCGTTGTCTCGCCCGGCGGGTAAAGCCTTTCAATGCGTCCAACCATAAAGGTGCGGTTGCCTTTCCGCATGTGGCAGTAGGCGCGCATGCTTTCGGGGTGGAAGGCGCCTTCCTCATCAACCTCGGCGTCAATCTGGATGATGGAAATGCGGCGTTCCGTGACCTCCCCGTGCGCGTCGGCGTATTCGATTTCAAGCGTTGCGATGGGCTTGGCCGGCGGCAGGGTGCGGCGCTGCAGGCGCTTGGGCGGGTCATTAAAGCTGGCATCCGGGGCTTTGGGCGTTGGTTTTTCATTGGGCCAAAGGTAGGCGTTCAAGATCACCACGGCCAAAAGGCCGAAGACCAGCGCAAGGGCAATGATCAATTCATTGGACATTGGTCAGGGCGTGCCGCGCGCCGCCGGGCAGATCACGCGCAAGGCAATGTCCTGGCGGAAGGAAGTGACCTGCACGGTTCCTTCCGGGATGATCGGCGCATCTTTGCATTTGTCGCCGAACAGCGCGTCAACCGTGGTGCGGAGCGCTTCCGTGCTTCCGCGCCCCCTACCCAGGCTGTCGAAGTAAAGTGGGCCGCGATGCAGGGTGATAACGCGCACGCTGTCTTCATGAAGCGGGTGCGGTTCAACCCGCAAAGTGCCGGTGGCCATGGCCATGGTTTTGTCCATGGACTGGCACCCCATCAGGGCAAGCCCCAGGGCGGCGGCGGTGATTGGTTTCAGCATCGCGTCATTCTCCTTCTCTGCCGGAATATGGCGAAGGCTTTCGCGTTTGTCATGCGGAATGGTTCCGCGATGGGGGCGCGCTGATGCACCTGACCACGGATGAAGAACGTCGCGCGCTGAAAACCGGGTTTCGGGTGCTGGTGCAGCATGCCGGCGGGCTGGAAGCGGCGGCGGCGGCTTCACGCCTCAGCAAGACCCATCTGGCGGCGGGCTATGATCAGGAAGCGAAAGATCGCTTCCCTGCGCTGGATGTTGTGGCGGATTTGGAGCGCGCGGCGGGTGTGCCTGTGGTCACAAAGCTGCTGGCCGCGATGCACGGCCTGGCGCTGGTGCATGTGGAACCCATCGGCGGCTGCGCCATCAGCGCCATAGCCTCGGTCGGGCAGAATTCCAGTGAGGTTTTCGCGGCCTTCGTGCGCGCGGTTTCGGATGGCGTGATCACGGAAGCTGAACGCGCCGATCTGCGGCAGAAAATGTTGGATTTGGTTGCCGTCGCCACAGAAGCAGCGGCGATTTTGGAGGGGGTGAAGAAATGAAGGGTCAGTATGGTGCGCTTATTCGTGCGTCCTTATGGCGCGCTTTGGCCGGCGTGTTGTGGGCGCCTGGCGATTGGCTCTGCCGGCTGGGTGATCGGGCGGCGCGGCGCGCGAAGCGAATCGTTGATGATCGGTGCCTTCCGCGATGAGCGCTAATCCTGGCCCACGGGGTGAGCCCGGAATGATTGATCGGCTGCGCGAATTGCATGCGCGCGGCGATAGCTTCACTGAAATCGCGGCTGCCCTTGGCGTGTCCAAGGGTTCCGTGGTTGGCAAGGTGCATCGGTTGAAGCTGGCTGCCCGGCCTCTGCCGTCGGCGCTTGAAGCTGTGAAGAATAAGCCGCGTGCCGCCTACACGCGGCTTAGGGCGACGGGTGTTAGGGGGTTCCATGTGGCGCCCGTCGCCCACCAAAACTTGGCTGAGGCATCTGCCCAGCCCGGGCCGCGCGCGGCGGCTGCTACCGCGCATGTGTCTGTCCTCCCTTTGGTGAACTCTGCGGCTGGGGCTTCAAAGCCTCGGCCGCAGCTTTTTCCGGTGCGGGGTTGTCAGTTTCCGATGTGGGGCGACAAGGAAAGGCCGCTCGGGGAAGAACCGCGCTTTTGCGATGCGCCGGCGCGGCGGAATGAAGAAGGGCGGCAGGATAGTGCTTACTGCCCAGCGCATCACGCGCGCTGCTTCAGCAAGCGCGGGGCGGCGGAAGATGATGCGCGGCCCAGGCCAAAGGATCGGGCATGGCAAGGCCCGCCCGCACGCGGAAGGTTCCCGGCCTATGTGTGACGGTGTGGAATTCGCGCGGCTTGGTGCCGCAGGCAAAGAAGTGCGCGAAGTGTTGGCGCGGCATGGGCTGACGCCTGCTCAGGAAAAGAAGGTGCTGGCTGCGCTGATGGCGCAGAAAACCATCGCCGGGCGGCGGCAGGATCAATGGGCCGAAGCGGGGAAAGATACGCTCGATCTGGTCTATGGCTACATCCTGGCCGCAACGGCGCGCCAGACCGCCGCCTTCGCTGCCGCGCCGATTGAGGGCCACGCATGAGCGCGGACCTGGCTGCCAAGCTGCTGACGCTTCTGACGCTGGCGGAAGTGTGGCTGAAGATGGGCGCTTACTGCGCCGATGACTTGGCGCGCGCGCATAAGGATATGAAGGATTCGCTGGATTTCCCGCGTTGCGGCGTAGTTTCAGATTTCTACAGGCTGGTGAATAGGGCGGAAATCTGGCGTGAGTTGGCTGACGTTGAAGAAGTCGCGCGCTGCCATGCGGAGATGCGCGCCTTGTTGGAGGGTGTCACCAGCCATGGGTGACAAAAGTGCGATTGAATGGACTGACGCCACTTGGAACCCGGTGACCGGTTGCACGAAGATCAGTGCGGGGTGCGATAACTGCTACGCCGCGCGCTTTGCTGAGCGCTGGCGCGGCACGCCGGGGCATCCGTTTGAAGCGGGCTTTGACCTGACCTTGCGGCCTGATCGGCTTGAACAGCCGCTGCGCTGGAAGAAGCCCAGGCGCATCTTCGTCAATTCCATGTCTGATTTGTTCCACAAGGATGTGCCGGCCAGCTTTATTGATCGGGTGTTTGATGTGATGGAGCGGGCGGATTGGCACAATTTCCAGGTGCTGACTAAGCGCAGTAGCCGTATGCGTTCTTATCTGATGGATCG
>JADCFN010000042.1 GCA_020249505.1 Roseomonas sp. | reverse complement strand
GGATGCGGTGCTGTTCCGCCCATGCCGAGACAGTGAGTTGCGGCGGCGGGCGCAGCATGGCCCCGGCGCGGCGGCGCACATGCTCACGCGTGCGGCTCTCGCTCGCCGCCGATGCCGGGAGGGTCGAAGCGATCGGAAGCCTCCGTCAGAAGCTCATTGATGTGCTGCTGCAGAATGGATTGCAGCAAATGGGGTTCGACATTCAGTTCTGCGGCAATCACGCCGGCCACGCGCGCGGGCCAATTCAGTAGGGCGTCGCGCATGGTGCTGGCGATTTCGTCAATCGTCGCATTGGCGGTCGCGACATCGAGCAGCCGGCCCTTGCTTTCGTCGAGCGCCAGGCGCTGGGCTTCCACCTTCAGGGCAAGCTGCGCGACCTTGAGCCGGGCAAAGGGCGTCCCCTCGGCCGCCGCGCTGCCAGCGAGAGAGGAACGCTGCGGGTCTGCGGTTTCGCGCATTTGAACGCGCAGCTTGGCGATGTCCCACTGGCCGTCTGGTTCGCGCGTGATGCGCCCGGAGCGTTCGGCCTTGTGCATGGTGGTATCGCTGACGCCGAGGCGTCGTGCCGCCTCACGCGTGGAGGATGTTAGTTCAGCCATGGCGGCGACCTCCCGCCGCGCGTTGGTGAGGGTTCAGAAGCGTCAGTGAGTGGCGCGCTGGCGCGCTGCGTGGAATGCGGCAAGGGCGGCTTGCCAGTCGGCGTCATGTTCGGCGCCGATGCGTTGGAGGGGTTCGAGCGTCACCTTCCCTCGGCTGTAGTATTCGCCCTGCATGTGGGCGAGCCATCCAGACAGCCCCTGCGCGACAAGGGCGTCGCTGGCGGCCATCACTTCCGCTTCGCTTGGCTCAGTGCGACCCAGGGAAACATGCCGGCCATCCGTGCCCAGCACGATCCATCGGCTTTCAGTTTGTGTGCGCATCGTCACTCTCCGTCTTGCGTGACGGACGCTTCGCGCTGTGTTTCGCGCGAGCCAAGGAAATAAAGCGCCAGGGATCGCGATGATCCCTGGCTGATGCGCTGATAATCCAAACTGTGGCTGCACAGCTTCATTCAGCGACGCGGTAATATGCGGAGTGAAAGATTATGCGGAGTGCAGGCGACGGCCCCATGGCCGTCGCTGCGTTTGGGTAGTCTGTGACTCCACATAATTTTTGGCTGCCCCGATCCTTCCTCAGTGCCCGCAGGGCATCAGAAAGGGAGGATTGACGTGTCACAAGCGAGCTTCGAATTGCGCGAGAGTCGGTGGTCGGAAGGCCTCGACACTTATGCGCCGACGATCCAGGCATTTGCGGATCACCTGGCAGGCCTGGATTACCGTGCATATACGGTTATGCGATTGGCGAGCGCTGCTCGGCACTTTTGTGTCTGGTTTCGCTTTGGCTCGGCCATGCCAGCATCCAGAGCACCGAAATCTACCTTCGAGCCGATCCGACAGAGAAGCTTGAAGCACTTGCCAAGATGGCGCCCCCGACGCTGCAACGCGGTCGCTTCAAGGCGCCTGATAAGCTTCTGGCCATGTTGCAGGACGCCAGCCACCGTAAAAATTATGTGAAGTGATTCTCAGGCAAACGCAGCGACGGCCATGGGGCCGTCGCCTGCACTCCGCATAATCTTTCACTCCGCATATTACCGCTTATGCGGAGCTCCGCATAAGCGGTAGACGGTGTAGGATCCCTTGGCGCCCTGCTTGTTCGGGCCGACTTGGCGGATGCGTTCCGCAATCTCCACCGTAATGCCCTGGCGCTTTTTCAGCCCAGCGAAAAACCCGCGCACCGTATGCTGCGCCCAGCCGGTGGCCTCGGCGATTTGCGCCACTGTCGCGCCCTCAGGGCGGCGGAGCATCGCCAGCACCTCCTCCTGCTTTGTGCCCTCGCGCGGCTTGCGTGGCGCGCCCGTGGCGCGTGTGCCGCGCCGTGAGAGCGCCCTGCGCAGCATGTCCATCGCCCGCGCGATCGGGTCTTTATCCGCGTTGGCCGGAGGCGTTTCTTCCCAGGCTGCGAGCAAGCGCTCGGCGGCTTCGCGCAGGTTCACGCTTCCCATGTTGGGCGCCTCGGGCGTGGCCTGTGCGGGTTGTTCTGCCTCCGCGTCGTCCGGCTGCGGCGCGTTGTCTTCCCCACCCTGAGGCGCCGTGTCGGGCGCGGTGCGGCCCTCATTCGGGTCAATGCCAATGGCGCGCAGCCCTTCATCCGTCACCTGGATCAGGATCGGCGTGCCATCCGCATCCTTGCGCCACACCATCGCCAGTTGATCGCGCGGTGCGGCAACCTCAATCAGCAAGCGGCTTTTGATCAGGCTGTTCACCACCGCGCGGCAGGCAGCGACAGGCAAATGCTTCGGCGCAATCGCCAGCAATTGCGGGTGCTGCGCGCCATGGCTCAATACAATCCGCTGCGTATCTGAAAGCTTCATCGTCTTCGTCTCCGGTTGCGGGCGCCGACCATCGGCCCCTACTGCCGGGAGCCCCGCGGGCGGACCCTGCGGGGCAGTGCGGCGCCGCTGCGCGGCGGCTTGCGCGTTAGTCTTGCGCTTCGGCGGCGATGCCTTCGTTGATCACGAAGCCCGTCAGGTAGGGCAGGCCGGCGGGGATGCCCGTTTCGCGGCTGGTGCGTTGCGTGATGCGCCAGCCCATCCATTCCGCGGTGGTCTTCGCGATGGCGTCCGCGAGGCTTGCGCCGTAATGCATCTGGCTATTCACCCCGTCTGCGAAGTGGCGCCCGTAGCGGCTGTCGAGAAAGGCGCGGACCGAGGCGGGATCCGTGCTGGTCGCGTTGTGGATCGCGGTGAAAGCGATCGGCCAGGCGGGCGCTGCGTGTTCGCGCATGGTGCCCCAGAAACCCCAGTCTTGGTTTTCGGTGGGAAGGATCGTGTTCATCTGTTTGTCTCCGTCATCGGCGGGGAAAATCCCCTGCGCGTGACAGACCATTCGCGCTGTGATGGCGGCTGAGCCAAGCGAAATAGAGCGTTATTTCATTGCTAAGTTCAGCAGGGTTTGATCATGATGTGAGGGCCAAATGGCAGCACCATTCGGCCCTCGCTTTGCCTTATCGGCTGCGTTTTCTGCTGCGCTTCGCAGCGGCTTGGTGATTCCCGGAAACGGCGGATCGGTTGGCCTCAGCCGCACTGGAGGCCTGTCTGGGAGGGCCATGCGGCCAGAAGTTTCCGGCCTTCGCGCAAAACTGATACCAAGATCGCTAAAAGGTCGTACAGATTTTTGGTTTCGGCTCGCCGATTTGCAGATCATCCACAGCACCCAGGCGAGCGGAGCGTTGCATGCAAAGCTCAGCGGGCGATCCGTATGCATGGCCGTTTCCCGGATAACGAGGCAGCCAGGAAGCATTTATCCCCCGTTCCCAATAAAGTGACCGATGAATGGGGTGAGCCGTCCCGTGCGCAAAGCTACCGATAGATCCCTTGACGCGCATCACTCACGAAGCTTACCGTTCGCTCGCGCTTTTTTGCACCTGTTCGGCGAGGGGCGCTCTGCAAAGTCGTTTGGTCGCGTGTTTCGGTGTAACAGGCGGTTCTGAGTGGCTTTGCAAGTGACTTAATCAAAAAAGCCGGATAACCCGGCAATGCATGGGAGAAGAAACACATGGCTCGCCTTACTCGACGCAACCTGTTTGCTGCCTCTGGTGTGGGGCTTGCCGCTGGGCTTGCAGAACCGGCCTTCGCGCAGGCGCGTTATCCCAGCCGCCCGGTCCAAATGATCGTGCCCTGGGGCGCCGGTGGTGGGACGGATGCCACCGCCCGCATCGTTGCCAGCCTGCTTGAACGCGATCTTGGCCAACCCATCAATGTGGTCAATCGCACCGGCGGCTCGGGTGTGGTCGGGCATAGCGCCATCGCGACCGCTGCGGCTGATGGCTATACCATCGGCATGATCACGGTTGAGATCACCATGATGCATTGGCAGGGCCTGACCGATCTTAAGCCCACCAGCTATACGCCGCTTGCGCTGATGAATTCGGACCCGCCTGGCGTAACCGTCGCGCAGAATGCACCCTTCGCTGATATCCGCGCCCTCGCAGAGGCCATCCGCTCGCGTCCGCCTGGCAGCTTCCGCGCCTCCGGCACGGGCCAGGGCGGCATCTGGCATTTGGCGCTGGTTGGTTGGTTGCAGGCGATGGGGCTACGCGGTGACCATGTGCGTTGGGTACCCTCCAACGGCGCAGCGCCGGCCATGCAGGAACTTGCCGCGGGCGGCGTTGATATCGTCACCTGCTCAATCCCTGAAGCGCGCGCGATGATTGATGCGAACCGCGCCCGCGCGCTGGCCATCATGGCGCCGGCACGCAACCCAATGTTTGCGCAAGTGCCGACGCTGAATGAGACGCTTGGCATCAATTACTCGGTCGGTGCCTGGCGCGGCATTGCCGGGCCGCGCAATATGCCCGCCGAAATCGCGACTACGCTGGGTGCTGCGCTGAAGCGCGCCTTTGACAATCGCGAATTCCAGGATTTCATGGCCTCGCGCGGCTTTGGCACGGTCTGGGGTGATGCAGCGCAATTCGCCGCCTTCATGGCGCAGAGCGACGTTTCCATGGGCGAGGCGATGCGCGGCGCGGGCTTGGCACGTAGCTGATCGTTGACCTGGGGAGCGCCGCGTTGCGCGTGAACGATGCGCTCCTCGGCGCTTTGCTGATTGGCTTCGCCGGCTGGGTCTGGTGGCTGACGGGCTTCTTCCCGCGCTTCCCTGGCCAGGATTACGGGCCGAATCTTTTTCCGCGCATTCTGGCAGCGGGGATCGGTCTTTGTGGTGCGGCGCTGGTGCTGCGCGGCCTTAGGGCGCGCGGGCCGTTGATCACCCTGGAAGATTGGGTGCGCGATCCCTCCCGCCTTTTGTCCTTCCTGCTGCTGCCGGGCGCGGTGCTGTTCTACATCTTCTTCTCGGATTGGCTTGGCTTCATTCCAACCGCTTTTGTACTGCTGCTCTCGCTGTTCCTGTGGTTTCGCGCAAGGCCGGTGGTGGCGCTGCCAGTTGCAGCCGGGATGACGCTGCTGATGCATTGGCTATTCGCCGGGCTGATGCGCGTGCCGCTGCCGCGCGGCCTGATGGACAGCTTCCTATGAGGGGCACGCCATGGAACCGCTGATCCAGGCCTTCGGCCTTGTTTTTGATCCCTTTGTCCTGGCGGTGATTGCGGTGTCGGCGGTATTCGGCATGTTTGTCGGCGCCATGCCAGGGCTCACCGCCACCATGGCAACCGCGCTGCTGGTGCCGGTCACCTTCTTCATGCCGCCAGTGCCTGCCCTTGGCGCGATTGTCACGGCGACAGCCATGGCGATTTTTGCCGGCGATATTCCGGCGGCGATGCTGCGCATGCCGGGCACGCCGGCCTCGGCCGCCTATACCGATGAATCCTATGCCATGACGCAAAAGGGCCAGCTAAACCTGAATATGGGGGTCAATCTTGTCTTCTCGGTGGCGGGCGGGCTGATTGGCGTTGCGGTGCTGATTGCAGCCGCGCCAGCGCTCGCGGAAGTCGCACTGAATTTTTCGTCCTTCGAGTATTTTTGGCTCGCTTGTCTTGGCCTGACCTGTGCGGTGTTTCTTACCAATGCCGATCCGGTGAAGGGCTTCCTCAGTCTTTTCATCGGCCTGTTGCTCGCGACTATTGGGATTGATCCTTCTGCGGGCTTTCCCCGCTTCACCTTTGGTGAGGTGGAGCTGATGCAGGGCGTGAATTTCATCGCCACCATGATCGGCATGTTCGCGGTGAGCGAGCTGCTGCGCGGCGTAACCTCTCTCCGTGAAGCGGGGCAGGTTGTGGTGCAGCAGGTCGGCAATATGTTTCGCGGCCTTGGTGATGTTGCGCGGCGCTATTGGTTCAATTTCCTGCGCGGGAGTGCAATTGGCACAGTGATTGGTGCGCTGCCCGGCGCTGGCGCCGATATCGCGGCCTGGATCAGCTATGCCGTTTCCAAGCGCTTTTCGAAGGAGCCGGAGAAATTCGGCACCGGCCATGTCGAGGGGATCGTGGACAGCACCTCGGCCAATAATTCGGCGCTGGGGGGCGCCTGGATACCGGCCCTTGTCTTTGGCATTCCAGGTGATTCGATTACGGCCATTGTCATTGGCGTGCTTTACATGAAGGGCATGAATCCGGGGCCGACCGTATTCACCGAAAACCCGCAGCTCATCTATGCCGTATTCCTGATTTTCATCCTGGCCAATCTGATCATGCTGCCGCTGGGCTGGGCAGCGATCAAAAGCGCGCGCCAGGTGCTGCGCACGCCGCGCAATATCCTGCTGCCGGTCATATTGCTGTTCTGTATTGTCGGTAGCTTCGCGATGACGAATAGCCTTTATGGTGTTGCGATCATGCTGGTCATGGGTCTGTTTGGCTGGTTTCTTGAAAGCCACGGCATTCCAGTCGCGCCGCTGATCCTGGGCCTGGTGCTTGGCGAAATGCTGGAACAGACTTTTGTGCAGAACATGATCAAGACGGATGGTAATCTGCTTGCCTTCTTCAGCCGGCCGATTGCGGGGGCGCTTGGCATCGCGACCGTGCTGATCTGGGCCATCATGATCTTGCGTGTACTACGCCCAACGCGGGGCGGCGCCATGCGTGGCTAAGGTGAAGTGATCGCGCGGAGTTGGATCCGCTCGGCCATCCAGGGAAGCGTCATGGGGGTATCCGGGAAGGGTTGGGCGAGGGTTGGGTGCAAACTAGGTGCAAACCTCGGAGGCCTAGGTTTGCACCTAAGTCATTGAATTCACGTCGCTATAGTGCAAACTGCAACCCATATTTTTATTCTGACGCTAGAGGGGTCGGGCGCTTCCGCCCCCCGCATACAAAATCGCCAGGAAGGAACCATGTAATCAGAAATCTTGT
>JADCFN010000041.1 GCA_020249505.1 Roseomonas sp. | reverse complement strand
CCTCGCAGCGCTTGGTTTCTCGGCGGATGAACTTGCGGGCATCCTCGCGGCGGCTGGAGATGCCGTGTCCGACGGCGATGCGCCCGAAGCCCTGCCCGCAGACACCGCCGAGAACCCTGCCGCGCCAGCGATTGGCGAGGATATTGATGATCCCGCCGATGCTGAGCCCGAGGCACCGCGCCAGGCGGTCTCTCGCCCCGGCGATTTGTGGTTGCTGGGCGCGCATCGGCTGCTGTGTGGGGACAGCACCGATGCGGCGGCAGTGGCGCGCGTGATGGAAAGCGATCGTGCCGCGATGCTTTTCACCAGCCCGCCCTATGGCAACCAACGCGCCTACACCACCCGCGGTGTGACGGATTGGGATGCGCTGATGCAAGGCGTGTTTCAGCATCTGGACGCGGTGCTCCGGCCGGATGGCCAGGCGCTGATCAATCTCGGCCTGATTCATCGCGAGAATGAATGGCAGCCCTATTGGGAGGGTTGGCTGGAATGGATGCGCGCGCGGGGGTGGCGTCGTTTTGGGCTCTATACCTGGGACCAGGGGCCGGGCTTGCCGGGCGATTGGAATGGGCGTCTCGCGCCGGCCTTCGAATTAGTGTTTCACTTTAACCGCACCGCGCGGCAGGCGAACAAAATCATCCCCTGCAAATGGGCCGGTACGCCGAACAAGGGCAGTGGGTTGCGCGCGGCGGATGGCGAGGTGAAGGCCTATACGCATATCGGCCAGCCTGTGCAGGACATGCGCATTCCTGACGCGGTGCTGCGCATCACGCGCCATAAGGGACGCGGGATCGAGACCGAGCATCCAGCGGTGTTCCCCGTCGCGCTGCCTGATTTTCTGATGCGCGCCTACACTGAGGCTGGCGAGGTGGTGTTCGAGCCCTTCGCGGGTAGCGGCACGACGCTGATTGCCGGCGAACGCGCGGGCCGCGTTGTGCGCGGCATTGAATTGGCGCCGGCCTATGTGGATTTGGCGATTGCGCGCTGGCGGATGCTCTATCCGGATCAGGCGGTGACGCTGTCGGATGACGGGCGCGATTTCGATGCGGTCGCGGCAGCGCGCGAAGGGGTACTTTCCGATGCAGCCTGAGCTTGCCGTTATCTCGCTGCCAGTCGCGGCGCTAGTCCCCTACGCCGAGAACGCGCGCACGCATTCGCCAGCGCAGGTGGCGCAGATTGCTGCCTCGATCGCCGAATTTGGCTTTGTGAACCCAGTGCTGGTGGATGGTGCCGGTGTTCTGGTGGCAGGCCACGGCCGCGTCATGGCGGCCAAGCGCCTCGGCATGGCGAGTGTCCCGGCCATTCGGCTGGCGCATCTCACTGAACCCCAGGCGCGTGCGCTGCGGCTTGCGGATAATCAGATCGCGCTGAATTCCGGCTGGGACGAGGCGCTGCTGGCGGCGGAAATCGCGCGCATCCGCGATGAAGGCACGGTGGATTTGGAGGTGCTGGGCTTTTCCCCCGAAGCTTTGGAGGATTTGCTAGCCAGCATCGGCGCCAATGGTGACGCGCCAGCGCAGGGCGATCCCGATGCGCCGGCGCCTGAACCACCCTCGCAGCCCATCACGCGCCCCGGCGATCTCTGGCGCATTGGTCGCCACCGGCTGCTCTGTGGCGATGCCACCAATCGCGCCGATGTTCTCCGCCTACTCGGCGGCGCGAAGCCGCATTTGATGGTGAGCGACCCGCCCTATGGGGTTGGCTATGATCCCGCCTGGCGCAACGAAGCTGGAGTCTCCTCCACTGCGCGCACGGGCAAGGTTGCCAATGATGACCGCGCCGACTGGCGCGAAGCCTGGGCGCTGTTCCCCGGCGATGTTGCTTACATCTGGCATGCCGGCGTGCATGCGCGCACCGTAATCGAAAGTCTGGAAGCGGCGGGCTTTGTCGTTCGCAGCCAGATTGTCTGGGCCAAGCCGCGCTTGGTGCTCGGGCGTGGCGATTATCATTGGCAGCATGAGCCGTGCATTTACGGTGTTCGCAAGGGTGCCACTGGTCATTGGCAAGGCGCACGCGACCAGACAACACTTTGGCCGATCGGCGCCGGCGATGAGGATATGGCGACGGTGCATGGCACGCAGAAGCCGGTGGAATGTATGCGCCGCCCGATGCTGAACAATAGCGAACCTGGCGATGTGATCTACGAACCCTTCTGTGGCAGCGGCACGGCGATCATCGCGGCGGAGACTGCCGAGCGCATCTGCTACGCGATGGAAATTGACCCTGGCTATTGCGATGTTGCCCTTGCGCGGTTTGAGGCCATGACGGGCCAACCCGCGATACTGGATGGCGAGGACCGAACATTCGCCGATGTCACTTCCGCGCGCGCGATCCATAGATCATGATTGCAACGCCCCAATCATAGCAACGAAATTACGCTCAATCTTGCTTGGCTCGCCCCCCGCTACAGCGCGAATGGTCCCTCAGGCGCAGGGAAACTCCCCAGCGCCACAGCAAGGAGACCAAGATGAACGATACCCCTTCAGCCGATCAGCTTTTCCTCGAAATCGCCAAGCGGCACATGCCCTCGGTTGAAACGCTGGAAACCAGAAACCGCGACGCGCTCGATTTCCACGATGTCGCCGTCTGG
>JADCFN010000040.1 GCA_020249505.1 Roseomonas sp. | reverse complement strand
CGGCTCTGGCCCGCCGCCTGGCACGGGCCGCAATAGCGAGCAAAACTTCCACGGCCAGAAGCGCAGCAACGAGACCCACGCCTCAACCACCGACCCCGATGCAAGGCTTTATCGCAAGGGACGCGGCAGGGAAGCCAAACTGGCCAGCGATAAAGGTTTATGCGCAGGACTTCGTCGAAGAGCTCCGCGAGATCAATGTGACAGCGCATGTGGCGCAGAATACCAGTGGGTGGCGCTCTTCGATTGATGGCGGACCACGCGCCATCCCGCCTATGCCATCAGCCTGCGTATTCGCAAGCGGATCGAGGAGGCCTTCGGCTGGGCCAAGACGGCGGCTGTCTTACGCAAGGCCCGCCATCGCGGGCTGCTCAAGGTGGGCTGGCAGTTCACCCTGCCAATGGCAGCGTACAACCTGGTGCGCCTGCCAAAGTTGCTGGTGGTGGCGGCATGAGGACCGGATGCCGTTCAGCGTGTGCCACCATTGAGAGAAACACATCAAGAAAGCACATGCTTGGCTTTCAAAGCTGTTGAACGCCTGCCCCCAAGCCCGAAACGCCATTGTCCATGATGGCGTTTCACCAGCTTGCTAATACTGGGCATCAAACCTGACGGGCGGCAGCAAACCCTGTCGGATCAGACTCTCGAGGGCAGTGTGGGCAGTGCTGGACCAACTGAATTTCGTGCGGATTACCCGGCTTGCATCCAGCGCCTTACGGCGCCACTCGACATGTTGGGAGACCATCTCCCGCATTTTTTGAGCAAGATCGTCAATATCGGCCTCGGCCCAGGTGCCACAATCCTGCGTCGTGGAGCTGACGAATTCCATGAATTCAGGATCCTTGATGGGCACCATGCGGTGCGCAATGGGCATGAAACATCCCTCAACCTCCTTCAGGTATTCTGTTTGCCCCGAGCAATTGACAGCAATCGTGGGTAGGCCAGTGGCCATCGCCTCGATCAGCGGGAGCCCCCAGCCTTCGGCCCGCGTCGGATAAACAAAGGCGTCGGCGATGTTGTAAATGACGAATAATTCTTCCCGTTTTAATGCGCCGGTCAGTATATGGATATTCGGCACTTTGAAGCGGGCGACCATATCGCGAAGTGCGGCCTGTTTCCTTTCCTGGTCGATGAAGTAATCAGCCTTTATCAAAAGCTCGACAGCAGGGTCCTTGCCAAAGGCCGCCGCGAAAGCTTGAAAAAGTTGGCTATAGCCTTTGCGTTCTTCATATTTGCCCAGCATCAGAAAGCGGAATTTCTCCGGCGCGCGCCCGCCAGGGCATGGCCGACAATGGGGATGAAATGCTTCAGCATCCACGCCTTCAGGCACCACATCCACCTTCCCAGAAGCCAAGCCCGGATTTGTCAGAATTCCCTTACCCCAGGCGCTTGGTGTCCAAACAAGGTTCGCCTGATTCAGCCAATTCACATAGGCGGGTGCCAGCTTGTTGTGTTCAAAAACAGACCAGACGACGTTCCGTCCTTTGGCCTCAAAAGTGTTCCGATTGGCGAAGCCCGCGAACCAGATATTGATGTCTGCCGGGGAAGATTGGCGGAGCAATTCCTCGACCGATGGCGCGCGGAAGGGGTTGTATTCAACCAGCACGCTCTCCAGGAACGAAAACCTTTTAAGTTGCTCACAAAATCAGGGAAATTTGTTCCTATACCGAGAATATTGCGATCACCAATCAGATTTATCTTCACCTTCGGAGGCTCCCCAGCGATATGAGTGTCACTCTGATCCGTCCGGGATCAGCGCCTGAAACGTATTGATGGAAACACTAAACCGGCGATCAGGCGGACTCTTTGACTGCACCGACCCCCACAATCCTGTAATCATAGATACCCCCATCCACTTCCGTGATGGTCACATATTCGCCCGGGCGGATAGGGCTGGTGCCGGGGTCGAAATGGGCCTCAGGCGCGTCAAAGCGCTCGGCCAGGCTGCCACTGAAGCGGATGAACCAGCCATTATCGCCATCATATTGCACATCGCCCTGCTCAGGCGGCGCATCCGGTCGGTAGTGCCGCGCGCGCCAGGGGGCGGGGTCGTCAGCCCAGGCCGCGGGGTCGGGATGCCCCGCCGCATCCAGTGCCAATTCGATCTCATAGCGGTGATCAACACAGCCAAGCGGAAAGCCCGGCCCCGCCGCGAGGGAGAGTGTCACCAGTATCCGCTCCATAGGAGCTCTCCTTCACCCATTGCCCAGAAACCAGTATGCCGAGGCCAGAACGCCCCGCCACCCGTTTCAGATCGCGACCTTCACGCCTAACTCTACCACGCGATCCGAAGGAATACGGAAGAATTCGGTCGCCGGCAGCGAATTGCGGCTGAGCACCACGAAAAGCCATTGCCGCCAGCGCGACATTTTCGGCACCGCCGCCGCCACCACCGTCTCCCGCCCCAGGAAATAGGAGGTCTGCATCGGCTCATAAGGAATGCCCAATTCCGCCAGTGCTTCAAGTTCACGCGGGATGTTGGGGCTTTCCTGGAAGCCGTAGCGCAGCGCTACGCGGTAGATGTTTGGCGCCAATTCCTCAACCGCGCGGCGCCTATCAGCACCCACCTGCGGCACATCTTCGTTGGTGACCGTCACGAACAGGACGCGTTCATGCAGAACCTTGTTATGCTTCAGGTTGTGCAGCAGCGCGCCGGGCAGGAATTCCGCCTGGCTGGTCATGAATACTGCGGTGCCGGGCACACGCACGGTGCGCGATTGCGGCAGGCGCGCAATGAAAGATTTCAGCGGCAGCCCATCCTGACGAATACGCGCAAACAATAATTCTCGTCCGCGATGCCAGGTCAGCATGATGGTAAAAAGAACCAACCCCAGCACCAGCGGCACATAACCGCCATCAGGGATTTTCAAGACGTTGGAGAGGAAGAACGCCAAATCAAGCGCGAGCAGCGGCAGGAAAACGCCAAGCACGCCAAGCAAAGGCCAGCCGAATTTGCGATGGAACACCACCATGGCGAGGCAGGAGGTGCAGACAAAAGTCCCAGTCACCGCAATGCCATAGGCCGCCGCCAAGCGTTCCGAATCACGGAAAGTCACGACCAAAATCAACACACCGATCAGGAGCGCGAAATTCACCTGCGGCATATAGATCTGGCCTTCTTCCGTATCGCTGGTATGGCGCACCACCAGCCGCGGCAGGAAGCCAAGCTGCACGCATTGCCGCGCAATGGTATAGGCGCCCGAGATCATCGCCTGGCTTGCGATAATGGTGGCGGCCGTGGCCAGGAACACCAAGGGCAGGCGGAACCATTCCGGCGCCAGCAGGAAGAACGGGTTTTCGAGTGAAGCGGGATCGCGCAGCAACAGCGCGCCCTGGCCAAGATAATTCAGTACCAAGGCCGGCAGCACAATCACAAGCCAAGCCCAGCGAATGGGCCGGCGCCCGAAATGCCCCATATCGGCATAAAGCGCCTCGGCCCCCGTCACCGCCAGCACGACAGAGCCAAAGGCAATGAAGGCCATCAACTGGTAATGCAGGCAAAAGGTAATCGCCCAATGCGGTGAAATCGCCGCGAGTACGCCGGGGTTGTGCAGCACTTCCCAAAGCCCAAGCAGCCCCAGCACCAGAAACCAAACCGCGCAGATGGGCCCGAAGATCGCCCCCATTTTCGCCGTGCCGCGATACTGCACCAGAAACAGCGCCAGCAGGATCACCACTGAAATCGGCAAGACCGCCTTTTCCAAATGGGGCGAGACAACCTTAAGCCCCTCCACTGCCGACAGCACCGAAATCGCCGGCGTGATGATGCCATCACCAAAGAACAGGCAGGCGCCGGCAATGCCAATCAGCGCCAATGCCCAGCGCAGCCGGGCATTTTCCACACTCCGCTGCGCCAGTGCCATCAGGGCCAGGATACCGCCTTCCCCCCGGTTATCGGCCCGCAGCACGAAGGCGACATATTTCACCGTCACGGTAAGGATCAGCGACCAGATAATCAGGCTGAGCAGGCCAAGAACTTCCCAGGCTTCAACCCCGCCTTCCTCAAAATGGCCGGCGGCAGCGCGCATGGCGTAAAGCGGGGAGGTGCCAATATCACCATAGACAACGCCCAGCACGGCAAGGACCAGCGCAAGGGATGGTGCGCCACGCCCAGTAGCGGCAGGACTGCTCATGGCTTTCTTATCTTCCTCGGGATCATTACCGCGCAATCTGCCCCGTCAGCCAGGGATTGCAAGGCATTTGCCCCGCAACCAGCGCATGGCGGGCATTCAATGCCCGCGCAGGATCTGGCTCAGGAACAGCTTGAGCCGGTCGGTCTTTGGTGCATTGAAGACCTGATCAGGGGTGCCGACTTCCACCACTTCACCTTGATCCATAAACACCACGCGATCGGCAACCTGGCGGGCGAAGCCCATTTCATGGGTCACCACCATCATGGTCATGCCCGTGCCGGCCAATTCCACCATCACATCCAGCACTTCCTTGATCATTTCAGGATCAAGCGCTGAGGTAGGTTCATCAAACAACATGATCTTTGGGCGCATGCAAAGGGCGCGGGCAATCGCCACACGCTGCTGCTGCCCGCCGGAAAGCTGGCCGGGATATTTCTTCGCCTGTTCCGGGATTTTGACCCGCTCCAGCAATTCCATCGCCAGTTCTTCGGCATCCTTCTTCGGCATGCGCCGAACCCAAATCGGCGCCAAGGTGCAGTTTTCCAGCACCGTCAGATGCGGGAAAAGATTGAAGGATTGGAACACCATGCCAACTTCGCGGCGGATCGCATCCAAGGCGCGCACATCATCAGTCAGTTCGATCCCTTCGACCGCGATACGACCTTCCTGGTGAACTTCCAGGCGGTTGATGCAACGGATCATGGTGGATTTGCCCGAACCTGATGGGCCACAAACCACCACGCGTTCGCCAGGGGCCACGGCAAGGTTCACATCGCGCAGCACATGCAGCGCGCCGAACCATTTATTGACTCCGGCCAATTCAATGGCGGGCGGTGCATCAGCCTTGGCGGCGGAAGCGATATGGGCAAGATCAGCGGTAGCGCTCATGATTGTTTTCCCGAGAATCAGCGACGGCGATGGCGGTTCAAATCCGCCTCCAACCCGCGACTGTATTTGGACATGGCGTAGCAGAAAACCAGATAGATGCTGCCGATAAAGACATAAACCTCAACGCCGAAGCCCTGCCAGGCGGGCTCCACAATCGCGGTCTTGCCGGCGGTCAGCAGATCGAAAATGCCGATGATCAGCACCAGTGACGTATCCTTGAAGAAGCCGATGAAGGTATTGACCAGGGGCGGGATCACCATGCGCAAAGCCTGGGGCAGGATGATCAGCCCGGTCTTCTGCCAAAAGGACAAGCCCATGGCATCGGCGGCTTCATACTGGCCCTTTGGCAGGGATTGCAGCCCACCACGCACCACCTCGGCCAGATAGGCACCGGCGAATAGGATGATCGCGATCTGCGCGCGGAGCAGCTTATCGATATTCATGCCCTCCGGCAGAAACAGGGGGAACATGACGCTCGCCATGAACAGCAGGCTGATCAGCGGCACGCCGCGGATCAATTCCACGTAAAGCACACAAAGCACCTTGATCGCCGGCAGCGATGAACGCCGGCCAAGGGCGACCAGGATGGAAAGCGGAAAGGCAAAGGCCAGCCCGAAGGTCGCCAGGATCAGCGTGATTGGCAAGCCACCCCAGCGTTCCTGCGGCACAAAGGAAAGCCCGAACACACCGCCCCACATCAGAACGCCAATCGCCGTCAGCATCCCAACCCAAATCAGCGCCAATTCCCAGCGCCAGAAACGGCGCATGGCGGAAATCACGTAAAGCGCTACGAACAGCACGCAGGCCAAGGCCGGGCGCCAATGCTGTTCATAGGGATAGGTGCCAAACAGCATGAAGCGGTGTTTTTCGCCAATCACCGCCCAGCAGGCGCCAGAACCCTGCAAATCCCGGCAGCTTTGCGTCTGCGGCCCCTGCGCATTGGATGGCACGGACCAGATGGCATTCACGAAGGCCCAATCAATGAAGGACAAAGCCATCTTGATCAGCAGATAGCCCATCGCGAGCGTCACGGCCGTGGAAAGCCAGCCGGAAAACAGATTTGCCCTGGCCCAGGCAATCGGCCCCACCGCCGTGATCGGCGGCTTGCGGGGCCCCGTGGAAATGCTTGCGTCGCTCATGGTCGGCCCCTCATCGTTCAACCAGCGCGATGCGCGCATTGTACCAATTCATGAATAGGCTGATCGAAAGGCTGATCGTCAGATAGACCGCCATGATGATGGCAATGCCTTCAATCGCCTGCCCCGTTTGGTTCAGTGTCGTATTGGCGATGGAGACAATATCCTGATAGCCGATCGCGACCGCGAGCGAGGAATTCTTCGTCAGGTTCAGGTAATTCGACGTCATCGGCGGGATGATGACGCGCAGCGCTTGCGGCATGACAATCAGCCGCAGCACCGAGCCATGTTTCAACCCCAACGCCTGCGCCGCTTCCCATTGCCCGTGATTGACCGACATGATGCCGGCGCGCACCACTTCCGCGATGAAGCCCGCCGTATAGGTGACCAACCCGATCAGCAGCGCAAAATATTCCGGGCTGATATTCAAGCCGCCACGGAAATTGAAGCCGCGCAGCACGGGGTATTCAATCTCCCACGGCGCACCCAGCGCATACCAAACCAACACCGGCAGAACCAAAATCAGCCCAAGCGCAGTGGGCCATACCTTACGCGGCTGGCCATCTTCCATCTGCCTGGCGCGCGCCATGCGCGCGTAAAGCCAGGTACCAATGATACCCACCAGAAACGCGACCAAGGCCGCCGTATGCGCGTTTTCCCAAATCAGCGCCGGCAGCTTCAAGCCGCGATTGGAAAGCACCACGCCTTCCATGGGCTTCAGCGCCTGGCGCGGCCCGGGCAGGCCCTGCAGAATGGTGTACCAAAACAGCAATTGCAGCAGCAGCGGCAGATCGCGAATGATCTCGATATAAGCGCCGGCAATGCGTGACAGCAGGAAATTCTTGGAGAGCCGCGCGATACCAATTGCGGTACCAAGGATCGTCGCCAGGACGATGCCAATCACCGCGACCTTCAGCGTATTCAGTAAGCCAACAAACAGTGCGCGGGCATAGGTATTGGTGGGATCGTAGGGGATAAGGCTTTCGGCAATGGGCAAGCCGGCCTCACGATCAAGGAAGCCAAAGCCGGTCGCAATGCGCCGCACCGCCAGATTGTGCGAGGTATTGCTGTAGAGCCAATAGATCAGGCTACCAACGGCCGCCACGACCACGATCTGCCAGAAAATGCCGCGCACCCGTTCATCCGACCAGGAAAGCCGGAGCGGACGTTTGGGCGGGCGCCGCTTGTAGCGCGGATCGCTCGTTGTGCCAGACATTATAAGCCTCTCCTGACCATTGGCCTGCCCCTTGGGGTGAGGTGGCGCCACTGCAGCGTTAAGTTTGCCGCTTTGGTAGGCACTGCGTTACCGGATAGCAGGCCATCCCCGCAAGCGCCGCAGTTCAGCCGGCCGGCACTGGCCTGCGCTGCCATGGGAAGCTCAGCGGCTAATGGCTTGATCAAACGCGGTTCTCCTGTTGGGTAGGCCTGTAGTCGTTGCGAAGCTCAGCAATTCCCGCGCCAAAGCTTGTCCTTCCCCGCCCGACAATGCCACATGCGCCAGGGGAATCGCGGAGGCAGACGCATGCGGCAGATGGACAAGGCAGCAATCCGGGCAGCCCTGCCCTGGGATAGGCTCATCGAAGCCCTGGCCGAGATGTTCCGGCAAGGCTGCGAAGCCCCGCTTCGGCACCGCCATGCTTGGGATGATGGCGCCGGGGCGCAGAACACCCTGCTGCTGATGCCGGCATGGCATGCCGGTGGGCATTACGGCGTGAAGATTGTCCATGTCGCGCCTGGCAATGATGCGCGCCGCCTGCCCGCCGTCCATGCCAGCTATTTGCTGTCAGATGCCACCACCGGCGCGCCGCTTGCCATGCTGGATGGCGGCGAATTGACGGATCGGCGCACGGCAGCGGCAAGCCTTTTGGCCGCGCGCTATCTGGCCCGGCCGGAGAGTTCCCGCCTGCTGCTGCTGGGCAGCGGCAAGGTCGCCCATGCCCTGGCGGAGGCTTATGCTGCCTGTTTTCCGATCAAGGATATCGCGATCTGGTCCCGCAAGGGTGAGAATGCCGCGCGTTTAGCTGGGCAGCTTGCCGCCCATGGCCTGCCGGCGCGGGCGGTGGCCGAGCCTGATTTCGCCGGCGCCGATATCATTAGCGCCGCCACGCTGGCGACCGATGCGCTGATCAAAGGCGCGGCTTTGCGGCCAGGGGTGCATCTTGATCTGGTCGGCGCCTATCGGCCGGATATGCGCGAAGCGGATGCGCTGGCGCTCAAGCGCGCCCTGTTGGTGGTGGATACCCGCGCCGGCGGCCTCGCTGAAGCGGGCGATGTGGTGCAGGCCATCGCGGAGGGCGCGATTGCGGCAGACCATGTGGTCGCGGATTTGGCAGAGCTTTGCCGCGGCACCCATCCGGGCCGGCAAAGGGCGGATCAGATCACCGCCTTCAAATCCGTGGGCTGGGCCGGGGAGGATTTGGCGGCGGCGGTGCTGGCTTACGGGGGGTGAGGCCGTCCTTGATTTTCTTTAACGCAATTGCTTTTGATTTTGACATTTTCCTCGAGGAATGATGACATCTGTTGTCAGAATGCGTCCAAAGGGGCTTGGCGTAATGCGGTTGTTCGTGTTGCTTTTTCTTATTCTTGCTACCTCGATCGGTTGCTCGAGATCCGAAATAATTACGAGATCACAATCTTTTGCGACTTCGGATCGATTAAGCGCGTCAGACAGGGTCTTCGTGCTTTTTGGCGGAGCGTCACAGTCAGCGAGCCTTGAAGAGGGGTCGTATGTGAATCTAGTTCGCGCGGAGTTCGGAAAAAGGGGGATTAATACAGTTGACACAATCGAAGACGCTACCGCTCTTGTAGCTTTGACTCTCACCATCGACTCAGGAAGAGATCAGGTTGCAGCGTATGATCTGAGAATGTGGACAGAACGGACCTTCGTTCGACGCGGAACTTTGTTCATTGCTCGGCGCGGCGTAGCGGGGAACGCGCAGCGCATCTTTGAGAGTCGAGCTGTGTCGGAAGGCGGATGCCCTCTCTTGGCTGAGGTGGCCCCATTTCTCGTCGAAGCCTTGTTCGTAAACTTCCCTGATGGAGGCTCACGCACTATCGCGAAGTCATACCTCGGTCGATGCTAAATGGGCAATTGAATATCGCACGATCGGTCGGTTTGTTTTCGGCAGAGATCCCACCGTAGCACCGCCGTCAAAAGCGTCGGCTGGGAAGAGCATCATTTAACGGCGGCGGTGCTGGCTTATGGGGCAGGGTAGTGGCTCCTGCTTCACGTGAAAATATTCCGATTTTCTTCCTGCGCTGTTCGAGTGGTCCGTAGATTGCCTTACCCACTATCCCTGCGGCTCGGGAGATTGGTCGGTACATAGGGCTCCGGTTTCTTTCGGAGACGCTTCTCTAGAAAGCGCGGTTCCACATCTCCGACTACAAATCGCTGCGCCTGAACTGCCTGATCATGGTTGATACGAGCTGCAGCCGATTTGTCGTCCTCTGAAAATATGCGGTCTCTGATTCGCTCATCAGAAACAGCGAAAAAGACCTCGTTGGGTGAAATTGGGAGGGCAATCTGACAGTTTTTTTCATGTAACCCACCCACTAACGTCACTGGGTCATCTGAAAGAATTAGAGGGTGCGCAAATTTTTGTCGGACAAACCACTTCAGTCGGCACATCGCGCTCACATGCTTCTCATCACTGATGATCTGCATTGTTGTATCCAAATGAAAGTTGGCCAAAACATTTGGATGACGTTCATTTATGTAATGTGAGAGTGAAGAGAACCGCTCATCGGCGTTCAGACGGTCAAATTCTGGATCAGGTTTCTCAAATTCATCAATGAAAACATCGCGTGCCTGCTGTCTCGCCCACGTAATCTTCGCGGGCGTTCGCGCCCTTTGCGCCAGAATGAACAAGGACCACGCATGGAAATCTTCGGTCACGAGACGCGGCCGTTGCGGATTACGCAATTTCTCGAGAACTCGTGCAGCGTTCGTTTCGATTCTATTGAACGTGTCTTCATAAATTGAAGGATTATCGATGTGTTGCGCCCTATATAGTCGGGTTTCAGCCATGATGTTTTCCGTAGTCGGCGAAAATGACCCGATTTTCTCTTCTTTCCAGTGCCAGCATTGCACCTGATCTTTATCGTTGGCCCATTGCCGCAGTAGCAGGCGGGGCACAAAGTGGTGATTCTTCGAAATCGTCATGGCTTCAATACACCTGCGCCGCTGGCCTAATCGAAGGCGTTTATGTGGTGCAGGCCATCACGGAAGGCGCCTTCACGGCGGAACATCTTGTAATGGGTTTGGCAACGGTTTGACGTGGCGGCGGTGCTGGCTTCTGGCGAGGGGTAAGCGCGTTTCACGTGAAACTATTCCTATTTCCTACCGCCGCCCAAACATCCGCTCCAAAGCCGCCGCATCCAGCTTCAACACCGTGGGCCTGCCATGGCTGCAGGTCGCGGCGCGCGGGGTGGCTTCCATCTGGCGCAGCAGCGCATCCATCTCGGCGGCATTCATCCGCCGCCCGGCACGGATGCTGCCATGGCAGGCCAGCCGGGCAATTGCCGCATCCAGCTTGCGTTCCAGGGCCGTGCTTTCCGCATCCACCGCCAATTCTTCCGCCATATCGCGCAGCAACGGCGCCGGATCAGCGGCGCCGAGCAAGGCCGGCAGGCTTCGCACCAGCACCGCACCGGCGCCAAACCCCTCAATTTCCAGCCCCAACCGCGCCAAGGCTTCCGCCGCGCCCAGCAGGCGCGCCGCATCGGCGGCCGGCATATCCACCACCGCCGGCACCAATAAGGGCTGGGTGCGCACGCCGCCATCGCGTAGCTGCGCACTCAACGCCTCATGCGTCAGGCGTTCATGCGCGGCGTGCTGATCCACCAGCACCAGCGACCCATCCGCGGCTTCGGCGATAATGAAGGTTTCCAGTATCTGCGCCACGGCGCGGCCCAAGGGATGCGCGGCATCCATCGGCGCGGCGGCGGGCGGCGGCGGCAGGCTGGGCGGGCGGAAACCGAGCGGCAGGCGCGGCTGCGGCAAGCCCGGCGGGCGTGGCATGGATTGGGGCAGAACGGGCAAGGCTTCGCTGAAGCCCCCAACCGGCGCAGCGCCCGCGAGGGATGGCACCGCCACCACCGTCCCGGCACCAATCGCCAGTGCCTTGCGCAACGCCGAGATCATGGCCCCGCGCACCGCTTCCCCATCGCGGAAGCGAAGCTCGGTCTTCATCGGATGCACATTCACATCCACGGTCTCCGGCGGCACTTGCAAGAATAGCGCGGCCACCGGATGGCGCCCCTGCGGGATCACATCGCGGTAAGCCACACGCAAGGCCACGCGCAGCAGCGGGTCGCGCACCGGGCGGCGGTTCACCACCAGATGCTGGCCAAGCGTGGTCGGGCGGTGATGAGAAGGCAGCGCCGCCAGCCCGCTGATATCCAGGTTTTCGGAGACCGCTTCCACCGGCACCGCAGCGGCGGCGAATTCCGCGCCGAGTACCTGCCTGATGCGCCCTTCCTGATTCGTGGCGGGCAGGGACAGCACTTCCCGCCCATCGTTTTCGACACGAAACGCCACTTCCGGCCAGGCGAGCGCCAGGCGGCGCACCGCTTCCACCGCGTGTTCGGCTTCCGTGCGGGGGTGTTTTAGGAATTTCCGCCGCGCCGGGGTCGCGAAAAACAAATCCCGCACCTCAACCCGCGTGCCGGGGGCACCGGAAGCGGGAGCGACATCGCCCTTCAGCCCGCCTTCCACGCTGATCCGATGCGCGGCGCCACCCTGCGGGCAAGACGTGATGGAAAGCCGCGCCACCGCGCCGATGGAAGGCAAGGCCTCCCCCCGGAAGCCAAGCGTCGCGATGCGGAACAGCGTCGCTTCTTCCGGCAATTTGGAGGTGGCGTGGCGCTCGACAGCCAGCGCCAGATCATCCGGCCCCATGCCAATGCCGTCATCTTCCACCAGAATCCGGTCCATGCCGCCGCCTTCCAGCGTCACGGCAATGCGCCTGGCCCCGGCATCCAAAGCGTTTTCGACGATTTCCTTGAGCGCGGCGGCCGGGCGTTCCACCACCTCACCGGCCGCGATGCGGTTCGCGGTGGTCTCGGGCAGCAGGCGAATGGCCGGGCGCGGGGCCGAAAGGGGAGCAGCGTACATGCGCCCTTATAGCAGAAGCTTCGAGTCGCGAGTCAGACTGGCTGCAAGGGCCGATGCGGACCGGCGGGCGGGATGACCATGATCGGATCACCTGCGCGCAGCACGCCACCTTGCAGCACTATCGCCATGACGCCGGATTTGCGGATCAGCCCGCCCGCTTCATCGCGCCCGAGCATTGCCGCCATCAGCCCTGGTTGGAAATGATCAAGCTGGGCGCAGGGATTGCGGAGCCCAGTGATTTCCACGACCGCTTCCACCGTGACGAAGACGATGCCCCTCGCACTGCCGGGCCGTTGCCGTACCAGAACGAGGTCAGCGAGCCGCACGCGCGCCCCCGGTCGCGCGGCGTCGAGTGCGCGGGTGTCGGTGCAGCCGAAGGCGCCGCGACCGACGCGCCTGCCAACCCGAACACGCCGGGGACCACACGCCAGGACCGAGATTCGGGCGCTTTTGCGCGCGCCGGCGCCGAACGCGCCTCCGCATCGATACTTGACAGGCAAGGCCGCATGGTGTTTTTTTGTTATCAAATTTCCTCGACCGTCGGGGATCAACGGGAGTGCGATCACCATGGGAATCATTATCAAAAAAGCTTGGTATGGTTACGCCGGCGAAGCGGCACACGATGTAACGCAAGCCATCAAGAACAAAATGTCGAGTACCAACAACATTAATGTTGCAATCAGTGCACAAAACCTGGGTTTAAGCGGGTTAAGCAGCAATAATCGTCAACTCACGGTTACTTATGCTTACGGCACTGTGGACGGGCCAGGTTCTTACGAAGTTTCCAAATCGGGGCTGGATGGGCAAACCCTGAAGCTTAATTACCTCCCACCCGGTATTATTTTTAACAGGGTAACTTACGGCACCAATCAAATTTTTGTGGATATTACCAAAGCCATGCAGGAAAACATATTTCTTTCGGAAAGCAACATGATTTTTACTGTCGGTTCCCCCGATTTTCTTACTCGCTACGCGCGTGTTGACCCCGCCCCTTTCATTACAAAAATATGCTGCATCTATTATCGTTATAATATCAATAATAGCATCGCCGAGGAGTGCATCGTGGCCCGCGATTTTGAAGAGGTGAACCTGAATTTTGGACCGGGAACGGTTTAACCTGACCTATTCACGACATCTCCGCAAAAATTTTCATGGTTGCGTCATCGCGCGTCTGTCCGTGGCGCCTTTTTCATCGCGGATTTTTCGGTTTTTGGTCGGCGTTTGAGTTTCAGGGACAGACGAACGAGGATTTCTTCCTCGGTCGTCACGGCCCCGCGGTCTGCAGGCAGAGCGCGACGCGGCGGAAGATGGCTGCGTTTGGGAAGGCCGACGCCAGCGCAATGCGCACTCGGCTCGTCGTCTCGGTGATCCTGGCGGCGACCTTGACGAGACCGAGCCGCAAGGTGGTGAATTCGGCGTGACGCAGCTTATCGGTGACGGGCACGCGCAGGCGCAATTCCCGCATGAGCCAGAAGGCGGCGGTGTGGAGGACGAGACGGACCTGGTTCGCGAGCGGGGAGCGGCAGTTGGTGCGATCAGAGGCGAGTTGTGCCTTGTGGAGCTTGATCAGATTCTCGGCCTCGCCGCGCGCGCAGGGCCGACGAGGGAGGGTTCTAGCTTGCGCGCTGGCCGGGCGTGCAGGCGTGGGTCAATCGCGTCGCCGGGCTGCCTGGCCTGTGGACGCTGCCGCGGGC
Organism: Roseomonas sp.; assembly: GCA_020249505.1. Lineage (GTDB taxonomy): Bacteria > Pseudomonadota > Alphaproteobacteria > Acetobacterales > Acetobacteraceae > Neoroseomonas. The sequence continues at coordinate 46,072 of JADCFN010000040.1, read as the reverse complement.
GTCCACCGTCTGATCCCCGGGTTCATTCGTCTCTCAACGGAAATCGCGGCTGTCCCCAGGCAAAGCCGCGTGCCGGTGCCAAGCCCGAGCAGATCAAGCCCGCGCGTTGTCACATTCTCACCAATATCGCCAGATTTGAGCGCAAAACCCTGGGGCGCGAGTTCTTCGAAGATTTCGGCATGCAGCAAATGAAGCTGGCGCAGATTGGGCTGTGATGGATCGCGCGCGACGCGGGAGCGATGCTTCACTGTCACACCCGCATGCGCATCGCCTTCCACGCCCAGCCCGGTCAGAAGTGTAAGGCTTTGTGCTGGCTGCTTGCTAAAGCGATGCGCGCCATCGCTGGCAAGTGCTTGGATATAGGGCGCGGTCATACGCGACCTTCCGGCCATAGCGCCGCCAGCTTGCCGATCAGCCCAGCGGTTGACCCATCATGCGGCTTTTGCGCCGCGCCAGCGCTCAATTCCGGCAGGATGACGTTGGCGAGTTGCTTGCCAAGCTCCACTCCCCATTGATCAAAGGGATTGATCCCCCAAAGCGCGCCAAGCACTGCGACCTTGTGTTCATAAAGGGCGACCAATTGGCCAAGGGTGAAGGCATCCAGGCGCGGCAGCAGCATGGTGACACTCGGCCGATCACCCGGGAAAATGCGATGCGGCAGCAGGCGCGTGATCTCGGCCTCACTCGAGCCAGCGGCGCGCATTTCGGCCGTGACGGTGGCCGCATCCTTGCCCGCCAGGAATGCTTCAGCCTGGGCCAAACCATTGGCGAGGAGTTTGCGATGGCTATCGGCATGCGCATGATCCGGACGCGCCACTAGAATGAAATCCACCGGCACGGGAGTTGTGCCCTGATGGAGCAATTGCATGAAGGAATGCTGCGCATTGGTGCCTGGTTCACCAAACACCACTGGGCCGGAAGCGCGCTGCAAGGCGCCACCCGAAAGCGCCACACGCTTGCCGAGACTTTCCATTTCCAATTGCTGCAAATGTGCCGGGAAGCGCGCGAGGCGTTCATCATAAGGCAGCACGGCGCGGCTTGGATAACCCAACCCATTCACATGCCAAACCTCAAGCAAAGCCAGCAGCACTGGCAGGTTTTCGCCAAGTGGCGCATTGCGGAAATGCTGATCCATCACGCGCGCACCAGCCAATAACCGCGCGAAAGCATCCCAGCCTAGGGTCACCGCGAGTGAAAGCCCAATCGCACTCCAAAGCGAATACCGCCCGCCCACCCAATCGCGAAAACCAAAGACGCGATCAGGCGCGATGCCAAAGGCGCTGGTCGCAGGAAGATTCGTGGAGAGTGCCGCCATATGTTGGGAGGCGCCAGCATCATCCAACGCAGCGCGCAACCAATCACGCGCCAAAGCGGCATTGGCCATGGTTTCCTGGGTAGTGAAGGTTTTGGAGGCCACCAGCACCAGCGTGCGCGTCGGATCAAGCCTTGCACGCATTTCCGCCCAGGCATGGCCATCCACATTCGCCAAATAATGCCCGCGCAGCGGTGCCTTATCGGTCCAGAGCGCGCGCGCCACCATGGCTGGGCCAAGATCAGACCCGCCAATGCCGATATTGAGCACATCGGTGAAGCGTTCACCTTTGGCGGTCAGGATACGGCCTTCATGCACGGCGCGGCTGAATTCTTCCATGCGCGCGCGCACCGCAAGCACTTCGGGCATGACATTTTCAGTGACCGCGCGGAACTCATCTTCGGGCGCGGCACGGAGCGCCATATGCAGCGCGGCGCGGCCTTCGGTTTCATTCACCGCCGCACCCGCGAAAAGCCGCGCGCGGAAGCCCACGGCATCGCGCGCCTCGGCCAGTGCCAGCAGCGCCTTCAGCACCGCATCCGACAGCGCGGTTTTGGAAAAATCGAGCAGGATATCGCCGGCTTGGCGCGAATACCGCGCAAAGCGATCAGTATCAGCGGCGAAGAGCGGGCGAATGGCCGCAGCATCCGGCCGAGCCGCCAAAGCCATCAGTGCCGCCCAGGCGGCTTCAGATTTATCCTCGGACATGACGGGACCGTTGCACGCCTCCACGGCGGGACTATGGCAGAAGCGGTTGGCCTTTAGCCATGGCGGACTACGCGCAGGGGCATCAGGATGATGGCACCAAGCACCAGAAAGCCTAGCACGGTCGCAAGGCCCCAGGCCTGACTGCCACTCATCGCCGTTACCATGGCCACTGCTGCGGGACCAAGAAACCCTGTGGCGCGCCCGGAAAGCGCAAAAAGCCCGAAATGCGCCGCAACCTCATCCGGTGGGGCCATATGGGCCATCAGCGTGCGCGATGCCGCCTGGGCTGGACCCATGAAAAGCCCAAGCGCCATGGCCAGAATCCAGAACATGGTCTTGTCATTGCTCAGCAGCAGAAAACTGCCCAGCACAATCATGGCGCCGAGTGCGATCAGCACCGTCGGCTTGGCGCCCAAACGATCCTCGATCAGCCCAAAACCGGCCGCGCCCAGCCCCGCCGTGACATTCATCGCAATGCCGAACAGCAGAATTTCCTCAAACCCCATGCCATGCACGCCAGCGGCATAGATCGCCCCGAAAGCGAACAGCGTATTGAGGCCATCCGTGTAGAACAGCCGCGCGATCAAAAACCGCGCCATGGCAGGGTGCTGCGGCAGGCCGCGCAGGATGCCGATTGTCTCAGCCAGCCCGGCGCGCATGGCGTGCATCAAGCCCGGGCGTGGCCCGGCCGGGTCGGGCAGGGCGACCAAGACCGGCCAGCCGAACAGGATGATCCAAACCGCCACCAGCAGCGCCGAGGCGCGCACATGCTCTGCCGCACCACGATCAAGTCCAAAGGGCGAGGGATCGGGTTGGATAAACAATACGAGCGCCAGCAGAAGGCAAGCGAGCCCGCCCGCATAGCCAAGCCCCCAGGCGAGGCCCGAAAGCCTGCCCATACGTTCCTTCGCGACCAGGCCGGGCAGCATGGCGTTGTAGAAAACCGTGCCCAGTTCGAAGGCGATGGTGGCGATGCCAATGCAGATCAGGGCGTAAAGAGCATCTGCGGGGTCGGGCCGGGCGAACCAGATAAGCGCGGTGAAGCTTGCGGTTAGCAGCGTACATATCGCCAGCATGGCGCGCCGGCGTCGGCCCTGATCGGCAATGGCACCAAGCAGCGGCGAGAGGAGCGCAATGGCAATGGCAGCCAGGGTTTGCATCCAGCCCCATTGCGCCTGACCTGTTACCGGATCGGGCGCGATGCCTTGCGTGAAATAGGCGGCGATGACGAAGGTGGAAACCACCGTCGGAAAGCCGCTATTGGCCCAATCATATAGCGCCCAGGCGAAAGCCTTCCCCCGGCCTGGGCGCTCGGCCACCTGCGCTATTCCATGATCCCCTTGGGCCCGCGCGCAATGGCCACCGCGCCAGTGCGCGATACCTCAGCGAGGCCAATCGGGCGCATCAGTGCCACAAAGGCATCAATCTTGTCGCCATTGCCGGTCATCTCGAGCACGAAGCTTTCCGTGGTGGCATCCACCACGCGCGCACGGAAGGCATCTGCCAGGCGCAGCACTTCCATGCGGTTGTCACCGCGCCCCACCACTTTGATCAGCGCCAATTCGCGCGTCAGATGGGGGCCTTCGATGGTGAGGTCAGAGACCTTATGCACCGGCACCAGCCGATCAAGCTGCGCCTTGATTTGCTCGATCACCATATCCGTGCCGCTGGTCACCACGGTGATGCGCGAAATCCGCCCGGTTTCATCAACCGGCGCCACGGTCAGGCTATCAATATTATAGCCACGGCCAGAAAACAGGCCGATCACGCGCGCCAGCACGCCCGCTTCGTTTTCGACCAGCACGGCAATGGTCGCGGCGCGTTGGCCGTTCTTCAGATCAGACATAGCAGTGCTCCTCAGACCAGAACCTTGCCTTCATCGGTAACGCCGGCGACGCCACCTTCCTGGCCCGGGCCAAGGATCATTTCATTATGCGCCGCACCTGATGGGATCATGGGGAAGCAGTTTTCATCCTTCGCCACACAGATATCGGCAATCACGGGCTTGTCTATCGCGATCATCTCCCGGATCACGCGGTCCAGATCATCAATGCCTTCCGCGCGCATGCCAACTGCATGGAAGCTTTCCGCGAGCCTCACGAAATCCGGCAGCGATGCCGAATAGCTTTCAGAATAGCGCCCGCCATGCAGCAATTCCTGCCATTGGCGCACCATACCCATATATTCATTATTCAGAATGAACACCTTCACCGGTAGGCGATACTGCGCGAGCGTGCCCATTTCCTGGATATTCATCAGGATCGAAGCCTCACCGGCGATATCAATCACCAACGCATCCGGATGCGCAATCTGCACGCCCATCGCTGCCGGCAGCCCATAGCCCATGGTGCCAAGCCCGCCCGAGGTCATCCAGCGATTGGGCTTGTCAAAGCCGAAATACTGCGCGGCCCACATCTGATGCTGACCAACTTCGGTGGTGATGAAGGTCTCGCGCCCCAATTCGCGGGTGATGTCATAAAGCCGCTTCACCGCATGCTGTGGCTTAATGATCTTGCTTTCCTGGCGATACTGCAAGCAATTCGTGCTGCGCCACGCATCAATCTGGCGCCACCAAGCGGCAATGGCGCCCTTATCCTGCGGCGCTTCATCCGCCTTCCAGGCTTCAATCATGGCGGCGAGCACCGCGCCCGCATCGCCCACAATCGGCACATCCACCGCGACATTCTTGTTGATGGAGGATGGATCAATATCCGCATGGATCTTCTTGGACGTCGGTGAGAAGGCATTGATCCGCCCCGTCACACGGTCATCGAAACGCGCGCCGATATTGAACATGACATCGCAGCCATGCATCGCAAGATTGGCTTCATAAGTGCCGTGCATGCCAAGCATGCCCAGGAATTGCGGGTCTTCCGCCGGATAGGTGCCAAGCCCCATCAGCGTATTGGTGCAGGGCATGCCAGTCATGCGCACGAATTCGCGCAGCAAGCGTGATGCTTCCGGCCCGGCATTGATCACGCCGCCGCCGGCATAGACAATCGGGCGATGCGCGCGCTTTAACAGGCGCACCGCATTGCGGATGGCCTTGGCATCGGGTTCCGTGCGTGGGCGATAAGAACGATGGCTTTGCGTCGTCGCTTCCCGATACGGCGCCTTATTGATCAGGATATCCTTCGGCAGATCAATCACCACCGGGCCGGGGCGGCCGGATTTCGCGACGTAAAAGGCTTCGTGCATCACACGCGCCAGGTCTTCGGATTTCTTGACCAGATAATTATGCTTGGTGGCGGGGCGCGTGATGCCGGTGGTATCGGCTTCCTGGAAGGCATCATTGCCGATCAGATGCGTCGGCACCTGGCCGGTCAGGCAAATCACCGGCACTGAATCCATCAGCGCATCCAAAAGCCCTGTCACGGCATTGGTGGCACCTGGGCCGGAGGTGACCAGCACCACGCCAACCTTACCGGTGGAACGCGCATAGCCTTCCGCCGCATGGACCGCCGCCTGTTCATGGCGCACCAGAATGTGGCGAATGGCGTTTTGCTGGAAAATCGCGTCATAGATCGGCAGCACGGCGCCGCCGGGATAGCCGAAGATCACCTCAACGCCGTTATCCTTCAGCGCGCGCAATACGACCTCGGCACCCGACATGGTCAGGGCGTCAGAGGCAGGCGATGCTTGGGTCGCGGCGGACATGGGTGACTTCCTTCATGAAAAGCAACCGGCCCCAAAGGTTCAGGGCCGGAGAGGGGGCGCTCTTAGACCCTCGAATCGGGGGCGTCAACGGATAAAATCAAGAAATGCGAAAAATTTGTCTGATTCACTTTCCGAAAATTGCGCCAAATCTTCAAATCGCGCATTTATGATATAGGTACGCTCGGGCGGGGCCAGTTCATGGTGGCGGAACCAGGTGGCTTGCCGCTTGGTATATTGCCCGGTCGCGAGGATGGCGCGGGCCGAGGCTTCGTCTGCGGTCAGCTTCCCGGCCAGCATGGCGGAGATTTCCGGCACGCCATGGGCGCGCATGGCGGGCAAGGCGGGGTCAAGCCCTTGGGCGAGCAGGGCCCGCACTTCGTCAACCGCGCCGGCCTGGATCATCGCCGCCCAGCGCAGGGCGATGGCAGCGCGCAATTCCGCCCGTGGCGGGTCCAGCAATATGGCGGCGAAGCGCCAGGGGGCGGGGGCGGCGCTGGCTTCCGCCTGCCAAGCGGCGATGCCGCGCCCGGTGCCGCGCCAGACCTCCCAAGCGCGGGCGAGGCGCTGGCTGTCGCTCGGCCTGAGGCGCGCGGCGGAGGTGGGGTCTTCAGCCGCGAGCCGCGCATGCAGGGCAGCCGGGCCTTCTTCGGCCAGAAGGCGGCGGGCTTCTTCCCGCGCCGATGCGGGGATGGGTGGGATGGCGGCGATGCCCTGCGTCAGGGCCGCGCAATACATGCCGGTGCCGCCGCAAATGATCGGCAGCCGCCCGGCGGCGCGGGTTTCCTCCATGGCCTTGAGGGCCGCATCGCGCCACCAGGCGACGGAGGCGGCCTCCGCGGCAGGGCGCACACCGTAGAGCAGATGCGGCGCGCGGGCCGCATCTGCTGCGCTGGGCCTGGCAGTGATGATGTGGAGTTCCCGATAAAGCTGCATGCTATCGGCGTTGATGATGGCGCCGCCGAGGCGTTCAGCGATGGCGAGCGCAAGGGCGGATTTGCCCGAGGTAGTCGGCCCCACAACGAATAAGGCCTTTGGTTTTGAAGCGGCCGATTCACTGCTCCGGTCATGCGACCTCCGCAGATCGGACGCTTGAGGTTGAAACTCCTTCATGGCGCGGGCATAGGCCCCTTATGGAAAAGGTTTTGACGCTGATCGCGCCGCGTGGCGCGCTTGCCCCGGAACATCAGGCCAAGGTTGCCACTGCGCTGCGCGACGCGGGCGCTGAGCTTGGCGCCGCCGCGCCGCTTGCTGCCAATGAGGCCGCCGATATCCCCTTCGCCGGTCTGCCGCTGGATATGGCCGATCGCGCAGCGCGCAGCGCGCTTGCAGGCAGCCCTGTGGATGCCATCGCGCAGGATGTGGCGGGGCGGCGGAAGCGCCTGCTGATTGCCGATATGGATAGCACCATGGTCACCAGCGAGACGCTGGATGAATTGGCCGGGGAGGCCGGGCTCAAGGAAGAAATCTCCGCCATCACGCGCCGCGCCATGAATGGCGAATTGGATTTCGAAGGGGCGCTGCGGGAGCGTGTGGGCATGCTGAAGGGCCTGGCGCTGGAGGCGCTTGAGCGTACCTGGGCCACGACCGCGCTGATGCCGGGGGCCGAGGAATTGGTCGCGACCATGCGTGCTCATGGCGCGCGCTGCGCCCTGGTATCCGGTGGCTTCACCTTTTTCACGGGCCGTGTCGCGGAACGGCTCGGCTTTCATGAACATTACTCCAATACCCTGCTGCATGACGCGGGCAGGCTCACCGGCCATGTGGGCGAGCCCATTCTGGGCCGCAATGCCAAGCTGGTTACGCTGAAGCGCCTGGCAGCGGAAGAAGGGATTGGTTTGGCAGCGACCCTGGCCGTGGGCGATGGCGCGAATGATCTGGATATGCTGGGCGCTGCCGGGCTTGGCGTTGCCTTCAAGGCCAAACCCGTGGTGGCGGCGGCAGCGCGGGCGCGGGTGGATCATGCGGACTTGCGCGCGCTGCTGTTTGCGCAGGGGTATCGGGTGGAGGCGTTTCGGCGGGGGAATTGAGGCATGAACCCTCAGAGCGTAAGCTTGGTATCGCGACAAAAACTTGAATTGCAGGATCAGCAAATGGAATCTGAAGCCTTGAAGCCTGAGACGCTTGTGGAACTGCTCAAGCAGCGGCGCGCCGGCAAATTTGTGTCGGCCAGCACGATGGATGATCGCATCGCGGCGATGCTGGCGCGCAAGCGCCAAGCCCATCCCATACAGGATTGAATTCACCGAAGCTTCTGGACGTGATCTTGAATTTGTTTGCGGATCTTTTTTTTGAAAGCCGCATGAGCTTCGATGAAGGTACCGACCATACCTTGGAACATGCGGCAGAACGCATCAGGCATATCCGTGCCAGCGCCGAACCCCGGACGCGACTTCCTGCTCGTACCATAACGCGTGGGATTATTGTGGCCGGATTTCGGTTATTCGTTATGAAGCACGCGATTATGGGTGCTACAAAAGTTGATATAACCGAATCGGAGTGAACATGCCAACATGGCTCACCGCTCTGCTGTCCTTCGCTGGCGCACTGGTTACGCTCTTTATCGGCCTGATAGGCTGGCGCATTCAGTTAATCGGTAAACGGCGTACCGAGCTCGCCGAGGAGGCCCTATTGGTCTTTGCCAATGCGGTTGATGCGATGAAGTGGATCCGCGCGCCGATGAGCTTCGCTGGCGAGCGCCGAGCGTTGCGCAAGGAACTTGGTGAGCCAGAAGACAAAGAAATGCCCGGCGAGGCATACAAGAACGTCCAACGGAGATTGGATAAAAGCAATGAACGCTTCGCTGAACTGCGTAGGCTTCAGCTTCTTTGCAAGTATCACTTTGGCGAGGCAGCGCATGACGCATTCGAGAAATTGTACCACGCGCGGAATCAGGTGTCAGCAGCAGCGTACATGGGGGCGACCACGAGCGGTGACGAGTCGTCGCCAACCCCGGAGAACATGCAACTGCGCCAGAAATGGCATGGCGTAATTTGGGGTGGCCCCGAACATTCCGATCTCATCGCGGACGCCGTGAGCGCGGCACAGCGCGACCTTGAAGCTATCCTCACGCCGCACCTGCGTGCCGACGCTGCCTTGCTACCCATCGCGGGCGGTTGGCGGGCAAGCATGGCGCGCGCGACGGCACTCTTTCGACGTGGCGACCAATCCAAACCGAACGCGGCAAAGGACTGAATAGACGCCAACTACTGGTATGATGTTGATGATAAGGCGCGTAAGATCGGGGTGCTGGCGATTTTTTTCGGCGGGCAGGATCATATTCGCCGCATGCTGATCAGGCTTTTGGGGACAGACCCTCCGGCCTCACGTAAAGATTGACCAAAACATCCGCGCACTGGTGATCGCGAGGAACACCGCAAAGGCGCGCTTCAGCAGCAAGGGCGGGATGCTATGCGCCAGCTTCACGCCCCAAGGTGTCGCGATGATGGAAGTGGGCGCAATCAGCGCGAAGCCGATCAGGCTGACGTAGCCGAGTGAGAAGGGCGGCACGCGCGGATCGCTCCACCCGCCCCAGATCAGGCCAATCGTCGCCGGAATGGCAATGATCACGCCAAAGGCTGATGCGGTCGCGACCGCGGCGCGGATGGGGTAGCCCAGCAAGGACAGCAAAGGCACACCCAATGTCCCCCCGCCAATCCCCATCATGGCGCTGACCGAACCAATGCCGAGGCCAAGTGCCGCGCGCGGCGCGCCTTCCGGCACGCGATCGGTCAATTTGAAATCAAGCCCGGTGAAGCCCATGTTGAAGGCGACCAGCAAAGCGACCAGCGCGAAAATCGCCGTCTGCCCTTCGCCCCGCACATAAACCGCGAGCAGCGTGCCAACCACCACGCCGGCCAACATGCTCGGCCAGATGGACCGCACCAACGCCATATCCATCGCCCCCGTCGCGCGATGCTTGCGCGCTGATTGGATGGAAGTTGGGATGATGGTGGCGAGTGAGGTCGCAACGGCCACCTTCATCTGCACCGCTTCAGGGATGCCGAACAGCGGAAAAACATTGAACAGCAGCGGCACAATCACAATGCCGCCGCCCACACCAAGCAACCCCGCCAGCGTGCCGGAAACCAGGCCCGTCGCCGCCATGGCCAAAGCCAAGGCGCCAAGCCAGAGCGGATCGTTCAAATAACTCATTTGCTGTCCTACGCGGCGCTGTGCCGTCCTCAACGAGCGTGGCATAGAGGCGCGAGGTTTGCGCGTCACCCCATGGGGATGCGCCGAAAGGATGTTTTCGATGGCTGATGCTCGAATCCTGGGCGTTTTGGGCGGCATGGGGCCGCTGGCGAGTGCATGTTTCATGCAGCGCCTCACGCTGCTCACACCAGCGGAGCGTGATCAGGACCATATCCCGACCATCCTGTGGTCTGACCCGCGCGTGCCGGACCGCACCGCGGCGCGTGTTGCGGGCGGGGAAGACCCTTTGCCGGCGCTGGTGCGCGGCATTCGCGGGCTGGAAGCCGCAGGCTGCGGCGCCATCGCCATTCCCTGCAATACCGCCCATGGCTGGTATGAAGGCATGCGTGCGGCGACCAGCCTCCCCATTCTGCATATTGTGGATGCGGCGGGCGCTGAGTTGCAGCGGCTTGGCGTGGCCGGCGGGCGCATTGGCGTGATGGGCACGGCGGGCACACTCGCGATGCGGCTTTATCAGCAAAGGCTGGATGGGCTTGGCTATGAATGCCTGATGCCGAGCGATGAGGAAATGCAAAGCCGCGTCACGCCAGCGATCACGGCGGTGAAGGCGAATAAGCTTGTGGAATCCTATGAACCCTTGGCGGAAGTGGCGCGCAGCCTGATGGCGCGTGGTGCTCAGGCCGTGGTGCTGGGATGCACGGAAATTCCGCTCGGCATTGCTGCTGGTCCGGCGCTGCCTTTTCCGGTGGCGGATACGATTGATGCGCTTGCGCGCGCCGCGATTGCCTTGGCGAAGGCGTAAGGGCTTAAACGCCCGCCAGCATGGCTTCCACCATTGGGCGATAAGGCGTGGTGCCATCGCGTGCGCGGAGCGCCCCGGCGGCTGAGGCGAAGCGCAAAGCCGCCTCCACCCCCATGCCCTCCGCAATCGCCAGCGCATAGGCGCCGTGGAACACATCGCCCGCGCCGGTGGTATTGGTGGCCTCCACCGGAAAGGCTGGGATTTCCTGCGGCGCTGCCATGCCGGGCGCCAGCCACAGCGTGCCTTTCTCCCCCCGCGTCACGGCGGCGAGTTTTACGGGGCCTGAGGCCAAGGCGCGGCGCAGCCCTTCTTCTGGCGCACAACCAGGTGCGAAATTCTGCAAGCCGGTGACAGAGAAAATCGCGTGATCCACGCGCGGCACCAGATCCACCAGAATGCGGGTTTCACTTTTCTCGCCATCCAGCACCACGGGCACGCCAAGCCGCCGTGCCTCGGCCGCTGCGGCGGCGACACCTTCGGGCCAGCGCGGATCGCAACAAAGCGCGCCGGCGCCGGCAAGGGTTTCCAAGGGCAGCCAGCCAGGGTCTATGCCAAGATCAGCGCCGCGAAAGCCGATGATGGTACGTTCGCCATGGCGGTCCACCAGCACGGCGGAAACGGGGCTTCGCCCTCCTGTCACGCGCTTGAGGCCGGCGGTGCCCACGCCATCCGCTTCCAAGGCGGCGGCAAGCAAGGGCGCGTTCAAATCATCGCCAACCCGGCCCCAGAAATCCGCCCGGCCACCCAAGCGCGTGACGGCAATCGCCGCATTGGCCGCCATGCCGCCGGCATTCAGCGCATAGGATCGGGCGGCGATTTTCGCGGGCGGCTGGGGTATATCCTCCACCCGAAACACATGATCGGCGACGACATTGCCAAGGCAGACAACACGCGGCGGGGGAAGGGGTGCGGCCATGATGGGCCATAGCCTGTCACGGCAGGACCGTCTTGGCCAAGTGCCATCTGAAATCGCGTCCCGCATCCTGCTGCTGCGCGATGATGCGCTGGTGCTGAACAAGCCGGCGGGGCTTGCGACACATCGCGGGCCGCGCGCCAGTGCCTCGGTAGAAGATTGGTTGCCTGCTTTGCAAATGGGCAGGCGGCATCTGCCGCAGCCAGCGCATCGGCTGGATCAGGATACGGCGGGCTGCCTGGTGCTGGGGCGCACAAAGCCGGCCTTGGCGGCGCTTGGCGCCATTTTCGCCAAGGGGCTGGCGGCGAAGACCTATTGGGCGGTGGTGCAGGGCGGCCCGGTGGAGGATGTTGGGGAGATCGCCTTGCCCATTCGCAAGATCAGCTCTCGCGCGCAGGGGTGGCGGATGGAAGCCCATGCGGATGGGCTGGCATCGCTCACACGCTGGCGCTGCCTTGGGCGCGGCGATGGCATGGCCTGGCTGGAATTGGCGCCACAAACCGGGCGGACGCATCAATTGCGCGTGCATTGCGCGGCGATGGGCTGGCCGATTTTGGGTGATGCGCTTTACGGCGCGGGCGGGGCCGGCGGCTTGCATTTACTGGCGCGGGCCATTGCGCTGCCGTTGGAACCGCCCTTGCGGGCAGAAGCGCCTCCTCCGCCGCATATGGAAGGCGCTTTGCGTGGATGTGGCTGGCACGCGCAGGTGTAGTGGCTGCGTTCACTTCACGGCGAGAGATCCTCCAACCATGATGGAAAGCGGCCACTTAGGTTGAAGAAAATGATGGCGCAGCCTGCCTTAATACAATGCCAGATCAGATGGAGGATCCACAAGCTAAAGCCGACCGAAATCGCAACCATTGGCAATATGATGAATTCGATTAAGTGTTGATCAAGAAAAAAACATTTCGGAATCCATACGACACAAATTAACGCAAACAACCCAATCAAAAGAAGTGAGAAAATTCCTCCATTCTGAATGAATAACTTGGTCTTCTGGCTAAATCGAAAAGTATTTTGCGCGCCCCTTCGCAAAAAAAATCCAGTCAGTAGTGCGGGTGCCAACATGGATGTAACAAACGCCAAATCCGTAGCTATAGCGAGCGCACCACAACGAAAAGGCGTTCTGTTAAACGTGGATTTCCCAGCGGAGCAAAGCGTATCATCAGACAGGAAAACAAACGGGTAGAAATCCTGAAAATGGGGAAAGACGAGAAGAAATAACCAAGCCAATGGAAAAACCACGACAAAAAAAGACATAGGGGCCACCAACAACAGATTGATAAAGAACGCTTCGGGTGCCGCCTGCCCCACTGCCCCTGGGCGTTGCCGCCAGATATACCAATTCCGAAACGATTCGCGTGGCCTAAGCAACTCCGCCAAGGCCGCATGCGACAAGGGCGCTTCTTGCGGTAACGTTGCAATCCTCTGCCGCCAATATTCGCGGACACTCTCTCGCGTCCATCCGCCGGGCGGTACGGGTGGCGACTGGCCAAAAAATATCTTCCACCAGCTTGATTTTGATGTCTGTGATCCAGGCATGACACCAAGCTTGCCGAAGAGGGACTGTTAACGCAAGCTGAAACGGGGGGAAGACCAACATGCTTTAAGCCCGGCGGCCGCATCAATTGCGCGTGCATTGCGCGGCGATGGGTTGGCCGATTTTAGGCGATGCGCTTTATGGCGCGGGGGGTGCGGGCGGCTTGCATTTGCTGGCGCGTGCGATTGCGCTGCCGTTGGAGCCACCCTTGCAGGCGGAAGCGCCGCCGCCGGCGCATATGGAAGCCGCGTTGCGTGCTTGTGGCTGGCACGCGCAGGTGTAGTGGCTGCGTTCACTTTATGGCGAAAGATCCTCCAACCATGATGGAAAGCGGCCAGTTATGTAGAAGAAAATCATGGCGATGTTTGCGGCCAAAACTGGCCAAAACGCCCAGCTGGCTAAAGCTAAAGTAGGTATGACAACAGGTGCATAAAGCAAAAAAGGCCATAAGGGTAAAATACCCAAATCAACCAGATAATATTTTATGAAGAACGGTCCCAATAGTATCATCAAGACAGCTACTAATAAATATGTTCCAACCCAGCCAATTTGGAGAAATCTCTTGGCCAATTGCGAAGAACGCAGTACGAAAAGCCCTCCCTGCCTAAGAAAGAAAAAGATAACTGGAATTATCGAAATAACGGAAAATAGAAAGGTAGCGTCGATGGCCGATACCAAAGCATCGCAGTGAAAGGCGAGTTGCTCGAAGCTTCCCCGCCCGCCAGGAATACAACGTGTCTCCTCGGAGAGAAAAATCATTGGGTAGAAGGACCGTACCGACGGCGCAAAGATGAAGAGAAACCACGCTAGAGGGAAAAGGGCGACGAAAAGAAGCCCCGGGACACCCCAGAGACGTTGCTCGAACGTCGTCCAGGGCGCCAGACCTAAAGTCGTCATTCCTACAAACCGCTTCGGCCACAGCCAATTTTCAATCCATCCTCGCGTCTTAAGCAACACAGCCAACTCGGCATGCGAGAGCGGCGCATCCTGCGGTGAGGTGACAATTCTCTGCCGCCAATAGTCGCGAACACTCTCCCGCGTCCAGCCGCCGGGCGGTATCGGCGGCATGGGTGGTGATCGGCCCAGAAATATAGCCCACCAACTCGGTTTGGATGTCTGAGATCCAGGCATGACATCATCCTTGCCGAAGGGGTGTGTTTAACGCAAGCTGAAACGGGGGGAAACCAACATGCTATCTCGCAGACACATCATCACTGGCGCGGCAGGCTTGGCCGCTTTGGGCAGCACCGCGCCAGCGCGGGCTTGGGAACCATCGCGGCCCATTCAGTTAATTGTCGGTTTTGCCCCCGGCGGCGGCGCGGATTTGGCGGCGCGCGCAATTGCCGAGGCTTCTTCGCGCTTTTTCCCGACCCCGATTGTGGTGATGAATCGCCCCGGCGCGGGCGGGGCGATTGCCGCGCAGCAAGTGGCGGGCATGGCGCCGGATGGGCTCAATCTGCTGGTCGGCGGCGGGAGTGAGAGCATCTCCCTGCCCGCCTTTCGGGAGCTTCCCTACGACCCCAAAAAATCCTTCCGCGCCATTATTCGCATCACGCGACAGCCGCTGCTGATTGTGGCGCGGCGCGGCGGGCGATTCACTGATTTGCCGAGTGTGATTGAAGCAGCCAAGCGCGCACCTGGCGCCATTCCGCATGCCTCATCAGGGCAGGGTTCGATTTATCATGCGGTGTTTGTCTTGCTCTCACGTGCGGCGAATATCGAATTGCTGCATGTGCCCTTCACGGGCGGTGCGCCAAGCTTGCAGGCGTTGATGGCGAATACGGTGGAATTGGCGGTGCTCGCCCCGGAAGAAATGGCGGGGCTTGCCAATGCCGGCGAAATCCGTCCGCTGGCGGTGGCGTCCGCTGCGCGCATTCCCGCCTATCCCGATGTGCCGACGCTGCGCGAATTGGGCTTTGATGTGGTGATTGAAAACATGAAGGGGCTGAATGCGCCGGCCGGTTTGCCGGATGCAATCTATACCAGCCTGCATGATCGCTTCCGCCAGGGCATGCAGGCGCCGGCCTGGAAAACATTTCTGGATCGTACCGGCGCGATGGATGGCTATCTGGATGGGCCTGGCTTTCAGCGCGCCATGGATGATGTGCTGGATGCGCTGCGGGCGGCGCTGGCCCGCTAAGCCGACGCCGCCGGGATCACACTATCCCCAGCCCTGCCTTCCAGCACCGCATCAAACAGTTTGATCTGTTGCGGCAGGCAGATGGATTGCAGGTCATAACGTTCAAGCAAGGTCCGTCGCGCGGCCTTGCGGATCGGCTCATACTGATCCGGTTTTGCCAAAGCCTGCACCACCGTCTCGGCCAAAGCCGCCGTATCGTAAAACGGCACCAGCAACCCATTCACGCCATGTTCGATCACTTCCTGCACGGGCGGTGTCGCTGAGCCGATCACCAAAGCCTCGCAGCCCATGGCCTCAATCATGGACCAGGACAAAACGTAAGGATACGTCAGATAGACATGCGCGCGGGTGATGCGAAATAGCGCAAGCAAGGCCGGGTGCGGAATGCGCCCGGTGAAATGCAGCCGGGTCAAATCCAGCTTGTCGCCCAATTCTTCGAGCAGATGTGCGCGCCAGGAACGGCCATCGGCGGGTTTGTTGCCATAGCCGCGTGCCTCGCCCCCCACCAGCACCACTTGCGCCAGCGGGCGCCGTGCCAGGATTTCCGGCAGGGCGCGCATGAAAACATCAAATCCGCGATAGGGTTCCAGATTGCGGGAGACATAGGTAATCACCTCATCACCGCGCTTGATAACGCTGCCATTGGGCAGTTTCACGTGATGCGCGCCACTTGGTGTGGCGACTTCGCTATTCACGCCTTCATGCACGACGGAGATTTTGCGGCGGAAGACTTCCGGATAGCGGCCGCGCTGGAAATGCGTCGGGCTGACGCCCCAATGCATCGCCTCAAGCGCTGGGGTTTGCGGCAGGTTGAGCAATCGGGTGCGCGCCGCCTCATCCAATTCCACCTTATGCGCCGGGTTGAAGCCGATATCGCCGCCCGAGGTGGTGAAGTGGAATTCGCAATACTGCAGCAGCTTCGCGTCGGGGAAGATATCGGGCAGGAACATGCCTTCCCCCCAGCCCGGATGGCAGCAGATGATATCGGGGCGGAAGCCTTTGTTGCGCAGATCAACCAGGGCCCGCGCGACATTTTGCGCACGGCGCACGGCGGCTTCCATGGGGCGCAGATAGTGATGCGTCTTGTCGCCCGCGCCTTGCGGTTCCGGGTAGCGGATATGGGTAACACCGGGGAGCGAGATATTCTCCCGCTCCCCAAGGCCAATCACGCGCGCGCCGGGACGCGCCGCGATCACCGGCGCCAAATGGCGGTATTGGCCGGGGAAATTCTGGTGAATGAAGAGTGCCTGAACCAAGCCATCACATCCTGACAATGACGCGCCGCTAAATCCGCCATTTGCCGGGCACGCGCAATTGCCCCCTTGGCGCGGCGGCACGAAGGCCGGAGAATGGCCCCCAACCAGGAAAGAGAGACAGACCCCATGACATTCGATTTCACCGGCAAAAAGGTTTTGGTCGCGGGCGGCAGCCGCGGCATTGGGCGTTCCATCGCGCTGGGCTTTGCCGCCGGCGGGGCTGCGGTTTCCATCTGCGCGCGGGGCGCCGCAGGGCTGGAAGCCACGCGGGCGGAGATTGCCGCCCATGGCGTGAAGGCCCATGCCATGCCGGCGGATCTGGCCAATCAGGCGCAAATCGAAGCCTGGGTGGCGGCTGCCGCTGCCGCGCTCGGCGGCGTGGATGTGCTGGTGAATAATGCCTCGGGCTTTGGCATGGCGGATACGGAAGAAGGCTGGCAGAAAAGCCTGGATGTGGATGTGATGGCGACGGTCCGTGCCTCCCGCGCCGCGCTGCCTCATCTGAAGGCGTCCAAGGGGTGCATTGTGAATACCACCTCCATCTCAGGCCTTGGGCCTTCGGTGCGCACGCCGGCCTATGCGGCGGTGAAGGCGCTGGTGATCAATTATACGGCATCGCAGGCGGCGGGCCTCGCCAAGGATGGGATTCGCGTGAATGCCATCGCGCCCGGCTCCATCGAATTTCCGGGCGGCATGTGGGAAGAACGCAAGACCACCGACCCCACGCTCTACGGGCGCATCCTGGCCAGCATCCCCTTCGGCCGCTACGGCACGCCGGAGGAAGTGGCCAATGCGGCGCTGTTCCTGGCATCCTCCTTGGCCGGCTGGATCACGGGGCAGACCCTGGTGGTGGATGGCGGCCAGACGCTCAGTTGAGGGATGATCCATCGGGTGAATTAAAAACTTCAAAATTATGAGTTGGACAGCTTGCCGGGGCTGGCTTAGTCACTCCGGCAGGGTGCCAGAGGGGTCTGTGAAGGGCCGCCTCAGGTGCCATATCAGCGGGGCGGGCTTCGCCCCCGATCATAGCCAGTAGCGGAGAGAGACATGGACACGAACCAAAGCATGGGCAAATGCCCGGTGATGCACGGCAAGCCAACCGCGGCGCGCTTCACCACGCGCGCCAATAATGATTGGTGGCCCAATCAGTTGAACCTGCGCATCTTGAGCCAGCAATCCGCCAAATCCAACCCGATGGATGCAGGCTTCAGCTATGCCGAAGCTTTCAAGAAGCTCGACCTGCAAGCGCTGAAGAATGACATTTTCGCGCTGATGACCGTGTCGCAGCCCTGGTGGCCGGCGGATTACGGGCATTACGGGCCCTTCTTTGTGCGTATGGCCTGGCATGCTGCCGGCACCTATCGCACCGCCGATGGTCGTGGTGGTGCCTCCACCGGTGCGCATCGCTTCGCGCCGGAAAATTCCTGGCCCGATAACGGGAATCTCGACAAGGCGCGCCGTCTGCTGTGGCCGGTGAAGCAGAAATACGGCAACAAGATTTCCTGGGCTGATCTGTTCATCCTGGCCGGCAATTGCGCCATCGAATCCATGGGCCTGAAGCCGTTTGGCTTTGGCGGTGGGCGCGTGGATATCTGGGAACCGGAACAAGATATCTATTGGGGCACCGAAGAAACCTGGCTGGATGACAAGCGCTACACCGGCGACCGCATTCTGGAAAACCCGCTCGCTGCTGTGCAGATGGGTCTGATTTACGTCAACCCGGAAGGCCCGAATGGCAAGCCGGACCCTCTCGCCTCTGGCCGCGACATTCGCGAAACCTTCGCCCGCATGGCGATGAATGACGAAGAAACGGTGGCGCTGGTCGCCGGTGGCCATACCTTCGGCAAGTGCCATGGCGCCGGCCCCGCGAGCAATGTAGGCCCGGAACCGGAAGCGGCGCCGCTGGAACAGATGGGCTTTGGCTGGAAGAACAGCTTCGGCACTGGCATGGGCGGCGACGCGATTACCAGCGGCATTGAAGGCGCTTGGACCACCAATCCGACCAAGTGGGACAATAACTATTTTGAGAACCTGCTGAACCATGATTGGGTGCTGACGAAGAGCCCGGCTGGCGCCAATCAGTGGATTCCAGCCAATGGTGCGCTTGCTGATGCCGTACCAGATGCGCATGATCCGAAGAAGCGCCATGCGCCGATCATGACCACGGCGGATATGGCGATGAAGCTCGACCCCGCTTATGGGCCGATTTCGCATAGCTTCTTGAAGAATCCAGACAAGTTCGCGGATGCCTTCGCGCGCGCCTGGTTCAAGCTGACGCATCGCGATATGGGGCCGAAGGTGCGCTACCTCGGCACCGATGTGCCGAAGGAAGATCTGATCTGGCAGGATCCGGTGCCGGCGGTGACGCATAAGCTGGTGGACGCCGCCGATATTGCGGCGCTGAAGGCCCAAATCCTGGCGACGGGTCTTTCCATTTCCGAATTGGTGGCAACCGCCTGGGCTTCCGCTTCCACCTTCCGTGGTTCGGACCGCCGTGGTGGCGCCAATGGCGCGCGCATTCGCTTGGCGCCGCAGAAGGATTGGGAAGCCAATCAGCCGGGGCAGCTTGCGAAGGTGCTGGCGGCGCTGGAAGGCGTGCAGAAGGCTTTCAACGCTTCCGCCGCTGGCGGCAAGCTGGTGTCCTTGGCCGATCTGATCGTGCTGGGTGGCTGCGCTGCTGTGGAAGCGGCGGCGAAGGCTGCTGGCCATGCCGTCGCGGTGCCCTTCACGCCGGGCCGTACGGATGCCACCGCTGAACAGACCGATGCCGACAGCTTCTCGGTCCTTGAACCGGAAGCGGATGGTTTCCGCAATTACCGCAAGCTTGCCTATACGGTGAAGGCTGAAGAACAGCTGGTGGATAAGGCGCAGCTGCTGACGCTGACCGCGCCGGAAATGACCGTGCTGGTGGGCGGCATGCGCGCGCTGAATGCCAATGTCGGCCAGGCGCAGCATGGTGTTTTCACCAAGCGTCCGGGCCAATTGACGAATGACTTCTTCGTCAATGTGCTGGATATGGGCACGGTCTGGAAGGCTGTCTCTGATAGCGCCGATATCTTCGAAGGCCGTGACCGCACGACCGGCAATGTGAAATGGACCGCGACACGTGTGGATCTGGTGTTCGGTTCCAACAGCGAATTGCGCGCCTTGTCGGAAGTTTATGCGCAGGACGACAATCAGGCAAAATTCGTGAAGGATTTCGTTGCTGCCTGGAACAAGGTGATGATGCTGGACCGCTTCGACCTCGGCTGAGGCTTTAAGCCGCGACCATTTAAGGGGGCGCCGGTCTCAAGCCGGCGCCCTTTTTCATGCTTGACGCTTGGCATGGGTCAGGGGACGCTTCGCAATAACGCAGCCCGTCTTGGGAGAGACCACCATGCCCGAACCCGATCCCGAAACCGAATTCGATATGGCGCTGGCGCGCGCCGGGGTGGTTGTGCCTCCGGAACGGCGTGCCGCGATGATGGAAGGCTTTCGCGCATGGGTGGAGATGCGGAAGCTTTTGAATGAACCCATGCCGCTGGCGACTGAACCCGCTTTCGCGCTGACGCAGCCGGCAGGGCCAAGATGAGCGGCCCCGTCCCCTCCCTCGCGGAAGCCTCGGCGGGCATTGCTGCTGGCACGCTTTCACCGGTCGCGCTGACGGAAGCGGCGCTCGCGCGCATTGCGGTACTTGATCCGAAGCTGAATGCCTTCATCACCATCAC
Source organism: Roseomonas sp. (assembly GCA_020249505.1). Classification (GTDB taxonomy): domain Bacteria; phylum Pseudomonadota; class Alphaproteobacteria; order Acetobacterales; family Acetobacteraceae; genus Neoroseomonas. Next base: position 25,885 of record JADCFN010000040.1, on the reverse strand, counting down.
GGCTGATCGCGCGCGGCGCGCGGCAGCCCTGGCCGAGGCTGAGATCAAGGCAGGCAGAAGGCGTGGGCCTTTGCATGGGATCCCCTATGCGCTCAAGGATATTTACGATGTGGCCGGGGTGCGCACCACGGCGCATTCCAAGCTGCTGATTGATAATGTGGCGCGCGAAGATGCTGCCTCCACCGCCAGGCTGGAAGCCGCTGGCATGGTGCTGCTGGGTAAGCTTTCAACGCATGAATTCGCCCGCGGCGGCCCCACCGATGTGCTGCCCTTTCCCAATGCGAAGAACCCTTGGAACACCGCGCATTTCGCCGGCGGGTCGAGCAGCGGTTCGGGCGTTGCCGTCGCCTCTGGCATGGTCGGGCTTGCCATGGGGAGTGACACGGGCGGTTCCATTCGCCTGCCCGCCACCTTCTGCGGCGTCGTTGGGATGAAGGCCACCTATGGCGTGATCAGCCGGCGCGGCGTGGTGCCGCTTTCCTTCACGCTGGATCATGCGGGGCCGCTGACGCGCACGGTCGCAGATTGCGCTTTGGCGATGCAGGTGCTGGCCGGGTATGATCCGGGCGATCCGGGCTCGGCGCGGGAAGCGGTGCCGGATTACAGCGCCGATCTGCGCAAGGGTGTGGCGGGCCTCACGATCGGGCGCGCGCGTGCTTACGATATTGAAGCGGGTGTGGATGCCGAAGTCATGGCCGCGGTGGATGCGGCGGCTGAACAATGGCGCGCGCTGGGGGCCAAGATTGTTGATGTGGTGCTGCCCAGCAAGCAGCGCATGGATGCCTGCATTCAGACCATTCTACTCGCGGAAGGTTTCGCCATTCATGGTGAGTGGCTGCGCACGCGCCCGCAGGATTATGGGCGCGTCACGCGCGAACGCCTGATGATGGGCGCCTTCGTCACCGGCGGAGAATATGTCCAGGCGCAGCGGCTGCGGCGGATCATCACGGCTGAAGTGGATGCGGTGCTGGCCGGTTGTGATGCGATTCTTTGCGCGGGCAACCCAACCGCCGCGCCGCGTGTGGTGGATGTGGATGAAGGGCCCTTCCGCAAATCCCACCCCATCACCGGCCCCTTCAACGCCACCGGCCATCCGGCGCTGGCGCTGCCTTGCGGCTTTGGTGCTGCCGGCCTGCCCCTGGGGCTGCAATTGATCGGGCGGAATTATGGGGAAGCCATGCTGCTGCGTATCGCGCAGGCTTATGAAGAGGCAACGGGCTGGATGGCACGGCGGCCTGAATTGGGCCTCTGATCTTTTCACCCATCGAGCTTAGTGCGATGAAGCGCATCATCGTATGGAGGAAAGAGCCATGGCGCGTTTCGATCTGGCCCTGAAGGGCGGAGAGTGTGTGATGCCTTGGGGCGTGGTGCGCGCCGATATCGGCATCCGCGCCGGGCGCATCGCCGCCATTGGTGACCTGACCCAGGCGGAAGCCGCGCAAACCGTGGATTGTAAGGGGCTGCATTTGCTGCCCGGCCTGATTGACCCGCATGTGCATTTGCGCGACCCCGGCGACCCCAAGGTGGAAACCATGGAAACCGGCACGCGCGCTGCCGTACTCGGCGGTTTGGCAGCGGTTTTCGATATGCCGAACACCACGCCTTCCATCACCAATACCGAAAGGCTGAATGCCAAGCGCGAATTCGTGACGGGCCATGCCTGGTGCGATATCGGGATATATGTTGGCGGCACCAAAACGAATATCGCAGAGCTCGGCGCCCTGGAGCTTGAGCCCAATGTCTGCGCCATCAAGATTTTTGCGGGATCGTCCACCGGTGATTTGCTGGTGGAGGATGATGAGAGCCTGGAAGCGGTCATGCGCTCAGGCCGCCGCGCCATTTGCTATCATTCGGAAGATGAGTATCGGCTGCAATCGCGCAAGCCCATGTTCACGCCGGGCATGGCGCATATCAACCATCAGGAATGGCGCGATGTGGAAACCGCGATGCTTGGTACGCGCCGGCTGATGGCGCTGGCGCGCAAGACCGGGCGGCGCGCGCATATCCTGCATGTCTCAACCGCCGAGGAATTGGCCTATCTCGCGGATTTCCGAGATGTCGCAAGCTGCGAAGTCTTGCTGAACCATCTGACGCAAACCGATGAAGCCTATGGGCGCCTTGGTGGTTATGCGGTGATGAACCCGCCCATTCGTGGCGCGCGCCATTTGGAAGCGGCCTGGAAGGCGGTGGCGGATGGCACGGTGGATTGCGTGGGTTCAGACCATGCACCGCATTCGCGCGCCGCCAAGGAACGCCCCTGGCCCGATACGGCGGCGGGGCTTACGGGCATTCAAACGATTGTGCCGCTGATGCTGGATCATGTCAGTGCCGGTCGGCTTTCCCTGCCGCGCCTTGCCGATTTGATGTGCGCAGGCCCGGCGCGGGTTTATGGTGCGAAGACCAAGGGGCGGCTGGCCGTTGGCATGGATGGCGATGTCACTGTCGTGGATATGAAGAAAACCCGCACCATCGAAGATAGCTGGATCGTCTCGCCCTGTGGCTGGACACCTTTTGCCGGGCATCGTTGCAGCGGTTGGCCGGTGATGACCGTGGTGCGCGGCCATATCGCCATGCGCGATGATGAAGTGCAGGGCGCGCCGCAAGGCCGCCCGGTGGAATTCATTGACACCAGGCGCGCTTGATGCCGGACGCTGCGGCGCAAAAGGCGGTGGAAGCGGCGATCACGTCTCGCCGTTCGATCCGTGCCTTTTTGCCAAAGCCCGTGTCGCAGGCGGATGTTGAACATCTGCTTGATATCGCGGCGCGCGCCCCTTCGGGCAGCAATATCCAGCCCTGGAAGGTGCATGCGCTGACGGGCGCGCCGCTCAAGCGCTTATGTGATGCGCTGATGGCGGAACACGCCAGCGGCATCACCCCCGAATCCGAATACCAATATTATCCGCGCAAGTTTTTTGAGCCCTTCCATAGCCGCCGCCGTAAGGTGGGTTGGGATCTTTACGCGCTGCTTGGCATTGCGAAGGGCGATAATGAACGCATGCGCGCGCAGCATGGGCGCAATCTGATTTTCTTCGGCGCGCCGGTTGGATTGATCTTCACCATTCATCGCGATCTGGAACAGGGTTCTTGGCTGGATTACGGCATGTTCCTGGAAAATGTGATGGTGGCAGCACGCGGTATGGGCTTGGATACCTGCCCGCAAGCGGCCTTCATGCCCTATCACCGCACCATTCAAGCAATGCTGGAAATCCCGCCCGAGGAAATGCTGGTTTGCGGCATGGCCCTTGGCTATGCGGACCCGGATGCGATGGAAAACAGTCTGGTAACGGAACGCGCCCCCGCACGGGATTTCACGCGCTTCGCCGGTTGGGGTGAATGAGGAAGGAAACGCCATGAAGCCCTGCCTGCCGCCATTGGCTACCACGCCGCGCCCTTCCTGGCGCGCGCCGGCGCTTTCCTGCGACTGCCACTTTCATATCTTCGGGCCTTATGATCGCTTCCCACTTGATGCCGGGCGACATTATGACCCGCAGGCGGCGACCATTGCCGATTACCAGCGTATGGCCACAGCACTTGGCATTGAACGCGTGGTGATTGTGCAGCCGAGTGTCTATGGCACGCAGAATGAAGTCTCGCTCGACGCGGCGGAACAATTTGGCCTGGATCGCGCGCGCGTTGTGGTGGTGATTGATGATGGGTTTGATGATGCCGCGCTGAGGCGCCTGCATGCGCGCGGCACGCGCGGTGTGCGCTTCAACGCGGTCAGCGGCAATGGCACGCCGCTTGAACAGTTGGAAGCTTTGGCGCGGCGCATCGCACCGCTTGGCTGGCATTTGCAGCTATACGCCGAAGGCCATCAATTGCCGGAATTGGCACCGCGTTTGGCGACGCTACCGGTGCCGGTGGTGGTGGATCACATGGGCGGGGTGAAAACCAGCGAAGGGCTGAATGGCGCTGGCTTCAAGGCGCTGCTCAAGATGCTGGAAAGCCCGCAATGCTGGGTGAAGATTTCCGGCTATCGCATCTCTGCCGGGCCGCCCTTTGCCGATGTTGCACCGTTTGCGCGCGCGCTTTTGGCTGCGGCGCCGGATCGCGCGGTCTGGGGCACGGATTGGCCGCATCCAAGCCTGCAGCATTGGATGCCGGAAGATGGGCATTTGCTAGATCTTCTCGGCCAATGGGCGCCGAGTGAGGCGGAGCGCCGCCGCGTTCTGGTGGAAAACCCCGCGCGGCTTTATGGGTTTTGACTAAGGGGCATCAAACGCGCCGCGCCGCAGCAATCAGCGCCTTGAAACGGCGTACCACCGTGGGCAGGCCTTCAAACACGCTTTGCGAAATCAGGAAATGCCCGATGGAGATTTCCGTGACTTCCTCCATCCGCGCAATGTCACTCACCGTCTCATAGGTCAGCCCATGGCCTGCATGGCAGAGCAAGCCCGCGCGCCGCGCCGCGACCACACCTGCCTGCAAGCGCGCCAATTGCCTGGGCCTATCGGCCACCGGCCCTTCAGCATAGGTGCCGGTGTGCAATTCAATCGCAGCCGCGCCTATCGCGGCGGCCGCTTCGATTTGCGCCGCATCGGCTTCGATGAAAATTGAAACGCGCACATCGGCAGCACGCAGCCGCGCGACCGCCTCACGCAAAAACGGCCCGGCGCGCAGCACATCAAGCCCGCCTTCTGTTGTCAGTTCTGCGCGCTTTTCCGGCACAATGCAGCAATAGGGCGGGCGAATACGCTCAGCGAAAGCCACCATTTCCTCGGTCGCCGCCATTTCGAAATTCAAGGGTGCGGCGATTTCGGCGCGAATACGCTCCACATCGCGATCCTTGATGTGCCGCCGATCTTCACGGAGATGCACGGTAATGCCATCCGCCCCCGCTTCAATCGCAAGGCGTGATGCCTCAACCGGGCAGGGATGCTGGCCGCCGCGCGCATTGCGCAGCGTCGCCACATGATCAACATTCACCGATAGGTCGAGATGCTTCACGCCAAACCTCTTTTCTGAGCAAGTTCGCCGGCCAGCCTGATGGCCGCAATCAGCGAAGCGGGATCGGCCAGGCCCTTGCCGGCAATATCCAAGGCCGTGCCGTGATCGGGGCTGGTGCGGATAATGGAAAGCCCAAGCGTCACATTGACGCCGCCGGCCATGTCAATCGTCTTGATCGGGATCAGCGCCTGATCATGGTAAAGGCAAATCGCCGCGTCATAGCCAGGCCGCGCGAGCGCCGTGAACATGGTATCGGGCGGCATGGGGCCGCGCGCATCAATCCCTTCCCCGCGCAAAGCCGCAATCGCGGGGGCGATGATGTCAATTTCTTCCCGCCCCATGGTACCGGCTTCCCCGGCATGGGGGTTCAAACCTGCAATCGCCAAACGCGGCGCGGCAATGCCGAAATCGCGCTTGAGCGCGGCATCAACGATGCGTGTTGTCTCCATAATCATCGCGGGGTTCAGCCGCGCGATAGCCTTGGCCAAGGCTTCATGCACCGTCACCGGCACAACGCGGAGTTCCGGGCAGGCCAGCATCATCACCGGCCGCACGCCGGTGCCGGCCAGCTCACCCAAAAACTCCGTATGGCCGGGATGCGGGAAGCCCGCCGCGATCAGGCTCGCCTTCTGGATCGGGTTCGTCACCACGCCCGCCGCGCGGCCTGATTTGGCAAGCGCCACCGCTTCCTCAATCGCGCCAATCACCGCCCCGGCATGGGCCGGGCTTGGCTTGCCGGGCACCACGGGCGTGGCAAGGGGCCGATGCAGGATCGGCAGCGCCTGCCCGAACACCCGGCCCGCTTCTTCCGGCGCGCTGATCCGCGCCACCGGCACGCCGAAATCCCGCCCGGCATCGTCAATCAGCGCAAAGCACGGCCCGCTGACGCTAAGGGCGCGCCAGGCGCCGGCGGTGATCTCCGCACCGATCCCGGCGGGCTCACCCATGGTCAGGATCAGCGGCTTCATGGCTTCTTCTTAGGACGAAAGCTGGGGCAATGAAATCGCCAGCGCCGCAACGCGCGCGCCTTAATCGGCCATCAGCGCAATGAAGCGCGCTGCCAGCTTCACATCATCCAACCGCTCAGCGCGCCGGGCTGCGGTTTCGGCATCGCTGCCCCAGAATTCTTCCTGAAAAACTTCATCTACTATGGCCAGCCGATGCGCTTCCTCCGCATCCAGGCGCCCAAGGCTGAGCGCCAGACCGAGCACGAGGCTCCCCAACGCCGGCACGGCGACGCCAAGTGCGGCCAGTCCCGCAGCATCATGCCGCGCGACGGCGGCCTGAAGCGCGGCCAGGCTTTCGGGCGCTTGCGGCATGGGCATCAAGCCTTGGGTAATGCTGAGCGGCGCACCCAGCGCCAAGGCAGCCCATTCAAGCAGGGGGTTCCAGGCTTCCGCCTGACGCGTGGCGAGGCGGTGATCCTCTGCCCTGTAGCAGAGCAGATCCGTCTCACCGTATTTCGCGAGGCCTTCCACCATGGGCTTGGGGTCAGGCGCGATGCGTTCCTGTACGGCGCCCAAAATCCGGGTGAGCGGCACATCTTCCTGACGCATTTCACCGCCCTTGGCGCCGCCAGCCCTGTGCCATTCCTCGGCAATCGCCTCTGCCAGGGCGCGGCTTTCAGTGGTAAGAATGCTGCCGCCCGGCAGCCGGAGCGGGCGGCCATCCAGCACCACACCATAATCGCCCTCATGCCTTGGTATGGCCAGGGCCGCTTCCCAGAAACGCTTCATGCAGCGCAATCTAGTGGGTCGCCGGGTAAAGAAAAGCCAGGGCGCAGCTTCCGGGGTGTGGCCCGTTCCCCCGGCTTGACGCAGACCATGCTCCGGGGCTAGTTACGCGCCCTTCCAAGGCGCCGATCCGCCTATTCTTTCTCAGGTTTGAACAGACAGCCCATGGCCAATAACGCTTCCGCGCGCAAGCGCATTCGTCAGACTGAAAAGCGCACCGCGCGGAACAAGGCGCGCAAGTCGCGCGTGCGCAGCTTTTTGCGCAAGGTCGAAGAAGCAGTGAAGTCGGGTGACAAGGCCGCGGCGCAGGAAGCGTTTCGCGCCGCGCAACCTGAAATGCAGCGCGCTGCAACCAAGGGTGTGGTGCACGCCAATACTGTCGCGCGGAAATTGTCGCGCCTTTCGGCGCGCGTAAAATCTATCGGCGCCTGACAGCGTAATTTCCCTCTAAATCAAATGAAATTAGGTGACATGGCGGAAGCCGTGTCACGCAGTGCTTTGGCGCGCGTTGTCAACCGGCACACGCGCTGCGGGCGCCCGTTTTTACATCGAACGAGTTAGGTCGAAAACGCTTTCTTTCGCGCGAATCAGAAATTTTTTGGCGAGGTTTTTTTGCTATTGAGTTTTTGTGGTTCAAGGCGCCATGATACTTTCCAACAGGGTCTAATGAGTGAACGGGCAGGGGGGCAGCGTCTTGCGAAGCACGGAAAAGCTAAGCGATAGCACGTCCCCGCACAGCCCGGCCGCCTGGGCTGAAGCATGGGCGCGCATCCGCGCCAAGCTGCGCGAAGAAGTGGGCGATGTGGAATTCCGCAGCTGGCTTCGGCAAATGACCTTAGCTTCTGTTGATGGTGATGAAGCAACCATCACACTGCCCACACGCTTTTTGCGTGATTGGGTAAGCAGCCATTACGGGGATCGGCTTCGTTCCTTATGGCAGCAGGAAAATGCCGCTATTCGCCGCGTTGATCTGCGCGTTGCCGCCAATGGGCGCGCAGCAACCGCGGAGCCCGCTGAAAATGGCGCGCAAGCTTTGGCGGAAAGCCTGACCGCAACAGCGCCACGCGTAGCCGACCCGCGCGGTGATTGGTCCGCGCCGCTCGATCCGCGCTTCACCTTCGATACTTTTGTGGTCGGCAAGCCCAATGAATTCGCCCATGCTTGCGCACGCCGCGTGGCCGAAAAGCCGGCCTTGCCAGGCTTCAATCCGCTGTTCCTGTATGGTGGTGTCGGGCTGGGCAAAACGCATCTGATGCACGCCATTGCCTGGGCCATTCGCGAACAACACCCCACGCGCCAAGTTGCCTACATGAGTGCCGAGAAATTCATGTATCGCTTCATCGCGGCACTGCGCAGCCAATCCACCATGGAATTCAAGGAAACGCTGCGGTCGGTTGATGTGCTGATGGTGGATGACCTGCAATTCCTGATCGGCAAGGACAATACGCAGGAAGAATTCTTCCACACCTTCAATGCGCTGGTGGATGCCGGCAAGCAGATTGTGATTTCCGCCGATAAATCCCCATCCGATCTTTCCGGCATTGAAGACCGGCTGCGCACCCGCCTTGGCTGCGGCATGGTGGCCGATCTGCATGCGACCACTTATGAACTCCGCATTTCCATCCTAGGGGCCAAGGCAGCATCATCCGGCGTTGCCGTGCCGGCGCGCGTCATGGAATTCCTCGCGCACAAGATCACGTCCAATGTGCGGGAATTGGAAGGCGCGCTTAATCGCCTGATCGCCTGGGCCAATCTGTTTGGCCGGCCCATTACCTTGGAAGGCGCGCAGGAGGTGCTGCACGATATCCTCCGCGCCCATGACCGGCGCGTGACCATTGAGGAAATCCAGCGCAAAGTCGCCGAGCATTATAACATCCGCCTTACCGACATGTCCTCGGCGAGGCGTGCGCGGAATGTGGCGCGGCCACGCCAAGTTGCCATGTATCTGGCGAAGCAGCTTACCTCTCGCTCGCTCCCCGAAATCGGGCGGCGCTTCGGCAATCGGGACCATACGACCGTCATGCATGCCGTCTCTCGCGTAGCGGAGCTTATGCAGGCGGATGGGTCCTTCGCTGAAGATGTGGAGCTTCTCCGGCGGATGCTGGAAACCTGAGGGGCTGGACCCGGCCCGCCAAAGCGCTTTTTCCAGAGACCAGGCCGCTTTTCTGCCCCCCTCCGGGCTGGTATGGAAACGCGTATCCGGGCGCTTTTCCGCGCCGATTCGGCAGGTTTGTCGCCCGGGCAGGATTTCACTGGCGATTTGCCGCCCGGGACCCATCCTGGGGCTGCGTAGATCGCCATAACAGGATCGGGGCGTCGGAACGATGAAATTCTCGGTTGACAGGGCGGTATTGCTCAAGGCGCTGACCCATGTGCAAAGCGTGGTTGAGCGGCGCAACACCATCCCCATCCTTGCGAATGTCATGATCGAAGCAAGCTCGGGCGGCGCGCTGAAATTGACCGCGACCGATATGGAAATCGCGGTGGTGGAAGATATCGCGGGTGTGACTGTTGCGCGCGCGGGGCGCACCACAGCACCGGCGGCGACACTCTATGAAATCATCCGCAACCTGCCGGAAGGCGCGCGGGTGGAATTCGACCATGGCGGTGGTGACGGTCCGCTCACGCTGCGTTCCGGTCGCTTCAATACCAGCCTCGCGGTGCTGGCGGTGGATGATTTCCCTTCCATGACCGAAGGGCGCATGCCGGTGCAGTTCAGCATCAAGGCCGGCGTGTTGCGGGACTTGATTGACCGCACGCGGTTTGCGATTTCCACGGAAGAAACCCGCTACTACCTGAACGGCATCTATATCCACGCAACTGAAAGCGAAGGCCAGCCAGTGCTGCGTGCGGTTGCGACTGATGGTCATCGTCTGGCGCGCGTGGAAGAACCGCTGCCGGAAGGGGCCAAGGCCATGCCGGGCGTGATTATTCCGCGCAAGACCGTGAATGAAATCCGCAAGCTTGCCGAAGAAACCCAGGATGAGATTGTGGTGCGGCTTTCGGACACCAAGGTGCAATTCGCGCTCGGAACCGTGACGCTCACCAGCAAGCTGATTGATGGCACCTTCCCCGAATATGAGCGCGTGATCCCGCGCGGCAATGACAAGAAGCTTGTCGTGCCACGCAAGGATTTCGCCGATGCGGTGAAGCGTGTGGCCGCGATCAGCAGCGAAAGATCCCGCCCGGTGAAGCTCAGCCTCGGCACCAATCATTTGCGTGTTTCGGCCGCGAGCCCTGATCAGGGCGAAGCGCAGGAAGATTTGGAAGGCGATGATGTCGCCTATACCAGCGGCGCTTTGGAAATCGGCTTTCAGGCGCGGTATCTGTCCGACATCACTGATCTGGTGGAAGACAAGCTGGAATTCATGTTTGCCGATGGCGCGGCGCCCACCATTGTGCGCGACGCATCCCGGCCGGAAGCGCTGTTTGTCCTGATGCCGATGCGGGTGTGACGGCGCCGGGGCTTTTCCTTGCGCGCCTTAGGCTCACGGATTTCCGGTCCTGGCGGGGCTTGGATGCGGCGTTTGGCGCATCCCTGATTTGCATCGCGGGCGAAAACGGCGCGGGCAAGACCAATCTGTTGGAAGCGATATCGCTGCTCGCACCCGGTCGCGGCTTGCGCGGTGCGCGCATGGCAGAACTTGGCCGGCAGGAAGCCGGGGCGGGCTTGCCCTGGGCGGCGGCGGGACGGTTTGAAACCCGTGCTGGCCCCATGGAAATCGGCACTGGCACAGACCCGGAAGGGGCGACGGAACGGCGCATCTATCGCCTGGATGGGCAGGCTGTGCGCAGCCAGGGGATGCTCGCTGAACGCATGGCCGCCGTTTGGATCACGCCGCAAATGGACCGGCTGTTCCAGGAAGGGGCGAGTGGCCGGCGGCGCTTCCTGGATCGGCTGGTCTGGGCGCTGGAACCGGGCCATGCGCGGGAAGTGGCAGCGCATGACAATGCCATGGCGGAGCGTAACCGGCTGCTGGCGGAAGGGCGCGCGGACCCTGCCTGGCTTGCCGGGCTGGAAGATGCCATGGCGCGCCATGCGGTGGCGGTGGCGGCCGCCCGGCGCGCGCTGATGCTGCGCCTGAATGCCGAGCTTGCCGCGGGGCGCGCCACCGGCGCCTTTCCCGCCGCGCGACTTGAGGTCGCCTGCCCCATCCTGGCGGCTTTGGCTGAGACCCCGGCGCTGGCGGCGGAAGAAGCTTTGCGCCAGGGGTTGGCGCAGGATCGTCGGCGCGATGCGGCAGCCGGTGGTGCCGCGCGGGGCGCCCATAAGGCGGATTTGAGCTTGATCCATATGCCGAAAGCGATCAGCGCCGAATTCTGTTCCACCGGAGAGCAAAAGGCGCTGCTGGTTTCCGTGGTGCTGGCACATGCCGCGCTGATTGCCGAAGCGCGCGGCTTCGCGCCCCTGCTGCTGTTGGATGAGGTGGCGGCGCATCTTGATCCCGCGCGGCGTGAAGCGCTGTTCGCCGCCCTTGCCGCGCTGCCCGCCCAGGTCTTCATGACCGGCACTGATCTTGAGGTTTTTGCCCCGCTTGCGGGCCTTGGGCGCCTGTTCAGCGCGGGCGATGGCAGGCTTATTGCCGCTGGTTGAAGCGCGCGCGAAATACCGCCTGTCGGGGTCGCGTTTGTCGCCGAAAAATGCTAACAAACCTTCATGATTCTTCTTTCCCCGAACAGGAGCCCGTAACCGGCATGAGCGACGAGCCGCGCGCCGAAAATGAAGCCTATGACAGCGCCTCCATTACCGTCTTGCGCGGGCTGGAAGCGGTGCGCAAACGGCCGGGCATGTATATTGGCGACACTGATGATGGCTCTGGCCTGCATCACATGGCCTTTGAGATTGTTGATAATGCCGTAGACGAAGCACAGGCAGGTTTCGCCTCGGCCGTTTCCGTCACGCTGAATGGTGATGGCAGCGTTACCGTGCGCGATGATGGCCGCGGCATTCCGGTGGATATCCATGCCGAAGAAGGCATCAGCGCTGCCGAGGTTGTACTGACGCGGCTCCATGCCGGGGGCAAGTTCAACCAGAATTCCTACAAGGTTTCGGGGGGGCTGCATGGTGTTGGTGCGGCCGTGGTCAACGCGCTATCCGAATGGATGGAAGTGCGCATCTGGCGCGGCGGGCAGGAATATCGGCTGCGCTTTGAACACGGCGACACCGTGGTGCCTTGCACCGCGCTTGGCGTGTCTGACCACCCAAATGGTACGGAAGTCACCTTCAAGCCATCCGCGCTAACCTTTACGCGCACGGAGTTTGAATTTGCCATATTGGAACGCCGGTTGCGTGAATTGGCTTTCCTCAATTCCGGTTTGCGCGTTGTGCTGCGTGATGAACGCCATGCAGAAGTGCAGGAAACCAAATTTCACTTCGATGGCGGGCTTACGGCCTTTGTCGAATGGCTGGACAAGGGCAAGACACCGCTATTTGCAACGCCCATCAGCCTGGCGGCGCGGGAACAGGATGGTATCAAGGTTGAGCTCTCACTCCGCTGGAATGACAGCTATCATGAAACGATGCTGTGCTTCACCAATAATATCCCGCAGCGCGATGGTGGGGCGCATTTGGCGGGCTTCCGTCAGGCGCTGACGCGTGTGGTGGCCAAGGTCGCGGAAGGCATCGCCAAAAAGGAAAAGGTGGCGCTGACTGGCGAGGATATGCGCGAAGGGCTGACGGCGGTTTTGTCCGTGAAGGTGCCCGACCCGAAATTTAGCAGCCAGACAAAGGAAAAACTGGTTTCATCCGAAGTGCAGCCCGTGGTGCAGATGGCTTGCGCCGATGCGCTTACCCATTGGTTCGAAACCCACCCCAAGGAAACCAAGGATCTGGTAAGCAAGATCCTGGATGCCGCAACAGCGCGTGAAGCGGCGCGCAAGGCGCGTGAACTCACGCGGCGCAAGGGCGTGCTGGATGTATCATCACTCCCCGGCAAGCTTGCGGATTGTCAGGAACGTGATCCGGCAAAAAGCGAGCTATTCATCGTTGAGGGTGACAGCGCCGGTGGTTCCGCGAAGCAAGGGCGTGATCGCGCCTTCCAGGCGATCCTGCCGCTCAAAGGCAAGATCCTGAATGTGGAGCGCGCGCGTTTCGACAAGATGCTCTCCAGCGCTGAAATCGGCACGCTGATCACCGCACTTGGTACGGGGATCGGGCGGGGTGAACCTTCGGAAGGCGGCTTTGATATCGGCAAGCTTCGCTATCATCGCATTGTCATCATGACCGATGCCGATGTGGATGGCAGCCATATCCGCACGCTGTTGCTGACCTTCTTTTTCCGGCAGATGCCGGAATTGATCACGCGCGGGTATCTGTATATCGCGCAGCCGCCGCTTTATCGCGCCAAGCGCGGGCAGGAAGAACGCTACCTCAAGGATGATCGCGCGCTAGAAGATTACTTGCTGGAAAAGGCACAAAGCGCGGCTAGCCTGCGCCTGCCAGATGGGCGCGACCTGACTGGCGATGCCTTCCAGGCGGAACTTGATTTCCACCGGCAAGCGACCGCGCGCATTCGCCGCCTGGCAGGCGCCGTGCCGGCGGATATCATCGAACAGGCCGCGATTACCGGCGCTTTGACCATGGAAAGTGATCGTGCCTTGGCCGCCGCACAGGCCCTGGCTGCGCGGTTGGATGTGCTGGCGCCGGCATCCGAACGCGGCTGGGTGGCGACCGCGGGCGATAACGGTCTGACACTCGCGCGCACGGTGCGTGGCGTTGGTGAACGCCATGTGCTGGACGCGACAGCGCTCCGCAGTGCGGAAGCGCGCTGGCTGGATGAACGGCGTGACAGGTTGGCGGCGGATTTCCTGGGTGGCGCTGTATTGTCGATTGATGGTGCGGAAACGCAGGTAGTGGGGCCGCTCGCGCTGTTTGAAAAACTGATCGCGCAGGGCCGCAAGGGGCTTTCCTTCCAGCGCTTCAAGGGCCTTGGGGAAATGAATCCCGATCAGCTTTGGAAGACCACGCTCGATCCCGCAATCCGCACGCTGCTCCGCGTGCGGGTGGAGGATGTGGAGGATGCGGAGCAGGTCTTCTCCACCCTGATGGGTGATCTCGTGGAACCGCGCCGCGACTTTATTGTTGGCAATGCCTTGAAGGTTGCCAATCTGGACGTGTGATTGGAACCCGCGCGCGTTTCAAGCCATCCCACCGCGCGCGGAGACCGGCCAAAGGCATTCCACCCGCCCCTTGCGTACGCCGACATACCAATCATAGCGATCCACCGTCGGGTCGCAGTGGCCCGGCACCAGGCGGAGCTTTTCACCAAGCGCCGGCGCGCTGCCATCTTCGATCACCAGCTTGCCATGCTCATCCGATGCGCCAGCATAGCGCAGCCCTGGGCGTTGCCAGACCTGCGGCATGCCTGAATCAACCGAAACGCCCTTATGCCCGCAATCCAGCACGGCAATGCCTGGCCCTGCGGTGCTCATCACCTGAGACAGCACGAAAAGCGATTGGCGGAAGGGCGGCGCATCCTCATTCGCCGCATAATCCGCATCCATGAAGCAATAGGACCCGGCCTGGATTTCGGTATAGACGCCGCTGGCGGCCTCATGCCGGAAGGTGCCGGTGCCCGCACCGCCCACAATCGGGCATTCCAACCCGCGTTGGCGCAACTGTTCCACGGTGCGGCGCGAACGCGCCACGGCTTCCCCAATCGCGGCTGCACGTTCTTCCGGCGCGCGCTTGTGCTGCGCTGAACCGTGATAGGCTTGCAGGCCGCCGAAACGCAGATGCTTACTGGCTGCGATGCGCTCTGCCAGCGCCACCGCCGGCGGGCCGTGTTCCACCCCGCCGCGCGCCATGCCGACATCAATTTCCACCAGCACCGGCAGGCGCACGCCAGCGGCCTCGGCCGCCGCTTCAATCAGCGCGATCTGCGCCGCGTCATCCACACAGACCGCCACTTCGGCAATGCGCGCGAGCGCCGCAAGACGCGCCAATTTACGCGGGCTGACCACCTGGTTGGTGACCAGAATATCTGGAATGCCGCCCCATGCCAGAGCCTCAGCCTCGGCTACCTTCTGCACGCATTGCCCAACCGCACCGCGCGCCATTTGCAGCTTGGCGATGACGCTGGATTTATGGGTCTTGGCATGCGCGCGAAGCTTGGCACCGGTGGGCGCCAACAGCGCTGCCATGGTATCCAGGTTATGTTCGAAAGCATCCAAATCAATCACCAGCGCGGGGGTATCGATATCCTCCTCACGGATGCCGGGTTCGGCGGGTGGGTTTTGCAGCATGGGGAATCCTCCGTAACTTGGCCCATTCTAGCCATGCCCATGCGTTCCGCGCCAATCCGGGGTAAAGCATCGGCATGAGTGATCAGGTGGACGCGCTTGTGGTGGGGGCGGGCGTGGCAGGCATTGCCGCGGCGCGGGCGCTGCGTGCGCGCGGGCTTTCCTGTGTGGTGCTGGAAGCGAAGAACCGCATTGGCGGGCGCGCCTATACCGATGCAACGGGCTTTGACCATGGCGCTTCCTGGCTGCATCAGGCGCATGACAATCCGCTGACCGCTTTTGCTGAGGCACTCGGTTTTAAGACAGTGGATCACGACAAGCTGCGCCAGCGCCTGCTGTTTACCGAAGGCCGCTTCGCCACCACCGCCGAACGCCGCGCCTTCGCGGCAGCGGAGGATCATTTCTGGCGCGTGATTGAAGCCGCTGCAACGGATGGCGCGCCGGATCGCCCCGCATCAGACGCCGCACCTCAGGGCGGGCGCTTTGATGCGCTGGTGGCGCATTGGGAAGGGGCGCAGATTTGCGCTGCCGAGCTTTCGCGCATGAGCCTGCATGATTTCGCCGCCACCGCGCTGGATGGCCCGAATCTTTTGCTCCGCCGAGGTCTCGGCACGCTGGTCGCGACGCTGGCTGAGGGCTTGCCGATCCAGCTTAATGCACCCGTGGCGCAGCTTAATTGGGGCGGCAAGGAAGTTGAAGCGAGCGGCGCTTTCGGGCGCATCCGTGCGCGCGCCGCCATCATCACAGTATCAACCGGCGTGCTGGCGCAGGGCGGCATTGCTTTCATGCCTGATCTGCCGGTTGAAAAGCGCGAAGCCATCAACGCCCTGCCGCTTGGCTTGCTGAGCAAGCTCGCCTTCCCCATCCCGCCCGGTGTGCTGCCGGAATTCGGTGCTTTTGCGAGCCTCCGGCGCGATATCGCAGGGCCAGATGATCGGCCCATTTCCTGGATCGCGCGGCCCTTCGGCGCACCGGTCATGCTCGCCTTCATCGGCGGTTCTCTCGCTTGGGAATTATCGCGCGCCGGCAAGTGCGCGACCGAAGCCCATGCCCGCGCAGAATTTGCCCGCGTCTTTGGCGCGGAAGCCGCAGCGGCACTCGGCCCACCCATCATCACCGAATGGGGTGCAGACCCGCATTTTCTTGGCAGCTATAGCCATGCCATCCCAGGTGCGCAGGCGGCGCGACGGGTGCTCGGCGAAGCGCTTGGTGATGGCCGGCTGATTTTTGCCGGTGAGGCCTGCCACCCGCGTTATGCCGCCACGGTGGCGGGCGCTTGGTTGACCGGTGAAGCGGCGGCTCAACAACTCGAAGGCGGGCGCGGCGCGGTGGCGAAATTGAGCAAGCATGCACCGTAGCGCGTATTGAAGGCGGAACTCGCGCCCGCGCTATGGCCAATCAGGCCCTCAGGGCGGTCAATCAACAGGAATCCGGCAAAGCGCTGACCATATTGCCGCATCAGGGCGGCACGACGATCCGGTTCGGCATCAAAAGGATCCTCGCGAAAATTGGCCGCCGCCAGCCGCGCCTTGGATGATGCCTGGCCGGCCGTGAGGATCGCTTCCAATTGGCTGATCTGTTGCCACTGCGGATCGTTTCTGGCGTCAGCACCACGGCCATGTGCGGCTGAGGCAATGGCGATCACCACATCGGCAAGTCCTGGCTGATCCAACACCATCATGGCGTTCCACCCGCCACGCGATTGCCCCGCCACAATGATATGACGATATCCGCGGCGGCGCAGCTCCGCCAAATCGGTTCGCAGCCAACGTGCCGCGCGCGCGGTTTCATCCGAATTCGGGTGGCGATCAAACCGCCAGACATCATAGCCGGCATTATTGAAGTGCCGGGTCCAGCTTTGCGGTTGGGAACCCCGCGAATCATCCATATTGCCGCGCTCACCCCGACCATGGGCAAAAACCAAAACCCCGCGCGCCTGCTGCGGCCCCCACCAGATAAAGCGGTTATCCGGCACTGTGTCATGCGCCATGGAGGATATGCCGATATTGGCGGGCGGCCGGGCTGGTGCCCATTCGCGACCTGGCCGCACAATTGCCAGATCACGCAGCACAACGGCGCAATTGCCGGCGCCAGCGCGTCTTTCACAGCTGGCTATGGCCCTTTGTTCGACAACAGCCGCGTCGCCACCACCGGCCTGCCAGCCAAAGGTATTATTCGGTCCCACAGCAAAGGCGCGCGGCGTATTCAGGCGCAGAAAACGCTCAAGCTCCGCATTATTGGAAGCCGGTAGCCCCAGGACTCGCGCTGCATCCAGGATTGGCACACCTTGCGCCAGGATAGAACTTATCGGCGTCAACGCCAACAAAACAGCCAAACTGAATACCAAGCGACAGTGGCGCATGTTGCTTTCTCGTCCACAAATTCTCTGCGCCAAAACAATGCTACAGCCCTGTCATACTGGGCAAGGTTTTTTGCCACCGAAGGGCGCTTGAAGCCACGCGCAATAGGCCTGATACTCAATACAAGGGTCCCAAAAGGCCCACCTTAAAGGAGGTTGCATGTTCCGCCGGATTGCCCTGACCCTGATCGCCCTTTGCCTGCCCGGGCTTGCGCTTGCGCAGGGCTGGGTCCCTGAACGCCCTGTGCGCATCATCCTGCCCTTCCCACCGGGGGGCTCCACGGATCTGGTCGGCCGCATCCTGGCGGATCGCGTGAGCCGCAGCGCGCCGCATCCTTGGGTGATCGAAAATCGCTCCGGCGCCAATGGCAATATCGGCATGGATGCCGCGGCCAAAAGCGCGCCGGATGGCTATACGCTTGGCGCCTGCACCATCGGTAATTGTGCGATCAACCCGGCGATTTATGCCCGCATGCCCTATGATATTGAACGAGACCTGATCCCGGTATTCTGGTCCGGCAGTGTCATGAATGCGGTGGCGGTGAACAACGCCGTGCCCGCACAAAACCTGCAGGAATTCATTGCCTGGGTGAAGGCCAATCCGGGCCGCGTGAATTACGGTTCCTCCGGCTTTGGGTCCTCCAACCATTTGATCCCGGAATTGCTCAATGGCCGGCTTGGCCTGACGCTGGTGCATGTGCCCTTCCGCGGTGGCGCGCCCGCCTTGCAGGCGCTGCTCGCCGGCCAGGTGCAGGTGATGATGGAAAACATCCCAACGAAAATTCAAGCCATTCGTGCCGGGCAAATCCGCGCGCTGGCTGTCACGGGGCGCGAACGCGACCCATCCTTGCTCGATGTACCAACCTTCGCCGAAGCCGGCATTCCTGACATTGTGGTGGAGCCCTGGTTCGGCTTCATGGCCCCGCGCGGCACGCCGGATGCGGTGATTGCCGGCCTCAGCCGTCTGTTGAATGAAGCGATTGCCGATCCCGAAGTGCGGCGCAAATTCGCCGATCTTGGCGTACGCCCCGAAGGCGGCCCGCCCGAGCGTTTCGCCGCCCATGTGCGGAGCGAAATCGCCCGCTGGCGCGAGGTTGTTGAAGCCAACAAGATCGAGAAGTTGAACTGATGCCCTATCGCATTGTCCTTGGCCGTCCCTTGCATCCCGCAGGTGCGGCAGTGCTGGCCGCGCGCGCCGATGTTGAAACCATCGAAATGTTCGACCCACCAGCGCCCGCATTGCACGCGGCCTTGGCCAATGCAGATGGCCTGGTGGCCTGGCTGGAACGGGTAGACAAGGCCGCCCTTGCCGCCGCGCCGCGCTTGCGCGCGGTGTCACGCATTGGCGTTGGCTTTGACACGGTGGATATCCCCGCCTGCACGGAACGCGGCATTGCCGTGATGGTGGTGAATGGCACCAATGATCTTTCGGTCGCCGAACACGCCATGATGCTGATGTTGGGTGTGGCGCGTCGGGCAGTGGATTCGGATGCGCATATCAAGCAAGGCGGCTGGTGGCCCAAGGATGGGCCGCGCATGGTGGATTTGGCCGGCAAGACCGCGCTGGTGGTGGGCTATGGGCGGATTGGCTCTCGCGTTGCGGCCTATGCGCGGGCCTTTCACATGAAGGTCATGGTGCATGACCCGCTCTATCATCCTGCGCGCATCGCCTCCGACGGGCATATCCCGGCGCGGGATTTCAAAAAGGCGCTGGCGGAAGCGGATGTGGTCACGCTGCATTGTCCCCTGACGCCCGAAACCCGGCATTTGATGGATGAGGCAGCCTTCGCGGCACTCAAACCCGGCGCCATTCTGGTGAATACGGCACGCGGGCCGATCGTGAAGCAGGAAGCGGTGGTGGCGGCGCTGCAATCGGGACGCCTGATGGGTTTCGGCACGGATGTGTTGGAAGTGGAACCCGCAACGCCAGGCAATCCGCTCTTCAGCATGCCCAATGTCATCATCAGCCCGCATTCAGCCGCGAGCACCGAGGAAGGCACGGCCCGCATGGCGGAAGCGGCGGCGCGCAATATCCTGGCCGCTTTGGATGGCGCGCCCGATCCGGCCATGATGGTCAATCCGGAGATTCTGCAAAAGCGCTAAACCATTGTCAGGTTGCGCCCGGCGCTTGGCCGGGCGATAGCGCTGCCCCGATATGACCTTCCACGCCATACTGACCCATTTGGCTGTTGCCCTTGGCCTGGCGCTGGTCTCGGCCATCGTGGTGCGGCTGATGATCGCCTACCCGATCCTGGATCACCCCAATGCCAGGTCCAGCCATAGCCGGCCCACGCCGCGCGGCGGCGGGCTTGGCATTGTGGTGGCTTTCACGCTTGGTATGGGGTTGCTGTACTGGCAGGCGGAATATGCGCGCCTGCCGGGGCCGCAATTCCTCGGTGTGATTGGTGCGGCGCTCGCCATTGCGGCGGTGTCCTTCTGGGATGATGCGCGGGATTTGCGCTTTGCACTAAAGCTGGCGGCGCAGGCGCTGGCAGCCTTGGTTGCGATTGGCAGCGGGCTTGAATTGCAGCGGATCGCGCTGCCGGGGCTTGGCCCGGTGGAACTTGGCGCGCTTGGGCCGTTGCTGACGCTGTTCTGGATTCTGGGCTGTACCAATGCGGTGAATTTCATGGATGGGCTGGATGGGTTGGTGGGCGGCACAGTATTCCTGGCGCTGCTGATCCTGTGCGTCATTGCCGGGCATCATGGCGGTTGGTTTGTCTATCTGGCGTCATTGATGCTCGCCGCCGGCTTGCTTGGCTTCCTGCCCTTCAATCTGCATCCGGCGCGGATTTTCATGGGCGATGTCGGCAGCCAGTTTCTCGGCTTCATGGTGGCGATTTTGGCCGTAGCGGCAGCGCGTTTCGATGCGGCCGAAGTCTCCTTCATGCTGGTGCCGCTGTTGCTGTTTGGCTTGTTCTTCGATGCAACCTTTACGCTCGCCCGCCGCGCCGCCATGGGGCTGAATATCACCGCCGCACATCGGACGCATCTATACCAAATGGCGCAACGCAGTGGGCTTGGTGTCCGGCACGTAGCTGCCGTGCATTGGGGATTTGTGCTGGCCAATGGGCTACTTGCCTTGGTGTTCATGGAGCTTGAACCCGCCATCAAGCCCTTGGTCTTGGTGCCAGCACTTGGCCTGCAAGTCATTTGGCTTGCTTATGTGCGCGCCCGCATGCGCCGCGCCGGGCTTTCCTGGCGCGGCTAATTTACCGTTGCGTCGGGCGCGGTGGAGCACGCAATTGTTGGCTTTGAGCGCTGGAACGTTGCGTATTTGGCCGTGCCGTATTGCTTGTGGCGCTACCCTGTTCCACGCGTTGCGTGGGCCGAGCGGCGGGCCGCGGTGGTGTCGGCGTTTGGCGATAGGCAACCGGCGCTGGGGCAGTTTGGCGGCCAGATGTAGTCGCGACCTGCTGCGGCGGCCGGCGTTGAGCGGGCGGCGTTGCCTGGGCCAAACGCGCATTGCCTTGCTGCACGGGGCGCGCAGCGGGCGCATTGCGCGGCGGCGCGGCAGCCGCGGCCATGATTGACGAAGGAGCGCGCGGCGCCACGCCCATGCGGGCGAAACCCTGATCGAGCAGCGCGCCCATATGCCGATCCCGTTCCACCCAGGAAGAACCACCAAAAGTGGCCCCCACCAGCCGCACGCCATCGCGCTGCGCTGAGGTGACGATATTAAAGCCGGAGGCATTGATGAAGCCGGTCTTGATGCCATCCGCGCCATCATAATCGCCCAGCATGCGATTGTGATTGCGGATCTGCGCCCGGCCCCAGGCGAAATGAACGGTACCGAAATAATGGTAGCGATTGGGGAAATCGGTGAACAGGCGCCGCCCGAGAGTCGCCATATCCCGCGCCGTTGTCACCTGTTCCCAATCCGGCAGGCCAGAGGCATTGCGAAAGCGCGTTTGCGTCATGCCAAGGCTGCGCGCGCGCATCGTCATCATTTGCGCGAAGCGTTCTTCGGTGCCGCCAATATGCTCGCCCAGCGCCGCCGCGACATCATTGGCGCTTTTGGTGACCAGCGCGAGAATTGCCTGTTCCACCGTCAGGCCGCCACCAGGCGGGATGCCAAGTTTGGAAGGCGGGCGGGAAGCGGCTTCCTCGCTCATCACCACGCGGCTACCCAGCTGTGTCTTGCCATCGCGCAGCGCCTCAAAAACTATATAAAGCGTCATCATCTTGGTGAGCGACGCCGGGTAGCGCGGTTCATCCGCGCCGGCGTCGATCAACACCGTGCCGGTGCGGGCTTCCATGACAATCGCGGAATAGCGCGCACTGCCGATTTGCGCTTCGGCGGCACGCCAAGGCAGGGCCGCGAGCGCCAGCCCGAACATCGCCCCAACGAATCGACCGGCAAGGCCCCCCAAGCCCTGGCGACGAATCCCCATTCGAAAATCCCCCATGGGACCGAAGCTGCGACGCCCGGTCCTGTCTTCCCCTTGACCTTAAATAACCCCGCAGGCCCGATCCGTCCAGTGAAAAAAGTCAAATACCGATTTTCATCAGAGGGTTAAGGAATAGGTTTGAGGTATTACCCGAAAGCGCCCCGCAGC
This sequence comes from Roseomonas sp., assembly GCA_020249505.1. Taxonomy (GTDB): domain Bacteria; phylum Pseudomonadota; class Alphaproteobacteria; order Acetobacterales; family Acetobacteraceae; genus Neoroseomonas. Next base: position 4,046 of record JADCFN010000040.1, on the reverse strand, counting down.
CCCCTTAGTTGGGGGCGCCAAAAATTTTTGTGCAGTGCAAAAAAATCCTTGCAATCGCCCCCGCGCCGCGCGTAGAAGCTGCCCATGTTGCAGCGCAGCAAATCTTCCCGGCCCCTCCGGCCGGTTCGCAAAGCCCGGGTCGCTGTGCCCCGGAACGGCAAGGAAAGGGTTGAGACAATGGCGCAAAGCAAGAGCCAGGTTGTGAGCAAGGTGGCGGCGGAAACCGCGGCCCAGGCTCAAAAAGTGATGAATGATGGCGCGGCGCAAGCCCGCGTAGCAATGGAGAAGAACATGGAACAGATGACCAAGGGTGCCGAGAGCATCTTCAAGGCGGCGGAAGAAGCCGCTGAATTCGGCCGCGGCAATGTGGAGGCCTTCACGAAGGCCGCCCAGACCTGGGCCTCGGGTTCTCAGGATCTCGCTCGCCAGTATATGGCGCTGGCGCAGGGCCTGACCGACCATGCCCTGGAAGGCGCCAAGGCGCTTTCCGGCGTGAAAAGCGTGAATGAAGCCGCTGAGCTGCAGGCGAAGTTCGCCAAGGCCGCGCTGGAGAAGATGGTTGCCGAAGGCACCAAGCTTCAGGAAGCTTCCGTGAAGCTCGCCGAAAGCGCCCTTGCCCCCGTGAATGCGCGCATGACGGTGGCGATGGAAAAGCTGGCGAAGCCGCTGGCGGCCTAAAACGGAGCATTTTCAAGCCAAGTGGCTTCACTTGGCGGCTCGGAAAATGCGACCAAACGAGGCTTGAGGGTGTGTTCGGCAAACGCATGTGAGCGGACACTCACTCAAACCGGGGCATCGGCCCCGTTCTGGCTTGGCTGCCCCTCCTCCCAATCGGGGGGTAGCCGGCACATGGCGTGACCCATATCAATGGGTCACGCCATTTTTTTTCGTTGAATGGCAAGACGTTCGCGATAAACTTGTTTGCCAGAGACGTAACAAGGGCTTCACCTTCTGCCATTCGCTCCATATCCTATGGGTAGCGCGGCGTGGTAGCCTGCGTTCTGAAAGACCGAACCGAGAGCATGAGCGATCAGGATAAGCGCCCGAATGACGGGCAAGGTGGTGGTGAAGGGCCTCAGACGGGCATCGTCGTGAAGGCGCGCCCGCGCACCAAGAAGCCCGCCATGTACAAGGTATTGATGCTGAACGATGATTACACGCCGATGGAATTCGTCGTTCACGTCTTGGAGAGGTTTTTCCAGAAGAATCGGGAGGAGGCGACGCGCATCATGCTGCATGTGCATCGCCGTGGTGTCGGGGTCTGCGGTGTCTTCACTTATGAAATCGCGGAAACCAAGGTAACGCAGGTGATGGATCTGGCGCGCCAGAACCAGCATCCGCTACAATGCACCATCGAGAAGGACTGAAGCAGGGGGTCGAAGAATCCCAGGAGGGCGCCTACATTAAAGTTCACAATCGGCCTTGGGACCCGCAACGCCGGGGCTTCGGGCTAAGATGGAGCGTCGTTGATCATGTTGTCCCGTAATTTAGAACAGACGCTGCATCGCGCCTTGGGCCTGGCTGGCGAGCGCCGGCATGAATACGCCACCCTGGAACACCTATTGCTCGCCTTGGGCGATGACGCGGATGCGACGGGTGTGCTCCGCGCCTGCGGTGTTGATGTTGAAAAACTGAAGCGCGACCTGACCGAGTTTCTGGATAAGGATTTGGCCGGCCTGGTGACGGAACGCGGCGGCGATCCGAAGCCGACTGCCGGCTTCCAGCGCGTGGTGCAGCGCGCGGCCATTCATGTGCAATCTTCTGGCCGCGATGAAGTGACCGGCGCCAATGTGCTGGTGGCACTGTTTTCTGAACGCGAATCCCATGCCGTGTATTTCCTGCAATTGCAGGATATGACGCGCCTGGATGCGGTGAATTTCATCAGCCACGGCATTGCCAAGGCGCCCGGGCGCTCCCAGCCCCGCGCGGCGAAGGGCGATGGCGCGGGGAATGAGGAGCCAGGACAGGAACGCGAAGAAAAGGGCCGTGGCGCGCCGCGTGGCCAGGATGCGCTGGCGAATTACTGCGTGAACCTGAACAAGAAGGCCGAACAGGGCAAGATTGACCCGCTGATTGGCCGTGATCAGGAAATCGAGCGCACCATCCAAATCCTGTGCCGCCGCACCAAGAACAACCCGCTTTATGTTGGCGATCCGGGCGTGGGCAAAACCGCGATTGCCGAAGGGCTTGCGAAGCGCATTGTGGAAGGTGATGTGCCGGAAGTGCTGGCGAAATCCACCATCTATGCGCTGGATATGGGCAGCCTTTTGGCCGGCACGCGCTATCGCGGTGATTTCGAAGAACGGCTGAAAGCCGTGGTGACCGAATTGGAAGCCCAGCCCGGTTCAGTGCTGTTCATTGATGAAATCCATACCGTGATTGGTGCCGGTGCAACATCAGGCGGGGCGATGGATGCGTCGAACCTGCTGAAGCCGGCCTTGGCGCAGGGCACCATCCGCTGCATCGGTTCCACCACCTACAAGGAATTCCGCACGCATTTTGAAAAGGACCGCGCCCTGGTGCGGCGCTTCCAGAAGATTGATGTGAATGAGCCGACGGTCGAAGATGCGGTGAAGATCTTGCAGGGTCTCAAGACCAATTACGAAAAGCACCACAAGGTGCGCTATACGCCGGAAGCGATCCGCGCCGCGGTGGAGCTTTCCGCGAAATACATCCATGACCGCAAGCTGCCCGACAAGGCGATTGATGTGATTGATGAGGTCGGCGCATCGCGCATGCTGCTGCCTGAGAATAAGCGCCGCAAGACCGTGACACTGAAGGATGTGGAAGACATTGTCGCGAAGATCGCGCGCATCCCGCCGAAATCGGTTTCCACTGATGATCGGGAGACGCTGAAGAATCTGGAACGCGATTTGAAGGCGATGGTGTTTGGCCAGGAAAAGGCGATTGAAGCCCTCGCCAGCGCCATCAAGCTGTCACGCGCTGGGCTGCGTGATCCGGAAAAGCCGATCGGGAATTATTTGTTCTCTGGCCCCACGGGCGTGGGAAAGACGGAAGTTGCCAAGCAATTGGCCAAGACGCTTGGCATTGAATTGGTCCGCTTTGACATGTCCGAATATATGGAGCGCCATAGCGTATCCCGCCTGATTGGCGCGCCGCCTGGCTATGTCGGTTTTGATCAGGGCGGGCTTCTGACGGATGCGATTGATCAGCACCCGCATGCGGTCCTGCTGCTGGATGAAATCGAAAAGGCGCATCAGGATTTGTACAATATCCTGTTGCAGGTGATGGATCACGGGAAGCTTACAGACCACAATGGCAAGAATGTGGATTTCCGAAATGTGATCCTGATCATGACCACCAATGCCGGCGCTTCCGATATGGCGAAACCTGCGATTGGTTTTGAACGCGCCGCCCGTGTGGGTGAGGATGAGGATGCGATCCGCCGCATGTTCACGCCTGAATTCCGCAACCGCCTGGATGCGGTGGTTCCCTTCTCTGGCCTGACGCCGGAGATTGTGGCGCAGGTCGTCGAAAAATTCGTCATGCAGCTGGAAGCGCAGCTTGCTGACCGGAATGTGACGATTGAACTTTCCTCGGCCGCCAAGGAATGGCTGGCGGAACGCGGCTATGATCCGCTGTATGGTGCGCGGCCCTTGGCGCGCGTCATTCAGGAATATGTGAAAAAGCCGCTGGCGGAGGAATTGCTGTTTGGCAAACTCGCCAAGGGTGGATCGGTGAAGGTGGGGCTCCGCGACGGTGCGCTGACCTTCGATTGCCAGGAAGCCGCGCCCCCCGCGCTGCCCAAGCCCGAAGAGGATCGGGATGCGGAGCGTGAGCCGGAGAATGTGGAGTAGGGCCTGATCCGCGGAGGTCGAATGACCGGAGCGGTGAATCAGTCGCTCATAATAGCTGTGGCGTGATCCGTTGAAACGGGTCACGGCATATATGCCAGGGTAATCGCTTGAAGGGCTCACTGCTGAGTTCTGAGTAGTAATGAGCCCAGATAATCTGTGTTCATGGCGGCTTTTTTTCTTCTGACTTTAAGGCTGTGTTTGTCGTCTGCGTTGCGTATCATGTTCATG